>NZ_CP061171.1:3883574-4530836 GCF_014692875.1 Pedobacter riviphilus | reverse complement strand
AACAAAAATTTCTCAACAAATAATGACAGAGGCTAATATTTTAGATAGCCAGGATATAATATCCATGGAGTTGCCTACATTTGAAAAAATCACACCATTAATCAGCTCTAGTGATCTTTCGTCTCCAATTAGATTTGGTCACATTGGCAGTGCCGGGAAAAGAAAGAATGTGGATAAGTTGTATGATATTGCATTGATTAATAGTGATTTAGTTACAAGTGGAAAGATTGAGTTCTGGGTTGTAGGAATATTAGAAGACTCCATTAAGCGGCACCTTAACGCTAACGTAAAGAATTTAGTTAATGATCAGATAAACACACCTCTTAGTAGAGAAAAATACGATTCTGAAGTCGCTAATTTGGATTATTCAATGTTTTTTTATGGACAAAATGATTTTCTTCTAAGAAGTAGTGCTGCTTTTTTTGATGCTATTTTTTATGAAAAGCCTATAATTGCGATCAAGAATAGGTTTTTTGTCGATATGTTTGTTGTAAATGGGGAAATGGGGTATTTGTGCGAGGATATTAATGAAATGAATACTTTGATTGAAGGCATCGTTCTAAATAGAGAATCGTCGTTAAAAAGTTACAAGCTGTTTATAGATAACATTCAAGCCTATAAGAAAACCCTGTCTATTGATAATATTGCAGCTGATTTGAAAGACCAACTCAAAAGTTTTGGTTATTTTAGCTAAAGACTTAATTTTTTTGGCGAAAAAATTGAAGTGTTTAAAAATATTCAATACCCTATCAATTACCCTCGTTGCGATGGTTTAAATTACAAAGCTAATGTTGTCATATATATTATTGATTAGTGTAGTAGGTTTTTTTGCTTTTATTCAATCATCTGGATTTAGTGATTTGAAAATAGTAAAATATAAGAAATACCTTAAGCCTCTTTCTTTTGTAATCTTAACGGTTTTTATTGGTTTACGTTATAAAGTTGGTGCTGACTGGTTTCAGTATTTAAGCTATTATAATAATGTTGAAGGGTTAGGAACAATTATCTTCAACGCTAAAAATGCGCCGTATTTCTATGACCATAATTGGGAGCCCGCTTTTAAACTCCTTTGTGCAATTACGAAGAGTTTGGGTATCTCATTCCAGGGATTAGTACTTTTGATTACCACATTCAATTTATATTCACTAAATAAATTTGTGAGTAAATATCTAAGCGGTGATGCATGCATTTTTATAGTGCTGTTCCTTTCCCTAAATATGCTAAGAGAGTTCGATATTCTAAGGCAATCTTTAGCATTCTATATTTTATTGTTTGCTTACGAGTACATCAATAAAAACTTTTTAAAATATCTTTTAATATGTTTCCTCGCCTCTCTATTTCATATAAGTGCTTTAATATTTGTGCCAGCTTATATTTTCTTCAGATGGAGGGTTAGTCGAAAGGTTTTAATTGCTATTTTTTTTATGTTTTTAGGCAGTCTAATATTCAAATTTGGCGTTCTATCTATAATCGTAAATATTTTTGAAACAATACTTCCTGGTGATACCTCAGCTTTTTTCTTTCATCAAATTAAGTTATATCTGGAATTTTACCCTGTTCATAGTAACGTAAATTTTGTTACTCTTCTCAGCTTAGGGCTTTTGGCAATTTTGATTCTAAATTATAAAAAGATAAATACTTTCGACCCAAAATTTATAGTGCTTTTTGTAATTTTCATTATAATATCAATACTGTTTGCAGAGGTTGGGGAAGTTCAAAGCCGTTTTGGGTATTTCTTTTCTACTGGTTTGGTTTATTGTGTAGCAAGAAGTTTGATTTTCTACAAGAGATATACAAAAATGGTCTATGTTATTTGTATTGTTTTATATTCAAATATAAAAGTGATATTACCCTTGCGCCTCGAAGCTACGTTATTAACGTATACACCGTATCGAAATTATATTTTTTATATGGATCAAAACGAAGCAACAGAGAAAGAAATTTTGTTAAGATACAACAAAGCACAAGAGTTGTCTCGTGATTTTTTTAACGATAATATTGAAAATTAATGATAAAATTCCTTTTTTTACTGGCTATTGAACTTGTTTTTTCTCCCGTCCTTTATTTAAAGGAATTTTTCTCAAGATATATTTCGATTCCTGATCCGAAGAGGAGTTATCGGGAGCCAATTCTAAACGATATTGTCATTGCCGGCCTGCACGATTGGGTTGGATATGAGATGACTAGAAAGAAAGTTGTTAATGATATTGAGTTTGATTGTGGATTGAAGTATCAGTTAGATCGCTTAGCTAAATACAAGGGCCCCAAGAGGATAAAAATGAATATTACTATTTCGGGCTCTGCTCAAGATAGTTATGATAAATACAGAGATATAGACTTTCAAGAAGTTTCAAATGTTGGGATGGATTTTCAGGGATATGGGCAAACTGTTCGAAAGTATTTTGAACATGATAATTGTTATGTCTTGTTGATGAATTCCTCAATAGATTCTAAGCATGTTGATTTCTTGGATGATTACATAAATTTTTTGGAACAGAATCCAACTGTTGGTATGATTGGAATTTCATATTCAACAAAAATCTATCAAACATTGATTAGAAATAATTTCACTCCACACATACAAAGTTTTTTTTTGTTGACATCGTTGGACGTATTAAAAAAGGTTGTCGAAAATAATGGTGGTAACTTCCCTGGTCAAAATATCTCATATAAACGACTCTTGATAAGATTCGGAGAAGTGAAATTGTCGAGAATGATTAGTAAGATGGGGTATGATCTCGCGATTGTTACAGAGGATGGCTTACCTTTTATTTTTCCGAAATCGAATAGTTTATTTGAAACATCATATAAAAAATGGAAGCTGCCAAAGGGTGAATATCGATTTCAGACTAGCCATCCTAATCGGATAAATCCATTATTAACATTAGCAAAAGATTTTTCTGGATGCACTAATAATATTATTTAATTAAATGATTTTAAAAGAATGATGAGTCACGTAAATTTAGACAGACGCTGGTGAAAAAAAATTACATATACAACTTCCTGTTAACAGTCTTCAATATCATTTTCCCGATCTTGAGCTTTCCCTATATTTCTAGAATTTTGGGACCTGGCGGGGTTGGAAAGGTGCAATTTGTCGTTACATTTGCACAATATTTTGCTTTGATTGCGGCATTGGGAATACCGTATTATGGCGTTAGAGAAATAGCCAAGGTTCGTTCAGATAGTGATAAACTATCTAAAACGTTTTCTGAATTAATGGTGATATATCTGACAACTAGTTTGGGTTTATCTTTGATCTATATCTCAATAGTATTTGCAGTTGCGAGATTCTCTATTGACTCAAGTTATTATTTAACTAGTTCATTAGTTATTCTATTGGGATTCAGTTCTATAGATTGGTTTTATCAGGGATTAGAGGAATTCAAAAGCATCGCTCTTAGATCTATACTCGTTAAGCTAATTTCGCTAGCCCTAATGTTTGTCTTTGTCAAAAAAGCAGATGATGCCCTAGCATATCTATATATCACAATATTCTCGGTGTTGGGGAATAATTTTATTAATATTTTAATACTTCGTGGTAAGGTTTCATTAACATTTAGCAGCTTACAACTTAAGAGACATTTTACACCGTTACTCTATATTTTTGGCATAAATCTTAGTGCTGCCATGTATAATATGCTTGATACGATTCTACTTGGTTTGTTATCAAATGATAAAGCAGTAGGTTATTACACTGCTAGCACGAAAATTGCGAGAATTGCTATTCCTTTAGTTATTTCTATGGGAATCGTTCTGCTACCAAGTATTACCAAATCCTTTCAAGATAAGGATGGGAAACACGTGGCATTGCTAAAGAGTTCTTATAATTTTATTATACTTTTATCTATTCCTATCACATTTGGGCTTTTCTTACTGGCGCCTGAGCTTATCAATCTAGTATCTGGACAAGCGTTTGAACCTGCAGTTAAACCGATGATGATCCTTTCTGTTCTACCTTTGTTAATTGGTTTAGGGAATTTATTCGGTGTACAGGTCTTAATTGCTGCAGGGATGGAAAAACAGATGTTGTATGCTGTCATGTTAGGTATGTTTATATCGATTGGTTTGAATGTGCTAATGGTTCCCAAAATGCACGAAGTTGGTGCCGCGATAGTGAATTCTTTAACAGAATTAATAGTTTCATTTATGTTCATTTACTATGCGCGAAAAAGGTATAGGTTAGAATTTCCAATAAAAATAGTTGGCTATGCTATTTTATCGTCGTTGCCATTTGTTCCAATAATTTATTTGCTTAGAGCAAATATGATTAACGTGACATATTTTCTATTTTCGAGTGTAGTAGTGTGTGGATTTGTTTATTTTTTTCTTCAATATTATTTGTGGAGAGATATTCATACACAGAACGTGGTTATTAAAGTAAAGGGGATTGTTATGGATGTAGTTAAACGATTTGTTAAGTATTAAGATTATGATAAAAATTGCAATAGTAATACCTGTTTATAATAGAAAAGATGTTACCATAGCTGGGCTCACCAATATCTATAGTGCTATTGGTTCTTATGTTAGTGATAAGAATCGCATTAGTTTTGATGTCATTGTGGTTGATGATGGATCTACTGATGGAACTGCTAATTGGATACATGAGCACATTCCTGGCATAAATGTACTTACGGGAACCGGAAATTTGTGGTGGAGTGGATCGATTAACTTGGGAGCAAAATATGCAATTGAAAACTTAAAAGCATCTCATATATTGCTGTGGAATGATGATACCGTCTGCGAGAAGAATTATTTTTTTAACTTAGAAAAACTTTTATTGTCAGATTCTAAATACCTGGAATCAATACTTGTCTCGAAAGTATTCTGGCTACATGATAAAGATCGCTTGTTTAATTTTGGAGCCTATTATGAGTCAAAGACAGGTAGAAAAGTTCTGATCGGTCTAAACCAATATGATGTATATGATGAAGTCATTCCGGTAGACTGGTCTGGAGGAATGGGTACCTTAATCCCCGCAGAGGTAATGTTGGCCTTAGACTATTTTGACGATGTCAATTTTCCTCAATATCATGGTGATATTGATTTTTTTCTTAGAGCAAAAAAGATTGGATTCAAATCATATGGTATTCCATGCCTGAAAGTTTATAATAATGCCGAAACAACCGGAATAGTTGGAGCGAATAAGCTGCGCGATTTGGTACCGCTACTTAATTCAAATAGATCATTGCATAATTTTAAGCAGAATTATGCATTTAATAAGCGTCATTCTAATACTTTTGTAAGTTGGTGCACTTTAGCTAAAAGCTATCTCGCAGTATTTGTTAAAACATTAATAAAAAAGAAAAAACGTGCCAGTTCTTCCTGGATAGACAGTGAATAAAAGTGAAAACTTACAGAAATACGAAATGAAAGTAGCTATATTAGTACCAACATTGAATGCAGGTGAAATTTGGAACGATATTTTGAAATGTATTGATGTTCAAGAGATCGGTATAGGGAGAAAGATCATAATTGATTCAGGTTCCACAGATAATACTGTGTTCTTAGCGGAGCAACACGGTTTTGAGATTGTACAGATAAATAAAGCTGAATTTGATCATGGATATGCGAGGCAATTACTAGCAGAAGCGGCGAATGGTTGCGATATATTAATTTATTTAACCCAGGATTGTATTTTAAAGGGAGTCAATGCTTTAAAAAAGCTCGTTACCGCTTTCGATGATCCTAAGGTTGGTATTGCATATGGCCGACAGCTCCCTCATAAAGGAGCCAAAGTTTTGGAAACGCACGCTAGATTATTTAATTATCCGGACAAAAGTATTATAAAATCGTTTGAGGACCGTGCTCGATTGGGTATAAAAACAGCATCATGCTCAAATTCATTCGCTGCTTACAGAAGAGCTGCACTCGAAGAGGTAGGTGGTTTTCCTAGTAAGACAATATTTGCCGAAGATGTTATTGTTGGTGGCCAAATCTTAATTAAAGGATGGAAGATCGCTTATATTGCTGAATCAGAAGTTTATCATTCACATAATTATACTATAACAGAAGAATTTAAAAGGTATTTTGATATTGGTGTATTTCACTCTACAAATGAGTGGTTATTAGAGAAATTTGGTTCTGCAGGCGGAGAGGGAGTTAAATACCTAAAATCGGAGCTAAAATATGTATTTAAGCATAATCCGTTGGTTTTTCCTAAAATGATCATGTCTATTGGAGCTAAATTCATTGGATACAAATTAGGGATGATGCATGAAAAGTTATCATTAAAACAAAAGAAAAGTTTTTCGATGCATAGTAAGTATTGGGATAAATTAGAAAATAAATAAATGAATCATATAATATTTGGAGGATCGGGTTTTATTGGTACACACCTAAAACGGTACATAACAGAGACTTTAGTGCTGTCTGATCAGGTAACTAGTTACGACATCCGTAAAAAGGTTAGTGATGGATTTACTGAGCTTGATATCCGTAAGCCGATTTTCTTAGATTTAGATAACGTTAGTGATAGTATTATTTACAATCTAGCTGCAGTACATACAACTCCTGGACATCCCGATCACGAATATTTCGAAGCCAATATATTTGGCGCTCAAAATGTTTGCGATTTTGCCAGGAATAATGATATTAATACTATTGTTTTTACCAGCTCAATTGCTCCTTATGGTGCGTCTGAGGAGTATAAAACGGAAGAAACTTTACCCATGCCGAATACCCCTTATGGTATTTCTAAGTTAACGGCAGAATATATCCATAAGCTTTGGCAGTCAGAAGATACTGAAAACCGAAAACTTGTGATTGTTAGGCCGGGAGTAGTTTTTGGTAAGCAAGAGGGTGGTAACTTTACTCGATTATATAATTCGCTAAAAAAAGGGTTCTTTTTTTATCCCGGAAGAAAGGACACCATAAAGGCTAGTGTATATGTAAAAGACGTGGCCAGGATATTATATGAAGCTGGTCAAAAGGAAAAGCCGGGGCATGTTACCTACAATTTAACTTATTTCCCTGCACCTACTATCGAAGAAATTTGTGTTACCATGGCTAAAGCTACCCAAACTAAAGCACCAAAACTTTTGGTGCCTGGCTGGGCATTAAAATCAGCAGCTGGTTCAGCCTATTTTGGTGCGAGGGTATTGGGTAAAAATATTAGTGGTATCCATCCGGATCGCGTAAAGAAGTTAATGATTTCTACTAATATCTCTGGAGAAAAGCTTAGTCTATCTCCTTATAAATTACAATTTTCATTAAAAGAGGCACTAGAAGACTGGTATCAGGATTGTGAGAAAACTGGACTTTATTAACATCTAAAATTACATGAATAAAGATACATATGTATTAATTATGGCTGGAGGTGTGGGCTCACGCTTTTGGCCGAAAAGTAGAAATCATTTCCCAAAACAGTTTATTGATATTTTAGGCATTGGTAAATCTTTACTACAGCTTACTTATGAACGTTTTTTAAACATTTGCCCAATTGAGCAAATATTTGTTCTAACTAACGAAACTTATGCTGATTTGGTTGCTGAACAATTACCCGCTGTGTTAAAGCCTAATATTCTTTTGGAACCGAGTCGGAATAATACGGCCCCTTGCATTGCGTACGCGGCTTATAAAATTGGCCAATTAAATCCTAATGCAAATATTGTTGTCGCGCCTTCAGATCATTTAATTTTGAAAGAGAAAGTATTCTTGAATAAAGTGGAGCAGGCCTTGAATTTTAGTTCAAAGAACGATGCGTTGTTAACACTAGGAATTACTCCTACAAGGCCAGACACTGGTTATGGTTATATACAATATCAAGATGTACCAGGTGAAATTAAAAAGGTAAATGCCTTTATGGAGAAGCCCATTCTTGCTAAGGCAGAGGAATACCTGAAAAGTGGCGATTATGTTTGGAATGCAGGAATATTCATCTGGTCAGCAGCTTCTTTAAAGAAAGCATTTGAACAATATGCTCCTGAAATTGCTACATTGTTTGAAAGTGGCTTACCTTTTTATAATAGCCCTGATGAAGCTAGATTTATTTCCGAAAAATACCCTTTAAGCCCTAATATCTCCATCGATTATGCCATTTTAGAAAAGGCTGATAATGTATATACAATTCCTGCCGATATTGGTTGGTCTGATTTGGGTACCTGGGCATCGTTACATGCCATAGGAGAAAAAGATGCTGATAATAATATGGTCAATTTGGAAAAGATTCATTTAAAAGATACTTCGAACTGTATTATTCATTTGCCGAATGATAAAGCTGCCGTAATTAGGGGCTTAGATAATTATATCGTGGTAGATGATGGCGAAGTATTGTTAATTTATCCGAAATCTGATGAACAAGAGATTAAACAGGTGGCTAAGGATATGGTGATTCAACATGGAATACAGTATTCATAGTTAAGGAAATTAAAGATCGTTTGCAAAGTTTACAGAAATTGTAAACTTTTTTTGTATCTACCTAAGGGATGGATTTATCGACTATTATTAGAGACATAAATACTCTTCTTTCTTTAGCTTTTTGTAAATCTTATATTGTGTGATTATTACTGGTTTTTATTTTGATAATGATTATTTAACTTTGAATTCGGAATTTGGGCATCAATTTTGTTCATTATGATTCATTCAAAACAAAAACAAGAAATAAATGTTTAAGTTTTCCCTTTAAGCCTATGCAAACACGTTACTTATTTATACTTAAATATATTTTACCGATAACTGACCTAATCATGGTCAATATTGTGTACTTTTTTGCCTACGAATTTACCGCTTATATGGGTAAAGCGGTAAGTTCTGAATTACAATGGCATTATATTGTAGTATGTAATTTGATCTGGATTGTGAGTACCACCAGTTTTGGACTTTATAGCGAATATGGGTCACGCAGAATAGAGCGGATCTACCGCGGAACCTGGAAAAGTGTGGTTTTACATGCGGTTTTATTTTCTATTTACCTTTTCTTTTCTAAACAAAATGATTTCTCCAGATCCTTTTTAGTTATTTTTTATGGGATGCTGGCCATTTTGTTTCTAGTGAACCGTTTTATAGGCACCTCCTTTCAGTTCTTATTATTTAATCATTTACGAGGTGTTAAGTCTGTGGCTATCATGGGTAATAATGCAACGGGCTTACAGTTGGCGAGCTATTTCGAAAAACAGCGCTATATCGAATTTCATGGTTTTATTAACGATGTGCCAGAAGATTATCTAGACCGCAATGGGCAGATTTCGGATGTGGTGGGACGTCAGTTTAAAATGGCTGTTGATAAAGGGATTAAAGATATTTATGTGACCATTGCGCCAGAACGCATGGCCGATATGACCTTGCTTACAGAAGAGGCAGAACGCCAATGTGTGCGCTTAAAGTTTATTCCGGATATTAGCGGCGCCTTATTGTCGCCTTATACGGTAAGCTATCTGGGAAACGAATTCCCTGTGATTTCTTTACGTTCTGAGCCCCTGGAGAAAATACATAATCGCTTTAAAAAACGTGCTATTGACGTTATATTTAGTGGTTTGGTGATTTTGTTTGTGTTAAGCTGGTTATATCCGATCATTGCATTGTTAATTAAAATGCAAAGTAAAGGGCCTGTTTTATTTAAACAATTGAGAAGTGGGCGGGATGACGAACCTTTTTGGTGTTTTAAATTTAGGAGCATGCGTATGAACGCTGATAGTGATAAACGACAAGCGAGCAAAAACGATGACCGGATTACGCCAATAGGGAAGTTCTTAAGGAAGTCGAGTTTGGATGAATTGCCTCAGTTTTTTAATGTATTTATGGGGCATATGAGTGTAGTTGGCCCCCGTCCGCATATGTTAAGTCATACCGAACAATACAAAGGTATTGTAGATCAATTTATGGTGCGCCACTTTTTAAAACCAGGTATTACAGGTTGGGCACAGGTAAACGGTTACCGTGGTGAAACTAAAGAAGATTACAAAATGGTAAAGCGGGTAGAGCACGACATATGGTATCTGGAGAATTGGAGTGCCATGCTTGATGTCAAAATTATTTTTATGACTGTGATTAATATGGTTAAAGGTGAAGAGAATGCCTTTTAGTAAATAGAATTTTAAAAGCCCGAAAGGGCTTTTTCATTTAGTGAAACTTCGAGTACATCGTTAATTTCATAATTAATAACGTTCTTTGTCGTTTGTATTAAAATTTAGCAAATGAAGAAAATCTTATTCCTCCTATTTTTAGTCGTTTCCATTTACAAAGTGAAAGCCCAGGCTGTTTACCAACCTTACTCTTATCAGTTTTATCAGAAGCTGAGTAGCGAGATTTATAATCCCAATAGACGCTTTCATAGTGCTTTAAAGCCTTTCTTTATCGATGATAGCTTGCTGAGGGATAAAAATGCACTTTTAATGAATGTTGGGGTAGACTCGACGAGAAAATCATGGGCAGCCAGAAAGTTGTTTCAAGAACATTTATTTGATATTCAAAAAGAAGATTATACAGTTTATGCAGACTTTTTACCAGATTTTCAGATAGGGCGTGATTTTTCGGGAAAGAAAAATACTTATCTAAATACCCGTGGTTACCAGGTTGGGGGTACGATAGGGAAGAAATTTTCTTTTTATACCAGTGGGTTTGAAAATCAAGGTCGGTTTGCCAATTATTATAGAAATTATATTAGTCAAACTGGAGTTGTTCCTGGTCAATCTTATAACCGTGTCGGTGGTAAATATGGTCAAGGTTATAATCCCGATATCAATCCCCTAACTGCAGATTGGTCGTATGTAACGGCTACACTATCTTATACGCCATCTAAATATTTAAACATCACAGCCGGTTATGATAAAAATTTTGTTGGTGATGGTTATCGTTCATTATTGCTATCGGATTATGCATCTCCATATCCATTTTTAAAATTAACGGGTAATTTGGGGGATGTACAATATATGGTGATGTGGGCAGCCATGCAAGATCCTAGTGCACCGCAATTATCTTACGAAACTGGATTTAGGAAAAAAGGAGGTGTATTTCATTACCTTGATTGGAATGTGAATAACCGCTTATCTATCGGGTTCTTTGATTCGATTGTTTGGGCACAAACTGATGATGCTGGAAACAGCAGAGGATTTGATTGGGGTTATGCTAATCCAATTATCTTCTTAAGGCCCATAGAAGCTTCAAGTGGTTCACCAGACAATGCATTGATTGGATTTACCAGTAAATATAAATTTGCTAAAGAATTGGTCGCTTATGGTCAATTTTCTTTAGATGAGTTTCAGGCAAAAGAATTTTTTTCTTCAGAGGGAAGTTCTAGAAATAAATATGCATGGCAATTGGGATTGAGGGGGGCAGATGTTTTTAAAGTTGAAGGCCTAAATTATTTATTAGAATATAATACGGCTAAGCCTTACACATTTTCATCACGTAAACCAATTATTAACTATGCACAGTATGGCGAACCCCTAGCACATCCTCTTGGCGCAAATTTTAGAGAACTTATTGGCTTATTAAATTACTCTTATAAACGTTTTGATTTTAGCGGGGAATTGATGTATGCTAAATATGGTTTAGATGAAGCCGGACAGAATTATGGCAAAAATATTTTCGAACCGTATACAGATGCGGTAAAAGCAAATGGGAATTATACCACCCAGGGTATCCGTACCGATCTTTTTTATGCTGAAGGGAAAGTAGCTTATGTAGTTAACCCAAAATACAACCTCCGCTTAGAACTAGGTGGTGTGGTTAGGAGAGAAAGTAACAATTTAGGTAAGAATACTACCGGATTAATTACCTTCGGTTTACGAAGCTCGTTCAGGAATTTGTATACTGATTTTTAGCGAAAACTTATATATAAAAAGCCTCAGTTATTCATTAACTGAGGCTTTATCATGTTTGAGAATAGCATTTATTGAATTCCATTATCCATCTTGCATTTTCCATTATAAGCAATAGAAAGTACCTCTACCCTGCCATACTATCAGTTGTTCTTTTTACGGCAAATTTCTTAACCGTTTCAATAATAGCATTTTTATCATAACCACATTCGGCCCAAAGCTCGGCCTGTTCGCCATGTTCGATAAACCGATCTGGAATACCTAAACGGATTACATTTGCGCTATAACCATGATCGGCCATAAACTCCAATACTGCTGAACCTACTCCACCAGGTAATGAGCCATCTTCAACCGTAATTACATGTTTGTATTTAGCAAAAACTTCATGTAATAACTCCTCATCTAAGGGCTTCACAAAACGTAAATCGTAATGCGCTGGATAAAAACCCTCGCTGTTCAGTTCAGCGCGTGCTTCAACGGCAAAGTTACCTACGTGGCCAATGGTTAATAAGGCTACATCTTCGCCATCGCAGATTTTGCGCCCCTTGCCAATTTCTAATGCTTTGAATGGTCGTTTCCAATCGGGCATTACACCGTTACCGCGAGGGTAACGGATTACGAACGGCCCCATATTTTCTTGTTGAGCAGTAAACATCAGGTTTCGCAATTCTTCTTCGTTCATGGGAGAAGAAACGATTAAGTTCGGAATACAGCGCATGTAGGCAATATCATATGCACCATGGTGTGTTGCACCATCGGCTCCTGCTAAGCCCGCCCTATCCAAACAAAACACTACGTTTAGCTTTTGAATAGCTACATCATGAATCACCTGATCGTAGGCCCTTTGCATAAAGCTTGAATAGATGTTACAGAACGGAACTAATCCTTGTGCCGCCAAACCAGCCGAGAAAGTCACGGCATGTTGCTCTGCGATACCTACATCGAATGCACGTTTTGGCATTGCTTTCATCATAATATTTAACGATGATCCTGATGGCATAGCAGGTGTAATACCCACAATTTTATCATTCGCCTCAGCCAGCTCGACCATGGTATGTCCGAAAACATCCTGGTATTTTGGTGGTTGTGGCTTATCTGGAATACTTTTTTTGATTTCGCCGGTAATCTTATCGAAAAGACCTGGCGCATGCCACTTGGTCTGGTCTTTTTCTGCCAGCGCAAAACCCTTACCTTTTACGGTAACGCAATGTAAAAGCTTGGGACCAGGAATAGCAGATAAATCTTTTATGGTCTGCGCCAAACGTTTTACATCGTGCCCGTCAACAGGACCGAAATATCTAAAGTTTAAAGCTTCAAATAAATTACTTTGTTTGAGCAAGGTTCCTTTAATACTCTTTTCAATCTTCTTTACATACTTATGCGCATTGGGGCCAAGTTTAGAGAGCCCAGTAAGTACATGAGAAATGTCGTCACGGAAACGATTATACGATTTTGAGATGGTAATGCTGGTTAAATATTCTTTAAGCGCCCCCACATTCGGATCGATAGACATGCAATTGTCATTCAAGATCACCAGCACATTACTGTTTTCGATCCCTGCATGGTTTAATCCTTCAAAAGCTAAACCAGCTGTCATGGCACCATCGCCGATAACGGCAACATGTTGCCGATCGGTTTCGCCTTTTAATTGCGAAGCCACTGCCATACCCAAAGCAGCCGAAATGGAAGTAGAAGAATGCCCTACACCAAAGGTATCATATTCACTTTCTGAAATTTTTGGGAAACCGCTAATGCCACCGTATACACGGTTGGTATGGAATAAATCCCTACGGCCGGTTAGTATTTTATGTCCGTATGCCTGATGGCCTACATCCCAAACCAACTTATCGTAAGGGGTATTTAATGCATAGTGTAAGGCTACCGTTAATTCAACAACACCTAAACTGGCGCCAAAATGGCCACCGTTAACACTAACAACATCAATGATATACTGTCGTAATTCCTGGCTTATTTGTTCTAAGTCAGAATCGCTATATTGCTTTAAATCAGCGGGATAGTTGATTTTAGATAATAGGGGGCCAGCTTTTACTTGCATTCGAAATTTATGGTAAAAAACAAGATACAAAGTAAGGCAAATTTGTTTTAATATAGAAGAGAAAAATAGTGGTTTATTCTTGCCGTTTAAGGGGTTAGTGTTTAGTGGGCTAGTGTTTAGCGTTTGGCAGGTTAGCGAATGGAGGTTAAGGGGCAGGGTTTAGTGGTTAGATTGTTCAGGACCTGAAAATTTTCATTATGTTTGTCTCTTCACATGCAGGCAGAGAATTTTGAAATAAAACTTCCGGTATTCGAAGGCCCCTTCGATTTGTTGCTGTTCTTTATAGAACGGGATGAACTTAATATCCAGGATGTGGAGATTGCCAAAATCACCAACGACTTTTTGGCCTACATACATAAACTCCTTGCCCTAAATGTAGAAGTGGCCAGCGAATTTATTTTAGTGGCTGCAACCTTGATGCGTATTAAATCTAAAATGCTTTTACCAAGGATTGAGGTTGATGAAGCCGGAAACGAAATCAATTCGGAGCAGGACCTTATTGCCCGGCTGATTGCCTATAAACAGTTTAAATCTGCCGCAGAAGAAATGAAGGTTTATGAAGAGGAACGGTTTAAACAAGATCAACGAGGTAATATTGCATATGATTTAACCCTTGCGGCTGCATCTTCCAGTCACCAGGATGAACTTTTATCATTGGATCTCTATAAACTTTTAACCGTTTACCACCGGACGATGCAGAAGTATGAGCTGCGGAGCGAAGAGGTTAAACACACCGTAGTTCAATATCCTTATACTATTGAGCAGCAAAAACACTTTATTGCCAATCTGCTTGATATTAATAAACAGATCGATTTTGCTTTGGTGCTTAAAAACTCGGAGAATAAAGTGCATTTCGTTTATAATTTCCTGGCTATTTTGGAAATGTTGCAGCAACAAATCGTAGAGATAACCATTGGGAGCGGCTTTAACAACTTTAATGTGAAAGCATTATCTTAAACAGGCCTGAATTAAATTTGAAATCCTTACTTTTGCCAAAAAAATACAAACCTAAATATACAATGACACGCGACAACCAAATTTTTGAACTTATCGATAAAGAATTAAACCGCCAAGAGCATGGTTTAGAGCTTATTGCATCAGAAAACTTTGTAAGCAAGCAGGTAATGGAAGCTGCCGGATCGGTACTAACCAATAAATATGCTGAAGGCTTACCGGGAAAACGTTACTATGGCGGTTGCCAGGTAGTGGATGTAGTAGAGCAGATTGCTATTGATAGGGCAAAAGAGTTGTTCGGTGCAGCATGGGTAAACGTTCAGCCACACTCTGGCGCACAGGCTAACGCGGCTGTAATGTTAGCTGTTTTGCAACCAGGTGATAAAATATTAGGATTTGACCTTTCACACGGCGGCCACTTAACGCATGGTTCTCCAGTAAACTTTTCTGGTAAATTATACCAACCTTTATTTTATGGGGTAGAAAAAGAAACCGGATTAATTGACTATAAAAAATTAGAAGAGGTTGCTTTAGCCGAAAAACCTAAATTAATTATCTGCGGTGCATCTGCTTATTCCCGCGAGTGGGATTACGCTTTTATCCGTGCAGTAGCTGATAAAATCGGTGCTTTGGTTTTAGCTGATATTTCTCACCCTGCAGGTTTAATCGCAAAAGGATTGTTGGCCAACCCACTTCCGCATTGCCATATTGTAACCACTACCACCCACAAAACTTTACGTGGCCCACGTGGGGGTATGATTATGATGGGACAGGATTTCGAAAATCCATGGGGATTGAAAACGCCTAAAGGCGAAACCCGTTTAATGAGTAACCTGCTTGATATGGCAGTTTTCCCTGGTACGCAAGGCGGCCCATTAGAACATATTATTGCAGCTAAAGCCATTGCTTTTGGCGAAGCTTTAAGCGAGGAGTACGGAACATACATTAAACAAGTTGCAGCTAATGCACAGGCAATGGCCAAAGCATTTGTAGCTAAAGGATATGGCATTATTTCTGGTGGTACAGATAACCACCTGATGCTGATTGATCTTCGGAATAAAAATATTACAGGTAAAGTGGCTGAAAATGCTTTAGAGAAAGCAGAAATTACAGTGAACAAGAATATGGTTCCTTTCGATGATAAATCGCCATTTGTAACTTCGGGTATCCGCGTAGGTACTGCAGCAATTACGACACGCGGTTTAAAAGAAACTGAAATGGAGAAGATTGTAGACTTAATCGATCAGGTTTTAACTAATCCGGAAGATGAAGCTAACCTAAATAGTGTAAAAGCTGAAGTGATTAAACTGGTAAGCGCTTTCCCACTTTATAAATAAAATTATACACCAACCCTGTTGGGGGTGCAATAGAATGAGCAGTTACATTAATTTGTAGCTGCTTTTTTTGTGAAGTAAGTTTTTTGCCTTAATGCTGTAAAACAAACGTTTGTTTTATATATTTGACCAATAAAATGATGTAACTTATGTGTGGAATAGTAGGCTATATTGGCTACAGAGAAGCCTGGCCAATTGTATTAAAAGGTCTTAAAAGATTGGAGTACCGCGGGTATGACAGTGCTGGTATTGCGGTAATGAATAATAGTGGTCAGCACATCTACAAAAAGGCCGGAAAAGTAGCTGTTTTAGAAGAATACGCCGAAGACAAAGATAGGTCTGGTACAATTGGTATGGGGCATACCCGATGGGCAACTCATGGCGTACCTTCCGATCGAAATTCTCATCCACACACCTCGAATAATGGTAAGTTATCTATTATACACAATGGAATTATAGAAAATTACGCCACCTTAAAGGAAGAATTAACCAGTCGTGGCCACGAGTTTAAAAGCGATACCGATACAGAGGTATTAATTCACCTGATTGAGGAAATCCAGGAAATTGAAAATATTGATCTTTTAGAAGCAGTTCGTCTGGCTTTGCAGGAGGTAAACGGGGCCTACGCCATCGTGATCATGGATAAAGAACACCCTGATCGCTTAATTGCTGCAAGGAAAGGGAGTCCGATGGTAATTGGCGTTGGCGTAGGGGAATATTTTATCGCTTCTGATGCTACACCCATTATAGAATATACTAAAAATGTAATTTATCTCAAGGATGGTGAAATCGCCCTGATTACCAAAAATGATCTTTTGGTTAAGCAATTGGATAACATCGTTCAAACCCCTTTAATTCAAGAGTTACAGCTAAAGCTAGAGATGTTGGAGAAAGGTGGCTTTGATCACTTTATGTTGAAAGAGATTTATGAGCAGCCACGTTCGATTAAGGATTGTATGCGTGGGCGTATTTATCCTGAACAGGGGAAAGTTCAGCTTGGCGGTATAAAGGAATTTGCAGAGAAATTAAAAAATATAGACCGGATCATTATTGTGGCCTGCGGAACATCGTGGCATGCAGGTTTGGTTGGCGAATACCTGATTGAAGAATATGCCCGTATTCCTGTTGAAGTGGAGTATGCTTCAGAATTCAGGTACAGAAATCCGATTATTACTGAAAAAGATGTGGTAATTGCCATTTCGCAGTCTGGGGAAACGGCTGATACCATGGCGGCTATAGAAATGGCTAAAGAACGTGGTGCAACTATTTTTGGAATTTGCAATGTGGCCGGTGCCTCTATCCCACGTTTAACTCACGCTGGCGTTTATACCCATGCCGGACCAGAAATCGGTGTAGCCTCAACAAAAGCATTTACCGCACAGGTAACGGTTTTAACCTTGATGGCCTTTTATATGGCGCAACAAAAAGGAACCATTACCACTTCAAAATTGATTGAGCTTTTAACCGAACTGGATCATATCCCTGAAAAAATCCAGGTTGCTTTAGAATCGAACGATTTGATCAAAGAAGTGGCAGAAAAGATCAAAGATTCTACTAACTGCTTGTTTTTAGGTAGAGGTAGTGGTTTTCCTGTGGCCTTAGAAGGTGCCTTAAAGCTTAAAGAAATTTCTTATATCCATGCAGAAGGTTATCCTGCAGCAGAAATGAAACATGGGCCTATTGCTTTAATTGATGAAGAAATGCCAGTGGTTTTTATTGCTACTCAAAATTCATCGTACGAGAAAGTGATTAGTAACATACAGGAAGTAAAAGCCAGAAAAGGAAAGGTAATTGCCATTGTAACCGAAGGGGATACTGAGGTTAAGAAAATGGCCGATTACTGTATAGAAATTCCCGATGCCAATGAAGCCTTTTTGCCACTTATAGCAACCATCCCGCTTCAGTTATTGTCGTATCATATTGCAGTAATGCGTGGGTGTAACGTAGACCAGCCTAGAAACCTGGCTAAATCGGTAACAGTAGAATAATTTACAACAAACAAATAGATAGAGCAGTTGCATTAATTTGTAGCTGCTTTTTTTGTTATAGGAGTATTTAAATACTGACTTTGTTAACTAAGCCCGATTGAACGGATGCCGTTTTGACCTATATTTTTAATTATCGATAAATTAAAACGGCAGGAGGAAAAGCGGGGCTGCAGGCTGCCATTAGCACCAACGCTAACTTTCAAAAAAATAAATATTGTTGGTGATAGAGGCAATAGGCGATAATGGCCTAAAAGAATCGAGTGGCAATCTTATAATCTTGCTAAAAAGTAAAGGGCCGATATTCTTAGAAGAAATATCGACCCTTACCATCTAAATTAACGCTCTCGAATATATAAACGATATTTTTTGCTAAATTGTTTTAGGGAAATAAAAAAAAGTTGTTATTTCTCGTAACTGCCTAAGGTTGAGGGAGAAATTCTTGTGTTGCCTTTTATATCTTTGTTAAGATAACCCGTAAAATAAGGATCGTTGCTTAAATCGGCACCTTTCTTTCTGGCCGGACTGCTCGCCGAGAGCTCAAAATTTTCCATTTCCTTGTCGATGAAGGATGGATCAATATTCAAAATATTGCCGTAACCGTTATAAGTACTGTTGGTAGATCGGATTAAATTACTCCATAAATTGAGTTGCACTATTGCAGCAGTTTTCTTTTGGATATCCAGTTCGTTGGTTAAACTGCCCCAAATGATATTATTGGTTAAATCTATCTGCAGTTTATTATAAGCATCTGTAGATAAATAATCTGAAAAGCTAAGTGAAGCAGTTTTACGTGGAAAATTTAAGTTATATCCCGCAAAGGTATTCTGTTTCAAGTTGTAATTACCCCCTCCTACTGCATATATTAAGTAATTCCCACAGTTATACATCATATTATTAAATGCAAGCAGCTCTGAGTGGTAGCCAATATATGCCGCTACCTGCATGTTTTTAATAATGCTATTGCTTAAAATTAATTTAGGGTTGTTGTTAATGGATAAAGAATCAGAGGTAATGCCAACAGATGCATTTTTAATGATCGCATTTTTAATCAGCCCATATCCGGTGCGTTTTAGAAAAATCCCTTTCCATTGTCCAGGTTCATCACTATATATTTTTTCCAGTCTATCACTACAAAATAGTACAGGCTCAGTAAGGGTGCCATTAACCATCAGGTTTCCTTCTATATTTAAATTGGCATCCTTATGGAAATAAATTTTGGTCCCAGGCTGGATAGTCAATGAAGCCCAACCCTTAACGGTTAACGATCCATTAATAATATAGGGCAAAGCTTTTGTCCAGGTCGTATTTGTATTAATTGTAGATTCATTAACAAATACAGCGTTCTGCCCGTAAGCTAAAAGCTGAATCACCTGTTTATTCCCGTTTGTATTTAATATGATAGAATCCTGAACCAGAAAGGGTAGGCTGGTTGAATTTGGATTGATCGAAACTTTAACGAAAAGATTTATAGAATCCTGGCCGTTTATGATGAGGTCATTTTTGTTCTGCGTTTGCTCGCCGTTAATATTAATACTAAAAGCCGAAGCGCTGCCACCTGATAATCTGATTTCGGAAACTTTTACTGCATCATTATTTTTGTTGGCAATCTTTATTCTTTTAGTTATTGAGCCTACGGAAGTAAAAATCGTATCAAATAATATCTCTTTATTAGAAATGTTTAGCTTAGCATTTGGATCTGTGGTGATGCGTTCCCCTTTCCGACAAGCCGCGAGGAATAAGATTAAAAGCACTAAGCCAATATTTAAACGCATAAATCAAACTTAGAAAAATGTTTGGCTACTTACAATAGCAATAAACCATATAATCGTCGTTATTCTGCAAAGGCAAGCGCTGCAATGCTTACTTTTGCTGCCCCAGTAGCTAAGAGTGCATTGGCACAGGCTTCAAGCGTTGCCCCAGTGGTAATTACATCGTCAACCAGTAAAATATGTTTGCCGATGATATCTTCAGGAGAATTTACCTGAAAAACGTCTTTCATATTTTCATAACGATTATACCTGCTTTTTTTAGTTTGGCTTTCGGTAGCAGTATTCCGGATAAGATGATTTTCATTGATATCGATTCCCATCTGCGCTGCAATCCCATCAGCAATAAAGGTACTTTGGTTATATCCCCTGGTTTTAAATTTTTTGCGATGTAAAGGAACAGGAATAACGATATCGATACCTTGGTAAAGAATTGCAGGTTTTAACCGTTCTCCCAGCATATTACCTAATAGTACACCAACATCGGTTCTGCCGTTATATTTTAAGTTGTGTATTAAGTTTTGAACCTTCGCCCCTTTTCTAAAATATAACATGGCCATGGCAGCATTAAGTGGTAAGCGCCCCCATAATTGCTTGGCAACCCTATTATCTGCATATTGATGATAATCGGTAAAAGGAAGATCGTATAAACATTTTATACAGATCAACTGTTCGTGGCGAAACAAAGAATTGCCACATGCATTGCATAAATTTGGAAATAGCAATCCTAATAAATCGGAAGTCCATTGTTTAACCAGAAGCATCTAACTAATTTATAAAATATTTTTGACTTCCGAAGTTTCAATAAGCATAGGCGTTGGAAAATTTCGGAAGTCTATTCAGGCCACAGGTTATTTCTTACACTATATAATATAGTAGTGCTTTTGTTTTTTAGGAAAATCAGGTTTCGTACTACTATATAGGTTTGTTCCCGCTTTCCATTTCAAGTCCTCGCTGCGCTGCGGGCTTTCCATTGCAATCGGGTTTATGTTGCAGGGGCAGTGCATGGCACACTGTCATGGCGCCCAAAAAAGATAAAAGTAGCCTTTCAGCCCTTAATGCCCTTAACGGCTTAATGGTAAAAAGCGCGGGGTTTACCCCTAAAAACCAACTTTAGACAACTGGGCTGCCTTATTGTTTTACGCTGTTCCTAATTATTTTTGGGTTGTAAACCAAAGACTTACGCTAATCCCTGTGCTATTCGGTAAAAAAGCTTTGTAAGGAAGGATATTTTTTCTACTTTTGCATCCCGCTTCGGAGGAAGGGTTTTGAATGAAAGGATGGCGCAGGAGATAGATAGAGCGGTATTTATTTTAAAATAAATATTGCGGATGAGGAAAAGATTGCTACCTTTGCAGCCCGGTCCGGAAGGAGGGGGGAGCTGGATAAGACCAGCGTATTGAAATAGAGGGAAAGGAAAAAAAAGAAGGCTTAAAAAATAAAATTTATTTTATTTGGAAGTTTGAAAAAGATCCTTACCTTTGCACTCCCAACCGAAAGGGAAGGGGAAAAAATCGGAACGGCGGATGCCGGAAAGATAGAAAAAAAGATTGAAACGGATTGAAACACAGGCAGGACGAACAAGACCGGCCGGAACTGAAACCGAAGATATATAAGCGATCGGCCGTGAGGTTTAGCAGATCGATAAGTTCTTAAAAGAGATGTCAATGTAGCGTAGCGAGGTAATGGAGTACCGATCAAAGTACATGATTACGTAGCTTTATTTTAAAGGTGGTGTCTAACAGACAACATAAAAAAAGAAGACTATTTTTAACAATAGTTAAAACTGGTCAGCATCTTACAACACATTTTACAATGGAGAGTTTGATCCTGGCTCAGGATGAACGCTAGCGGCAGGCCTAATACATGCAAGTCGAACGAGATTGTCCAGCTTGCTGGGCATGAAAGTGGCGCACGGGTGCGTAACGCGTATGCAACCTACCTTTATCAGGGGATAGCCCGGAGAAATCCGGATTAATACCGCATAAAATCACAGCACTGCATAGTGCAATGATCAAACATTTATGGGATAAAGATGGGCATGCGTGTCATTAGCTAGTTGGCGGGGTAACGGCCCACCAAGGCGACGATGACTAGGGGATCTGAGAGGATGGCCCCCCACACTGGTACTGAGACACGGACCAGACTCCTACGGGAGGCAGCAGTAAGGAATATTGGTCAATGGAGGCAACTCTGAACCAGCCATGCCGCGTGCAGGAAGACTGCCCTATGGGTTGTAAACTGCTTTTATCCGGGAATAAACCTTTCTACGTGTAGGAAGCTGAATGTACCGGAAGAATAAGGATCGGCTAACTCCGTGCCAGCAGCCGCGGTAATACGGAGGATCCAAGCGTTATCCGGATTTATTGGGTTTAAAGGGTGCGTAGGCGGCCTGTTAAGTCAGGGGTGAAAGACGGTAGCTCAACTATCGCAGTGCCCTTGATACTGATGGGCTTGAATGGACTAGAGGTAGGCGGAATGAGACAAGTAGCGGTGAAATGCATAGATATGTCTCAGAACACCGATTGCGAAGGCAGCTTACTATGGTCTTATTGACGCTGAGGCACGAAAGCGTGGGGATCAAACAGGATTAGATACCCTGGTAGTCCACGCCCTAAACGATGAACACTCGCTGTTGGCGATACACAGTCAGCGGCTAAGCGAAAGCGTTAAGTGTTCCACCTGGGGAGTACGCCCGCAAGGGTGAAACTCAAAGGAATTGACGGGGGCCCGCACAAGCGGAGGAGCATGTGGTTTAATTCGATGATACGCGAGGAACCTTACCCGGGCTTGAAAGTTAGTGACGGTACTAGAGATAGTACCTTGAGCAATCACACGAAACTAGGTGCTGCATGGCTGTCGTCAGCTCGTGCCGTGAGGTGTTGGGTTAAGTCCCGCAACGAGCGCAACCCCTATGTTTAGTTGCCAGCATGTAATGGTGGGGACTCTAAACAGACTGCCTGTGCAAACAGAGAGGAAGGAGGGGACGACGTCAAGTCATCATGGCCCTTACGTCCGGGGCTACACACGTGCTACAATGGACGGTACAGAGGGCAGCTAGCCGGCAACGGTATGCGAATCTCATAAAGCCGTTCACAGTTCGGATTGGGGTCTGCAACTCGACCCCATGAAGTTGGATTCGCTAGTAATCGCGTATCAGCAATGACGCGGTGAATACGTTCCCGGGCCTTGTACACACCGCCCGTCAAGCCATGGAAGCTGGGGGTACCTAAAGTATGTAACCGCAAGGAGCGTCCTAGGGTAAAACCGGTAACTGGGGCTAAGTCGTAACAAGGTAGCCGTACCGGAAGGTGCGGCTGGAATACCTCCTTTCTGGAGTAGCACCGCCTACTCGCCACGCAACATGATATTTCAAAAAAAAAGAAAAACAAGAAACACCCAGAAGACAACGGTGGGCTACTGTAAGGGTAAGCTTAACGGAACTTGAAATGGGGTAAGCCAAAGGAAGCAGTAGCGGTAAGATACTATATACTGCGAACAGCTGCCTGCCTTAAAACCATAGTCCCGTAGCTCAGCCTGGTTAGAGCACTACACTGATAATGTAGGGGTCTCCAGTTCAAATCTGGACGGGACTACACATTAAGTTGGGAGTTTGGAGAAAATAGTTGGGAGTTAGGTTACTCCAAACTGATAACTGCAAACTCAAGACTAACTTTTGGGGATTAGCTCAGCTGGCTAGAGCGCCTGCCTTGCACGCAGGAGGTCAACGGTTCGACTCCGTTATTCTCCACATTTGAGCATAAAGCTTAAAGACCAAAGCGGAAAGCTTTCAAAAAACACAGAAATTACCGGGATCGGTAATATACATTGACATAAAGATTAAGAAAGAAACGCCATGGGGCACAGATGCACTGAACAGCACATCTGAAACGGTTCGAGACCGCAGTTTTTACTAATAAGGAATAAGCTTAGGCTTAAGGATGGGCACATGACACCCGGACTTTTATACCCTAAGGGTTATACCTTAATAAAGTTCTTTGACATATTGGAAGAAGTTAAAAAAGAAGAGCAAACAACAATAGGCGACTGTTGTGTTTGTGCTCACTTGAAGGAAGAGCAATCAACCAACAAGTATGAGACATCATGACAAGAGCAAAAAAAGCATACCTTGCGGCGCAAAAGGCGCAAGCGTAGAAGAAAGTAAAAAAGAGTACACGGGGGATGCCTTGGCTCTCAGAGGCGATGAAGGACGTGATAAGCTGCGATAAGCTTCGGGTATTTGCAAATAGGAACTGATCCGAAGATTTCCGAATGGGGCAACCCGGCATGTTGAAGACATGTCACATATAATGAGCAAACCTGCCGAACTGAAACATCTAAGTAAGCAGAGGAAGAGAAAATAACAATGATTTCCTGAGTAGTGGCGAGCGAAAGGGAAAGAGCCCAAACCTACCTTGTTACGGCAAAGTGGGGGTTGTAGGACTGCAACGTGGCATTAGCAAACAGAAGTGGAACGGGATGGGAAGCCCGGCGATACATGGTGATAGCCCAGTACACGTATAGAATGCTAGCCTAGCAGTATCCTGAGTACCGCGAGGTCGGAGACGCCTTGTGGGAATCAGCCGGCACCATCCGGTAAGGCTAAATACTCCTGAGAGACCGATAGTGAACCAGTACCGTGAGGGAAAGGTGAAAAGAACCCCGAACAGGGGAGTGAAATAGAACCTGAAACCGTGTACTTACAAGCGGTCGGAGCATCCAAGTGGTGTGACGGCGTGCCTTTTGCATAATGAGCCTACGAGTTACTCTTCTCTGGCAAGGTTAAGTGCTTCAGGCACGGATCCGAAGCGAAAGCGAGTCTGAATAGGGCGTATAGTCAGAGGAGGTAGACGCGAAACCTTGTGATCTACCCATGGACAGGTTGAAGGTGCGGTAACACGTACTGGAGGACCGAACCGATAAACGTTGAAAAGTTTCCGGATGATCTGTGGGTAGGGGTGAAAGGCTAATCAAACTGGGAAATAGCTCGTACTCCCCGAAATGTTTTTAGGAACAGCGTCGGTATTGAGTTATATAGAGGTAGAGCTACTGATTGGGTGCGGGGGAGTCAAATCCTACCAAATCCAGACAAACTCCGAATGCTATATAATATAACCGGCAGTGAGGCGCGGGGTGCTAAGGTCACGCGCCGAGAGGGAAAGAACCCAGACCATCAGCTAAGGTCCCCAAGTTACAGTTAAGTTGAACTAACGAGGTCCGATTGCACAGACAGCTAGGATGTTGGCTTGGAAGCAGCCATTCATTTAAAGAGTGCGTAACAGCTCACTAGTCGAGCGATCGGGCATGGATAATAAACGGGCATAAAATTGTACACCGAAGCTATGGGATTGAAATATATCGGTAGGGGAGCATTCTATATACAGTGAAGGTATCTGGTAATGGGTGCTGGAGTGTATAGAAAAGCAAATGTAGGCATAAGTAACGATAAGGCGGGCGAGAAACCCGCCCACCGAAAGGATAAGGTTTCCTGATCAACGCTAATCGGATCAGGGTCAGTCGGGACCTAAGGAGAACCCGAAGGGGAAATTCGATGGACAACTGGTTAATATTCCAGTACTTTTTATAACTGCGATGTGGGGACGGAGTAGTGACACTGCCGCGATCTGACGGAATAGATCGTTAAAGGCCGTAGGTATATCGATGGTAGGCAAATCCGCCAACGATGCTGAAAGCTGATAGTACGACGAGCCTTCGGGTGAGTTGATAGCGCAGGTAATCAGACTTCCAAGAAAAACCGCTAAGCTTCAGGTTATAAAAACCCGTACCGCAAACCGACACAGGTATCCGGGAAGAGGATTCTAAGGTGCTCGAGTGAATCATGGCTAAGGAACTCGGCAAAATGGCCCTGTAACTTCGGGAGAAGGGGCGCTTGCAGTAATGTAAGCCGCAGTGAAAAGGCCCAGGCGACTGTTTAACAAAAACACATGGCTTTGCAAAATCGAAAGATGAGGTATAAGGCCTGACACCTGCCCGGTGCTGGAAGGTTAAGAGGGGATGTCATCGTAAGAGAAGCATTGAATCGAAGCCCCAGTAAACGGCGGCCGTAACTATAACGGTCCTAAGGTAGCGAAATTCCTTGTCGGGTAAGTTCCGACCTGCACGAATGGTGTAACGATCTGGGCGCTGTCTCAGCCATGAGCTCGGTGAAATTGTGGTCCCGGTGAAGACGCCGGGTACCCGCAACGGGACGGAAAGACCCCATGCACCTTCACTACAATTTAACATTGACATTGGATACAGGATGTGTAGGATAGGTGGGAGGCTTTGAAGCGGCGTCGCTAGGCGTCGTGGAGCCAACGTTGAAATACCACCCTTTCTGTATTCGGTGTCTAATCCCGCCAAGCGGGAGACATTGTTTGATGGGTAGTTTGACTGGGGTGGTCGCCTCCAAAAAGGTAACGGAGGCTTTCAAAGGTAAGCTCAGTACGCTTGGTAACCGTACGCGGAGTGCAATAGCATAAGCTTGCTTGACTGTGAGACATACAGGTCGATCAGGGTCGAAAGACGGATATAGTGATCCGGTGGTTCTGCATGGAAGGGCCATCGCTCAAAGGATAAAAGGTACGCTGGGGATAACAGGCTGATCTCCCCCAAGAGCTCATATCGACGGGGAGGTTTGGCACCTCGATGTCGGCTCGTCACATCCTGGGGCTGGAGAAGGTCCCAAGGGTTCGGCTGTTCGCCGATTAAAGTGGCACGCGAGCTGGGTTCAGAACGTCGCGAGACAGTTCGGTCCCTATCTGTTGTGGGCGTAGGAATTTTGAGTGGGGCTGACCTTAGTACGAGAGGACCGGGTTGGACCAGCCTCTAGTGAATCTGTTGTTCCGCCAGGGGCATTGCAGAGTAGCTACGCTGGGAATAGATAAGCGCTGAAAGCATCTAAGTGCGAAACTAGCCACGAGATGAGAATTCCATATAGGACCGTAGCAGACTACTACGTTGATAGGCTACAGATGTAAAGCTGGTGACAGCACAGTCGAGTAGTACTAATCATCCGAAGCTTTCAAAGCTAAACAGACTGTTGTTTGTTCTTCAAAACTTAACTTCTTTCAATAATATGTCATTTAAGCGGAAAGCTAAAAGACTAAAGACTAAAGCGTGATAGAAACAGCTTTAAGCTTTGAGCTTTATCCTTTCAGCTCAAATAAAAATATTTAGGTGCCTATATCGGTGGTGTCCACCTCTTCCCATTCCGAACAGAGAAGTTAAGCCCACCAGAGCCGATGGTACTGCGGTAACACGTGGGAGAGTAGGTCGGTGCCAAATCTTAAAAGAAACCCTTCAGCAGAAATGCGGAAGGGTTTTCTTTGTTTAAGGCCTTTCTGTAGCCGCACCTGTCCCCGTTTCAGCATTGAGCAGCGGAGATAAGTCAAGGAATTGTTCCCGCAGGTTACACTGATCTCCGCAGAACCTTGATCCATCTTCCCTTTACACTTCCGCCCTGGGTACTATAGCCCTGATGGGAGTGGGCACGGAGCCGATCCTTCATTGGCGGAGTAGAACGGACAGCAGGACGGGACCCAAACTAAAGGCTACTGCCACTGCGCTTCAAAAACTCCTGTTATTTCTACCATTAAGGGATGAAGAAAAGTCAGAGGGGCTTGTTCCTGCATGTAACACTGATCTCCGCAGAACCTTGATCCATCTTCCCTTTACACTTCCGCCCTAAGTGCTATAGCCCTGATGGGAGTGGGCACGGAGCCGATCCTTCATTGGCGGAGTAGAACGGACAGCAGGACGGGACCCAAACTAAAGTCTACTGCCACTGCGCTCCTAAAAAAGATTGGAGACTATACTTAAGTGAAAAGAAGATTTAAATGATGGGACTAAGAATTTGCTTCTTCTTTAACCGCTAATTGCCCACAGGCCGCATCAATATCTTTACCACGGCTACGGCGGATATTGGTATTGATTCCCTGGCTTTTTAGATAATTGGAAAAAGCGTCTATCTTATCTCCTTCTGCATTGGTGAAATCTGCGAAAGAAATGGGGTTATATTCAATCAGGTTTACCTTACAAGGAATATGTTTACAGAATTTAGCTAAATCCATAGCATCAGAAATTTCATCGTTAAAATGATTAAAAACGATATACTCGTAAGTTACCGGGTTTTTGGTTTTAGCAAAATAGTATTTAAGCGCATCTGCCAATGCTTTTAGGGAATTGGCCTCATTAATGGGCATGATCTCATTGCGCTTTTTATCATCAGCAGCATGAAGCGAAAGTGCCAGATTAAATTTTGCACCATCATCACCTAATTTCTTGATCATTTTAGCAATGCCAGCAGTAGAAACTGTAATGCGCTTATAGCTCATATTTAAACCGTCTGGAGCAGTGATACGCTCAATAGACTTCAATACATTCGCATAGTTTAAAAGCGGCTCTCCCATGCCCATATATACAATATTGGTAAGGGGATTGTTATAGTTCTGCTTCGCTTGTTTATCTATTAATACGACCTGATCATAAATCTCATCAGCATTTAAATTACGCTTGCGGTCCATGTAACCCGTTGCACAGAATTTACAGGTTAAACTGCAGCCTACCTGTGAACTCACACAAGCTGTCATACGATCCTCTAAAGGGATTAAAACCCCCTCTACAATATTACCGTCTGCTAACCTAAAAGTATTTTTAATGGTATGGTCGTTACTGAACTGTGAATTGTTAACCTGAACCGCATTAATGGTAAAAGTTTCATCCAATACCTTACGAAGATCTTTAGAAAGATTACTCATCTGCTCGAAACTCGTAGCCGATTTCTCCCAAAGCCATTGGTAAATCTGCTTAGCCCTAAATGCGGGCTGTTGCATTGCTACAAGGTGCTGCTGCAATTGAGGTAGATCCAATGCACGGATATCGGTTTTTTTTGCTGTTACCATTTGTTGCAAAGGTACTTAAAAAAGGTGTAAGGCAGAAAGGTAGAGAGTTGAGGGTGCCTGTAAGATGCCAAATTTTACAATTAGTTGGCTTATCTTCCTCTGCCTCTTGAGTTTGACTTGCTGATAGCCTTACCTTTGGCAGGTCTGGAATTTCTGTTTCCGGTGTTACTTTTACCGGTAGGTTTTGAGCCTGCGTGACCAACCTGTTTTTTGCCCGAAGATTTTTGGCCTGATGATTTCGCTTTAAATGATTTTTTTGGTTGTTCTTCCCTAAGTTCAGGGATTTCTTCCCAGGCATTTGCTTTTTTCTTAGTAGTGCTTTTGGGCTTTGATTTAGCTTCAGAAGATGAATTTTCAACACTTTTGGTGATGCTTTTCATCTCATCTTCGGTAAGTTCTCTAAACTCTCCAGTCGGAATACCCTTTAAATTGATATTCATGATACGTGTACGCTCTAGTTTAGTCACTTCGTAACCAAAATGCTCACACATTCTACGGATCTGTCTATTTAACCCCTGAATTAAGATAATATTGAATACAAATGTGCTGATTTGGCGTACCTTACATTTACGTGTATTTACGCCCAAGATAGGAACACCATTACTCATTTCGAAAATAAAATCTTCGGTAATAGGTTTATTAACCGTAACTACGTATTCCTTTTCGTGCTTATTCCCTGCCCTTAAAATTTTGTTCACGATATCACCATTGTTAGTCAGGAAGATCAGACCTGACGAATCTTTGTCCAATCTGCCAATGGGAAATATTCTTTCACTATGGTTTACGTAATCAACAATATTATCGCGTACGCTGCCTTCAGTCGTACTGGTAATACCAACAGGCTTGTTAAATGCTAATAGGATGAAATTACTTTCTTCTTTAGGTTCGATATTATGGCCGTTAACCATCACTTTATCTCCTGCAAAAACCTGATCGCCTACTTTAGCCCTTTTTCCATTGATAAAAACTGTACCTTTTTCGATATAACGATCTGCTTCGCGGCGTGAACATAATCCACTTTCGCTGATGAATTTATTTAAACGGGTTGCAGAGTTATTGTTCATGCTGCAATTTTACGGAAATAAATTGTGTTATCCATTCTCCATATTGGCAACAAATGAATGAACGACACTTTTAAGCGTAGCTAAAGTTTCATTTTCGATGATTACTGCTTCGCTAGTAATTTTAGCTTTTGCAAATGAGATGAGTAGGGGCGACACCCTCGCTTCAATTACCGTTAAAATATCGATGATAGATTGATAGGCTTTCTCCCCTTGGGTTGAGGCAACCAGTGCTAAAACTGGCTTCTTAGAAAATGATGCTGAACTTACGGTCCAATCGAGTAGGTTTTTTAAAGAGCCGGGTAAGCCCATAGCATATTCAGGCGTAGAAATAATGATACCATCTGCCTGCCAGATACTTGACCGAAGCGCTTCGATGGCCTTTGGCGGATTTTCCTGATCTAAATCAGGGTTGAAATGTGGAATATCTGCAATGGATGGAAAGCTTGTTACCTCAAAATCTTCACCTAAAAGCCTAGAGGTAGCTGTTATGTACAGTGCATTGGTTGATAGCGCTTTCGTGCTTCCCGAGATTGCCAATATTTTTTTCATTGCTAAAAATAGCAAAGCGAAAATGGAATATCAAGGTGGGCCGGTAATCGCGAGGTCATTTCAAAACGGGCCATCGAAACGCACCAGGTTTCGACAGCCTATTCTGAACTTATTAACAACTAAAAGTTTTGATCATCTGCACTTGGACCATAACTACCCGGGATTGGGATATCGAGTAATCTTAAGTAAACACCTAACTGTGCCCTGTGGTGAGTGGTTTGGCTAAGTGAATGGCGGATGGTTTCGTATTTAGAATAATCGGCCAAAACCTGTTTGCCCATACTTAATACCCAACGGCCATTTAGGTCTTCTTCCGTGGCTTTTTCTAATTCTGCTTTTCCGAGTGCATAATTTTTCTCTAGAATTTTAACCAGATCATCGGCACTTTCTGCAGGTTGTTCTACATAAGGTGCTGTTTCAAAATCCAGTCCATCAGTAGTTAAAGCTAGCGAAACCCAACTCGGCAGATCAGCAATATGAACCGCAAGCGATTTCATTTTCATACTTTTTTCGTGTGGTGCCCAGTCAAATTTATCTGCAGGTACAATGGCCAGGAATTTTTTTGTTGTATTAAATTCTGCTTCCAGCTCTTTCAATAATAATTTAATAATATCCATATTTTTCTGTTTTGTTTTTTCTAAAGTGTTTAAATCCATTAGTAATAAATCGGCTATACTCATGATTTTGATGTTTAGTTACACAAAGAAAATAGCGCCCACTGACAACCCTATGGCAGCGCGAAAAATATTTTTTTTAATAATTTACAGGAAGCAGATGCATGTATTCGCTCAGTGGCATGTGTTGTGTTTTTTTAAAGGGAATACCTAAGTTTTTAAGGCAGATAATCCGGATGAGGTTAAAATCACGGTATTCGTTACGGTAGTGGCACCAGGCAATTAAATGCCAGCTAAAGGCATAGAAAATCAAGCCAATTGGTTCTACTTCTCTTTTGCTCACTTCTTCTTTATTGTTTTTGTAATTGAGCTCAATGAGGTGTTTTTCGGCAATGGCGTGCTGAATAAGTGATAGATATTCGAAATTAAAATTTAACCTTTCCGGAATCTGTAATTTAATATGTTGATTTAAGGTTTCAAGCTTTTCTTTCTGACCTGTTTTTAATACCGCCTTTACTTTAGTTAATGCTGTAGAATAATGGCTACGGATAGAGTTATCGGCAAATCCACTTACTAAACTTTCAACCAATAGCAGTGCATTGGCTTCATCCATATTAAAAGAAACCGGTGGCAGAAAATAACCCTGCACCAGATAATAGCCTTTATGCTGCTCAAAACTTACTGGTATGCCTTGTTCGCCTAAGGCTTTAATGTCTCGGTAAACCGTGCGTATGCTCATATCAAATCTTTCCGCAATTTTTTCTGCGCTAATGTATTTTCTGGATTGAAGCAGGGTCAAAATTCCGAAAAGTCGGTCGATACGGTTCATAGTTTGTTTTTTTAGGCAATTAAAATTAAAGTTTTTTAATCAATTTTTCTTGTGGTACGTTATTTGTAAAAGATAAATACATATCATTTCTACAGTTAAACCGTTATAACTAGGGTTTATCATGCATAATCTGAATTAAATGGCTGTTATACAAAAGCGTTTCTTCCGGGCAATAAAAAGTAAAGTAATTATAGGTTTTCTGTTTGCCTGTTTTGCATTGCTATTGGCCTGGGGCATCAGTAAGTTTGCTTTTACTCGGATGCTGGATACCGTTGAAGAAATTTCGGCCCCGAATGATCGCTTAAGGATCGTAAATGACCTTTCGCATAAAATTGCCCGGTTAGATCAGTTACAAAGAGATGAAGCCTTCAATAAACAAGGTACTTATAGTTTTCTTAAAGAATCACGTAAGTTAAGGAATAGTTTAGATACGTTACGTAAATTGTACAGGGGTGATTCTGCCCAGTTGACTCGGATAAAGTCGATAAAAAATCTGCTAACCGACCGTGACAAACAATTTATCAATTACTTAAAGGTGAGGGAAACGTTGGTGAACACCAAATCATTCTCTGATGAGGTTCAGAAATTAAATGAGCTTGTTGCTACGCGTACCAGACAGACGGACAGTGCGATACTGACCACCGAGACAACTACATCAACCACTACAGTTGCACCTGAGGGAGAACAGAAATCGAGGGGTTTTTTGAGTAAACTTTTTGGAAAGAAGAAATCAGAGGTGTATAAAATTATTAATGAGGAATTTAAAGTAAAGCGGGATACCTTAAATGCAAAGGCTGAAGACAGCATTATGAAGAGTATGACAGGTTCGTTAAAAAATATCGAACTGGAGCAGCGTCAGAAAAGCCAGAAGTTTTTAAAACGTGAAGCAGATCTATCAAATGCCAGCAATGCTTTAACGGCCCAGATGTTGCAGATTTTAAGAGAGGTTGAAGGCGAAGCGGTGGCTCAGATAGATTTGAATGGTATACAGGCTAAAGAAGTAGTTAACGATGGGATTACACAGATTACAACCATTATCATTATCTTTTTTCTGTTAACGGTTATTCTGCTGTATCTAATTTTGGCCGATATTACAAAAAGCAACAGGTATAGACGGGCATTGGAACTTGCTAAAGATGAGGCAGAATACCATGGTAAAGCAAAGCAAAGGTTCCTGTCCAATATGAGCCATGAGATCAGAACGCCGCTGCAGTCTATTTTAGGCTATGCAGAGCTGATTACCCAACAAGATATACCTGATAAGAAAGATGTGGATGCTATTTATCAGTCTTCTATTCATTTACTTCAAATTGTTAACGAGGTATTAGACTACAACCGGATTATTTCGGGCGAATTTAGCTTCAATAACCAAGTATTTAATATCCGGAAGGCATTGGATGAAGTTGTTTCGGTAATGCGGCCATTGGCAGAACAGAAATCACTTCAGTTAAATACAGCACTTGATCTTGCCGATTTGGAATTTGTAAATGGTGATGCTTTTAGGTTAAAGCAGATTTTATTTAACTTATTGGGTAACGCCGTAAAATTTACGTTGAAAGGTGAAATTAAGCTTTCGGTATCGTATAAAAAGCAAGGTGATGATCTGCATTTTCATTTTACCATAAAAGATACCGGAATCGGGTTTGAAGAAAAAGATATCCCTAAAATCTTTAATGAATTTGAGCAGATAGAATCTCCTGAAAAATATATTATCAACCAGGCTGGTACAGGTTTAGGGCTACCTATTGTTAAATCTTTGATCGAAACACAAGGCGGGAGGATTTATGTGAAGAGTAAACCCGGCATTGGTACCACATTTAATATTTACATGAAATATGAAAATACCACTGAGCGTGTAACCGATACTTTAGATTTAGAACATTATGCGATTGTAAACCCAGGTACGGTTTGGGTAATTGATGATGATAAGCTCATTCTGGATTTATGTGGAATGATTTTTCAGAAAAACAAAATCCCGTTTAGAAGCTTTACCCAGGTAGCCGATATCCTGCACGCAGCACCTGAACCAGATTTAAAATACATATTAATTGATATGCGCATGCCCGAAATGACAGGTTTCGAACTTTGTCATTTATTAAAAAAGAAACTCCCTGCGCACATTAAATTTTATGCCATTACTGCACAGGTTTTACCCGAAGAACGCGAAATGGTTTTGAGCGAGGGCTTTGATGGACTAATAATGAAACCGTTTAGAGCTGTAGATATCCTATCTATATTTGATAGAACCGAAATTTTAACCCAGCAGCCTGAATTCGATTTCTCTTCCATTGAGAAAATGACCTTTGGCGACCAGCAAATGCTGGAGAAAATATTGAACCGTTTTAAACAAGATTCTATAGATGACGCTGCAGCGTTGAAAAAACATTTAATCGATGATGATCCAGATCAGGCCAGGTTATTGGTTCACCGCCTTGCAGGACGCACGGCGCAGATGGGTTCGAAGACTTTGGCAAGCGCATTCCGCAGCCTGGAATTAGAAATTGCCGAAAAAGGCTTAACTGCTGATATCAAATCTGAAGTTTTATTACAGATCAGAAAACTAGATAGCTTAATTGCCTTTATGGAGGAAATCGACTACGCCAATGCCGGGTGACATTATTCTATGCCGTAACGCTCCATTTTGGCATAAAGGGTTTTACGGTCGATGTTTAAAATCTTAGCGGCTTTTGACTTGTTATGTCTCACTTTGATTAGCGTTTCAGTAATCAACGCTTTTTCATTCTGTTCGTTTACCGCTTTAAGGTCGGATGAATTACCTGGAGCTGACTGGTGGCGGACAGAAATTACCATTTCATCAGGTAACGCGCTAATCTGTGCAACATCGCCCGGGCTCAATAGAACCATGCGTTTAATCACATTGCTAAGCTCGCGCAGATTTCCTGGCCAATCGTAATTAAGCAAAAGTGTTTTTGCCTCATTAGAAACACTTTTCACATTCCGCTCTAAATCGCGGTTTGATAGTTGTATAAAGTGGTTGATAAACAGTTCTAAATCTCCGCCTCTATCTCTCAATGGCGGAAGCTGGATTTTGAACTCATTTAACCGATGATATAAATCTTCTCTAAACTCACCTTGTTGCATACTACTGGCCAGATCATCATTTGTAGCCGTAATGATGCGAACATTAACAGGAATCTGTTTGGTGCTGCCTAAAGGCTGAATTACTCTTTCTTGTAATGCCCTGAGTAATTTAACCTGTACTTCGTAGCTCAGGTTACCCACCTCATCTAAAAACAAAGTTCCGCCGTTGGCAGCCTCAAACTGGCCTTTTTTATCATTTACCGCCCCTGTAAATGCCCCCTTTACGTGCCCGAATAACTCGCTGGCGGCTAAATCTTTCGATAATGCACCGCAATCAATTGCAACGAAAGGTTTATCAGAACGTTTACTCTGCTGGTGCAGCGTTCTGGCTGCAAATTCTTTCCCCGTGCCACTCTCGCCTTGTATAATTACCGACATATCTGTTGGGGCTACCAAATTAATATGTTCATACAGTTTATCTGCAATTGCACTTTTCCCTTTTATAAAGTCACTGTTTGTTTCTTTTGGTTCAACGCTTTTTAAATCCTTTTTAGCCAAAGAATTTTTGATCACCATCAATAACTCGTCAGGGTTAACGGGCTTGGTAATGTAATCAAAAGCACCCAATTGAATAGATCTAACTGCAGTCCGTACATCGTTAAAACTGGTCATTACGATTACAGGTATAAACAGCCCCAAATTACGGATGTGGGTAAGTACTTCGAGCCCTGTCCCATCTGGCAGACGGTAATCGATTAAAAGTAAGTCGAATTCATTGTTTTCAACTTGCTTAAATGATTGCTTTACCTGGGTTACAAGAGTAATCTCATGACCATTTTTTGTTAAAAAGCCCTCCAGTAATTGAGCAAATGTGGTATCGTCTTCTAAAATCAGGATTCTCGCCATATAACAAAAATAAGAAAAGCCGGACATAATCCGGCTTTCTTGTAATAGGTAGATGTAATTATTTGGGTTTTTATTGTACTGGCTTACCGTCTTTATCAATTTTAACCGAACCAGTTTCTGCTTCTTTTTTAACATTGATGAGGTAATATTCTTTGGTACCTTCTTTTACTGACCAAGCCTCAGTAGCGGTCCATCCTTTATAAGCATCAGATTTTAATGCTGTTGTAACTGGAGCAGGAAGCTCTTCCAATTTAACTGGAGTTTTTACTGCGCTATCTTGAACGGCAACAATTGCCGCATTTTTGATTGTATTTACTTCACTTGCTTGTACTGCTGAGAATCCTGCAAAAGCTAAGAACGCAGCTGATAAAATTAATTTTTTCATGGTATCTTTTTTTAGTTTAATGCGCAGCCCGAAGGCCGCGCTTATATTGATTAATGCCTGTACGGCGTATTTATTTGAAATTATTGAACAGGTTTACCGTCTTTATCAATTTTAACTGAACCAGTTTCTGTTTCTTTTTTAACATTGATTAAGTAATATTCTTTAGTACCTTCTTTAACAGAGAAAGCTTCAGTAGCTGTCCAGCCTTTGTATGTATCCGATTTTAATGCGGTTGTTACTGGTTCTGGTAATTCTTCCAATTTAACTGGAGTTTTTACGGCACTATCTTGAACTGCAACGATTGCAGCGGTTTTGATTGTATTTACTTCACTTGCTTGAACTGCTGTGAATCCTGCGAATGCTAACGTAGCGGCTAAAATGATCTTTTTCATGATATCTGTTTTTAAATATGGTTTGTAACTCGTGTTACGTTAAATACTTGTTAATGATGAAGCGCTAACCGAATTTTATTTATTGAACCGGTTTACCGTCTTTGTCGATTTTAACTGAGCCAGTTTCTGCTTCTTTTTTAACGTTGATTAAATAATACTCTTTGGCACCTTCTTTTACTGACCAAGCTTCAGTAGCGGTCCATCCTTTATACGCATCAGATTTTAATGCTGTTGTAACTGGAGCAGGAAGCTCTTCCAATTTAACTGGAGTTTTCACTGCACTGTCTTGAACTGCAACAATTGCTGTAGTTTTAAAATCTTTTGCTTCACTTGCTTTTACTGTTGAGAATCCTGCTAATGCTAATACTGTAGCTGCTAAAACGAACTTTTTCATAGTATTATTTAAAAATTTAATTTGTGTAACAATACTTGCTAATGTTTCACAATGATGCCAAATTCACTTTTATACTTAATTTGTTGTTTTATAGCTGTTTATGTGTGTGCCAGAATTTTGGTGCTGTGGAGTTACTCCACATTTTGGGGTGAATGACTACAAATTTTATGATTAATAACAAATTCGTGTGCCGTCAGATGGTAACATCTGACGGCACACGAAATATTTTCAAAAAAATAATTTTCAATTTTTAAAAAAGAAGATTTTTTTCTATCATTGCAGCCCGATTGAAAGCCTCCTTAGCTCAGCTGGTAGAGCAACTGACTTGTAATCAGTAGGTCATTGGTTCGATTCCGATAGGAGGCTCTTTTTCTTCCCCATTTTTCTAATTTCTTTAGAAAAGTAATTTCAGAAATCATTTTACTATCAAAATAAGCCAGGTATAGAAAAATATTTTTATTTGATCCGGTTATTCCGCTAATTTGCGATATGTTAAAATACTTTTCAGCCGATTGGATCTTTCCTGTTTCATCTCCACCAATTAAAAATGGGGTGGTAGTTGTAAATCCAGATGGAGAAATTGAAGAAGTGTTAACCAAAGAAGAGGCTGGGAGTCTTGATTTGGATATCATAGCGTATAAAGGCGCAATCGTTCCAGGCTTTATCAATACCCATTGCCATTTAGAACTATCACACCTACTGGGCCAAATTCCCGAGCAAACGGGTTTGGTAGAATTTGTACAGCACATTATTAAAAGCAGACAGGGAGATATAGAAGAGATTAAAGCAGCTATGTACGCTGCCGATAAGAAAATGTTTGAAAACGGGATTGTAGCTGTTGGCGATATTTCCAATCAAATTTCCTCAAAAGAAGTAAAAGAGCAGAGCAAAATATACTACCATACTTTTATAGAAGCCATGGGCTTTAATCCGGAACGGGCTGATGCAATAATGGATTACGTTAAAGGCATTAAGCAAGCTTTTGGATCTTTGCCCAATTCGATTGTACCACATGCGCCTTATTCGGTATCTCCGGAATTGTTCGAATTAATAAAAGTGGAAGCAGAAAAAGATAATATTTTTATTAGTGTTCACAATCAGGAAACCGAAGATGAAAATGCTTTCTTTGAAAATAAAACAGGTGGATTTTTAGATCTATATCAATTCTTAGGACTGGATATTTCTTTTTTTGCTCCCACAAAAAAAACATCCCTACAAACCTGGTTACCCTATATTAAGGAACAGAAGACTTTGTTGGTGCATAATACTGTTTCGAATAAAGCTGATATAGCCTTTGCGAAGGAAAACAACAACAACCTGTATTGGTGCCTTTGCCCGCAGGCCAATTTATATATCGAAAATGCTTTACCTGATGTAGATCTGTTAATTGAAGAAAATGTAAAGATTACCCTCGGAACAGATAGTTTGGCCAGCAATCATCAACTTAATATTCTATCAGAAATGCTTACCTTACAAAAATGCAAACAGGTTTCTTTTGAGAGATTGTTGAGTTGGGCAACCATAAACGGAGCAGAATTTTTGGAGCTTGACCAACAAATTGGAACAATAGAAGTTGGTAAAAAGCCAGGATTGAATTTAATCCAATTGTCGGCTGATTTTAAAATTGAAAATGACCAGGTAAAAAGGCTAATTTAATTATATGAATCCCATCTGTAAACTTTTCAATATTAAATATCCTATTATACAGGCCGGAATGGTTTGGTGCAGTGGCTGGAGATTGGCCTCAGCGGTTTCTAACGCAGGGGGGCTTGGTATTATTGGAGCGGGTTCGATGTATCCTGATGTTTTAAGAGCGCACATTCAAAAATGCAAATTAGCAACCCAACTGCCATTTGGCGTTAACATTCCATTGCTCTATCCTAATATTCAGGAAATTATAGATGTAGTAGTTGAAGAAAAGGTAAAAATTGTATTTTCTTCTGCTGGTAATCCTGCAACATGGACCAGTTTTTTAAAAGAAAAGGGTATTACTGTTGTTCACGTAATTGCGAATACAAAATTTGCCATAAAAGCTCAGGATGCTGGTGTTGATGCCATTGTTGCAGAAGGCTTTGAAGCGGGTGGGCATAACGGCAGAGAAGAAACCACCACCATGTGTTTAATCCCGATGATAAAAGGGGTTGTTAAAATTCCGGTCATTGCTGCTGGTGGCATCGGGAGTGGTAAGGCTATGCTTGCTGCATTTGCCTTGGGTGCTGATGCGGTTCAAATCGGTTCGGCTTTTGCTGTGGCCGAAGAATCGTCTGCTCACCAGGCATTTAAACATAAAATTGTTGAGGCCACTGAAGGCGATACTAAGTTAGCCATGAAAAAATTGGTTCCGGTAAGGTTACTGAAGAATGAATTTGCCAATGCTATAGCCAATGCTGAAGCTGAAGGAGCAAGCCGGAACGAGCTGGCAGCACTTTTAGGACATGCCCGGGCGAAACTGGGGATGTTTGAAGGTGATATGGAAAAAGGCGAACTCGAAATCGGTCAGGTTTCGGCAATGCTGAATGAAATTAAACCTGCAAGGGCTATACTCGAAGAAATATGGCAGGAATTTAAAGTAGAAATTGCCCGCCTTACTCAAGTGCAAAACGAATTCGATAGCTAAATCAACATACATTTAACGGCTTATCTCATCTTTTCAACCGAAATAATTTTACAAAGTAAAATGACCCCTCATAACCGGAATTATGATGATTTATAAGAAGTCATTTTACTTTGGTTTATCACCTAATGGTTAACCATTTTCATTGCAGCTTCACTGTACCGCTCACCTATTACAGGATATTTTTTAATTAACCCATTAATTTCTGTAAGGTCGGTGCCGGTTAATTCAACTTCAATCGAACCCACATTCTCTTCCAGGTATTTTCTTTTCTTGGTTCCTGGAATAGGAATGATGTCCTCACCTTGTGCCAAAACCCAGGCTAGCGCAAGTTGTGCAGGTGTACAGCTTTTTGACTCTGCAAATGCGGCAAATTCCATTATTAATTTATTGTTGTTCGCTACATTTTCTTGTTGGTAACGTGGCAAAGTTCTCCTAAAATCGTCATCAGCTAGAATATTTACATCAAGCGTATTGGTAACCAGGCCCCTTGCCAATGGAGAGTAGGGCACAAGTGAAATGCCAAGTTCGCGGGTTGTTTGCAATATGCCATTTTCAACATCCCTACTCAACAGCGAATATTCACTTTGCAGAGCCGCAATTGGGTGCACGGCATGAGCCTTTCTGATGGAAGCAGCAGAAGCCTCGCTTAGTCCGAGATAGCGCACCTTGCCTTCTTTTACCAGATCGGCCATGGCACCAACGGTTTCTTCAATAGGCACATTTGGGTCAACCCTATGGGCATAGTAAAGATCAATGGTGTCAATTTTCAGACGTTTCAGGCTCTGTTCAACTGCAATTTTTATCCAGGCCGGAGAGCCATCAAAATATGTTCCTACAGCGCTACTAGGTCCCGCTATACCATCCTTAAAACGAAAACCGAATTTTGTTGCGATAAATACCTTGTTGCGGTTGGGTACCAGTATTTTGGAGATCAATTCTTCATTGGCACCATTGGCATACATATCAGCCGTATCCCAGAAGTTGATGCCAAGGTCAAGGGCTTTTTCCAGGGTTGCCAAACTTTCTTTATCATTTGTAGGGCCATAGGCAAAGCTCATGCCCATGCAGCCAAGGCCAAGTGCAGAGAGCTGTTCGTCTGTTGTTCCAAGTTTTCTGTATTTCATAGTTGTTATATTTTGTTTTCTCAAATGTAGATATTGCAATAAAATCACCACTTATAACCATCAAACAGATCGTTATAATAATCAAACAGCCTGCCGCGAACGAGTGGGGCCAAACCGGTATGTTTTTTAAAGAACAAAGTGAAATAAGAAGGATATTCAAAACCAAGGCTGTAGGCAATATCGGCTATGTTCCAATCGGTATACTGCAATAAAGCTTTAGCTTCTTTAATAATCCGGGCAGCAATATGGGTGCTAGTGGTTTTTCCAGTCACCTCTTTTACTGAGCGGTTGAGGTGATTGATGTGTACAGAGAGGGCAGTGGCATAATCGGTTGGATTTTTGAATTTGAGTATAGATGCGGGCGAATCAATGGGAAATTGCCTTTCCAATAATTCAAAAAACAGATCAGAAACCCTTGAGGAGGCATTGACATACTTATGGAAATTCGTGGCCGGATTATTTTTCATGGCCTCATGTATCAACAGGTGGAGAAAGCTGCGCAGTACATCGTATTTATATGGATAAACGGAGCACATTTCTGCCTGCATTTTTTTAAATATAGCCGAAATTTCGGCCAATTGCACCTCATCAGGAAAAAATATGGGGTTACAGCCAATCTTGAACAAAGGTGAGTCGCGCAGGTAATAAACCCGTTCGCTATGTTGAATGAATTCCTCTGTAAAAAGGCAATACCAGCCCGATTGTTCTTCTGATTCTGCCTCCCATGAGTAAGGTACAATGGGGTTAGAGAACAGTAATGCCGGGCGGTCGATCTGTATCCATTTATCTGCGTAATAGATCTTACCCCTGCCTATGATTAGAGACACCTTATAAAAATCCCGGCGGCTATAGGGGCTCAGCACAGCACAGCTCTCCCTCGAGAATACATTGATATGCCCGATGCCCGCATTGTTTAACGGAACCTCTGTTGGCGCATGGCTGGGAAGCCTGCCATAAAAATCGCTTACGCTTTCAACTTGCATCAATCACAAATTTATAAAAATCAAATAAATCTACTGAAGATCTTAATTTTTTTCTTAGACGATGGACAATTCCTGTTTTGCGTTTTAAATGTACACTGTTATGGTGCATTTATTTCAAAAGGCTTAAAAAAGGATCAGAAATCTGAGGATAAATTATTGATTGGAACGATTTGAACATTGACAACCAAAAATCTTTTAATATAATTGAGACGTGCTATCACTAATATCGCAAAACGTGTGGGATAAAATTATTTTTACAGGCGATTTTGTTTCACCCTTCAAATTAGCGGTATTGGACTTTTTCGAGTAAAGAGACGGTGTGTGAGAGGTTTTGGATCATTTTATCTTTAAGTTCGATGGTTTTGTTCTTCTCACTTAACAGGCTTTTTAGCCTTTTGATCTCTTCTGCTGATGCTTGTGTTTCTTTTTGACTGAGCTCAGAAAATAGCTTCCCCTTTTCGTAATAGCTGAAAAAATTGTAGCCCAGTATTTCACTCACAGTTGCGAGTAAGGAAACATCCAGGGTAGAACTATTGATGATTTCCTGCGCCTTGGTTTTGCTAATGGCCATTTTTTCTGCGAATGTGGAAACAGAAATTTCTTTGGTCTTCATTTCTTTCCAGATCATCAATCCTATATGTACACTCATTATCGTCTCCGTTTTAAAGTTCAAATTACCTAAATGTTAGTCTATTCAGGAAAAAATAGTGTTAATGATAACCAGTCTAATTATAACTTTGCTTTAACTGGTAATTTTGCCGTTTTTTAGGAGGATTTTGCTTTATAAAGCACGAAGCCAGTCTGTAAAATAGCGTAGCAGATACTTTCGACTTTAATTTATACTTATGTCGGTGAATTTTAGAACAATTTAACCAAATAATTGTGCAGGGCTTCGTTAAATCAGCTCAATGCCGTTGTTAACAAGTACTAAAGAATTGTGATAATTCATTTACCTTTGCAGCTTTAAACATTTCAACTTTAGGGCAATAAATGAAACATCTCAATATAATAGTAACGGGTAAAGTGCAGGGCGTTGGTTTTAGGGAAACTACTAAGATTATTGCCAACCAGATGATGGTAAATGGTTTTGTGAGAAACGAAAAAGACGGCTCAGTATATATCGAAGCAGAAGGCGAAGCAATTTTTCTGGAAGAATTTGTAAACTGGTGCCACGAAGGTCCCGATCGTTCGCGCGTAGAAAATGTTGTGGTAAGTGAAGCCGAAGTAAAAAACTATCGTAATTTTGAAATTTTAAGAAAATAAATTGCTGAATTGTTGGATTGCTATATTGTTCTGTTAAGGAGCTTATCTCAATACGCAGTACTCAAATCTCAATATAAATGTCTGTATATAAAAAATTTCTTGGGCAAACGATGGTTTATGGTATAAGTACCGTTTTTTCCAGATTGTTCAATTTTATCCTCACACCTATCTACACGGGGGTTTACCCAAAAGGGGTTTATGGTATTTTCACAAACATGTATGCCAATGCATCGTTAATTAATGCAGTTTTGGCCTTTGGCATGGAAAGTACCTATTTTAGGTATTTAAATAAATTTGAAGATAAAAAGCAGCAGGTATATAATAATTCATTTCTGTGTATTGCTTTTATTTCATCACTTTTCTTAATTACAGGCTTAATTTTTTCGTCTTCAATTGCGGGTTATTTAGCAACAAAGGCATCCGAAATCGCAGATTATAAACAGTATGTAAGTTTCTTTTTGTGGATACTTTTTGTAGACGCTATTTGTGTAATCCCTTTTGCAAAATTGAGAGCTGATGGTCGACCATTTAAATATAGTGTCGCCAAATTTTTAAATATCGGTTGCTTTGTTGGTTTTAACCTTATATTCATTTACCTCATCCCTGCCAACATAAAATACAATTGGCTAGGTGCAGAATGGTTTGCTTCATGGTATAGGCATCAATGGATCGGTTATGTTTTTGTAGCTAATCTTATTGCCTCAGTTGTTACCCTGATTTATTTGTTACCCGAATTTATGAAATTGCAATTGCGTTTCGATGGTAAGCTTTTTAGCAATATGTTTTCTTACAGCTGGCCAATTTTAGTAGCGAACCTGTCATTTATCGTAAATGAGAATCTGGATAAAATAGTACTTCAAAAACTATTGCCCCCTGAAATAGCCGATGGAGAGGTTGGGATTTATGGTGCAGTATGTAAAATAGCAATTTTCTTAAGTATTTTTATCACAGCTTTCAGGCTGGGCGCCGAACCATTTTTCTTCAGCCATGCAAAAGAGAAAAATGCAAGGGATACCTATGCTACAATTTTGAAATATTTTGTAATTGCCCTATCTGTTCTTTTTATTGCCATTATTGCTAATATCGAACTGCTGAAATTTTTCATCCGTAAGCAAGAATATTGGGTAGGTTTACCCGCAGTTCCTTATTTGCTGTTGGGCTATGTGTGCCTGGGCGTTTATATGAACTTGTCTATCTGGTACCGCCTATCCGATCAGACTCGTTTTGGGCTCTATATTTCTGTAGCTGGGGCAGTAATTACAATTGTACTTAATGTTGTTTTAATTCCGCGATTCAGCTATATGGGGTCTGCCTGGGTGAGTATGCTGGCTTATTTTGTAATGATGGTTTTATCTTATGTTCTTGGACAGAAATATTATCCAATTCCTTATAACCTTAAAAAGATTTTATCTTATTTAATTATTTCAACGATAATTGTATTTTCTTCGTTTTTTGTATTTAATAAAAACATTTACATTGGTAATGCCATGTTAATTGCTTTTGTTGCAGGCATCGCTTATTTCGAAAAGGAAGATTTAATGAAAATACTAAAAAGATAAATGGTTAAAAGGTTTGGGTTTAAGACTTTTTTTGTCTAAAATCTCATATCTCCAATCTCACAAAAAATGGAAATAAAAATTATCAATACATCCGCACATCCGCTTCCACAATATGAAACTGCACACGCAGCCGGTATGGATCTGAGGGCATCAATAACTGAAGAAATGATATTGAAACCTTTGCAAAGATTATTGGTGCCAACAGGCTTGTTTATTGAATTGCCGATTGGCTTTGAAGCACAGATCAGACCGAGAAGCGGATTGGCCTATAAGCACGGTATTAGCATTGTAAACGCACCTGGTACAATTGATGCCGATTACCGTGGTGAAATAAAAGTTTTATTGGTAAATTTATCAGATACAGATTTTAAAATCGTTGATGGTGATAGAATTGCACAAATGGTTGTCGCAAAACACGAAACCGTTAGCTGGCAAACTGTTGAACAATTAGGGGAAACAGCGCGCGGAGCGGGTGGCTACGGGCATACCGGTAAATAGTTTGGAGTTAGCAGTTTTCAGTTTTGAGTTAATTTTTGGATGGATAAAATGATATGAAATACAAAGCACATTTTCTTATCGGCGCTACTTTGGTGGGCTTCCAGGCTTTTGGGCAGGGAACGGTTACGCCAAGTACCAATCGCGATAGCAATATGGTGAAACAATTGTTTTTTGCGGGTTTACGGGAGAAAATGTCTGAAAATTATGTTGTTGCCTCTACCAATTTCAATAAAATTGTTGGTTTAGATCCGAATAATCACGCGGCCTACTTCGAGCTGGCCAATGCAAACCTACGTTTAGACAAGCTCCCCGAAGCTGAACAGAATATAAAACAGGCAATTAAATTAAACGCTGGCAATTTATGGTACTGGCGCTTACTCGGAGAGGTATATAAACGCACCAATAAAATGCCCGAGCTGATTGAAGTGTTTAACCAGCTGATCCGCCTGGATCCCGAAAACGATGCCTATTATTTTGATAAAGCCAATGCGCAGTTCTTAGGCAATCAGCTAGATGCTGCAAAAAAGACCTACGATGAAATTCAGGGTAAATTTGGCGATTCCAGGGATCTGGTAAATGCCAGAAAGCGATTGCAATCTAACGGCAGTGCCACTGAAAGTGATATTGTAAAATTATTGGAAGGCAATCAGGCCGATGTAAAGAACTATTTATATGCTGCGGGTTTACTTTTACAAAAGGGAAATGATCCGGAAGCATTAAAGGTATTAACCAAAGCACAGCAACTAGAACCGAATAGCTTTGAAGTAAACCTGGCTTTGGCAGATATTTACCGCAAGCAGAAAAATGATGAAGCTGCATTTTCTTCCTTAAAATTGGCTTTTGAAAGCAATGAAATGCCACTTGCTGAAAAGGTGAAGATTATTGCTGCACTTTTTCCCAGCCTTAGCCAGCCCGTTGTTGCCAAAAATGTAACTGAGCTGAGTAAATTAGTTGCAGAAAAAAATCCGGCTGAAGCAAAAGCATTGGCACTTTATGGCGATGTGCTTTATCAGCAGAACAATTTAAAAGAGGCATTGGTACAATATCAAGCTGCTTTAAAACTTAACGAACAGGTTTACGTGGTTTGGGAACAGGTAATTAATATCCAAACACTGCTTGGACACTATGAGGAAGCCATAAAGGTTGGCGATGAGGCTTTAAGCATTTACCCTAATCAGGCCAGTTTATATTATTATATGGCTTATGCCCTGTTTAAAACTGGCAAATACGAGCCTGCTCAAAACAATTTAAAAACCTCGTTACAGTTGGATGTGGAAAATAAAAGCCTGCAGGCACAGATTTATGCACTACAGGGCGATATCTACATCAACCAGAATAATTTTGCACAGGCTAAAACAGCTTTCGAAAAAGCCATTTCGATAGAACCCGATAATTATCTCATCATGAATAATTATGCTTACTATCTGGCGTTAAGAAATGACGATTTAACAAAGGCCGCAAAATATGCAGAAACAGCGGCCAATGCAATGCCCAATAATCCCTCAATTGTAGATACCTATGCCTTTATTCTGTTTAAACAGCAAAAATACGATCTGGCAAAAACGTGGATCGAAAAGGCTTTGCAAAACAATAGCAGCAAAAATGGTGTTTACTTGGAGCGATATGGCGATATACTTTTTATGAAAGGTGAAAAGGATGCAGCATTAATCCAATGGCAAAAGGCAAAAGAGGCCGGAAACGGATCAGAAGTATTAATTAAAAAGATAAATGAAAAGAAGTATTTTAAATAGCGCATTCCTGTTAGGAGCTGTAATTTTTGTTTCAGCATGTAAACCTAAAAAAGAAATTGTAGTAGCCCCTCCTGCCAAAACAGAAACCAAAACAGATAATTCGAAAGCAGAAGCCTTAACCTTATTAAATAGCAAACAACTTAAATTTAATACACTTTCTCTAAAAGCAAAAGCAACTTTAGATATTGCCGGCGATGCAAACGATGTAACCATGAATTTCAAAATGAAAGACAAGGAAACCATTTGGGTAAGCGTTACAGCCTTAGGTGGAATGGCAGAGGTGGCAAGGGCTTTGATTACGCCTGATAGCATCAAGATTATGAACCGGATGAAAAGTGAATACCTGAAAAAACCGTTTAATTATATTTACAATTTCACCAACAAACAAGTTAACTTTAATACACTACAGGCTATTTTAACAGGCAATGCCATGGGCGAATTTTTAACACCAGAATCTGATGTTAAACAGGAAAATGGCGTTTGGGTTGTTTCTGGAAGTAAATCGGAGTTAGATTACAAACTGCTTTTTAATACACTTTTCAAAGTATCGGAAACTAATTTAAATGACGCTAAAAATGGTCAGGCTTTAAAAGTTACATATACCGATTATCAAAAATTAAACGAATCTTTATTCCCAAGTGCATTGCAGATCAAAACGCTATCTAAAGCGAAAAAAATAAATATCGACCTTCAATTTGTAAAAATTGATGGCAATGTTCCGGTTGATTTTCCGTTTAATGTACCAAAGAGATTTACAGTTGTAAAGTAAACTTAAAAACTTCCTTATTGTATGCTATAAATGATTTGCCAAATGTATATACTGGTTGGTACAGAGGCTTTGGCAATCTTGGCTGTATATGAAGATTGAGTGAAGACAGTTCTGTAATAAGCAATTATGACTTTAGCATCTCGATTTTAATATTTTTTACTGCAAAATTTTTATACTTTTGGCTTAATGAAGCTACAAAAACTCCTATTTATCCTTTTTTTAAGCGTGTTAACCTTTTCGGCGGTTGCACAAACTGAAAGTCAGCTCAGAAGGAAAAAAGAAGCTATACAACGCGAAATCGAACAGCTTCAAAAGAATTTGAATAAAACTGCCAGCGGTAAAAAACTTACCATACAGCAGATTAATACCATAAATGCCCAGATTAGGTTGCGCCAGGATAAAATTGGTACAATCAACTCTGAAATAAAAAATCTGGATAACCAAATCTCTCAGAACACAAATACCGTACATACATTACAAGGTCAGTTAGGCGATCTTAAAAAAGAGTATGCCGGAATGATCCGCTTTGCCCAGCGCAACAGAAATTCGTACGACAAAATGATGTTCATTTTTGCGGCGAAGGACTTTAACCAGGCATATAAAAGGATAAAGTATTTACAGCAGTTTAGTCAATACCGTAAAAAACAGGCTGGATACATTGAAAATACACAGCAGGACCTGAACGGAAAGATTAAAGTTCTGGATAAAACGTTGAGGGAAAAAAGTGATCTGTTGAAAGAGCAGGAAAGGGAGCGTGAGCGTTTAAGTAAAGATAAAAGTAAACAATCAGTAGAATTAAACAAGCTGAGCAAGGACGAAAAACAGTTTAAACAGGATATTACCAGCCGTAAAAAGCAACAGGCGCAGATAGACAGGGCCATTAGTGCCGCAATTCAGCGGGCTATTGAAGAAGCGAGAAGAAAGGCCGCCGAAGAGGCAAGAAGGAAAGCCGCTGAAGAGGCAAGGATTGCAGCAGCAAAGGCCAAGGCTGAAAATAAGCCTGTACCAACCGCACCTACTGCACCAACTGCCAAAGCAAAATCGACTGGAGAATTGCTTACTGCTACACCAGAGGCCGCCAGACTATCGGCAGGCTTTGAAAATAACAGAGGAAGGTTACCTTGGCCGGTAGCAACAGGAACAATAACCGAAAGGTTTGGTATGCACAAGATAGATCAGGCAAGTTATACCAACGATGGTGTTGATATTACCACAACAGACGGGGCAGCGGTTAGAGCGGTATTTGCAGGTAAAGTTGCAGCTGTTCAGGTAATGATGGGTAGAACAGTAGTTTTAATCAATCACGGTGAATACTTTACAGTTTACCAGAACTTAAGATCTGTAAGTGTAAGTGTAAATGATCATGTTGATACCAAACAAACCATTGGGGTTGTGGCAAATACTGGTGATGATGCTGTTCTGAAGTTTCAGATCAGAAGAGGACAAGCGGCTTTAAATCCTGAAGCTTGGATTAGTAAATAAACTTAAGACAAGTTAAAATGTCTATATTTGTATAAATTATATTAGTGATGTATCAAGGCACGTTATTAGAGTTTTTAAACATGGGTGGATCGGAGATCGTGCTCATTTTAGTGGTGGTTCTATTGTTGTTCGGAGGTAAAAAATTACCCGAACTTGCAAGAGGGCTAGGGAAGGGGATCAGAGAGTTCAAAGATGCCTCTGACGGTGTTAAGCGTGAAATCCATAGGAATATTAACGCAATGGATTTAGATAAAGAGGAAGCAGAAGAAACAGCGGTAAACCATAGCCAGCGCCATCATCCAACAGAAGAATCGCATGTTGATGAAAAGGGAGCTGAAAGTGCAGCACATACTGAAACCAGTAAGCCTGCTGACGAAAAAATTATAACTGACAAAGAAAAAGTTTAAACAAAAAGTTATGTTAAATACAACAATAGCAGCAATGCTTGGAACACCAGAAATTATCATTATTGCGGTAGTGGTATTGTTATTATTTGGTGGTAAAAAAATTCCTGAACTGATGAGAGGTTTAGGTAAAGGTGTTAAAGAATTTAAAGATGGTAAAGATGGTGTTGATGGCGATCAGGTAGATCCATCTAACCGTGATAAAACCGTTTAATTGCAATAATTTTTAGTTTTGAAGAAATACAGCTCTCTTAAGGAGATTCAAACACTCATTTCGCAAAAGCAATTAACTTTACCCGATTTATTAGCTTATTATTTTAAGCAAATTGAAAATAATGAACACCTCAATGCATTTAATGAGGTGTTTTTTTTATCGGCCGAAGTTCAAGCGAAAGCGGTACAGCAAAAAATAGAAGCGGGTACTGCGGGTAAACTGGCAGGTATGGTAATTGGTATTAAAGATAATATCTGTTATGAAGGCCATATCGTTACTGCATCGTCAAAAATGCTCGAAGGCTTCGTATCTCCATATTCTTCTACAGTTGTGCAACGTTTGTTACAAGAAGATGCCGTTATTATCGGCCGTTTAAACTGTGACGAGTTTGCTATGGGCGGCTCTAATGAAACTTCATACTATGGGGTTGCTAAAAATGCCGCAAATCCCGACCTTGTTCCGGGCGGATCTTCGGGAGGCTCAGCTGTAGCAGTTCAGGCCGATATGTGTTTGTCGGCACTAGGTACAGATACCGGTGGATCTGTAAGACAGCCAGCTGCATTTTGCGGCCAGATTGGGCTTAAGCCTACCTATGGACGTATTTCAAGGTATGGTGTTATTGCATATGCTTCCTCTTTCGACCAGGTTGGACCCATTACATCTTCGGTGGAAGATGCTGCTTTGCTTTTACAGGTTTTGGCTGGTGCAGACGACTATGATTCTACGGTTTCTCCTGTTGCAGTGCCCAATTATCCTGCTCATTTAGGTGAGCGTAAAAAACACAAAATAGCGGTATTAAAAGAAACTATTCAGAGCGAAGCCCTCGATCCCGAAATCAAATCTGCTATTTTAAAATCAATCGAGCAGCTCAAGGCCGATGGGCATACTGTTGAGTATGTTTCTTTTGATCTGTTAGATTATCTGGTTCCGGCCTATTATATCTTAACAACGGCCGAAGCTTCATCAAATCTTTCGCGTTATGATGGCGTTCATTACGGACATCGTAACCTGGAGGCAAAATCGTTAAATGAACTTTATAAATTATCCCGCGCCGAAGGTTTTGGCGAAGAGGTGAAACGCCGTATCCTTTTGGGTACTTTTGTTTTAAGTGCCGGATATTACGATGCTTATTATCAAAAAGCGCAGCAGGTTCGTCGCTTAATCCGTGAAAAAATGGATCAGCTTTTAGAAGAATATGATTTTGTTTTATCGCCTGTAGCGCCTACAGCTGCCTTCAAAATCGGCGATAACGTGCAGGATGCAATTGTGATGTATATGGCCGATATTTTTACCGTGTTGCCTTCTTTAAGCGGAAATCCGGCTATTGCTTTGCCAATAGGCAATAATGCAGCAGGATTACCGTTAAGTATACAATTTACAGCCAAACATTTTGAGGAAGATAAGCTTTTGGCTTTTTCTCAGGCATTTTTATCATAGTTTTATCGTCATTGCGGGGTACGAAGCAATTTAATGCAAAAAAGCATCATAGTTAAGTATAGCAATGGCATTTTATTAACTGTTTCCCAGGTGTAGTCCGGGAGGTTCGCAGGTTCTTACTCTTGTTCCTTGTTATGGAAAGAAAAAGGAATCTGTATAAAGGTTTATGCGTGCATCAACCACGGTTAATGAAAATTTGAACCAATAGCCCATGATTAAAAAAATACTTTTTGCTTCAATTTGTGCTTGCTTAGGATACATTTCTTCCGCTTCCGCGCAACAAACACTCAAACTGGATAGTCTTCCGAAGATTCATAACAACATTTTTATCAATACCGATACCGTTGCTGTACCGGTTGTTTCTGAGAACCCATTGAGTATGGGGCAGAACTTTATCTACAAGCTCAGGCTAGATTCTATCGCTAAAACGGTACCCCTTCCATACAACGAATACGTTCAGCAGTATATCGATATTTATGCCAAGCGTAAAGATATGTTCGGTAAAATGATCGGCTTATCGAGCTATTACTTCCCCATTTTTGATAAGGCCTTAAAGGATTATAACATTCCGCAGGAAATAAAATATTTAACTATTGTTGAATCGCAGATGAATCCGCATGCTATCTCGAGAGTAGGTGCAACAGGTATCTGGCAGTTTATGTTCGGCACAGGGAAGGCCTATGGACTAAAGATGGATAACTTTGTGGATGAACGCAAAGATCCGATCCAGGCCAGTTATGCTGCGGCAGCTTATTTTAGAGATGCTTTTGAAGAGCTTGGCGATTGGCTGTTGGCCATTGCAGCCTATAACTGCGGAAAGGGAAATGTGAACCGGGCTATTGATAAAGCGGGATCGAGGGATTTTTGGGTAATCAGACAGTTTTTGCCCAAAGAAACCAGAAATTATGTGCCTGCATTTATTGCTGCTGTTTATGTGATGAACTATTCCCACAAACATCAGATTACGGCACAGGCTTCGAATATGTTCCTGAAAACCGACACCGTTCAAACTACCCGTTTTGTATCCTTAGCTACCCTGGCCAAAGCACTTAATATTGACGAACAGGCCATAATGGCCCTAAACCCATCTTATAAGAAAAAGATTGTAAACGGTACAGATGATGAACCCAAGCGTATAGTGATGCCCAAGTTAAGGGATATCGATTACGCCGGTATTTACGATGTGTTAAACAATCAGGAAGTTGATGTGAACATGAAAGTGGTGGCTGCCAGTACTGATGATGTAAGAGATTTAAGAAAGAAAAAAGCTAAAAGTGTAGCTACATCCTCAATCGTATACCATAAGGTTACTGCCGGACAGAACCTGACCGCGGTGGCTGATAAATACGGTGTGGAGGTACAGGATCTGAGGGTTTGGAACGGACTAAAAAGCAAAACCCTGGTGCCCGGACAAAGATTAAAGATCTATGCTAAAACCCATACGCCATTAAAAGCACCATCATCGTTTTTAAGTTACAAAGTAAAAACAGGCGATACCCTTTCGGAAATTGCAGAGAAATTTGACGGTGCAACCGTTCAAAGTATCAGAAGAGACAACCGTTTATCAAAAGCAGGTTTGCAGGCAGGAATGGTGCTGAAGATTAGCAAGGGATAGTTTCTTCTTAATAGGGGTACCAGAAAGGTATTGAATTTTAATTTCTGAATCATAAGTCAGTCCATACTAAGTCGCCAAGGCAATTCAATATCTTCATAGTTGAAAATTATTCAAACCAATAATGATAAGTTGAATTTCAGTATGAAAATACAACTCATTATGCTTATGGGCTGAAATTGACCAAGGTATATTTAACTTTTTTGAACGGCTTTTTATTTTATGCCTCATAAAAAGAATTGTACCTTTGCGCCGTCACTAATAAGTTACTTAATGAGTAATACGAATAGAAAGCAAGATGCGCTGGATTACCACTCGCAAGGCCGCCCCGGAAAGATACAAGTAGTACCTACTAAACCAACAACATCGCAAAGGGATTTAACCCTGGCATACTCTCCAGGAGTTGCAGAGCCTTGTTTAAAAATAGCAAACAATACAGAGGATGTTTATAAATATACCGCCAAAGGTAATTTAGTTGCAGTAATCAGTAATGGAACAGCCGTTCTAGGACTGGGCAACATCGGTCCCGAAGCGGGTAAACCGGTAATGGAAGGTAAAGGCCTTTTATTTAAAATATTCTCCGACATCGATGTATTCGATCTGGAGCTGGATACCGAGAATGTAGATGATTTTGTAAAAATTGTTAAAGCTCTGGAGCCAACTTTCGGAGGGATCAATCTGGAAGATATTAAGGCCCCTGAGTGTTTCGAGATTGAGCGCCGTTTAAAACAGGAGATGAATATCCCTGTGATGCACGATGATCAGCATGGAACAGCCATTATTTCTGGTGCAGCATTATTGAATGCCTGCGAAATCCAAAAAAAGAAAATAGATAAAATCCAGGTTGTGGTAAGCGGCGCAGGTGCTGCTGCAGTTTCCTGCTCTAAAATGTACCTGAGCTTAGGGGTTAAAAAAGAGAATTTGGTGATGTTCGATATCAATGGATTAATTGATATCCACCGTACCGATCTGGATGATATCCGCATGAGCTTTGCAACCACCAGAAAAGGGATTTCCAATATTGGAGAAGCAATGAAAGGGGCTGATGTTTTTATCGGACTTTCAGCGGCAAACGTCATTTCTCCAGATATGTTAATGGGGATGGCCAAAAATCCAATTGTTTTCGCAATGGCGAATCCAAACCCTGAAATTGCCTATGAACTGGCAATCAAAACCCGTAAAGATCTGATCATGGCTACGGGCCGTTCTGATTATCCTAATCAGGTGAACAATGTACTGGGTTTCCCATATATTTTCCGTGGGGCGCTTGATGTTCGGGCAACCAGTATCAACGAAGCCATGAAAATAGCTGCGGTTAGGGCGATTGCCGAACTGGCCAAAAAATCAGTTCCCGAAGCAGTTAACCTAGCCTACAATGCGCGTAACTTAAAATTTGGACGGGATTATATCATCCCTAAACCTGTTGATTTTAGGTTAATTACCGAAGTATCAACTGCAGTAGCAAAAGCTGCAATTGAAAGTGGGGTAGCCAGAAAAATCATTACCGATTGGGATGCCTATAATGAAGAATTAAGAAAACGTTTGGGCTTGGATGATGCCATCATGAGGGCGGTAACTACCAAAGCGAAAATGGAGCCTAAACGTGTGGTATTTGCAGAGGCTGATAATTATAAAATTTTAAAGGCTGCCCAGATTGTAAAAGATGAGAATATTGCCATTCCTATTCTTTTGGGAAATAAAGAGAAGATACAAGCCATTATTGATGAGCATGCGCTGGAGCTTGAGGGTGTAGAGATTATCGATCAGATGCAGAATCCTGAAAAAACCCAGCAATATGCAGAAGCGCTTTTCAAAAAACGCCAGCGTAAGGGGGTTTCTTCGATGCGTGATGCTACAAAGCTATTGAGAGACCGTAACTATTATGGCGCTTCGATGGTTGAATTTGGGGAGGCTGATGCCATGATTTCGGGCTTGACCAAAAATTATGGCGCTACCATTAAACCTGCCCTACAGGTAATTGGTGTAGAGCCAGGCGTTAAGCGTGTTGCAGGTATGTACATGATGATGACCAAAAAAGGCCCTGTTTTCTTTGGCGATACCACAGTAAACGTAGATCCAACTGCAGAAGAGTTGGTAGATATCACACTGTTGATCGATAAATCTGTTAAACAGTTTAATATCAAACCGCGCATTGCCTTATTATCGTATTCAAACTTTGGTTCTAATGATGGGGTAACCCCAAATAAGGTAAGAGAAACGGTGAGGCTTCTTCATAAAAATCATCCAGAAATTGTGGTTGATGGAGAAATGCAGGGGAACTTTGCCATCAACAACGAACTGTTGCAAGATAATTTTCCATTTAGCACTTTGGCTGATGCCCCAGCGAACACTTTAGTGTTCCCAAATCTGGAATCGGGAAACATTGCATACAAATTGTTACAAGAGCTTGGTGGTGCCGAAGCAGTTGGTCCGATCCTGTTAGGACTAAATAAACCTGTTCATATTGTTCAGTTAGGCAGTTCTGTACGCGAAATCGTCAATATGGTTACCATTGCTGTTGTAGATGTGCAAGCAAAAGAAGAAATTGCAACATCAAAACGAAAAGGTATATTTGGGAAAACAACTAAAAAGTAGAATTACATGTACGCCTATATTGATGGTAGATTGACATTCAAAAACCCAGCTTACGTTGTGGTTGAAGCCGGAGGTATAGGCTATCATATAAACATTTCTTTAAATACATACAGCGCTTTAGGCGATGCAGAAAGGTGCAAATTATATACCTGGCTGCATGTAAAAGAAGATGCACATACATTATACGGCTTCGCTGATGAAGGCGAACGCCGTTTATTTTTACATTTAATTTCGGTATCGGGTATCGGACCGAATACAGGCAGGATGATTTTATCGTCCATTACTCCTATTGAGATTCAAACTGCAATTGTTAAGGCAGATTTGCCGCTCATTCAACGGATTAAGGGTTTGGGTGCAAAAACCGCACAACGCCTGGTTTTAGAACTACAGGATAAATTAAAAAAAGAAGGGGCAGATTCATTAATTTCTATGCCTCAACACAATACTGTTAAAGATGAAGCGTTATCAGCATTGGTAATGCTCGGATTCGCCAAACAAACCGCCGAAAAAACTATAGACCAGATTTTAAAAGTGACAGAGGGAAACCTTTCGGTAGAGCATTTAATTAAACAAGCTTTGAAAACTTTATAGATCTAACGCCTTTGAAGAGAATATCTACATTTCTGTTTCTCATCCCTCTTTTTTTAATTGCTTCTCAAAACACTTTCTCTCAAGTTGTTCCAAGCAAAGCGGATACTATTACCCCAAAAATAACTTTGGATTACGCGAGAAAGAACGTTTAGGACTCAGTCCCGCTGTTAATCCATTTTATCCGGCACCCAATAATTTAAAACGTGTTGTAGAATACGATGCTAAGAACAAACGTTATGTGGTGAAGGAATTGATCGGCGAAAAATTTGTTTTAAATACGCAATACTTAACGATCGATGAATACCAGCGATTGGTGAACAGTGAGATAAAACGAGGCAACTGGCGCAGTATTTCAAATGCAGAGGTAAGTGATTATAGAAGCACTGGTATAATCCCTCAGATTCAGGTAAATAGTAAGGCTTTCGAAAAATTATTCGGTGGAACAACCATCGACATTCAGCCCCGTGGAGAGGCTGAACTTACTTTTTTAGGGCGTGTAAATAAAAATGAAAACCCGCTTTTTAACGAAAGGCAAAGGGTGCAAACAAATTTCGATTTTAACCAAAGGATCCAGATGGACCTCGTTGGAAATATTGGTACCAAGCTAAAAATTAAAAGTAATTACAATACGGAGGCACAGTTTGATTTTGAAAATCAAATCAAATTGGATTATACAGGTGGCGTAGACGATATTATTCAAAAAATAGAAGCTGGTAACGTGAGCTTGCCTTTAAATACCTCATTGATTACTGGAACACAGGCACTTTTTGGTATAAAAACGCAACTAAAATTCGGGCGTTTAAACGTAACGAGTGTTTATACCCAACAAAAATCACAATCGAGAGAAATTAAAATTACCAACGGGGCGCAGCAAAATACTACCACCGTGAATGTTGATAGCTACGAAGCAAATAAACACTATTTCCTGTCGCAGTATTTCAGAAATAACTATAATAAGAACCTGGCTAACGCACCCATCATTACCTCTCCGATCCAGATTACCAAAATTGAAGTTTGGATTACCAATAAAGCAGGAAATACAACCGACTCCAGAGATGTACTGGGCTTGATGGATTTGGGTGAAAACATTCCTTTTAACAATAATTTAATTACCGGTGGAACTTCAGGCCTGCCGGCAGGAACTACCGCTACAGGTTTCCCACAGCAATCAAACAACCTGATCTCGCAGTTAAACGCTTATCAGGGTGGTGCCATAAGACAGACAAATTCTAATGCCGTTCTTTCTTTCTTCCAAACAACGCCAGCTAATAGCAGTAATACCGATAATTTTGCTAAATTGGTTTATGCCAGGAAGTTAACAGACCGCGAATTTACTTTTCAGCCGCAACTGGGTTATTTATCGTTAAACAACCCGCTAAATGCCGACGAGGTTTTAGCAGTAGCATACCGTTATACCTATAACGGCGTGGAGTATCAGGTGGGTGAATTTTCTACCGATGTTTCTTTTGATGCTGCTAACCCAAAAGTGCTATATGCCAAATTATTAAAGAACGAAACCACTAAGATCCAGCTGCCAACGTGGGATCTGATGATGAAAAATATTTACTCTATTGGCGGGTACCAGATCAGCAGTCAGAATTTTAAACTGGATATTTACCGTATTGATAACGAAACCGGGGTGGATAATCCCGTAATGACCGAAGGTCAGAATACTGCTAATAAGCAGTGGATTGCCCTGACCGAATTCGATCGATTGAACCAGCAAAATGAGCGGAAACCCGATGGGATTTTCGATTTTGTGGCTGCAAACAATGCGTTTGGATCTTATTCTACGGCAAGCAATGCCAATCAGGCCAGTATGTTCGGTGTTGGCAGCAATGGGCAAACTTCGTTGGTTACCAATACCAATTCGGGTTATATCACTATCGATCCGGCAAATGGAAGGATTATTTTTCCTGTAATTGAACCATTTGGTAAAGATCTGGCGGCAAAGTTTTTGCCAAGCGAACAGGCATTGATCAATAAATATACTTTTACAGCGCTTTACGATTCAACACAAACCATCGCCAAGCAGTTATTTCAAAACCAGAACAGGTATACCATTAAGGTAAATTACCAGTCTGATATCTCTTCTGAATTTAGCTTAAATGCCATTAATGTTCCAGAAGGATCGGTAAAGGTTTTTGCAGGAACAATGCCGCTGACCGAAGGAGTAGATTTTACGGTCGATTACCAGGGCGGCCGTGTGAGTATCATTAACCAGGCACTTTTGGTATCCGGTCAACCCATTAGGATTACCACAGAAAACAGCGAAACCTTTGGTTTGCAGCAACGCTCACTTTTTGGAACCCGTTTAGATTATCGTGTAAACAATAAACTAAATCTTGGGGGTACCATCATGAACCTGACCGAAAAACCTTTAACTCAAAAGGTAAACATCGGCGAAGAACCCATCTCGAATACCATTTGGGGAGCAGACATTAACTATAGTTCGCCATCACGGTTTTTAACAAAACTGGTTGATAAACTTCCATTCATTTCAACTAAAGCACCATCGAGTGTAACATTTTACGGCGAATTTGCTCAACTGATTCCTGGCCACCCGAGGGCACTGAATTTTGCCGGTAGTAAAAATGGGGTAAGTTATTTAGATGATTTCGAGGCCTCGAGATCGGTAATCGATTTAAAGAGTGCCATTGCCTGGCAGTTATCTGGTACTCCTCAACTTTTCGCCGAATATGATAAGTCTAACGATTTATCATATGGTTATAACCGGGCAAGAATTGCCTTTTACAACATCGATCCTACTTTTTATAATTCGGCGGCTTCTACCACTCCGGCCAATATCAGAGGCAACCGGTCAGAACTTTCCAATCACTACGTAAGAGAGGTAATTGAGCAGGAGGTTTTTCCGTTTAAAGAAACGGCTACCGGACAGGCTTTGAACATTACCACTTTTGATGTGGCCTATTACCCAACTGTTAGGGGACCTTATAATTTCCGTACAACCAACTTTAAGCCAGATGGATCTTTATTGCAGCCTAAAAATAATTGGGGAGGTTTTCAGCGAAAAATCGAAACCAACGATTTTGAAGCTTTAAATGTGGGCTTTATCGAGTTTTGGCTAATGGACCCATTTATTTATAAACCAAACTCGGCAGGTGGAGATATTTATTTCAACTTGGGGAATATTTCGGAAGATATTCTTAAAGATGGTAGAAAATCGTTAGAAAATGGTTTGCCAGTTACAAACGACCCAGGCAAATACGATGAAACCGTATGGGGGCGTGTACCTAAATTGCAACCTGTTATACAGGCTTTCGATAACAATGCCAATTCGCGTAGGGTGCAGGATGTGGGTTTGGACGGACTATCGGATGCAGACGAAAAAGTAAAATTTGCCGCGGCAATTACGCAGATTAAATCGCAATTAAATGCCACTGCTTCTGCCGCAATTGATGCCGACCCATCATCAGATAATTATACTTATTTCAGGGGACCGGCGCTAGATCAGATCAATGCAGGTATTCTTAAACGCTACGAAAAATATAACGGAACTGAAGGGAACTCTAAAACCTCACAGCAGTCGCAAGAAGAATTAGGACTTGAAAACTCCGCTTCCACTTCTCTGCCGGATGGGGAAGACATCAACCGCGATAATAACATGACGCAAAGTGATGAGTATTTTCAGTATAAAGTTTCGATGCGCCCGGGCGATTTAAATGTTGGTCAGAATTTTATTACCGATAAGGTTACCTCGCAGGTAAAATTGGCCAACGGAAATACCCAGGCTGTTTCATGGTATCAATTCAGAATCCCAATTGGTCAGTACCAGGAGAAAGTAGGCGGGATCCAGGATTTTAAATCGATCCGTTTTTTCAGGATGTTTATGACCAATTTCGCTGATACGGCCGTAATGCGCTTCGCGAAGTTACAATTGATCCGTGGGGAATGGAGAGAATATAATGCCTCGAACCAAGCTGCACAAGTAATCGTCGATCCATCGTTGCCTGCACTTACTCCTGATAATTCTACCATTGAAGTTTCGACGGTAAACATTGAAGAAAATGGAAAACGTTTACCAATTCCGTACGTTACCCCTCCTGGTATTCTTCGCGAGCGCGACTATAGCAACTATCGTGGCGATACGCGTTTAAATGAGCAATCGCTATCGGTTATCGTAAAATCGTTAAGAGATGGCTACGGGAGAGGGGCATTTAAAACAGCCTACAGCGATTTCAGATCTTATAAACATTTAGAAATGTTTATTCATGCCGAGGCTGTTAATAATCAAATTTTAAATGATAATGATGTTTCGGCATTCTTGCGGATTGGGACGGATAACCAGGATAATTATTATGAATATGTAATCCCATTAAAGGTTACCAATCCGGGTACAAGCGATCCTGATGCCATTTGGCCAGAAGCCAATAGAATGGATATCGATTTAACACTTTTTCAAAATGCCAAACTGGCCCGTAACGTAGCTAAACAAGCCAACGGCCAACCATGGCCTACAAATGTTCCATTTACCTATACCGATGGAACCAGAACCATTGTAGTTAAAGGGCAACCTGATATGAGCAAGGTTAGAGTATATATGGTGGGTGTTAAAAATCCGCTCCGTGCTGCTAATGATGATCGCAAAGATGATGGCCTTGATAAAAATGCAGTGGTTTGGTTTAACGAATTAAGATTAACTGAATTTGACGAAAAAGGCGGTTGGGCAGCTACCGGAAGATTGAACTTAAAATTGGCCGATTTTGCAGATGTAAATATTTCTGGAAGTAAATCTACCATCGGTTTCGGATCTATCGATTCGAAAGTGAGCGAGCGGAACCGTGCAGACAATGTGTTGCTTGATGTTTCTTCTGCCATGGAATTAGGCAAGTTTCTGCCGCAAAAATCGGGAGTGAAAATTCCGATGTTTGTGAGTTACTCTAAACAGGTTTCTACCCCACAGTACAATCCTAGAACGCCAGATATTGAACTCAAAAATGCTTTAGAGCAATCGACAAAACAACAAAAAGATTCGATTTTAAATTTTGCACAGGATTATACCGTTAGAAGAGGCATAAACTTTACCAATGTTAGAAAAGAACGGACCAATAACAGTAAACCTGTTCATCTTTGGGATATAGAGAATTTTGCAGCAAGTTATGCTTATACCCAATATAATCATCGCGATTTTATTAATCAGAACAGTATTCAGAATACCTATAGGGCTTCGCTACAGTACAGTTATTCTAAAGAAGCCAAAACGATAGCACCTTTTGAAAAAATTATAAAATCTAACATGCTGGCTTTATTGAAAGATTTTAACTTCAGTATTTTTCCAAGTGCCATTAATTTCAGGATTGATGTAGACCGTTTATATTCAGAAAATACGTTGCGGAATAACGATCCGAATAATACCATTGGTGTTTACCCGAGTGGCTACGGTACCACCTTTAACAAAAACTTTACCATGAGCCGGATTTATGGTATTGCCTGGAACCTTACCCGTTCGCTACAGCTAGATTTTAATGCCACAAATTATTCGATCATTGATGAGCCGGATGGAAGAATTGATGGTTTAAAACGTGATACCGTTTGGCAAAACTTAAAACGCTTAGGACGTACAACCGATTATAACCATAATTTAAACGTTACCTATAACCTGCCCATTGATAAAATACCCGGACTAAACTGGATTACCGTAAAAACCCGCTACGGTACCAATTTTAACTGGCAAACCGAGCCGCTTTCTACCTTACGCGATCCGAATATTAATTTGGGTAATACGATACAGAATAGCAGAACGGTGCAGGTAAATCCAACCTTAAACCTAACTACTTTATACAATAAGTTCGGTTTTATCAGAAATGCAAGCAATGACCAGGAAGGAAGCGGCGCTAAGAAATTTTTTATTAATTTATTAACGAGTGTAAAAAATGTTAATGCCAGCTATGTACAAACCAAAGGTATTTTCTTGCCAGGTTATCTGCCAACTACCAAGTATTTTGGTATCGATAATGCAACTGGGGCACCGGGTTTAGGTTTTGTTTTTGGAAGTCAGCGTGATATTCGTGAAATGGCATTAAACAATGGATGGCTAACTACCGATACCTTACAGAATCAGCTGTATGTAAACACACTCAGGGAAGATTTTCAGCTTACCGGGCAGATAGAGCCATTTAAAGATTTACGGATTACGTTAAAAGCCAATAAGGCGCAAACAAGAAACTTTTCTACCAATTTTAGATACGTGGCCAGTGTATCATCCTTTGAAAATTTAAGCGCCATTACTACGGGCGATTATAGCGTATCATATATTGCCTTAGGTACAGCTTTCAAAGAAAATAACTCAACTGTAATTTCGGGCCTGTTTAACCAGTTTATGGCCAATAGGACCATTGTATCGAGAAGATTGGGCGCTCAGAATCCAAATTCAGCGGGGGTAAATGGCGGTTATGCTGATGGTTACAGTAAAGAAAGTCAGGATGTAATTATATCGGCCTTTATGGCTGCCTATTCGGGCAAAGATGCAGGGAAAACAAAAATGAATGCCTTCCCTAAAATTCCGCTTCCAAACTGGAGTTTAACCTATAGCGGGTTAACACGCATTCCTTTTATCGCCGATAAGTTTTCATCTGTAGATATCCGTCATGGCTATCGTTCAGCCTATAATATTAATGGCTTTAACTCATTACTGCGTTACCAGGAAACAAATGGTGCGGTGAGCAGTAGAGATGTAAATAATAACTTTTTACCAGAATACCAATTTGCTCAGGTAACCATTTCAGAATATTTTTCTCCATTGGTTGGTGTTGATACCAGGTTTAAAAATAACCTGACTGCTTCATTCGAATTAAACCGGTCGCGTTTATTGGGATTAAGTTTATCTAACAGTCAGTTGGCACAGCTATCAGAAAACAATATGGTTTTAGGATTGGGTTACCGTACCAATAAGTTCCGTTTCCCATTCGGGTGGTTTAAAAGCTTGAAAATGGATAACAACATGGATTTCAAGTTAGATGTAGCGATCCGTGATAATAAAACTGTTATTTACCGGGCTGATGTGACAGAGGCAGAAGTATCTTCCGGAGCGAAGAATATTACCTTAAGGCCAAGTGTAGATTATGTGTTGAATCAGAAATTTAACATCAAATTGTTTTACGATTCGAATATTACTAAGCCATATACTTCGCAAACCTTTAATACTTCTTTCAGTAATTTTGGGTTCAGCTTAAGGTTTACGCTGAATTAATCGATTTCCGTTACATAGAAAAGAGACTATCATAAAAGGCTTCTCTAAATTTTGCCGCGTTGAGCTCAGCCTGTAGGGAGCTTGACAAAGTATCCAAGCGGTTTAGACGAAGGTATGGTGGGTCTTTCGACAAGGTAGGATAACAATTCTATAGATATAATACGGCCTCTTTTTTGGGTTTGATAAGATTGAAAAAACTGATCAGATCAGTCATCGACATTGAAAAACTATTGATCACTTAAAGGTTTTAAGCCATCATCATGCCGTTCATTCAGCAGATTCCAAAATTCCTTCTTAGCTGTTTCAGAGAATATTCTGCTAAATACATATGCAGTTAAGAACATAGGAGCATAACTGAATAGGAGATAATCAAAACTGATGAAACGCACGGAGCCACTGATAACCAGATAGAGCAGAAAGATAACAATTGAATGTGCTACCGGCCTGTCATTTATAAATCTTTTATAACCCACTTTTGCGATCAGATATCTATTTAACATGATCAGTGCTGCAAGTATAGCGACAAATAAAAATATATGACTGAAGAGGAGGTGAAAGTTAAAAATGTAATTCAGTGGTTTGATGAGCGTAATCAATCCGATGTAAGCAAATCCAATGGCCATGGTTACAGGTGCAGATGTGAGCAAGGTCGCCAGGCACACTTTTAAAGTATAAAATAGTGCAGATTTCATTTGAGCGTTAATTGTGAAGTGAATATAAATATTTTTTCTGAATCTGTTTGTTGAGTATAATGATTTCATATTTCTGGGCGGAAGCATCAACTGATTAAATTAGCGCATTTCTAATAAGTTAATTTGCCAGGCATTGCGATATGTTAAACTAAATTGTATTTTTGGCGGGTAAACGCTAGCAAACGTTTAATCTATACAAGCTTTAATAAAACAAGAAAATTAATATAACTTATATTCAATAAATACAAACCATGAATTTTCCATCAGAATTAAAATACACTAAAGACCACGAGTGGGTTAGAGTTGAAGGTAACGAAGCTTATATTGGCGTAACTGATTTCGCGCAGCGCGAATTGGGCGATATCGTTTATGTTGATATCAATACTGTAGGTAGTGAGGTAGCTAAAGAAGAAGTTTTTGGTACTGTTGAAGCTGTTAAAACCGTGTCTGATTTATACATGCCAGTTACCGGAACGGTATTGGAAGTGAATGCTGAATTAAACGATAACCCGGAATTGGTTAACGCTGATCCTTACGGAAAAGGCTGGATGGTAAAAGTTTCTTTAGCTGATTTAGCTGAAGTAGAAGGTTTATTAACTGCAGAAGCTTACCAGGAATTGGTAGGCGCTTAATTATTATATTTTGTACAAAGCACTAAAACATCAAAAATGGGCCGTATTATGGACCGTTGTGGTTTTAGTGCTTTGTAATATGAAAATTTCCGATTCTGTTGGTAACAGCGGTTTTTTCTTTAAAGGCTTTGATAAAATGACCCATATGGGTTTTTTCTTTGTTTTATCGGTGCTGCTCTTCTACGGTAAAATCAGATACCAGCATACTTTTGCTTTCAGAACATTAACCATTTTTAAAATATTGCTCATCAATGCGATCATTGGTGGCGGAATTGAATTGTTGCAATGGAAAGTTTTTACCTACCGATCTGCAGAATGGTGGGATTTTGGTTGCGATATGTTAGGTGCATCAATGGCTGTTTTTAGTTATGTGTTGCTCCATAAATTAAACTTCAATGAAACTATGGCGAATACCACACTTACCAAAAACAGTTAGTGTATTCTAAATGGCTTCATTGCAATTGAAATAAAATAAAATCAATGAAAACAAAAGTTAGCATCATTTGTGTAATTGTGGCCATATGTTTAAGTGGATGCAGTATCTTTAAAAAGAACTGTAACTGCCCAAAAGTATATTACAAAAGTTATCCCTCACCACAAAAATAATCCCCCTTTTACTGATCGATCTTCCTTTTCGATCTGACTACCTTCTTTTGGCTGTATTTAAAATGTTACCAAGCTTTTAACACACCTTAACAAACCTTTCGACTTTTCTACAGTCTGATAGCTTAGTTTTACATTTAATATCTAATTTTTTTTGATGAAAAGAAACGTTCAGAGCGCAATATTCATTGTGCTCCTATTTTGTGGATATATTGCTCAGGCTCAAAATACTGGTTCGATAAGTGGAAAAGTAATTAACGCGAAAGATAAAAAGCCGGTTGATTTTGCTACAATAGCAGTTAAGAGTTTAAAAGATTCGAGTGTTGTGGCATCCGGTCAAACCAATCCTGATGGAAGTTTTAGCTTTAAGGCCATAGCTCCGGGTAAGTATAGGATTTATTCTGCCTTTTTAGGTTTAAAAACAGCTACTAAAGATATAGAAGTGGCTAAAGCAGCAGTAAATGCCGGCGAAATTGCCATGAGCGACGACGGCGTTGATTTAAAAACCGTAAATGTTACCGCTACAATTCCGATTGTGGTGAAAAAGGATACAGTAGAGTTTGATGCCAAATCGATAAAAGTACGCGAAAATGCAGTAGTTGAAGACTTGTTGCAGAAAGTGCCTGGAATTGAGGTCGCTAAAGATGGGAGTATCAAAGCACAGGGTGAAACCGTTACCAAAGTAAAGGTAGATGGAAAAGAGTTTTTTGGTAACGATCCTTTACTGGCAACCAAAAACTTACCAGCAGATATGGTTGATAAAATACAGGTAATTGATGAGCTTTCTGAACAGGCACAATTTACCGGTATTGATGATGGAACCAGAAATAAAATCCTGAACATTACCACTAAAAACGGCATGAAACACGGTTATTTCGGTAACAGTACTGTAGGCTATGGTTCTAACGACCGTTACGATGCCAGTTTAAATGTAAACAAGTTTGATGATGACCGTCAGATCAGCTTCATCGGTCAGTTTAATAACGTAAATAAACAAAACTTTGGCCAGGGTGGTGGCGTAGGAAACGGATTTGGTGGTGGTGGTGGCGGCCGTGGCGGTTTTGGCGGCGGCGGTGGAGGTAACTCCGGCGGTGGCGGAGGTGGTATCACTACAACCAATGCTGCGGGTTTAAACTTTGCCGATACTTACAAAGATGGCACACAGTTTCAGGCCAGTTATTTCTTCAATAAATCGACTGCTGATATCATTCAGGACTCACATATCCAAAATCTTTTTGGGGGTAGTACGACTGATGTTACGCAGAATTTAAACAATACAACCGACCGTACCAACCACCGTTTCAACTTTATGGTGGATACGAAGATCAATCCTTCATTATCTATTAAAATACAGCCAAACCTGGCCTATACCGAAACAGATGGAAATAACTTTAATAGTTATACCAGAATACTTAGTGACGGCTCCACTATAGGTGAACAACGCAACACCACGACTGCTGCTACACCTACCATTAGCAATAATTTATTGGTGCGTAAAAGTTTTAAGCGTAGGGGCCGCACACTATCATTAAATGTAAACACCAGCATAAATGATAACGACGGGACCAATCAAAATTACCGTTTAGATCATATTACAGAAAACGGAGTAAAAAGAGATTCGCTAACCAATCAGTTAAACAACACCAATAGCCATGCGATAAGCAATACCACAAGAGTGGTATATACTGAGCCTTTAAATAAAACCTTAAGCGTAGAGTTTAATTATCAGAACGGTTACTCAAACAGCGATTCGCAGAGAGACGTGTTTAACTATAATCCCCTTACGTTGCAATTCGATTTAGTAGATAATACCTTTTCGAATATTTATAATAACCGTACTTTAACCAATGCGGCTGGTTTTAGTTTTACTACAACAGAGAAAAAATACAACTGGAACATTGGTGTAGCCGCACAGCAGACCAATAGGGTGAATACCAATTTAACTACAGGTTTAAAACGTACACAGAACTTCATTAACATTACGCCATCTGCGCAGTTCAGATATAATTTCAGTAACCGTAAACGATTATTTATCAATTACCGCGGTTCAACTACGCAGCCAAGCATCGATCAGATTCAGCCTATCCCAGATAATACAAATTCGCAAACCCGTTACGTAGGTAACCCGGACTTGAAACCTTCATTTAATAACCAGTTGAGGATTAACTTCAATAATTTCAATATCGAAAGTGGTCGTTTCTTCTTTGCTGGATTAAACCTTACGCAGACATTTAACAGTATTGGAAATACGGTTGTTCCAATAGGTGGCGGCCTTCAGCAGGTTAGTTACATTAATGTTAATGGCGTTTATGCTGGTAATGCCAATGCTACCTGGTCTTTACCTTTAATGGCTGAGCGGAAGCTTACCTTAAATATTTCGGGTAATGGTTCGTATAGCAGAAACGTAAACTTTATTGCGCCTAACGCGAGCACTCAACTGGTGAAAAATGTGACCAATAGTTATACCATATCTAATGGTTATAAACTGGTTACCAACGTTGATAAATTTGATTTAACCGGTGGTATAACCGGTAGTTATACTAACTCTACGTTTTCGGCACAGCAATCGGCAAATACCCAGTATTACACCATTAACCCGAGCTTTAATGTGAGCTACGTATTTCCGGCAAACATCAGGCTGGCTATGGATATCGATTATTTCAGAAATTTTGGTGGTGGCGATTTGTATAACCAGGAATATACCATTATTAACCCTTATATCAGCCGTCAGTTTTTTAAAAACCGGGCTACCTTTAAATTTTCTGTAAATGATGCATTGAATCAAAATACAGGTATTTCGAGAACGACATCAGGTACTTCAATTACAGATTTAAACTATAATGTGTTAAAACGTTATTACATGTTCTCTTTCACTTATTCTCTAACTCGCATTGGAGGAAGAAATATGAGTGGAGATATGCAAATGCCTGGTCAGGGAGGTGATGGCGGTCGCCGTATAAGAATGTAAAACGTTTAGATTAAAATAAAGAAAGTCTCGGTTTTAACCGGGACTTTTTTTGTTTTATATCCACCCTGTTTTATGATTAAATGTATTGTTGACATTTATGTATTTCAAATGTTACCTAAGTAAAATAAACCTTTATAAAAGCCTGCAGTCTCTATGCTATAAACCAAACTAACCGAATGAAACGAATTTTTACGCTCCTTCTAATTTTATCATCTTTTTATGTTTACGCCCAGAAAACAGGTTCAGTTAGCGGACGGGTTATTCAATCAAAAGATAAAAAGCCAATTGACTATGCTTCTTTGGCTGTTAAAAACCTCACAGATTCGAGCATGGTAGGTGCGGTAAGCACTACAGAAGATGGGAAGTTCGTTTTTAAAAATCTAAAGCCTGGTACCTACAGGTTATATGCAGCGTTTTTAGGTTTAAAGAACGCCACAAAAGATTTTACTATTACTGTGGATAAAGCAGATATAACCTTAGCAGATATTGTTTTAGAAGGCGGTGCAATCGATCTTCAGACGGTTGATATCAAAGCAGAAATTCCGCCAATTGTGGTAAAAAAAGATACCCTTGAGTTTAATGCAAGCTCGTTTAAGGTGGTAGAGAATGCTGTAGTGGAAGATTTGTTAAAGAAATTGCCAGGAGTAGAGGTAGATAAAGCCGGAACAGTAAAAGCCCAGGGCGAAACCATTACCAAAGTTAAGGTAGATGGAAAAGAGTTTTTTGGAAATGATCCTTTATTGGCCACTAAAAACCTTCCGGCCGATATGATCGATAAAATTCAGATTATCGATGAACTATCAGACCAGGCACAGTTTACCGGAATTGACGATGGCTCAAGAACCAAGATCATTAATATCACCACCAGAAAAGAAAAGAAAAACGGCTACTTCGGAAATAGCACGGGCGGTTATGGTTCTAACGACCGTTACGATGTAAATGCGAACATTAACCATTTTAATCAGGACAAGCGATTGAGTGTAATTGCCCAATTCAATAATGTAAACAAACAAAATTTTGGCGGCGGCCTGGGAGGAGGAAATGGCGGCAGTAATGGTGGCCGGGGCGGGATTACCGATACTAAAGCTGGTGGATTTAACTTCTCTGATATGTATGCCGATCAAACCGAAATTAATTTCAGCTATTTCGTTAATAAATCTGATAACCTGATTTTAAGAAACAGCGTTACCCAAAACCTTTTGGGCAATGTGACTACGGTTTTCAATAATAACCAGACCAATACTTCCGATCGCCTAAACCACCGTTTAAACTTTATGGTCGATACCAAGCTAGATTCGCTTACCTCATTGCGCATCCAGCCGAATTTAAGTTATACCAACAACGAAAGCGTAAACAACAGTATTTACACCCGCGATTTTGGCACCTATAATACAAGCGGCTCCCAGCGATTAACCAATCATAATACTGCCCCATCTATCAGTAATAATATTTTGTTGCGCAAAAAGTTTATGCGCCGTGGAAGAACATTGTCGCTGAATTTTAATACCAACATTAACAATAACGACGCCGATAATTATAATTACAATCCCGAAACGCGTGAAAAAGATAATGTTAAAACAGAAAAGATTATTAACCAGCTCAATGATCAGGAAAGCGAATCTATCAGTCAGAATACCCGACTGGTTTATACTGAACCTTTAGATAAAACCCTGAGCCTGGAGTTTAACTACCAGAATGGCTATAACCATAATACTTCTGATCGTTTTACTTACGACTTTAATCCGGTTACACTAAACTACGATTTGCTGAATGATTCATTAAGTAACGTTTACGAAAACACCATTTTAACCAATACAGCTGGTTTCAGTTTTAATAAAATGGCTAAAAAATACAACTGGAATGTGGGGATGGCCGTTCAAAATACCGATCGTAAAAATAATAACATTACCCGTGGATTTATATTAAAACAAAACGTATTTAACTATACACCTTCTGCCATGTTCAGGTACAATTTTAGTAATAACAAGCGCTTGGTCTTCAATTACCGTGGCAGCACCAATCAGCCTACCATACAACAGTTGCAGCCTATTCCTAACAATACCAACACACAAAGCATCCCGCTGGGGAACCCCGATTTAAAGCCCGAGTTTAATAATACCCTACGCATTGCCTACAACACTTTTACAGTCGGAAAAAACAGATCGTTATTTGTGAATGTAAACCTAACCCAAACTTCCAATAAAATTGCCAATAGCAGCAGTTTAATAGAAAAAGGTGTTAACCAGGGTAAATTTGCAGTACTGCCTGTAAACGTAAATGGTGTTTACTCAGGTTCATTATCCTCTTCATTGAGTTTGCCCATTATGGCAGAAAATAAGCTTAATTTCCACATCAATATAGGCGGCAACTACGATCGCGATGTAAACTTTACCAATACCTTAAAAAATATCACCAACAGCTGGTCGATTAGCAATGGTTACCGTCTGGTTTCCAATTTAGATAAACTCGATTTAACAGCCGGCGTTAATGGTTCAATTAATAGGGCTACCTATTCCGTTCAGCCCAATTCCAACACGCGTTATTACACTTTTAGTCCCAATATCAGCATCAGTTATATGTTTCCTGGCGATATCCGCTGGTCGGTTGATGCCGATTATAACCAGAATACAGGCAGAGGAGAGAATTTCGATACCCACTTTACTCTGGTGAACTCGTACCTTAGCAAACAGTTTTTTAAAAACCGGGGCACTTTTAAAGCCGCAGTAAACGATTTGCTGAACGAAAACCAGGGCGTAAGCCGTACGGCCAACAACAATACTATCCGTGACGAAAGCTACAATGTATTGCGGCGTTATTTTATGTTTTCATTTACCTATTCGTTAAATCGTATGGGTGGTAAAAACCGCATCAGAGGAGGCGAAGAAGGTGGCAGGGGACGTGGCGGTAACGCTGGTAGCGGCTTTGGCGGGGGCAGGCAACGAAACTAGATCATTTTAGGGTAAAGCTATGTAATTTATATCCCATACCATATTATCTTATTTGGAATAAATCTAAAGAAAGGTTAACTTGCGCCAAATTTAGCAAATGAAACTGTCGCACCTAAAAGTTGGAGAAAAGGGAACAATTGTAGCTTTTACAGATTTAGATATGTCTGTAAAGTTAATGGAGATGGGCTGCTTGCCGGGTGAGGAGATAGAGGTAGAGCGTTTTGCGCCTCTGGGCGACCCTATGGCTATCCGTGTTGCTGGCTATCAGCTTTGTTTGCGTAAAAGTGAAGCTGATGTTATCATTATTCAATAAAAGAGCTGGGTTTGGATATTAAAGTTGCATTAGTTGGTAATCCCAATACAGGTAAATCTACTTTATTTAATCGTTTAACAGGGTTAAATCAAAAAATCGGAAATTTTCCAGGCATTACTGTCGATAAGAAAACAGGTTTTACAAAACTTGCCAGCGGTAAAGAAGCCGAGATCATCGATTTACCGGGAACGTATAGCTTATATCCGAAAAGTGCTGATGAAAGCATCGTTTTTCAAGTGCTTGCCGATAAAGAAAACGATAGCCATCCTGATGTTATTGTACTCATTGCCGATGCTTCGAATTTAAAGCGTAATATGCTTTTGTATTCGCAGGTGGCAGATTTAGGTATCCCGATTATTTTGGCCCTTAATATGATCGACCTTTCTGCCAAGCAGGGGATTGAGATTAATCTGGATAAACTGGCAGAAAAGTTGGGTATTCAGGTGGTTTCCATTTCGGCAAGGAATAATATCGGAATTGATAAACTGAAACAAGCCATTGCCAATACCAATAAAATTGCCACACAATATCAGGATGTAGACGTGAATTTCCTGGCTCCGGAAGCAATTAATGCTATAAAATCGAAACTCAATTCCGACAACGATTATTATGCACTCCAGGTGCTGCATCAGCATGAACATTTAACTTTCTTTACCGAAAAAGAGCAGGAAGAAATTGAGCATATAGAACAATCTCACCATTTCGAATCTTCTAAAATTCAGGCTGCAGAAACTATTGCGAGATATAAACATCTCAGTACGATTTTATCTGATGTAGTTATTGACAAAGGAACCGAAAAGAAATTTTCTTTCAGCGATAAATTAGATGCTATTTTAACCCATAAAGTATGGGGATTTGCCATTTTCTTGCTTATCCTTTTTGTAATTTTCAATGCTATATTTGCCTGGTCATCCTATCCGATGGACTGGATTGAGACTGGTTTTGGTTTTATTACCAGCATTGGGCATAAATATTTGCCCGCAGGTATGCTTAGTGATCTGTTGTTGGATGGTGTAATTGCAGGTTTAGGAGGTATTTTTGTTTTTATTCCACAGATTGCAATTCTTTTCGCATTCATATCCATTTTAGAAGATACGGGTTATATGGCCCGTGTTACCTTTATGATGGATAAAGTTATGAGTAAAGTTGGGCTTAACGGTAAATCGGTAGTACCGATGATTGGCGGTTTGGCCTGTGCTGTTCCATCTATTATGGCTGCCCGAAATATCGAAAACTGGAAGGATAGAATGATTACGATTATGGTTACTCCATTGGTAAGCTGTTCGGCAAGACTTCCCGTATATATTTTGATTATTTCGTTAATTATTCCTTCTAAAACCGTTCTAGGTGTTTTTAACCTGCAGGGACTGGCATTAATGGTGATGTACCTGGTGGGTATTATTGCTGCGGTATTGGTAGCATGGGTAATGAAATTTATTATCAAAACTAAAGAAAGGTCTTATTTTATCATGGAGTTACCGGTTTACCGCATGCCAAGGTGGAAAAACGTGTTCTACACCATGTACGAGAAATCGAAAACCTTTGTGTTCGAAGCCGGTAAAGTAATCATCGCCATTTCCATCATCCTTTGGGTGATGGCTTCATTCGGACCGGGAAACCGATTTGAAAACATCGATAAAAAATACGAGTCTGCTCTGGCTGATACGACAAAAAATACCGATCATATTAAAACGCTGGTGGCTACCGAGAAGTTAGAAAATTCATATGTGGGCATTCTTGGTCATTGGATCGAGCCGGCAATCAGCCCTTTGGGTTACGATTGGAAGATTGGTATTGGTTTAATTACTTCATTTGCTGCCCGAGAAGCTTTTGTTGGCACAATGGCCACTATTTATAGCGTTGATGGTGGTGATGAAGATACTACTACCATTAGAGAACGCATGTCAGCCTCGGTTAATAACCGCACTGGCTTGCCTGTTTACACTTTTGCTACAGGTATTTCATTAATGCTTTTTTATGCCTTTGCCATGCAATGTATGAGTACGGTTGCTATAGTTTACCGCGAAACCAAGGGCTGGAAATGGCCGGTAATCCAATTGGCATATATGACGGCCATGGCTTATGTTGCTGCGCTGGTTGCTTACCAGCTGTTGAAATAGCTTAATCTTTTCTCAGCTGTCCGCCCAGGGCGTACTCAAGGGAGCTCATTTAAAATGTAATTATTAAGGTTAGGAGAGCAGTGCCTGTACAACTATTGATGTTCTCTCCCGCTTTCTGTTTTACTTCGCCTACGGCTTCGTGTTCACTTCAATCGGGTCTAAGAGGTCAATACAATACTGCTATTTTTGGTTGGGAGCATGCATTTGCCACTCTGAATGGAGTCGAAGGGAGCACAATTAGGCAATTTGCTATTGATTGCACAGACTTTTGTTTCTAAACCCGGTAGAAGCGGCAGCCCCCGATTGCAATTCAGGGTTATAGCGGATAACGGGACTGCTGTTCCCGAAATCCCACTGAACATTCATTTCCTAATAATATTAAGAATAACTAAAAGCATTTTATCATATAAGATGTTACAAAGCGATATTGACTTTAGTCTTTCACCCCTTCAGTCTTTCTGCTCTATCCTAGTTCAATCTGACGCTTAATGCTCTCTTCTAACGAGATTAAAGTCTCTGTACGCTGAATGCCGTTCACGGCCTGTATTTCTTCGTTTAAAACATGGCGTAAATGATTGGTGTCTCTACAAATAATTTTGGCAAACATACTGTATGCTCCTGTAGTGTAATGCAATTCTACCACTTCTTTAATTTTGCTCAACTGCGCAACCGCATCTTTGTACTGGATTCCTTTCTCCAGGTAAATACCTAAAAAGGCGCAGATATCATATCCGGCCTTTTGCGGATCAATGATGAGATGAGAGCCCTTTATAATGCCCATTTCTTGCAGTTTCTTCATCCTAACGTGTATCGTTCCACCCGAAACAATCAGATCTTTAGCGATTTCTGTATAAGGTTTGGTGGCATCCTGCATCAATTGCTTCAATATATCGATGTCGAGGTTGTCAATTTCTAAATTGGAATTGTCTTTTTTAAGCATATTTTTGAATTATGATAAGCGAATTTACAAATATTTATCAATATTATAAAAATAAAATTAAATGTTTAAAATATTTGCAAGGTATTGGTTGTTCCTTTACATTTGTATCAAGCAATTAACAAAAAGGAAACGTTCTTTCAGAATTGCATAACATAATGTAGGGTGGTGAAACAGGCAGACACACCTCCTTGTCTCGGTGGCGGAGAATAATGGGAATATACCGGTTTCGGTACTAACCACTCCTTGAAGGTTCGATTCCTTCCCCTACAGCGGTTTTAGTCCTAAGTCAAGAGTCCATGGTCTTTAGTAGACTTGCGACTGCAGGCTTTGGACTAATGACTAAAATTGTTGGGTGGTGAAATTGGCAGACACGCCTCCTTGTCTCGGTGGTGGGGAATAATGGGACAAACGCAGTTTATTGGGTTGACCACAAATTAATTTTTTGAACTGTAGCTAACTACCCCTTGAAGGTTCGACTCCTTCCCCAACAGCATTTTTTATGAATAATAAGTTAGTTAATCGAGCAATCCTGGATAGGTTGCTCTTTTTCTTTTTTAGGCTAGTTTTTTTCATATCCATCCTATATTTATAGATATATTGTTATATTACCAATTAAATTTTATCCGTTCAATGCCCGTGATGAAGAAACGTGTTTCAATTAAAGATATCGCTAAACAATTAGATATTTCCATTACAACCGTATCGTTTGTAATTAATGGAAAAGCAAGAGAAAAAAACATTAGCGAATCGCTTACTAAAAAGGTTTTAGACCTTGTAGCTGAATTAAATTACCAGCCTAATACCCTTGCTACAAGTTTAAGAACAGGTAAAACAAAAATTATAGGTTTTTTAGTTGATGATATTTCTGAGCCTTTTTTCTCTGGTATAGCACGCCGAATTGATGAAATTGCTTCGAGCCTTGGTTATAAAATCCTTTTTAGCAGCACCAGAAACGATACCGAAAAAGCAATAGAACTGTTGCAGATTTTTAAAGACAGGCATGTTGATGGCTACATTATGGCCTTACCAGAGGGCTTGGAAGAAGAAGTTAAAAAATTGATCCAAACAGATGCTCCTGTGGTACTGTTTGATCGGTATGTACAGGATGTTAAAACAGATTATGTAATAATCGATAATCAGAGCAGTACCTACGCAGCCACTGAACACCTCATTAAAAATAATTATAAAAGAATAGGTTTTGTAACCATCGATACAGCACAGCAACAGATGGTAGACCGCCTGGCCGGTTATGAAAGTGCTGTAGAAAAATATAACTTGCCGGCAATTGTAAAGAAGATAAAATATGTGAACTCTGCCGAATCGATTGAGGAGATGATCAAGTTTTTTAAAGCAGAGAAACAGCTAGATGCGGTAGTTTTTGCAGCCAACTATATTTGTTTAGATGGCTTGAGAACTTTTAGAAAACTAGGTATTCAGATCCATAAGGATATAGCTGTTGTTTCATTTGATGATTTCGAAATCTTAGAATTTTGTGAGCCTCCGGTTACGGCTATTGCACAACCTCTTGAAGCCATTGCAGAAAACGTGATGAAAATTTTATTAAACAAGCTTAAAAAGGCCGGAAAGGCTATCGAAAACACGCAGGTATCGTTACCTACCATCTTACACATTAGAGGCTCAAGCGCAAAGAAATAAGGCAATAAAAAAGGGAATAGATTTATGTCCATTCCCGTTCCAATTGTATTTTATGCAGATTAAACTGTCATTACATCTTTTTCTTTCGCTTCAGCATGTTTGTCAACCTTAATGATATAAGCATCGGTTAATTTTTGTACTTCGCCTTCGCCTGTTTTAATTTCATCATCAGAAACACCTTCGCCTTTTAATTTTTGAATTTTGGTATTGGCATCCTTACGGATATTACGAACGGTAATGCGGCCTCTTTCGGCTTCTTCCTTAACCTTTTTGACCAAGTCTTTTCTACGTTCTTCTGTTAAAGGCGGCACAACCAGGCGGATAACAATACCATCATTTTGTGGATTGATACCAATATTAGCTACTTGAATAGCTTTTTCGATTGCAGTTAAAAGTGATTTTTCCCAAGGTTGGATTACGATTGTTCTGGCATCGGGCGTATTAATACTGGCTACTTGCGATAATGCTGTAGCTGCGCCATAATAATCCACGAAAATACCATCCAACATTCCAGCTGATGCTTTACCAGCTCTGATTTTAGTTAATTCAGATTCACAATGATCGATAGCTCTTTCCATTGCAGATTGAGTATCCATTAATTGTAATTGTATGAGGTCGTTCATAATTGTGTGATTTCTACAAAAATAATAATTTTTATTCCTTATTTAACCAGGGTTCCAATAGGTTCGCCGCTAGCGATTTTCATGAAATTGCCGTGTTTGTTCATATCAAACACAATAATCGGCACTTGGTTTTCTTCGCAAAGGGTAAAGGCTGTCATATCCATTACATTAAGGCCTTTATCATAAACTTCTCTAAAAGAAATTTCTTCATATTTAGTGGCCAATGGATCTTTTTCAGGATCTGCGGTATAAATTCCATCAACACGTGTTCCTTTTAAAACAACATCGGCTTTAATTTCGATAGCACGTAAAGCTGCTGCAGAATCGGTTGTAAAGTACGGGTTACCGGTTCCTGCACCAAAAATAACTACACGGCCTTTTTCTAAATGTCGAACAGCTCTTCTGCGGATAAACGGTTCGCAGATCTGTTCCATTTTAATTGCAGTAAGTAAACGTGTTTTAATACCAACTTTTTCTAAAGCATCTTGCAGGGCCATGGAGTTGATTACCGTAGCCAACATGCCCATGTAATCGGCTTGTGCTCTGTCCATCCCACTTTTTTCGGCACTCAAGCCTCTAAAAATATTTCCTCCTCCAATTACGATTGCGATTTCTAAGCCTTTATCGTGTACCGCTTTAATGTCTTCAGCGTATTGTTTAACGCGTTCATTATCAATACCGTATTGTTTTTCGCCCATTAGCGATTCTCCACTAAGCTTAAGTAGGATGCGTTTATATTTCATGACCTCAAAAATATTAACATTTTTTTAATACCAAGCTATGCTTTTTAATAATTGATGTAAATATTTAAATAGAAATACTTATTTAAAGCAAAAGGAGCAATTGTTTAAAATATTGCTCCTTTTGCTTTGTTATTTTTATTGTGCTTTAGCAAGCCATAAAGATGCATTTAAGTGTAATGCCGGGTGTGAGGTATAACCAGATGGTGCATCGCCAGACCAACCATTAAATAAATTATCGTTTGTATCGCCAGTTCCGTCGTCAGAAGGAGAACTATCGCCAACAAAGGCTACTCTTCCGCTTCCGTAAGTAGAAATTAATGCCATTACGCCGTTATTGCCCCCTAATGTGCTGCTCATTCTCCAAAATAAGCCTTGTACATTAGTATTTTGTGATGGAAATAATGTAGCTGTTGTACCATTGTAAAAGGCAAGTTTAGTAGCATTGCCTGCTGCGCCGTTTAATACGATATTTGCATCAGTACTGGTGCCAGTATAAACTTTAGTTGTTGGTTTTTCACTAATATCTACATAATCTATATTAAAGCCGAATGGTTTGTTGTTGTTGATGCCATTGTTGCTCATTAAATCGTTCCATACCCTCGGCGAATCGTAACCATCGCCATCTCTATCAGAAGGGTTGTAGCCATTTGCATCTGTTCCGGCAGTAGTTGCTGCGGTATGATCTGCAACCATCATTAAACCGCCGCCGTTGGCCACAAAATTCATGATAGCTGTTTTTTCTGATGCTGTAAATAATTTATTCGGTTCAATTACCACATACACATCGTAGTTTTTTAAATCCTGTGGGTTAGAAGTATCTCCATAGGTAATTGCTGTACCAGCAGGTAAAGTTTCTACCAATTCACCACGTTTTACCAATTCTACAGCCCACGCAGACATTGCGCCTTTCCAATATGTTTCTGGAGTAGAAGCTGTTATGCCTGTGTACGATGGGGTTGGAAATCTTTGTGCCTTTAGCTCAACGGTTGTGCCTCCAGTATACATAGGAACACTTTCTGTTCCATCAGCATCTATTTGCCAGTCTGCGCTGCCTGCATTTTCAAACTTAGATGCATCAAACAGAAATTTCTTTCCGGTTAATACAGTACCTGGGTTGGGGTCAGTACCTCCATCACTATTGATTGTGATATCATCAATATTAATTCTGTTGGATGCACCTGTAAGTTTTCTAATTTCTAAACGGACGTTTCCTGTAACATTTAGTGTGAATGATTGCGTTTGAAGGGCTGATGTACTGGTTACATCGGAACCTGATTGCGACCAGGTGCTGCCGCCGTTGGTTGAGTACCATAAACCCCACTGACTAGCTGTATCGCTGCCGTAAATAGCATGCTGGATGCTTACTGTTTTAATGCCTGTTGTAATGTCAAACTGCATGGTAATTTTCCCCGAATTACGGATGCGGGCAGACCATGAGCCATTTCTTTTATCTGCAGCGAGATTTCCGATTAAAGCATCAAATAAATTCCACGATTTTCCATTGAGTGTAATGTTATCTCCACTTGCAGAGCCTGCAGGCGAAACATCGTAAGCAGTTTTAGGGCTGGTAGAACCCACCTCAAAATTTTCTAAAGTTTGTACGGTAAGTGCAGCGTTTGAAGCAGCAAGGCCTAACGGTTTTGTTTTAAGTAATGCGGTTTGACTGTTTTCAGTTTCTTGTTTCTTACAGCTATTAAAGCTTAGTAGTGTTGCAAGTGCAATAACAGCAATGCCAGTTAATTTTAATTGTTTTTTCATAATAATTAATAGATTGAAGATATATAGTGTTTTAAACCTACCTTAATTATGTTAAGCAATTGTTGCGCTCTTATTACATTTTAGATTATTCGTTTTGATTAAAAAAATAGCCTGATTGATTAATCAATCAGGCCATTTTTTAATTGTTTATATAGTTTAAAAAGATTATTGATTAAATCTATATCTTAACCCAAGCTGGATTCTCCAGCGTGCGGTTTCATCAATACTGTTTGAAAAGGTATTAACAAGAGGTACGTTGTTCTCTGCATTTAAGTAAGGGAAAGAAAACGTAGGATTTCCTGTTGCAGCATCAATTCCTTTAAAGTTAAGTAGTCCATTAGCTCTATTAGCAAATTTTGGAACTCCCCAGGTTTTATTAATCATATTTCCAAAATTGAAAATATCAAAAGTTAGTTGAAGAGAATGTTTTTTGCCTTTAAGGTTTGCGAACAAATCTTGTGCAAGACGAATATCAAGCGTGCCGATTACATTACCAACAAGGCCATTTCGCTCTGCATACTGACCTCTTCTTTTGGTCAAATAACTATCCTGACTGATGTAGCTGTTTAGTTGAGCCCAAAGTTGATCAGGTGTACGGGTATCTGCAGCATTTTCTGGTACCAGAACAATATCAGATTTATTTGCCGGAACAAAAATCAGATCATTACCACTTAAACCGTCGTTATTTAAATCGTTTCCATAAGTGTAAGAGTATCTGAAACCATCTTGTAACTGGTAAAACATGGAGAATGTTGTTCCTAAATGGTTAATGTATTCTTTTCTGTAAACAACAGATGCAATAAAGCGGTTTTTAACCATGTAGCTTGAGTATGAAAGCGCATCGGTATTCGGGCTACCTGAAACCTGACGATCTCTCCACATAGACTGAGCGATAGAACCACCATCATTAACTGATCTTGAATCTGTATAAGTATAACCAGCAGTTGCAAAAAGGCCGCCTGCAAATTCTTTTGATAATGTTCCTGTAATGGATAAGCTATGACCTTTATCGGTGTTGGTCATTACAATTGCATCAGAAATATTCGGGTTTGCAGGGGTAGGGGTTGATGATCCGTAAATTCTTGAACCAGTATATCTCGGACGGTTATCAGCACCTTTTAAAAGTGTATACGCAGAAGTATTTAAGTTCACATTGCGGAAATAAACAGAATTGATATCTTTTGAATACAATGCTTCGATAGTTCCGGTAATGCCACCAGGCAATTTCTGATCGACAGCTAAGTTAGAACGCCAAACCTGCATGAATTTAAAATCCTGTTGAGTAACGGCAAGGTTATAGGCTGTATTATTTGCTGCAGTAGCTTTATTTACGTTTCTGTAGGCATCAACATTCGGACTAAATGGTCTGTTCGTTGGATTGGTAATGGATTCTGAACCAAATTGAACACCGTTATTGCTGGCTTGGTTAGAAACCCAAACTAGCGGAGGTCTTCCGGTGAATAATCCTGTACCGCCTCGTACCTGTGTTTTTCCTTCGTGGTTTACATCCCAGTTAAAACCTAAACGTGGTGACCATAAAATAGCACTTTTAGGGAACCTGCTCACATCAATTTTTTCTCCATTTTCGAAGGTTAACTTTTCTACATTTGGATTGCTTAATGATGCTGGCGAAGAAACATCAGTTAAATCTGCACGTAATCCTGCTGTTAATTTTAATTGATCGCTCACTGTAAAGGCATCCTGTACATACAGGCCGTACATATTTGAATGTATTTCTGCATAAGGGAATGATCCATCAGGCAAAACCGAATATTGAATCTGATATTTTGTTGCATTCGATACACCATTATTTGCACTATTATAGAAATCGGCAAGACTGTTAAAAGTATAGGCTCCATAATAGTTTGGGGCAAAGCCATTAAGCGTTCTATAACCTTCATAATTAGCGCCCAATGTTATTTCGTGGCGACCTGCATAGATATTAAAGTTATCGGTAACTTGATAAACTTTAGTTTTTAGAGAGTTAAATGCTGTAAAGGGTTCGTAACCAAAAGCAGTGTACGAACTTCCGTCAGGATTCATAATATCAACAAGAGGAAACGGTTTGTTACCCTTAGACTCTCTGAAATCGTTCATGTTGTTGTAGCCAACTGTTAACTGATTAGAGAATTTATTGTTAAAACGGGTTCTGAATTCCAGGTTAACGTTATCCATATTGTTGTTGATACCATATCCGGCTGATTGGAATGGAAGGCCTAGCTGCGATGGCTGGCGGTTATTTTTTGGTGCCCCGCTATTGCTTGGTAAAATATCTTTGTAAGATCTGAAATAGAAATATTTTAAACTTAAAGTGTTTTTATCATCAATGTTGTAATCTAATTTAGCCGATAATTTGTCACTTCTTGTTTTTAAAGCATAGTTCTCATAAGCACCTGGATTGTAACCAAGCGTTTGCAAGAATGAACTTAATTTATCTAAATCTTCTCCTTTTGCTTGAGAAATATTTGGGCCGGTACTTCCGCCCCTTGAAGCTACAAATCCGGTTCCTGGATCCGATCTTCTTTCTAATTCTCCACTGGCAAAAAAGAATAATTTGTTTTTAATGATTGGTCCACCTAAGGTAAAACCATAACCTTTAAGGCTAAAATTGGTTACTGGTGCTTTTAATCCAGCATAATTGTAATCACTTACCAAATCCTGATTTCTGTAGTAAGTATTTAATGAACCTTGAAACTCGTTTGTACCACTTCTGGTTACTGCGTTTATTGCTGCACCTGTAAAACCACTTTGACGAATATCGTAAGGTGCAATATTTACAGTAATTTCTTCGAAGGCATCCATATTAATCGGTTGCGAGCTCGTTTGGCTACCTATGGTGCCTTGCAGGCCGAATGCATTATTAAACAAAGCTCCATCTACAGTAAAATTGTTGGCCAGGTTACTTCTTCCTGCAATACTTGGACTTCCGAACTGTAACGAAAACTGTGGCGTTAGCTTAACAAAATCGGTAAAACTTCTGTTTAAAGTGGGTAAATTTTGGATTGCAGTTCTCGAGATATTCTGCGATGCACCTGTTCTGCCTGAGTTAAAAACTTTGCTTTGTTTTCCTGATACCGTAACTTCCGATAAATTGCTGGCATCTTCACTTAGCGTTACATTTAAAGTAGAACTTTGGCCAAGCGCTAATTTTTCAATTCGTTGTGTTTGATTTTTAAAACCAATAAAAGAGACCGTAATGGAGTAAGGGCCACCAATACGCATAGCAGGTAAATTGTAACGACCGTCTGTTCTGGTAGATGTAGCATATCTTGAACCGGATGGTTCGTGTATAGCAATAACAGTAGCCCCGCTAATTGGGCCTTTGCTATCGGCCACCATACCATTTATAGAGGCTGTTGTTTCATTTTGTGCTACAGCATCAATTTTTAAGAGAATTAAAAATAAAAATGTTGTAAACAATAGTAAGGTTTTTTTCATGAGTAATTTTTTAACAAAAATACTCTGACTTGCTGTAGCTAATGTTTTGTTTATATTAATTAATCGTTAACAGTTTCCCTTGTTCAGGAAATATTAAGTTTAAATTAAGTATATTTCCTAAGAGCAGTTGTTGTTTTATTTTTTCTGCATTATGTTGGGGAGGTTTAATATGGGTTACAATAAGAGAAATTTTCTTTAAAGCTTTTTCATTGGTTAAACTTTGTAGTTTGGAGAGTTCACTGTAAAAAAGTTTTGGTGTAAGGTGTCCAAATAATTGTTTCTCTGGCTGTTCATTTGGGAAAGATACCTCCATTAATATGGCTTTTAACTGCCCTGAATTAATGAGTGGTGCTATATTTTGCCACAGGTTGGCGAGTTTATCTGATTTTTCAATTTCATCTGCGCCGGTATCTCCGAGGTACAATACATAACTTTCACCATGGCTGATCAGAAAAGCAGTGCTTTTAAAAGGATTTCCGTGGCTTAGTTCAAAAGCTTTTACCTTCATTTCTGTGCCCTCTAACGGATAAGTATTGCCTCCAATCAATGGGAAATAAGTATATTTTTTAAGTTGAGGTTTTTCGCCTTCATTGGCAAAATTGGCCCAGGCATCCCATGTAAAATATTTATCCCTTAACGTGTTGAGCACGGAAGGCATACCATAGATGTTTTTTGCCGTATCGGCTGGCGAGTTGATTATTAAACCTGCTACATGATCTAAATGCGCATGTGAAAGCAAATATCCTTTAATCTGTTTACGTTGAATTTCTTCACTTATTCCTTTTAGCGATTGATGATCAATCGCTCTTTGGATACCTGCATTTATTGTACCAGCATCAAGACAGACATATTTTTCGCTGCCCTTCGGTGCAATCATATAAGAAGATAAATTACTCTCGTCATCGCCGCCTTTTACGCCAAGCGGTATTATTTTAAACGCGGTATTTATTCCCTGTCCCGAAGAATGAATGGCACAAAGGGACAATAGCAATAGAGCGGAAAATATTTTTTTTAACATGTTGAATGAGTTATATCGTTTCGCCTTTAAATACGACCTCTTTTAAATTTAAGTTATCATCAATAATCAATAAATTTGCCTGGTGACCAATTTCTATACTCGCTGTCAGGTTTTCAATCCCAATTAATTTTGCAGGATACAGGGTTCCCATTTTAATCGCATCATTTAGGGCAATACCGCAATGTAATACACAGTTTTTAACGGCTTCTACCATAGTAAGCGATGAACCAGATAGTGTACCATCGGGCATAACAAATTTGTTTCCTTTTTCAATATGTTGATATGGCCCTGTGGAACAGGCCGTAACTGCATCAGTGATGAGAAACAAACGTTCTTTTAATATTTTCTGCGCAAATTTAATCACTTCGAAATCTACATGCTGCCCATCGGCAATAATACTGGCCATAGCCTTGTTATGATTAAAAACCGCCGTTGGTATACCAGGCTCGCGATGATGGATAGGGCTCATGGCATTAAAGAGATGTGTGGTGGTTTGGATGCCTTTGTTATAGGCCGCAGTAGCTTCCTCAAAAGTGGCATTGCTATGGCCTAATGAAATAACCACACCGTTATCCAATAGGTATTCAATTACCCCTTCATCCTGAAGTTCTGGGGCAATGGTCATCATTTTAATTACGCCGTCACCAAAATCGATCAGTTTTTTAACCTCATCTAAAGAAGCCTTACGTACAAAAGCAGGTACATGCGCGCCGAGGCGTTTAGGGTTTAAATATGGTCCTTCTAGATGCAAACCCAGGCAATTCTTGGCCGCTGAGCGATGTTCTTTAGCTACTTTGATACATTCGTTAAAAACTTCCGGAGAATTTGTGGCCATACAAGCCAAAAAGCCTGTGGTGCCTTTTTTAAGCAGATCATCTTCCATTATGGTTAATGATTCGACAGTTGGGTCGGCAGAAAATAATCGGCCACCTGCACCATAAATCTGTAAGTCTATAAAGCCTGGCACAACAAGCGACCGGCCGTTTTCTCTGTTGCTGCTTTCGATAATATCTGAAATGATAACACCGTCGATTGAGATATTCTGATTCTTTTTTAAATCGTTGCCCTGAAAATAGGAGGTATTGGAAATTACTTTAGGCATATCAAACGTTTGAGTAAATTTAATCTTACATGGTCAAAGTTAAATATTGTGGCTATATATTTGGGTAATAAGATAAAATAACCAAATGAATGAAAATCAGTCAAATAGGAGGAGTTTTTTAAAGGCCAGCCTAACTTTAAGCGCTGCTACTTTAGTAGCGCCATCTGCAACCATTGCAAGCGTACCCCTTAGTGAAGATGAATTTAAGATTGCAGTTGGACCTTATTTACAAACCAACTTTAATAACTCGATGACCATTCTTTGGTTAACCAATAAAACTGCTGCAGGTTGGGTAGAGTATGGCGAACAGGCAGATCAGCTGAATCAAAAAGCTTATGGAAAAGCTGAATTAGGTTTAATGCAAGCCAATAGCAAGCTGAATGCAGTAACGTTAAAAAATTTAAAACCAGGAACAAAATATTATTATAAAATCGTTTCGAAGGAAATTAAAGATTTCCAACCCTACAAACTAACCTACGGTGTAACGGTAAGTAGTGCTGTTGAAGAATTTGTGAATGCCGATGTGGCTAAGGAAGAGGTTTCGTTCTTAATGATGAATGATATACACGATCGCCCAGAATCAATCTCTCAATTGTTAGGGTTTGTTCCAGATAAAAAGCAAGATTTTATTTTCTTTAATGGTGATATATTTGATTATCAAACTGATGAAAAACAGATAATTGAACACATGCTCCAGCCTTGTGTAGAAAATTTCGCAAAGCATACACCTTTTATCTACGTAAGGGGTAATCATGAAACACGTGGTAAATTTGCGCGCGAATTTCCACAATATTATATGCATGTTGGCCATGCTGCTTTTACATTGGGCCCTGTTCGCTTTGTAATTTTAGATACTGGTGAAGATAAAGAAGATGCGCATCCGGTGTACGCAGGTATCGTAGATTTTGACGATTACAGAGTTCAGCAGGCCGAATGGTTTAAAAAAGAAATAAATTCAAAGGAATTTAAAAAAGCGCCGTTTAGAGTAGTATTGATGCACATCCCGCCTCGCTTTTCGGGCGATGCACATGGGCCAAAACATTGTACTGAGTTATTTGAACCATTGTTGAATCAGGGGAAAGTAGATTTGGTTTTGAGTGGCCATACCCATAAGTACATGGTGCACCAACCTGATAAAACACTAAATCATTATCCTTTAATTATTGGTGGCGGACCAAGGACAGGAACGAGAACCATTACCAAGATAAAAGCAGATGGAAATAAATTAGTGGCGAGTATGCTTGATGATTCGGGAAAAGAAGTTGGTGCTTATACTGCATTGAGAAAGTAGACAAGCCACATGCAGTCGAGAAATCTATCTAAAGATCTCTCCATTTTGCTGTGCTTCAGTCGATGACGGCTGTTCCTTGAAATATAAATGATAAAAAAAAGTCCCGATTTTCATCGGGACTTTTTTTTATCATTTATAGATGCTTATGCACCTAATTGTACGCGTTTGAAAGCAGTTACAGTTAAACCTTTAGCTGTGTTATCTAAAAATTTACGAACATCTACCGAACTATCTTTAACAAACTCCTGGTTTAATAAAGTGCTGTCTTTGTAGAATTTGTTCAATTTACCAGCAGCGATTTTTTCAACCATTTCTTCTGGTTTACCTTCTTGACGGATAACGTCTTTCGCAATCTCGATTTCACGCTCAATAGTCGCAGGATCAACACCGTCTTTATCAACAGCAACTGGGTTCATTGCTGCAATCTGCATAGCAACATCTTTACCAGCTTCAGTAATATCTACACCATTAGCGCCTTCAAATACCACTAAAACGCCCATTTTACCATTTGAGTGGATATATGAAACGATTTTTTCACCAGAGATATTTACATACTCCTGGATAACGATTTTTTCACCGATTTTACCGGTTAATTCAGTGATGGTTTCGGCAACTGTACGGCCATCTTCCAAAGTAATTGCTGATAATTCTTCAGTAGTAGCAGGATTGTTGGCAACTGCTGCAGCTAAAACAGCCTGAGCAAGGTTACGGAAATCTTCAACTTTAGAAACTGGCTCAGTTTCACAAGCTAAAGCAACTAATTTACCATTTGTGCCATCAGCTGAAACATTGATAGATACCAGACCTTCAGAAGTTGCATTGCCAGAACGAGCAGCAGATACTTTTTGACCTTTTTTGCGCAATAAATCAACAGCAGCTTCGAAATCGCCATTAGCTTCTAATAATGCTTTTTTGCAATCCATCATACCAGCACCAGTTTGTTGGCGTAGTTTATTTACATCTGCGGCAGTAATTTGTACTGTAGACATTTTATTTCCTTTTTTAAATTTTACAATCTTGTTATAACAATTACAGGTTACAAGTTACAAGCGCCAAGTTAAACTCATGTTAAGCCAACTTAAAACCTGAAACCAGTAACCTGCAATTAAAAAATATTACTATTCTTCTGTTTTAGTTTCTTCTGATGCTGACGCTTCAACTTCTGCCTCAGCAGCTTTTTTACGTCTTGGCTCTTTTGCTTCCGGAGCATCAGCGGCAGCTTTAGCAGCTACTGCTTCTTTTTCAGCCTCATCATCTTTTTCGCGTTTACGCTCATCTAAACCTTCTTCAATAGCTTTGATAATTACATCAGTAATTAAAGAGATTGATTTTGTAGCATCATCATTCGCCGGGATAGGAAAATCGATGTTAGAAGGATCAGAGTTAGTATCAACCATCGCAAAAGTAGGGATGTTTAATTTTAACGCTTCAGTAACTGCAATGTGTTCTTTCTTAACATCAATTAAGAATAAAGCTGCAGGTAAACGGTTTAAATCAGCAATACCACCTAAAAGTGATTCTAATTTAATACGCTCACGCTGAATCATTAAACGCTCTTTTTTAGATAAGATCGAATAAGTACCGTCTTTAGTCATTTTATCGATGTTAGACATCTTTTTGATTGACTTGCGAACAGTAGCAAAGTTAGTTAACATACCACCTAACCAACGCTCGGTTACGAAAGGCATGTTTACTTTTTTAGCTTGTTCAGCTACGATTCCTTTTGCTTGTTTTTTTGTTGAAACAAATAATACTTTACGTCCTGATTTTACGATTTGTTTAATCGCAGCCGCAGCTTCTTCAGTTTTAGTTAAAGTTTTATTTAAATCTATAATGTGAATTCCATTACGCTCCATGAAAATGTAAGGAGCCATTTTTGGATTCCATTTACGGGTAAGGTGACCAAAGTGTACACCTGCATCCAATAAGTCTTGATAAGTTGTTCTTGCCATTGTCTTTGCCTCCTGTGATTAACGTTTACTGAATTGGAATTTCTTACGAGCTTTAGCACGTCCTGGTTTTTTACGCTCAACCATACGCATATCACGCGTCATTAGGCCTTTAGCACGTAATGCAGGTTTTTTCTCCGCATCTAGTTCAACAATCGCTTTAGCAATAGCTAAACGAACAGCTTCTGCTTGTCCTTTTATTCCACCACCTTGTACATTTACAGTGATATCATAACGACCTACAAGTTCAGAAACTTCTAAACTTTGGTTTACGATATATTGCAAAGGTAAAGTTGGGAAATATACTTTGTGATCTTTACCGTTAACGGTAATTGCGCCAGCACCATCTTTTAAGTAGATACGTGCAACAGCTGTTTTTCTTCTTCCTGAAGTGTTAGTAACTGACATTTCTTAAAGTTTAATGGTTTTTGGAGATTGAGCTGCATGAGGATGAGTTTCACCAGCATACACAAAAAGATTGGTGTAAAGTTTTTTACCCAATTTAGTTTTCGGTAACATACCACGTACCGCTTTCTCGATTACACGTTGAGGGTGTTTCGCCATTAACTCCTTAGGAGAAATAAAACGTTGACCACCTGGATAACCAGTATAAGAAACATATTGCTTTTCGCTGAATTTGTTTCCTGTCAATTTAACCTTGTCTGCATTGATAACGATAACATTATCACCGCAGTCTACGTGTGGGGTGTACTCAGGCTTGTTTTTACCACGGATGATCATAGCGATCTTCGATGACAAGCGCCCCAAAATCTCGCCTTGCGCATCAACAACAATCCACTGTTTGTTAACAGTTTTCGCATTGGCCGAGACAGTTTTGTAACTTAACGTATTCACTTGCTTGTATTTAATTTATTAAACAATTTATTATTCCCATTAAATTTGGGACTGCAAAGATAGGTAGAAAACTTTTATTATCAAATAGTTGATTGAAAAAAGTTTTGCGTTTTAACTTGCGATCGTCATGCTGAATTTATTTCAGTATCTAAATTCTGTAGGTTTTAAGTATCTGGAAAATGACACTCTTCTTTCTTCGGGTTGTTCCAGTTGAGCTTTAAGCTAAAACTTTTAAATGCTGCTGTCGTACCTATCAATAATAAATTTCAAAAATCGGGCGTCATTTCGACTCCTTTTGGGCTAGGTGCTATCGCTATTAATGGTTAATAGCAAATCATCACACCTTCAAAACGTAAATTTGCTTACGGATATTACAAATCATCAGGCATATAGCCAATCCTTTTCCTTGGCCCAATTTTCTTATCGATGAGCCTATCCAGATAGGTAAAAACCAACTCGATGTTTTTATCATGATTATTCAGCGTCTTTTTAATCTCTTCGATTTCCAGTTTGAGCTCGCCATTATCAATAATAAATTGACGGATACGAGAGAAAATTCTAACAATCTGGATATTTACCTGAATAGCTTGTTTGCTGTTTAATACACTCGAAAGCATTAGTATGCCATGTTCAGTAAAAACATAAGGAAGTTTTCTTCTACCACCCCAACTTGAAGTCGCAAATTGCGACTTCAAGTTTAACCATTCGTCATCAGTAAGCTGAAACATGAAGTCTTTAGGAAATCGATCAGGGTTTCTCCCCACTTGCTCATTGAGTCGCTTAGTCTCTACACCATACAGCTCTGCCAGATCACTATCTAGCATCACTTTGAGGCCTCTCAGCTCGTAAATTTTATTAACTACAATATTATCAGGGATGATAGGAAGCAGTGTTTTCGCTGTCATATCATTTTTGGATTTAAATTGAAGATACAAAAATAGATTTATTTACACCTACATTGGGGCTACAATATTTTAATTCACTTATACAGTTCTAGCGTAGCTCCTATATTCTTTAATCCAGTTCCACAACGCAAAACCAGCAATAATGGTGAAAATAAAATATTCGACTCCCATAAATTTAATTCCTTTTAGAAAATAAAGGTAAGTGGCTACAACATCGATAATCAACCAGATAATCCAACATTCCACTCTTTTCTGGATCATTAAAAAAGTGGTAATCACACTCATTACAAAAATAAATGAATCAATAAAGGGGTAAGCGCTGGGTAAATTAAACAATAGTGGTAGCCAGTTGTGGAGTTGACTGGCCAAAGTGCCCATTAATAACGTGCCAACAATGCCAATGGCCAGTAGGACTAGAAATTGTCTTAGCGGCATAAAACTGATTTTAAGCTCCTTATTTTTATCTTCTTCCCCTGGTTTTGGATTTGTCCATCGCCACCAACCCATCATGTTGGTTACAAAAAAGAAAACCATTAAAAACATATCCGGGTAAAGCTGGCTTTGATAATATAAAAAAGCAGATAAAAATACATTAACAATACCCATGGGCCAGCTCCAAACACTAGCTTTTGCTGAAAGTATAACGGAAATAATCCCGGTAATTACAGCAAAGAATTCTAAATAGCTCATTTTATAGCCAAGAACCGTGAAAAATATACTATGGGCATCGAAAAAATCCATCTTTTTCTTTTTGGAAAATCTACAAAATACTAATGTATATAATTTATTTGTAGCCAATGATTTTCATATCATGCAAAGATGATATCGAAGCTTACAGAAGAAAATACTGGAGATTAGAGAATAGATAGGCCGTCATTTCGCTGTATTCCAGGAAATGACGGCCCCGTTTAAATGAGATTATTTAAACATGCCTTTAAGCTTGGCTAATTTTTCTTGTAAATCGCCATCAGCATTTTTTGGCTCATTGCGTGGCTTAAAGTTTTGCTTATTGTGGTTTTTAAAGTCATGCTTAGGCTTTTGCTCTCTGGATTCCCGATTGCGGACTTCCGACTTCGGACTAGCTTCAGTTTTCATTGACAACGAAATCCTTTTGCGGGCTACATCCACCTCCATCACTGTAACCTCTACCTTTTGATGCACTTTTACCACATCATTAGGATTGGCCACAAAGCGGTTTGCCAGCTGACTGGTGTGTACCAATCCATCCTGGTGCACACCGATATCAACAAAGGCGCCAAAGTTGGTAATATTGGTTACAATGCCTGGCAATTTCATGCCTGTTCTTAAATCTGCAATTTCATTAACCCCTTCTGTAAAGCTAAAAGCTTCAAACTGCTCACGCGGATCGCGGCCTGGTTTGGCTAGCTCTTTTAGAATGTCGTTAAGGGTAGGTAAACCAATTTCATCCGTAACATATTGCTGTGGTTTAATCTGTTTTTGCAACTGGGTATCTTTCATCAGGGCTGAAACAGTGGTGCCCAGGTCTTTAGCCATTTGATCGACAACGGCATAGCGCTCCGGGTGTACGCCACTGGTATCCAATATATTTTCTGCATTGCGGATACGCAAGAAACCCGCTGCCTGTTCGTAAGCTTTGTCGCCTAAGCGAGGAACTTTTTTTAAGCTTTCGCGGTTTTTAAAAGCACCATGTGTATTTCTGTAATCAACAATATTCTGTGCTAAAGTTGGCCCTAAGCCAGAAACATAGGCTAAAATCTGCTTTGAGGCAGTGTTTAATTCTACACCAACAGCGTTAACTGCACTGATTACGGTATCATCTAAACTTGCCTGTAATTTATTTTGATCAACATCGTGCTGATATTGACCAACACCAATAGATTTTGGGTCAATTTTTACCAGTTCAGCCAATGGATCCATTAAACGGCGACCGATTGAAACGGCTCCGCGTACGGTAATATCCTGTGTAGGGAATTCCTCTCTGGCTACTTCTGATGCCGAATAAATCGAAGCGCCACTTTCGTTAACCATTACTATAGTGATGTGCGGCAAGTTTAAAGCTCGAACAAAAGTTTCGGTTTCTCTTCCTGCGGTACCATTACCAATGGCAATAGCTTCAATATCATACTTTTCACAAAGCTGTTGGATGGTGAATTCTGCATTTTTTACATTGCCTTGTCCAGTATGCGGATAAATCGCTGTATTTTCTAATAACTGACCCTGTTTATCTAAACAAACCACTTTACAGCCAGTACGGAAACCAGGGTCGATCGCCAATACATTTTTTTGCCCCATTGGCGCTGCCAATAACAATTGACGCGCATTTTCGGCAAAAACCCGAATGGCTTCTTCATCTGCTTTTTGTTTGGTAAATACACGGAGTTCGGTTTCCATTGCCGGCTCCAGCAAACGTTTATAACCATCTTCCAAGGCTTGTTGTACCTGTTTTGAAGCTGCGTTATTGCCTAAAATAAACTGGTTCTCTAGAATGGTAATGGCATCTTCTGCAGGAGGAAGTACATCTAATCTTAAAATCAGTTCTTTCTCACCACGGCGCATGGCCAAAACACGGTGCGATGCAGCCGTTTTAACCGGCTCGTTCCATTCAAAGTAATCTTTGTATTTAATGCCCTCTTCTTCTTTTCCTTTGATCACTTCTGATTTAAAGACAGCTTTTTCCTGAAAATAAGTGCGCATTTTTGTGCGGGCTTCGGCATTTTCAGAAATCATTTCAGCAATAATATCCCTTGCACCAGCTAAAGCCTCATCAAGCGAATTAACACCTTTCTCTGCATCAATAAATTTCTCTGCTGATGCATCTAAATCAAAAGCATTCTGCTCAAATATCTGCAAAGCCAAGGGCTCTAATCCTTTTTCTTTTGCAACTGATGCACGTGTTTTACGCTTAGGTTTAAATGGCAGGTAAATGTCTTCTAAAAGCGAAATGGTTTCGGCCTCATTAATCTTTTTTTCCAGTTCGGGTGTTAACTTGTCAAGCTCAGTCATCGATTTCAAAATCGCTTCTCGGCGCTTGTCTAAATCGCGTAGCTGCAAAACCCGATCGCGGATTGCTGCTACCTCAACCTCATCTAAGCTGCCTGTTGCTTCTTTGCGATAGCGTGAAATAAAGGGTACAGTTGCACCTTCATCTAATAGGTTTACGGTTGCGATTACTTGTTTTTCTGCAACTTTTAATTCGGTTGCAATTATTTTATGGTGGGTTAACATATCCTAAAGGTAAAAATTAAAGAAGCAAAGCTAATCAGGATTTGCGGGATTTAAGGATTTTTAGAATGAAGTTTTCCACCGAAATTTGTGAGTAAGTTTTTGAAAAAAGCAATCAGCGTTCGATCATTTTCCCATTTATGATCAGCCAGCTGTTGGGGAACAGTTTTACAAGTCTTTGCTTTTCAGCCGCTGTAATCTGCCCAGTAAGTTCTAATCTCCTGATTTCAATTTTACCCAGATCATCAGGGACATTAATGTTTTTAGTGAATTTGATCCGCAGTGTGCCGATGCTTTTTAAAGCATAGAGCTCTTTTGGAATTTCGTTAATGTTGCTCATTGAAAGATCATCGGTGTTGGTTTTATTGCCAAAAACGGAAGCTTCGGATGGTGCACGGTCTTTATTTACAATAGCCCAGCTCATTTCAGGTTTTACAGTAAAATCTCTGCTGTTTTGGGATAAGCCGATAAATCCTGCCCAGATTTCCATGTTATGTTTTGTGTGAGCCTGTGCGTCTTCGAGGATAAAAGGAACTTTTACAATTTCTGAAGCCAGATTATTTACACTGGTAATGGGTTTTAAGTCTGTTTTATTTCCTTCCTTGGTATAAGGGAAGAACTTTACGATCCAACCGTCGATTGTATTTACCGTGCCACATTTCTTCTCGGTATGGTATTTTACCATATTCATCCAGAAATCTTTATTCGCTTTTCCTTTTTTCGCCGCTATAATTTCTTCTATAATTGGGATGAGCTCCTTTGTCCACCATTCTAATTTATACTGAGAGAGATATTTTGTTTTCTCCAGTAATTTTTTCCAATCCTGAGTAGTTCCCTCGATAGTGATTTTCGGGATGCCACAACCAATCATAATCACCTTAAATTCGAAATAAGATTTCACGGTTTCCATTATCGTAACCTGGCTTACAATCTTCGAGGTAGGTGTGGTGGTGCTAAAATCGGAAGTTAAAATGCCCACCAATTTTTTACCGGTATAATCGTTAATCTGTTCGTTAAACTGCGGGAAAATGGATGTCCAATCTGATTTGGGATTACCGATCGCAATTTTATCTGAAACTACGGTTAAGGTTTTCCTGCCCTCAAAGTCGACCATCTGCGACCTGAGTTCTTCAGCATTTTGAGTGATATGCCGGGCAAAACCCTGACTGATGAGTAACCAGAAGATGTCCGGAGAGATGGTAAACGGCCTATGATTGATGTAGGAATTTAAAATGCCTGTTAAAAATGGATGTTCACCATAATAGACTAAACTATCTGGTAAATTATCGACGTTTTTTTCAACATCTGCTTTCAATACTTTAAGTATTTCCTGGGTAGGAACAACGGGGATAAGTTTTTCAGGTTTCGAAAGTGTTTCAATTTCTACAACTGTTGCTTTCTGGCAAAATGATTTGGTAGAGATAAAGATGACTAGGAGTAAAAGTAATTTTTTCATCTGGTTAGCGTCGCTTTAGTAAGTTTTTACTAAACAGATGCTTTTTAGAACTATTTTCCATAATTTATACCCAGATAGGAAACTAGGGATATTATGATTTCTTCTTTTTAACTTTCTCTGAGTCCCTTTCTGCTTTAAATTTGGTGATTCTGGTAATCAGATCTAAAGGCAAAGGTTTATTTAAGGGAAACTGTACAGCTCCTTTGCTCCATTTATACTGGGTAAATTCTTCTTTAAATGCTTCAATTCCTGAACCGGTTGGATAAAAGCCAATGTGTTTAGCATAGCCAGCAAAATAAACCAGCACCGAGTTTTGTTTAAAGGCCGGCATACCATAACTGATTACTTCGTTGGCTTTTGGTACGGCTTTGTGTATAGTTTCACGGATTTGCTGTAATAGCTTTTGCGTTTCTATTGGGAAATTTGCAATGTATTGATCGATGTTTTCTGGTTTGGGCTGTTCCATGGTCGGTGGTTTTGTAAGCTGAATTTACAAAATTTCTTAAAAGCTATTCGCTGATCCTGATGACTGGAAAAATCGCAGCTAAGGAATTTGAGTGTCATGTTCTTCTTGATAAAATTTATTCATCACATTAAATAAAACTTGAATATCATGTCCTTGATTTAAACTATTGTAAAGTTCGTTATTGACTGATTTTTCCAGAACAATACCGTTTTGAACTTTCAAAAGATAAGGGAAGCCTACCTGATTTTCAATTTTATATAATACAGTTGAAGCAAACCTTTGCGAATAGTCTGATTTTGGAGATCTTCCATCAAGGAAAATCAATTTTACCTCGCTTGGTAAGGTTGGGATAATGTATTTCTCGATAAATTCTTGGCAATCTCTTCTGTTATTATAACAAAAGAGTTTATGTCCGTCAATTTCTAAAAGATACTCGAGATATAATTTATCATTTTTTTTCTTTTCAATATGATCGCTGATCATTGAGATAATAATCATTGGTGAACAGATTAATAATAGAACCAATCCGATCGAGACCAAAATGATAATCGTAATAATGTCCTTTAACTTTTCCCACATTCTGATATTAAATTATAGAAAATTATGTCGGCCACCAACTTTGAGATTAATTAAATCAAATTATGGGCGCAGTTTTGCGCTTAGGTAAGGAACTGAATTGTGTTTCTTGTACAGACCATGGTTAACTAAACCAGACAGAAATGGAAATACTTTTTGATGCTTTTACGAAAATAGATTGCTTCGTCCTTCCTCCCCAGCAATGACGATAATTAGAGTAGGTAATGGTCCAAAAAGATTGCAATGAATGGCGGGGCTGATGAAAACGAAGAATTACTGAACATAAGTTTTCAAATATTTGCCACGGAAGCACAGAAGGCATAGAAATGGGAATAAAAAAATCCCCCAAATTGCTTTGGAGGATTTATATCTTTTGGTCTTTGCCCAGGCTCAGACTAACAATTTGTAATTACTTTTTAACGTACATTACTTCTTTTACTGCTTTAATCACACGCTCAGCATTTGGTAAGCTTGCGGCGATTAAAGTTGGTGAATATGGAAGTGGAACGTCGGCACAAGTGATACGTAAAACTGGTGCATCTAAATAATCGAATGCATGTTTTTGTACCATGAAAGCAATTTCGCCAGAAAGAGATGCCAAAGGCCATGCCTCTTCTACAACAACCAAACGGTTTGTTTTTTTAACAGAAGCAATAATAGTATCGTAATCAATAGGGCGTACGGTACGTAAATCGATCACTTCAACATTGATTCCTTCTTTAGTTAATTCTTCTACGGCTGGATTTACAACACGGGTTAACATTTTACCGAAAGTAACAATGGTTACATCAGTACCTTGCTTGGTTACGTTTGCTTTTCCTAGTTCAATATAATATTCTTCTGCAGGAACGTCGCCTTTATCGCCATACATTACCTCCGATTCCATGAAAATAACTGGATCAGGATCAAGGATTGATTGTTTTAATAAACCTTTTGCATCATAAGGTGTAGCCGGAACTACCACCTTTAATCCAGGCGTATTTGCAAACCAGTTTTCGAAATTTTGAGAGTGTTGTGCGCCTAATTGACCTGCGTTACCTGTTGGGCCACGGAAAACCATAGGACATGAGAACTGACCACCGCTCATTGATAAAATTTTAGCAGCACCATTGATAATCTGATCGATAGCTACTAATGAGAAGTTAAAGGTCATAAATTCCACAATTGGAATAAGGCCTGCTGTTGCGGCACCAGTTGCAATACCTGCGAAACCTAATTCGGCAATCGGGGTATCGATAATGCGTTTTGCACCAAATTCATCAAGCATACCCTGACTTACTTTGTACGCACCGTTATATTCTGCTACTTCTTCACCTAATAAAAAAACGCGGTCATCTTTACGCATTTCTTCGCTCATGGCTTCGCGTAGTGCTTCTCTAAATTGGATTTCTCTCATTGTAAATTTTAATAACGGTGGCAAATATAATTATTAATCGCTTTGAAACCAAAGGCTAAAATGCCTATGTTTTGTAATAATTATGGATGTTTTGATTCATTATTTCGCACTTTTTCGACTATATTTTTTGCTTATCCGTTTAAAGGGGAAATATTATTGGGTAATTGTGTTTTTATTAAGCTTTTTGTATTAAAGCTTACGCTTTTTCCGAAATATCTTCTCCAAAATGGATGATATTGCCGCTGTTGTCCAGAATGGAAAACTGCCTCATGCCCCAAGGCATATTTTTTAATTTCCCATTTGGATGAACTACGCCCTGCTTGGTATAGGCAGCATAAAGCTCATCAACAGCAGTAACGTAAATATAACAGCCCGTGTTTTTAGGGATGCTTTCATCATCGGTTGGCCACAGGTGGATGCTGATATCGTCCTTACTAAAAATAACGTAACCATCCCAGTTGTCATGGAAAGTAAAACCCAATTTTTCCGTATAAAATTTTATGGTTTCTTCGGCATTTAGGGAAGCGAGAATTGGTGTAGCGGTTTTAAGCATTTTACCTAAGCTATTATATCAATTTAATGGTTTGGGTTCAATAATCCATAAATCTCACTGTCAAGAAACTGACCCCTAAAATAATAATCTTGTTTAAAATGTGCTTCTTTTACAAAGCCATGTTTGATCAGCATTTGCCTTGATGCATCATTTTCTACGTTAATATTGGCACTGATGGTGTGTAGGTTAACTTCTTCGAAGCCAAAAGCAATTGATTTTTTCAGCGCCTCGGAAATAATTCCTTTTCTCCAATAATCGGGATGGAGCATGTAACCAATTTCGGCCCTATGGTTAGCAAAATCTGTCCGCCAATATCCTACGGATCCGATCATTTGTTTAGGATTTTCTTTTAAGGCAATTACCCAAGCCAGATTATCGCCATTTTCGTAACCATTTCTAAAACGTGAGATAAAATCTTTGATCTCAAAAATATCTTTGGGCCTTTCTCTGTCAATATATTTCATTACCGTTTCATTGGTACGCATGGCAAAAAGTGTTTCGGCATCAGCAAGATCGTGTTCTCGAAGGATTAAGCGTTCGGTTTCCAGTACAGGAAATTTTGTGAAATTTAAGGTTAGCATTTTTAAATTTAAGAGATTAACCGCAAAGCACGCAAAGTTTTTCGCAAAGAACACAAAGTTTTGTTTTACCACAGAGCACACGGAGATTTTCACGCAGGACACGAAGCTGATATTTTTCAATCCGGCTCCGAGTACTCTGTGGCTTACTTTGTGTGCTCTGTGTTTATTTTACTAAGCACTTGGCGCTCTTTGCGATTTACTTTATTTCTTTGCGGTTGAAACTATTTCCCAAACAAAGTTTTGTAAATAGAATATTTGTAGTTATCCTCAACAGCGCTGGTTACAAAATAGGGGGCCTCGAAAAGCTCGGTCAGTTTTTTTCTTAATTCGGTAAGGAATTCCGGTTTAATTTCTTCTAAATAGGCGCCAGATAGATTTTGCCTGCCCGATTTAAACCAAACACCATCTATGCTCATGGTTTTTACTACATATAGATTCGGTTCTACAAAGCTCTTTCCCGAAAATTGTTCATAGGCATAAGTGTATAATAAGGTTTGGACCAGCGCTTTGTTAATGTACTTGCCATCAGAATTAAATAGCTCTGGAATATCTTTAAAAGTTAACTTGTCACTACCGGTTTTATAATCAATAATTTTAGTTACCCCGTCTTTTACATCAACACGATCTATAAAACCAAATATCTTAACGCTGGCCTCTCTTCCTTTAAGCGAGAAACTGATTTCGGCTTCTACTTTTTGTTCGAGACTAATGATATTGAATGGCGTTTGTGCTTCATCCTGATTTAAAATGATGTTTACATAGGCATCAACAATTGATAAAATTACCTTTTGCATCCCCTTATATTCCATCACTGTATCGGGATTTTTAAACATCACGGCATTAAAACCCTTTTGTATCAGCGTGGGAATCTGTTTCCGTTTCTCTTTAATCCGCGCTGCAGTAATTTCAGCCGACCTTAAATCCTCGTAAAAATACTCCATCACTTTGTGCAAAATCGAACCGATTTCGTTGGCTTCTACCACTGCACTGATCTCTTTAGGCTCTTTAATGCCTGCAATGTAATTGAAAAAGAAATCTATCGGATTGGAAATGTATTGAGTAAGTGCCGAGGGCGAAAGCACCTTTTTTTTATCGAGGTATTTTTGAAGTGTTTCCTGGATAAAGGCATTATTGGTTTTCTCGATCTTTACTTCTTTAAATGGCTCGGTTTTTACCTCCAGGTTAAGCTCGTTGTAGGTGAATTCAAAGCCGCTTTCGTACTCAAGCTGCTTTAAAATCCTGCTAGCCTCGCCAGAGGTAGATTCATCTGTTAAGCTATTATAGACAAAATTGATATTCTTTGCCCGTTGTAATAGACGGTATACCATGTAAGAGGAAATAGCATCGAGATTTTCAAGAACCGGAAGTCCATAAACACGGCGGATAGAATCAGGAATGAAGCTATTGCCAATGGATGATTTTGGAATAATACCCTCGTTAAAACCCAAAATCACTACTTTATCGAAATTTAGGTTCCGGGTTTCGAGTAAGCCCATTATCTGTATACCGTTGAGCGGATCGCCGGAAAGTGGTACTGCAATGGCCTGCAACGATTTTTGAACGAGGTAAATTACAAAAGGAATTTCTTCTTTACCGATATGGTTGCTAAAGGTATCGTGTAACCGGTTTAATTCCTGTATGGTTTTTACAAAGAGTTCAGCGTCTATCTTTTTTAGTGTTTTAGCGTTCGATAAACGCATGAGCACATAATCGAGTACATCCAAAAGATTGGTGACCACATGTTGCGGATCATCGATTTTTTTATAAAAAGTTTCAAACAGCCCACTTTGGCGCAATAATCGTTTATGATCGATCTCTACTTTGTTTTCTTCCAATAATGCGGTTAAGATTTTATCCCGCATTTTTTGGGTAAGGCCTGTTAAGGGGTGGGTTAAAAAAGCTTCTACATTTTTATAACTTACTTTATCCCGCTGTAAAATTTCCAGCTGACTACTTAACCATAAATCAACCAGCCCAAAAATACTCGAGGTTGATAGCGCAAAGCCCATGGTTACGTTGAGGTCGATTTCTTTTCCGTTAAATGTAGCTGGAATCGTCTGTAAAGTTGGGATCAACAGGCTCTCATCTGCTAAAACCACCACTGTTTTTCCAACGGTTTCGGCTGCGGTATAATCTTCTGCTAAAATATTGTTTAGGATTTTGGCCTGTGCCGATTGTCCCTGAACCTTAAAAACATTTACATGGTGCTGTGCTGATTTCATTAAGCTTTCTTGCCCTGCAAATTCATTTTTCAATCCAAGCTGGTTGATGTTTTTACGCAAAAACAAACCTGCCTCCTGCGAAACATCATCTAAATAATACGTGTCGGCATCAAAATAAAACAATGCTTTGCCGGCTTCCTGTAACTGTGTAAATATTTTAGCCTCGGCACTGCTCAACGCATTAAAACCAACGAAAATAATCTTCCCTTTATCAAAATTGGAGATAAACTCCTGATGGTTGGTAATATCATCCGCCAGATAACGGTAAACCGAACCATTTGTTAAATAACCCTGCTCTTTAAGCGTAGTGTGATATTTATGGTAAAGCTTGGGCATCCGGCGCCACATCTTGATGAAGAGTTCCTGCTGTTTTTTATGTTTTCCTTCAGAATAGGAAGTCCAGAACTGTGCAAGAAACTCGTATTGCTCTGGACTTAAATAATCGAAATCTTTATTGATCATCGAAATATCTTCCAGGTCGCGGTATAATTTTTCTGCATCTACCAGATCAGCATCAATCTGGTTAAAATCGCTTAAGATGATCTTTGCTAAAGGAAAAAACTTGTGGCTTGATATATTTTCCAGCTTCTCTTCTGCAAGCAGTTGGTTATAAATTTTATGAAGGGTGAAAAACTGCAGGTAAAAATCGGCTATTTTATAACTGGTAGAACTGGCAAAGAATTCTTGTATGGTAAAAAATGCGGGACTAAAAAAAGGTTTCCCAATAATATCAGCAAAGTGTTTCTGCAAATATGCAGATGGACGTTTGTTGTTAAAAACGATGGCACAGTTTTGCAGCTGATTTCCAAATCGGGCAACTAGATCTTCGGCAACTTCCTGTAAAAATGGTTTCATCTGCATATTATACTAATTTCAATTTGCCTTTAACAGCGTAGAAAAGATAGGTTTTGATATTCTGATAACCCATTTCAGTAAGTAAGATTCTGTAATTATTTACCTGTTCGATGTGTTTATCGCTTTCTTCGAGGGTAAATTTATAGTCAAGGATGATTACCTCGTCGGCGTTAATCAAAACGCGGTCAGGGCGATGCAGTTTTCCATTGGCATCAATAATATTTTTTTCTACTATACTTTCGCTCGCTTTACCCAAAATGACCTGAAGTTCGGGATTGTTTAATACTTCCAATGCCGAATCGATTAATTTCTGCTTTTCTTCTTCTTTGATAATGCCCTGCAAAACCAGGTTTATGGTATAATCTTCTACTTCTTTTGTATTACTGGCACTGGCCAGGATATCGTGTAATAAGGAACCTTTTCTACCTGATTTCTCAATATTAACCAGGTGTTTTAAATGTTTGTCTTCAGAAGGGATATAAAGCTCTGATAAGCGCGTAGTGGTTGGATAACTATTTAAACTAATGAACTTCGATTCTTCAGTTTTACTTTCAACCATTACATGATCAACGATTTCGTACACGCCATTTTCATCAAATTGCTCATCGAAAGTGAAATTGATTACATCGCCCATATTGGATAATTTCAATTCCTTTTTAGCCATTGTAGCAATGTAGAGGTAATCTTTAGAACGTGTGGTGGCTACATAAAGCATGTTAAGGGCGTCCATATTATTATAAAGCAGCTCTTCGTAATATGCCTTTGCAATTGCCGAATCGGCCAATGCCTCATTATATTTTAAAGGAATACCTTTTAATTCCTTATAAACCGTTTCTTCTGATGAAACCCAGAAAGTGCCATTGGGTTTACCTTTAATTTCCCAATTGCAAAAAGGTACAAAAACGGCCCTAAATGCTAAACCTTTTGATTTGTGGATGGTAATGATCTGTATGGCATCGGCACCCTCTGGTGAAGGCAATGATTTTTTAATACCGTCTTCTTCCCACCAGGTTAAAAATGAAATAATACCTTTTTCACCTAGTTTTGCAGCAGAGCCCGTCAAGTCTCTAAAAGCGAGTAGGTAAGGTAAATTGTTGGTGAGATTTTTTAATCCATAACTTTCAATTAATATCTCTACCAGCTCGGGCAGTGGAAGTTGCAGCCAGCTTTGCCAGTTCTCGCACAAAGCAACGGGTAAAACGGCGGTAAGCGTGCTTAAAGGTTTATTGGTGAGGTTGAGGTAATAATTGGCATCAATCTCTTTATCGTGCAAAGAATGATAAAGAGCAATACAATTGGCCTTATAAAGGGCCGTTTGAGCTTCTAAACCGATCAGCACTTTTAAGGTATTAATGATGAGTTGAATGGCTGAGTTATTCGAAATGAGTAAGGCATCGCCCGATAAAACAGGCAGCTTGTGCTCCATTAATTTTTTAACAGCTAATAAAGCTTCGCTGTTCGAACGTACCAAAATGGCGATATCTTTTAGTGCATATTTCTGCTCATTTTTGAGGTAGTTTATTTCTTCAACGACATCATCCAGGGCAATATCCCTAAAAACAGTTTCAGTAAAGCGCGCTTCATTTGGTGCATGATCTTTACCGAATTTTTTGATTTTTATAGTTCCTCCTTTTAACGTATTGGTGGCGAAATTTTGGGTCGATCCACTATAAATATCTGTAATAATCTGTTGATAGTGCTGTTCTTGCCACCATTTGGAAATACTTTCAGGTTTGGTAGCCAGATTTTCATTCAGCTCATTTTGTAAAGTAAGCGGAATAGCTTTATAAAGGAAATTATTAAAAGTAATGATGTTTTCTGCACTGCGGTAATTTTCTTCTAAACTTTCTTCGAGTACATTTTCTGCACCAACATCAAGCTTGGCCTGTTTATGCAGAATGTTCCAATCGCCATTGCGCCAGCGGTAAATAGACTGTTTAGTATCGCCAACAATCAGGTGGTCAATCAAATCCTGACTTGGCGTGGCCATAGCATTGGTCAACAATGATTTAAAACTTCCCCATTGACTAGTGGAAGTATCCTGAAATTCGTCGAATAAAAAATTGCGATACCTGTTGCCCACCTTTTCCCAGATAAACGAAGGGTTGTCGCCGGCATCTTCTGTAATTCCCGAAATCAGTTTTTGAGCATCGCTGATGAGCAAGTTATCGTTTTCGGCCCTGTATTCTTTCAAAAGCACTGCAATTTCCTGCATTAACCTTAAATAATAAAGGTTTTTATTAAAGGCAATAGCCAGACTGTAGTTTGGCAAATGCGCTAAATAATGCGCTTTTAACTTTAGTAGTATCGGATTTACCGTATCATAAGCTTCTGGGAAATTTGTATTCTTCTGAAACCACTCATCTGGCTCGTTGATTAAACTGAAAAGTGGTTCAATCTTCGAAAAATCGCCTCTGGCGACCAGGATAACTTTAGCCAGCGGGCTTCTCGATTTCCCTTTGAGGTGTTCGGTTTCTACCCCGATCACATTCAAAGCTTCGTTCGCTTCGGTAGCCAGCGAAATCAGTTCTTCTTCAAAGTTTTTGATTTCGGCTTTGGTAACACTAATGTATTTTTTAAATAATTCATCAATGTTTTCTAAACCTAAAACACTAACCGCATCTTCAAAAATCTGGAAACGTTCAGAAAATATTTCTCCGATGAGGTTATAGAGTTCGAATTTATAGTTCCAGCTTTTATTGTCGCTGATGCGTTCGATGGCCAGGTCGATAATCCATTGCAAAAGCTGTTTGTTATGGTCTAAAGCTTCATCCAGTTTATTTACGAGATCATCTTTCACCTTATCATAATTCATTTCTAAATTATAATCGGCATTTAGGCCAAGTTCAAAAGCAAAACCACGAATTACTTTTTGAACAAAGCCATCAATGGTACTTACAGAAAAACGACTATAGTCATGCAGGATCTTACGGTATATCTTATCTGCTTTAAATTGTAATTCCTGTGGGCTTAATATCGGATAGGCGAGTAGAATAAGCTTCCGATAGTCGTCGATTTTTTTTGATGGATTACCTTTTGCCAGCCCAAGTAATACTTCGAGGATCCTGGTTTTCATTTCTTCGGTAGCCTTATTGGTAAAGGTTACTGCTAAAATTTCGCGATATTTATTATCGCCACTAAATAGCAATGTAAGGTAATGTGCAGTTAAACTGAACGTTTTACCGGAACCTGCAGAGGCTTGAAGAATTTTGAGGGGCTGGGGCATAATTTGATATCTCTCGGAAATTTAAACTTACAACAATTTAAAATTTTCCGGAAATCATGATATCAACAATTCATCAGGATCAGGCTTTTTTACTTTTTCGTTTATTGAGTGTTTTATGGCTTATCCTTGCTGGACGTTCGGCCATTTCGATGGGAAGGCCAAGCAAATCGCGGATTACCACCGATGCACAAGCACCACCAAATGCTGCGGGCAGGTAAGAAACTGTACCATAAGCAGAGCGTTTGAAATTGCTTCCATCAGTCATGATCATAGATTTTTTATCCATTTCTTCTGTGGAGAAAACAGCTTTTATTTTTGCCGCATTGGCAAGTTTATTTAATCTTTTGCGTACATAACTGGCAAAAACACATTGATAAGTATCAGGGAGCATCGTAATCCTTAAGCGTGTGGGATCCATTTTACCGCCAGCACCCATTGAACTTACAATAGGAATATTCTTTTCCAATGCTGTTCCTAACAAAGTGATTTTTGGCATTACACTATCAATACAATCCATAATGTAATCGAAATCGGCCTCTAAAATTTCCCGACATTTCTCTGGTGTGAGGAAAGTATTTACCACGTGGAGTTTTAATTCGGGATTAATAGACAATAAACGTTCTTGCATAATTGCAGCCTTGCTCACACCATGATTGGTTGCTAAAGCGGGTAACTGCCTGTTCCGGTTGGTTGGGTCCACTACATCACCATCAACAATGGTCATTTCTCCAATTCCTGAGCGGCAAATAAATTCGGCGGCAAAAGAGCCTACACCACCTAAACCGATCACTAAAACATGTTTCGATTGGAGTTTATCTATTCCATCATTCCCAACAAGTAGGGCAGAGCGCGAAAGCCAGCTAACGTCAGACATATCAATTTTTGTATTTAACCACAGATGAAAAGGATGGACACAGATTTAGTTAATGTTATAACTCCATGATTCGTTTTTATCTTGCTTTAGCTAAGAAGTAAAACTTTCCTTGTTTTCTGTGTCTCCGTGGCTAGTTTTTTAAATTCAATTTATTCCAGTCGGTAAAAATACGAGCTTTGAGTTCATCTACAGTACATTTTTTTAAAATGGCTGCTGCCCGGTAAATTTCCTCAATGGAAATATCAGCATCATCTGTTTCCAGGAAAAAATTATTGGTACTTTGAATCAGTTTTGCCGCTCCTGAGTTTTCCTTCAAGGCGGTTAAACCAAAAGAAAGTAGAAATCCTTTATCCAATAATTGTTCGCCAAGTTCTTCGTTTTTATTAAAACCATGAATAACCATGGGTACTTTAACTTTCAACCGGTCTTTAATAGCAATTAATTCAGCGAAACATTTAACGCAATGCAAAATCAAAGGTTTATTGATCTTTTCTGCCAATTCGATCTGATTTTTCAAGATTATGATCTGATTTTCTAAATTTTCGCCCCTTAACCTATCTAATCCGCACTCTCCAATCTGTTTTACGTTTGTTTGATTGGCTACAACGCTTAGATATTTCATCTGCAGTTCGAGTTGATCAATTTTAGCAAACCAGGGATGCAGTCCAACGGAAATTGGCTTGGTTTTAGGCATTGCTAAAAAGATATCGCTGGTTAACGATAAACTTTGAATACTGATTACACCAGGTTGGGTAGCAACTTTGTGGGTATGTATGTCTAAAAAATCCATCGCAGGGCAAAGATAGGTAAAAATGGAAGATGAGGGAGGAAGATGGAAAATAGAAGAAACATCTTGAATTAAGCTTCTCTTGTTAAGAGGGGCCCATTAATGTCCAATGTTTTCATTCTGTAAAGAATTTGCGAATAATCCATTGTAACACTATACTTTATTAAATTTGCCTCATTATTATTCAAAAAAAATATGAAAAGATTAGTCATTTTATTTGCGGCTGTATTAATTTCGACCTCAGCTTTTAGCCAGGCAAAAAAAGAAGGCGTTCATATCTATAATCCACAGGCAGATGCCAAAGCAGAAATTGCTTCAGCAGTTGCAAAAGCGGCCAAAGAGAATAAACATGTTTTGTTACAGGTTGGTGGTAACTGGTGTAGCTGGTGTATTGCATTCCATAATTTGGTTGACAGCACAGCAACATTAAAAAAATACATTAATGATAATTTTGAAACCGTTCTGGTTAATTACAGCCCCGAAAATAAAAACGAAAGTGTTTTGGCCAGTTTAGGATATCCTCAACGCTTCGGCTTTCCGGTATTTTTAATCCTTGATGGCAAAGGCAAAGTATTACACATCGAAAATTCTTCTTATTTAGAAACAGATGAAGTTGCTGCCAATGGTAAAAAGAAAGTTGGACATGATGTTAAAAAAATTACCTCGTTTTTAAAGGGATGGACAACCACTGCGGTTAATCCTGAAACTTATAAGCCGAAGGCCAGATAGAAGTTTAAGACGTAAGGTTTATGTTAAACCTAGCATAGCATATTAAAAGCCGTCCAAAAGTAAAAATTGAGACGGCTTTCTTTTTAGTCATCCAAATCATCATCCTCATCATTGAGGTTTAACTCATAAGAGGCTCTTGATGCTTCATCGGCTTGTTGCAGCAGATCTTTATCGTGCTCAATGCTGGTGTCGTCGCCATTAATTTCGTTGATATTTTCTACATCATCCTCACTCCGTAAGGCATCGTTCGGATCGTTCGAATAATTGTCATCTTCTGGATCTATCATAACATTAAGGTTTTATATTAGATAATCGTTTTGAGCATGAAATTGTTTTAAGGAAAGCTAAAAGACTAAAGCTAAAAGAGCAAAGATAACATTATAGACCCTGAAATAAATTCAGGGTGACGGCATGAGTGAAGCTAATGAAGGATACTAATCCTTACAAATCTGCGTTTCTGTGGCTAAAATACCTATTCTTCGTTTCTTTGTGGTCAACAATTACAATCCTTCCCCGAATTTATAAAACGGAGCGATACTAACGGGTAATTTGCCCGTTGGCATCAATCTGTTATTAATTACCGCAGCAGCTGAAATCTGCATATAATCTTCTTTTTGATAGGCTACCACCAAACCTTTACTGTTTTCTAAGCCCGATAAGCCAGCCAGATTATATGGGTTTGCAAACAAAGCGAAAACCGCATTTTTGGCTGATAATTCTTTAATAAAGTTCTTTACTCCTGCATTTAGCGGTATATTGTTTGCAGGTCTTGCGCGGCTATCGTGAATACCAACAATCACCTGATCAAATGCACCGATTTCGCGGGCAATGTTCGAAATCTGCGTAGCGCTTGCATCTTTATCCAATACATAATAAACAGAGTTATAGTAACCTTTTGAAATCTCTTTTTGGAAAGTGGTTACCGAAGGTACACCAATACTGATAATGGCTGTTCTTCTGATTGGAATAAGACGTTTTATATAATCTTTACCTTTTAACAAAGTTACCGATGCATTGGCCAGCTCTTGTACTAAAGCATTGCTCGCATTTCGGTTAACCCCGGAAACAATGCCCTGGGTTACAATGGTATCGCGCCTGGCCAGGCCAGCCCAGTATTTGGCAGTCAATATTTTGCGCACACTCTGATCTATTTCGGCCATGCTTACACGATCTTGTCTTACTGCTTTACGCACCAATTTGATGGCCCTATCGCTGTTTTCAGATAGCTCAATAATATCGTTTCCGGCAATGATCCCCATCAAATCAGCTTCTCCATCTTTAAAGTATTTTACCACACCCTTCATGTCCATTGCATCCGAAATAATCAGCCCTTTAAAGCCTAATTTCTGCTTTAAAATGCCCGTAACAATCGGCTTGGAAAGTGTAGAAGGCAAATTTGGAGTATTATCTAAAGAGGGAATGTTCATGTGCGCAATCATCACTCCGGAGGCCCCTTGTTTAATCAGTTCTTTGAATGGATACATTTCTAAAGTATCCAAACGTGTGGCCGAAAAAGTAAGCTGAGGCAAATCGTAATGCGAATCTACATCAGTATCGCCATGACCAGGAAAGTGCTTCAATGTGGTTAATAAGCCGCCATCTTGCATGCCTTTCATATAAGCGGCAACTTTACTGGCTACATTGTATTTGTTTTCGCCAAAAGAACGGTAATTGATAACTGGGTTTTTGGGGTTGTTATTAATATCGGCATCAGGAGCTAAATTCATTTGCATGCCCATACGTTTGTAATCTTTAGCTATTTCCAGGCCCATTTTATACAAAAGTTCTTTGTTTTGAATGGCGCCTAAAGTCATTTGGTAAGGATAAGAAACGGTACTATCCAAACGCATGCCCAGGCCCCATTCTCCATCATTTGCTACAATAAGAGGCACTCGGCTTAATTTCTGATAGGCATTGGTGGCTAAAACCTGTCGGCCGGGGCCTCCCTGAAAAAAGATAACCCCACCCAATTGTTCCTTTTTAATTACCTGACCAACTGAATCGGTATATTTTTTACCCAGATTGGTATGCGCCCTAACAAAGAACATCTGTGCAATACGCTCTCTACGATTAAGTTTATTAAAAACCGAATCGACCCATTTAGGTTGATTCGCCAATAATTCTAAATAGGTTTTCTGTTGTGCGCTTGTCGAAAATGCAGCGCCACAAAGGGCAATGAGTATAAATAAGTTTTTTTTCACGTGTTTTGTCGTATCTGCTGCCGCTAAATTAGTAATCAAAAGCCGAATTAAACAAAAACCAATCCAAGTAATCGATTTAATACAATGTGTTGTAAGCCTGTTCTTTTTTAGTTGCGGTATAGGTTAGAAATATTGAGCTCCTATTTATACATTCCCTTGCCTTCAATGAAATCGATCACTTTATCGGGCAGAAAAAACTGAACATTCTTTTTCTCTTTAATGGCTTTGCGGATAAAAGTTGAGGAAATTTCCATTAAAGGGGTTTTGGTAAAAGTGATGGAAGGATGATTTTCCCATTCGCTCACATTCGCTTCAGGGCGTGGATAAACATAAATCTGATAGTTTCTTAAAAGTACCTCGTAGTTTTTCCATTTTTTGAATGAAACCAGATTATCAGCCCCATAATTAGCACAAATTCCTTTTCAGGATATTTCTCATGAAGATAGGTTAAGGTATCGATGGTGTAAGATGGTTGCGGCAATGCAAACTCGATATCACTGACGCGGATATGTTCTGCATTTTCGGTAGCCAATTTGGCCATTTCCAAACGATCGTACATATTGGTCAAACCACTTTTATCCTTTAAAGGATTATGTGGCGACACAACTAACCATACTTCATCAAGCTCGGTATGGTTAGCCATATAATTAGCAATAATTAAATGCCCCGTATGGATGGGGTTGTATGAACCGAAGAAAAGACCCGTTTTCATGTTTGTGATTTACCAAAGCGCTTTAACCTTATAAAAGCTAAAATTTTGGTCTTTTGTTAAAATCGTTAAGTTTTCAGAGATGCCCTGAGCAATTAAAATCCGATCAAATGGATCGCGATGATGAAAATCTAATTCATTCAGCGTAATAATATGATCGAACGAAATTGGCAATATTTCTATTTGATTTTGATCCAGAAAATCTAAAATTTTTTCGAAATCTGCGCTTAAAGAAAGTTTGTTTAATTTAGATTTAATTGCAATTTCCCAAATACTAGCAATGCTAATAAAACATTGATTATTGAGGTTTTTAATTTCATTAACTACCTTCTTTGGCAAGGATGAATCTCCATTTATAAACCAGATAAATGTATGCGTGTCCAACAGAAGCTGCATTACATATAATCTTTAAAGTCTTCTAATGGTTCATCAAAATCAGCAGCCATTTTAAAGAAATCTTTGGCATAGCCAAATTGTCTTTCTTTCAATTTTTTACTGGCTTTCGACTTTTTCTTTAGGGATGAGACAAAATCAGACACTTGCTTCTTCAGATCTGAAGGCAATGAGGATATTTGGCTATATAATTGAATATCAGTCATCAATCAAATATAAAAATTTCTGCGCTCTTAATAGAATTATTTCTTCAAGAAATCCCCTACCAATTGTTCTGCTTCTGCACAGGCTGTATTAAGATCGAAATTTTTTAAGACCACATCGAATTTGTCAGCATAAAGCAGCTCTTTTTCGGCTTTGATAAAACGTTCCTGCAATTTTTCAGGGCTATCTGTTCCACGGCCGCTTAAACGTTCTTTCAATACTTCCAATGATGGTGGCTGAACAAAAATCGCCAACGCATCGTCTTCGTATTTTCTTTTTAAACGTAAACCGCCCTCTACATCAATATCGAAAATTACATGTTTGCCTTCGTTCCAGATACGTTCTATTTCTGAACGCAAGGTGCCGTAAAAGGTTCCGTTATAAACCTCTTCGAATTCTACAAATTCCTGGCGGGCAACTTTGTGTAAAAACTCTTCTTTGCTAATAAAATAGTAATCGTTTTCGTGTGTTTCAGCGCCTCTCAATTCGCGGGTAGTTGCAGAAATAGAAAAGCTCAGCTCAGGAAATTTCGTTAACAAATGATGTACTATAGTGGTTTTACCTGCTCCTGATGGTGCCGAAAATATGATTAATTTGCCTTGCATTTTTAAAAATTTTGCGATTGGCGTCTGGCGTTAAGCGCTTATTGCTTGCCGCCTAACGTTACAACACATTCAGTAATTGTTCTTTTATCTTTTCTAATTCTTCTTTCATACCTACAACAAATTGTTGCATCTGGGCATCATTTGCTTTAGCACCCATGGTATTGATTTCTCTTCCTATTTCCTGAGAAATGAAACCCATTTTTTTTCCATTTGCTTCTTTGCTTGCTAAAGTTTGCAAGAAATAATCACAATGGCTTTTTAACCGTGTTTTTTCTTCAGTAATATCAATTTTATCGATATAATAAATCAACTCCTGTTCGAAACGGTTCTGATCAATATTTACTTTGCCTACTGCATCATCCAAAAACTGGGCAAATTTATCACGGATTGCAGTAATTCTTTTAGGCTCTAACTCCTCAACAGATTTAAAATAAGAAAGAATGTTTTTAATTCTCAGCTCTAAATCTGCCTTTAAAACAGCGCCTTCATCTTCTCTGAATTTATTGAAATTGGCTAAAGCCGAATTGAAAATCTGGAATAAATGGTTCCACTCATCTTCACTCACACTTTCCTCTTTATAGCTGATCACATCCGGAAAAGTTAAAGCAGTTTGCAACAAGTTGCTGCTGTCGGCACCTAATTCGTCATTAACGGCAATAAGTTGTTTGTAGTAGTGGCTTAATAAAGCAGTATTAATGGTGGCACCAGTAACTTCGCCATTGGTGCGCTCTACATTGATGCTTAAACTTACTTTTCCCCTTTCAATGTCTTTACTGCAGATGTTACGCAGAATCAGCTCTTTATCAGAAAAAGCTTTAGGGTATTTTAAATTCAGCTCCAGGAATTTACTGTTGAGCGATTTGATTTCGACACTATACTTTGCATTTGCATAATCGGCTGTTGCTAAGCCGTATCCTGTCATGGATTTTATCATGCGCAAAGATAGGGTTTTAAGCCGAAAGGAGAAATAATAATGGGTAAGGAGTCATAGCTATAGACTAGCTGATAAAATACTTTTACATTTAGAAAATCAGCGTTCAGTATTTCTTCGGGGATTGCAGTCCCGCTTTACGCTCTACTTCGTTATACTACGTGCCCGCTGCAATCGGGTTTATGTACAAAGTGGAGTAGTTTTTGGCAGGGGCTGTTGCCTACATGATGCAGAACCTCTATTCCTAAATCTGATGGAAGTGAACATTCCGATCCTTCATCGGAATAAAACGGACGGCAGGACTGATTCAGCCAAAAGTACCGGAGCATTCATTTCCTGATAATAAATGAGGTTACTTTTCCAACATGCTTAATATAGCCTTAAAAGTTTTTGCTTTCAATTCTTCCAAATCCTCAGCTACTAAACCTTTTACCTCGATAGCTTCGCCAAATACAGTTTTAATCAATCCGGGATTTAGCATAAGTGGGGCTGTACGCGGTAAATGTGCCCTACTGTTCAATATGGCAAAAGGTAAAACGGGTGTCTGCGTTTCTATGGCTAAACGAAATGCCCCATCATAAAATGGATTTAAAGGTTGATCGGATTTATTCATCGTGCCTTCGGGAAAAATCAAAATCGATTGCCCGTCGGCCAGGTCTTTCCGCAGCTCGGCTACAGAATGGTCGCGGCTTTCTCGGCTACTTCGATCAATCATCACCACCAAACGTTTGTAAATCCAGCCAAATACCGGTATTTTAAGCATTTCTATCTTTCCCAGCGGACTGAAAGCCTGTGGAATACAGATTACAATGGCAACCGCATCTAAAAACGAACTATGGTTACCTACGTAAATATAAGCCCGAGAAGTGTCAATTCTTTCTCCGTTGGCTGAAAACCATAGAAAAGTGATAAGACTAAAGCTCCATGCCCAGAATTTTAAAAAATAGAATGAAATTTTTCTTCCTGTTTTCTCTTTAAAAATACCAGTACTGAAGAGAATAAAGGGGCAAACAATAAGCATGAGTATAAAAAATACAATTGCCGAATAGAGTAAATAAAACCCTCCCAGTAGTTTTCTCATGATTATTAACGTTTATTTAACAGTTTGCAAGGTTAACAAATGTTAATTTTACAAAAATATTGATAGACAGGAAAGTATTTTTAATCCTTTTTTATTACGGGAGATAAATGGTTTCCCTTTCAAGATGTAACAATTAAGGCAGAAAACAAACAAGAAAACCAATCTGCTGTTAAAATAGAAACCTAATCAGCGCTATCAGATAATTTAACTTGCCATTTTAACGCAATGAAGCATTTGAAAATTATTCTTTTACTGATCATTTTAATACAGGGCTTAAAAATAAATGCCCAGGATTTTGTACTTAAGGGTGTAGTGATTGAAAAAGGCTCAAATGTGCGGGTTGCTTTGGCTGGCATTATCAATATACGTAGTAAAATGGGCACAACCAGCAACGATATTGGTATGTTTCAGTTAAAAGCCAGAATTGGCGATACGCTGCTCATTCAAAAAAGAAACCTGAATGAGCAAAAAGTGGTGGTTAAAACAGATGACGACCTACTTGTTTATTTAGTTAGAGGGAGTACAATGTTAGAGGAGGTTACGGTTAAAGGACAAACCAAAAAGCAGGAAATGGAAAGTATAAAAAGAGATCTGAAAAGAAATGGTTCGTTTTATGCTGGCAAACCGCCGTTAATTCTGTTAAACCCATTTGGAGGAAGTCCGATAACTTTTTTTTATGAGCTTTTTGGGAAAACACCAGCAAGAGCACGTAATTTTAACCGTTATTATAAAAAGGAGCTAAGTTTGATCGAGGTAGATAAATTTTTTAATAAGAGTTTAGTCTCGAACAATACTACATTAACAGGGAAAGATCTTGATAAATTTCTGCTCGATTATTACCCGACACGCAGCATGACCATTAATTGGAGCAATTACGATGCTGTTAAATACATCAAAGAATCGGCTAAAAAATACACTGATACTTTGAAGCACACAAATTAACACGCCATGAGAAACTTTAAATTTGTCTTTATACTCTTCGTTTTTACCTCAATCAGCTTTTTTGCAAAGGCACAGGATTTTATAGTGAAAGGGGTGGTAATTGAGAAAGGCTCAAATATCAGGATTGCATTATCAGAGATTACTAACCTACGTACTGGAATTGGTGTGGGGAGTAATGATATTGGTATGTTTCAGTTAAAAGCCAGAATGGGCGATACACTACTGGTAATTAAAAGGGATCTGATTGATCAGCGTGTTGTGGTAAACAGCGAAAAGGATCTCGTAATTTACCTGGTTAGGGGAAGTACTACACTTGCCGATGTAACCATCAGAGGAAATACAAAAAAAGAGGATTTAGACGAAATTAAGCGCGAATTTAAAAACAAGGGGGTATACAATGGGGTAAGACGACATTCTTATCGGCCATATTTAGTCCCTTAAATGCACTATATAACCTCATCGGCACAGATCCTAAAAATGCGCGGAGATTTGGTCGGTATGCCGACAATGAAATTAAACAATCGCAGATTGATGTATATTTTAATCAGAGCATTATTAAAAACAATACCGAATTGAGAGGTGATACCTTGGAGAAATACATGCTGAACTGCCGTCCTGAATTTGATAAAGCACAGTACTGGAACAGTTACGATTACATTAAATACATTAAAGAATCTTCAAAGAAATTTACAGATACGTTGGGGAAGGGGAAGTAGCTTTTAGTCAGGAGTCCGTAGTCCGACGTCGGAGGTCCGAAACGCTAACTCATTCGGGCAGTTAATTGATTAAACAGTTTATACAATTAAGCAGTAACGCTCCTGTCCAATGAACCAAAAACTATTGAACCAGTGTACTTTTTATATACTCAACGCTTCGCACGCTTTTTCAGCTGCTAATTTTTCGGCGTTTTTCTTATTGTAATCCCTACCGGTTCCATATTTTTCGCCCTCAACAATCGCACTGATGGTAAATAACTTGGCACTTTCACCTTCACTATTCTCTGCCAGTTCGAACATTACGTCTTTGCCATGGCGTTGGCACCACTCGATCAATTTACTTTTAAAATTGGTTTCTGTAAGTTCCAGGGTATGAATATCGATATGCGGTTTTACAATTCTACGCAACAAAAACTCTTTGGTAAAATTGTATCCTTTATCCATATAAATGGCACCGACAATGGCTTCAAAAGCATCGCCCAGCATCGAATTGTGTTTGGTTTGTATGCTAACCGAACGCTGATCGAACTGAATAAGCTTATCAAAACCAATTTTTTTTGCCAATTGGTTTAAATTAGCCCGGTTTACAATCTTCGAGCGCATTTCGGTTAAAAAACCTTCTTCTTTGTAGGGATAATGTTTAAAAAGTAGCTCTGCTATTACCGAACCCAGAACAGCATCGCCTAAAAATTCTAAGCGTTCGTTGCTGCTCCTGCTTCCATTTTTTAGCACCTTTGCTACAGATCGATGTCTGAACGCCATTTTATAGAGCGTAACATTGCCTGGAACAAAGCCTAAGATGTTTTTCAGCTTTTTAACAAACTCCTTTTCGGGAGAGAGATAAAGTTTATATAATTTTAATATCGGCATTAAATAAATAACACAATTAACGGCTAATTAGCATATTTAACTAAGTTATCTATTTTTAATTAGCATACAAAATTATATAGCAGGCTGTCTTAAATTAATCCTCGTATTTTTTAAAAATAACAGAAGCATTATGGCCACCAAAACCGAATGTATTACTTAAAGCGGCTCTAACAGTACGTTTTTGCGCCTTGTTAAAAGTAAAATTCAATTTAGGGTCAAATGCTGGATCATCAGTAAAGTGATTGATTGTTGGAGGAACAATATCATTTTTAACAGAAAGAATTGCTGCAATAGCCTCAATAGCTCCGGCAGCACCCAAAAGGTGGCCAGTCATCGATTTGGTTGAGCTGATGTTTAATCGATAAGCATCTTCACCAAATAATGTACCAATGGCTTTGGTTTCGCTAATATCACCGAGTGGTGTAGAAGTACCGTGTACATTGATATAATCTATATCAGCAGTTGTTAAACCAGCATCTTTAAGTGCGTTGGTCATTACCATTCTAGCGCCCAAACCTTCTGGATGCGGTGCCGTGATGTGATTGGCATCGGCACTCATTCCACCGCCCACAAGCTCTGCATAAATTTTTGCACCTCTTGCTTTTGCATGTTCGAGTTCTTCTAAAATAATTGTCCCTGCACCTTCTCCAGCTACGAAGCCATCGCGATCCTTATCAAAAGGACGTGATGCTGTTGCCGGATCTTCGTTACGTGTTGATAATGCATGCATGGCATTAAAACCACCCATACCTGCCTCATTGATGATGGCTTCTGAACCGCCACTAATAATTACATCAGCCATACCCAAACGGATATAGTTAAATGCATCAATCATGGCGTTTGTTGAAGAAGCACATGCCGAAACAGTTGCAAAATTTGGCCCACGCAGGCCGTATCTGATAGAGATATGCCCTGGAGCGATATCCACGATCATTTTAGGGATAAAAAATGGATTGTATCTTGGTGTACCATCTCCTTTAGCGAAATTAGAAATTTCATCCAGGAAAGTTTTCAATCCACCTATGCCCGCACCCCAGATTACTCCGATCCGGTTGGTATCTAATTTTTCAAAATCAAAACCACCATCCTTAACAGCCTCATCTGTTGCTACAAGAGCATATTGTACAAACGGATCTAGCTTGCGGGCTTCTTTTTTCTCCAAAAAGTCTTCAGGATTAAAATTTTTAACCTCGCATGCGAATTTGGTCTTGAACTTTTCAGTGTCAAAACCCTTAATAGGAGCAGCGCCACTCACCCCGTTAGTCAATCCTTCCCAAAAATCAGGAACATTATTGCCTATAGGAGTGAGCGCACCCAACCCTGTTACTACTACTCTTTTTAATTCCATTTATACTGAAAAAGCGTAATTCTATTTAACGTTTTTTTCCAAATAAGCAATCGCTTGGCCAACTGTACCGATGGTTTCAGCCTGATCATCAGGAATAGCTACATTGAATTCTTTTTCAAATTCCATAATCAATTCTACGGTATCTAAAGAATCTGCACCTAAATCGTTGGTGAATGAAGCCTCTGGCGTAACTTCGCTTTCGTCAACACCTAGTTTTTCTACGATAATAGCCTTAACTCTTGAAGCAATATCAGACATAATTTTATAATTTAATGGTTAAATAATTCTGTGCAAAGAAAAATAAATTCTTACAATTTTCAAATGTTTTTATTTCGATACGTAATTTTGGTATCTCAATAACACAGCGAATATAGAATTAGTTTTTTAATTTCGTTCTGTAAATAATTTATTTCGCTTTGAATAAGACTTACCTAAAACTTACCTTAGACCTTGATTTTATACTAATTGCGATCACAGCACCCTTAAAAGACTATGTACTTTGCCACAAAATTAATACCCGGCTAAATACACAATTTGAAAAAATAGAAGACCATGAAATATTTTTTAATATCGACGAACCAGCCTGGTCTTTCTCCAAATATTACTTTTTTGTAGAGCAAGGTGAGGTAGAATACTACTTAATTTGCAATAAAAGCAGCGATGGTTTTCTAATTCCGGAGATGAACAAAGTAGATTTTTTTATTATTATTAAAGAATTTATTGATAAGGAAGATTTGGATTATTTAATCAATGGTTTAAATAAACTGCCTGATATACAGGTGGCTGCAAAGATAGATCCGACCAAGTTAAAGAGCCGTGAGAATTTGGTAATATAAAAATTATATACTTGGTGTATTAAATACACTATATTTGACGGTTACAAACAAAGAACAAAAAAACAAAATATATAAATTTTAATGCAGTTTGATTATTTTAGATAATAATTAATGCTTTCTTAAACTGCATTGCTAAAATCAATTAATTAAATGAAACCTTTTCATTCGAGAACTAAAATTGTTGCCACGCTTGGGCCTGCATCAGCAAAACCAGATGTATTATATAGTATGTTTAACGCAGGTTTAGATGTTTGCCGGTTAAATTTTTCACACGGATCACAAGCAGATCACCAGGCGGTTTTGGATACCATCCGCGATTTAAACCAGAAATACGATTATAATGTAGGTATCCTTGCCGATTTACAAGGTCCTAAAATCCGTATCGGTTTAGTGAAAGAAGGTGGCATTAACCTGATCAATGGTAAAACTACCGTAATTACAACTACCGAATGCATTGGTAACGAAGAACGTATTTACATTACTTACCAAAACTTCCCTCAGGATGTTCAGGCTGGCGAAATTATTCTTTTGGATGATGGAAAGCTTCAGATGAAAGTGATTTCTACCAATTTAAAAGATGAAGTAGTTTGTGAGGTTGTTCACGGTGGTATTTTAACTTCAAGAAAAGGTGTAAACCTTCCAAATACTAAAGTTTCTATTCCTTCATTAACACCAGAAGACCGCGAAAACTTAGAATTTGTTTTAGAAAACGATGTAGAATGGATCGGTTTATCTTTTGTGCGTAAGGCAGAAGATATTATCGAACTTAAAAAGATTATTGCTGAGCGTGGTAAAACAGCACGTGTAATTGCTAAAATAGAAAAACCAGAGGCTATTGCGAACATCGACGAAATTATTGCTGCAACAGATGGTATTATGGTTGCCCGTGGCGATTTGGGTGTTGAATGTCCGATGGAAGAGGTTCCATTGTTACAGAAAATGATTGTTGCTAAATGTAGAGCAGCTTCTAAACCTGTAATTGTAGCTACACAAATGTTAGAGAGCATGATCACTACCCCTCGCCCAACACGTGCAGAGGTAAATGATGTGGCCAACTCTGTTTTAGATGGTGCTGATGCAGTGATGTTAAGCGGCGAAACTTCAGTTGGAGAATTTCCACTCATTGTAATCGAAACCATGCAAAAAATTATCCAGAACATTGAGCAGAACAATTATCCTTTCAATCCTGATAAGTTTTTAAAACCAAAATCGCCATCTTTCTTAAGTGATGCGATTTGCGATTCAGCTTGTTTCTTAGCGAAACAAACTAACGCCGTAGGTATTGTATCGATGACTTTAAGCGGTTACACTGCTTTCGAAATCTCAAGTCACCGTCCGGAAGCTTTAACCTTTATTTTTACCAGCAACAGGGCATTATTAAATGCAGTAAGTTTACTTTGGGGTGTAAGAGGTTTCTATTACGATAAGTGGGAAAGTACAGATAACACTATCATTGAGGTAAACGAGTTCTTAAAAAGCAAGAAACTGGTTAAACAAGGTGATATCATTATCAATACTGCCGCTATCCCAATAGAAGCAAAAGGTAAAACCAATATGTTAAAAATTACGGTTATAGATTAATTTCTGATATCATATTTATAAAATGCTCCTGATTTTGATCGGGAGCATTTTTTTTATCAATAAAAAATATACTTTTGCAATCCAGCACGGAGAGGTGTCAGTCCGAAGGACCCCTATGGGGAGTGTTGATCGAGCACGCTTGGAAAGTAGTGACTAATAAATTAATCTTTGTGCAATAAAAGATAATTATGTTTTATAGTTATATTTTGAAAAGCGAGAAAGATGGGAAGTACTATTATGGGAGTATTGAAAACCTGGAAATAAGATTAATCAAGCATAATAGGGGAGATGTAAAATCGACGAAAGCTAGGCGCCCTTTCATCATTCACTTTTTTGAAGAATTTAATTCAAGAAGTGAAGCTTTTAGAAGAGAACAATATTATAAGTCTGTAAATGGCTACATTTATTTGAAACAAAATAAAATCATATAACCGGAGAGGTGTCAGAGTGGTCGATCGAGCACGCTTGGAAAGCGTGTGTACTGCAAGGTACCGCGGGTTCGAATCCCGCCCTCTCCGCTTTAGATCTATCCCAAGTTCTAATTAAAAGAATGCCTAAACTCCAAGGGAGATAAATGCGTTTTTGTTTTAAAGAACTTACTAAATGATTGTGGATGCTCAAAACCCAGCTGGTAGGCAATTTCACTTACTGATAATTCAGTCGTCGAAAGTTTTTCTTTTGCTTTTTCAACTAACTTTTCGTGAATAAGTTGCTGGGTATTCTGTCCAGTCAAAGCCCTGAGCATATCGCTTAAATAACGTGGCGAAAGGTTTGCCTCTGCGGCTAGGTATTCAACTGTTGGCAATCCGCTAACCAAAGATTTTTCATCAGTAAAATAATTCTCCAATAAGTGTTCTATTTTAGTTAATACATCATTATTTACCACCTTTCTGGTAATAAACTGACGTTTGTAAAAACGGTTGCTATAATTGAGCAACACTTCGATGTAAGACACCAGCACATCCTGGCTAATTTCATCTATAGAAGTGTTCAGTTCTTCATTAATATTATCGAATAGTCCTAAAATTATTTTCTTCTCCTTGTCTGACAGAAATAACGCTTCATTGGTTTCGTAAGAGAAGAAACCATATTTCTTTATGGTCGATCCTAGCGGATAGTTCCGGATGAGGTCGGGGTGGAACAGAAGTGTAGCCCCATAATATTTAGCTTCATTATCTGCATAAATCAACTGGTTTGGTGAGGTAAACATCATACCGCCCTCGTTAAAGTCGTAATAACCCTGCCCATAGCCCATTCGGCCTGTTGTTGAATATTTATAGGAAATCTTATAAAAGTTGAAAAAAAACGGACGGTCTAACATTTCTGTATTGGTGGCCATCAGCGAATTATCGACCAAACTGATCAACGGATGCGTGGGTCTAGGAACCTGCAGCAACGCATGTATTTCAGAGATTGTTGAAATGCGTAAAGGGGCTTTCTTTTCCATAATATAAAAGTACAAATATTAGGGCAACACAAAATATTGGGTTTGCATTGCCCTCGGTAATTAATTACCTAAAAATACCTTGGCAAAATCGGCTCTGAAAGCTTCATCACCCTGTGCCAGTCGCTGTGCATATAAGGCCTTGGCATCTTCACCAGCTACATAACGCAGTTTGTTTTTGCCATCTGTAGCCGCTTCGTATACAACTGCAGCAATTTGCTCAGGAGAAGAAGCCGTTTCCATCATTGAACCAAAACCTGCCATCATTGATTGTACCATCGGATCATAATCTTCGTTGCTTGCCAGTTCTAAAGAACGGCCCGAAAAATCTGTTGCAATTCCTCCTGGCGATACGGTTTTGATGTTTACACCAAAAGTGTTCAGCTCAAAAGCCATGCTTTCGCTCCAGCCTTCCAATGCCCATTTTGTAGCATGATAGGTTGAGCCTAGCGGGAAAGCGATTAATCCGCCGATAGAAGTTGTTGCGATAAACAAACCTTCTTTCTTTGCTCTGAAATAAGGGATGAATGCCTGCGTAACACGGATTACACCTAACAGATTTGTGTTAAGCTGTTTTACGATCTGTTCGTCGCTCAGTGCTTCTAATGGCCCAATTAAACCATAACCAGCATTGTTAAATACTACATCTACACCTTGTTCAATTGCTTTTTTTGTAGTTGATTGAATCTGAGCAAGGTTGGTCACATCCAAAGGAAGTACGGTAACGTTGCTTAATGCACTTAATTCTGTATCTTTTTCAGGGTTGCGCATGGTAGCAATTACATTCCAACCTTTGCGCTGAAATAATTTGGCAGCAGCATTTCCCAAACCTGTAGAAGCTCCTGTAATAAAAATTGTCTTTTGCATTTTCTATTGTTTTAAATTAACAATACAAAGTTGCGGCAAAGCGCAGATGCTGATGTAGCCAAATTGAGTTTGCTTGTAGTCTAAATGACAGCTGTTTTTTTTGAAAGGGGGGAAGCTAAAGCGCCTTATTTGAGAGAAAATCCAGGTAATTTTACCTTAATTATTGTCGCTTTGCTGTAAGGATAACGCCAATACTTGCACCATTATTGCGCTTGGAAAAATATAGTTAAAAAACGTTGTTTTCATGTGTTATAGCCTATATTTTTGAGCTTGTTCCTTAAAAATGTGATTAAAAGGTGCAAAATTTCTACCAAATTAAAACAGTAAGAATATGGGTAATTATGTAATTGGTTTTTACGAAATCGGCAGGTCTGAAATTTTAGAAGCAGGCGGCAAAGGCGCCAACCTTGGTGAGCTATCCAAAATTGAAGGGATAAAAGTGCCCGATGGCTTTTGCATTACAACCAGGGCCTATGAAAAAATAACGGCAAACAATAAGCAGTTTAACGATTTGTTGGACGAATTAAGCCAGCTTAAAGCAGCAGATCTGCATGCCGTTAGTAAAACCAGCGCCAAAATCAGGACACTTATTGAAAACATATCCATTCCGGATGATATTGCCCAAGAGATCGGAAAGCATCTTGCCAATTTTCACAGATATGAAGCCTTTGCTGTGCGGTCTAGTGCTACCGCTGAAGACCTTCCATCAGCATCTTTTGCCGGTCAGCAGGACACCTACCTGAACGTTATCGGAGAAGCAGCTGTCCAAAAACATATCAGCAAGTGCTGGGCATCATTATTTACCGATAGGGCGGTAATTTATCGTATTCAAAACGGTTTCGATCACCGTAAGGTGCAATTGTGTGTAGTGGTGCAGCAAATGGTCTTTCCGCAAGCGGCGGGGATTTTGTTTACTGCTGACCCGGTTTCCGGGAATCGGAAAATGTTATCCATTGATGCCAGCTTTGGGCTGGGTGAAGCACTGGTTTCGGGCCTGGTAAATGCCGATAATTATCAGGTGAGCAATGGGCGTATTATCAATAAAAAAATATTAACCAAGAAGCTGGCTATTTATGCCTTAAAGGATGGTGGTACAAAATCTCATGCACTTTCAGCGGAAGAGCAAAATAAGCAAGTGCTTACCGATGAACAGATTTTGCAGCTTGAGCAGTTGGGGCGGAAGATCGAAGCACATTTTGGTAGTCCCCAGGATATTGAATGGTGTTTGCTCGACGATATCTTTTATATCGTTCAAAGTAGGCCAATTACTACTTTATATCCCATTCCAGAAACAAACGATACTGAAAATCATGTGTATATATCTGTAGGCCATCAACAAATGATGACTGATGCCATGAAACCACTAGGGTTATCATTGTGGCAGTTAAGAGCTGCCAGACCAATGTTTAGTGCCGGAGCGAGGTTGTTTGTTGATGTAACAGATAGTTTGTCTACCCCAGCTGGGAGGGAGAATCTATTAGATGCGATGGGGCAACATGATCCGCTCATCAAAGATGCATTGATTACCATCACAGAAAGAGGAGACTTTATAAAACAACTACCAGATGATGGAAAAGGACCCGTGCTGGTCAAGAGTACTAAGGGCCTGTCGGCTGCCGATATTTTAGCGCAAATAGGAAACGACCCTGCTATCGTTGCTGGTCTGATTAAAACTAATGCGGCATCAGTAGAAACATTAAAACAAAATATCCAAACGAAATCAGGACAGGATCTATTTGATTTTATCCTGGAAGACATCGAGCAATCAAAGAAGATGATATTTGATTCTCAACATATGGGGGTGATTATCGCCGCAATGAATGCTTCATCCTGGATCAATGAAAAGATGGAAGAATGGTTGGGTGAAAAAAATCCAGCTGACACACTGTCTCAGTCGGCACCCAACAATATTACTTCAGAAATGGGCTTGGCACTATTGGATGTTGCAGATGTAATCCGTCCTTATCCAGAGCTAATTAATTATTTACAAGAGACAAAAAAGAATGATTTTTTAGATGATCTGATTCAATTTGATGGTGGAAAGGAAACCCGGAATGCAATCTATGCATATCTCGAAAAATACGGAATGCGGTGTGCGGGAGAAATTGATATTACGAACACACGCTGGCGCGAAAAACCATCCATATTAATTCCCTTAATCCTCAGCAATATCAAAAACTTTGAGCCCAATGCTGGTAAGCGGAAATTTGAGCAGGGGAAACAGGAAGCTTTAAAAAAGGAAAATGAATTATTAGGTAGATTGACTCATTTACCAGATGGTGAACAAAAAGCCCTGGAAACAAAACAAATGATCAGTTTGCTCCGAAATTTTGCCGGTTATCGTGAATATCCAAAATACGGTATTGTTAACCGCTTTTTTGTTTATAAGCAGGCTTTACTAAAAGAAGTCGAAAAACTCGTAGATGCTCATGTTTTTCATGAAAAGGAAGATAGCTATTACCTCACTTTTGAAGAACTTCGTGAAGCGGTACGCATGCATCAAATTGATTACCAGCTTATTGTTGAGCGAAAAGAAGAGCACAGCAAATACGAGAAACTTACGCCTCCACGGGTAATTACCTCTGATGGCGAAGTTATTATGGGTAAGTACAATCGCAAGAACCTTCCGGCAGAGGCCATTGTAGGTTTAGCGGTCTCTTCAGGAATGATTGAGGGGCGGGCACGGGTAATCCTAAACATGGAAGATGCTGACCTGGAAGATGGAGATATACTGGTCACCCCATTTACAGATCCCAGCTGGACTCCATTGTTCGTTTCAATAAAAGGTCTGATTACAGAAGTTGGTGGATTAATGACGCATGGTGCTGTAATTGCAAGAGAATATGGCCTGCCAGCTGTGGTTGGTGTAGAAAATGCCACCAAACTGATTAAAGACGGGCAGCGTATTAGGTTGAACGGAACGGATGGGTATGTGGAAATATTAAAAAATTAAACAAATAGGCCATCATATATAACGGCCTATTTGCATTGATAATCTCAATTTATTTCCTCATCGAAATCACTGTTTGTAAAATGACTGAAGTCATTACGAAAGCCAAACCGATATAAAATGACAGGTTCAATTCTTTACCCTCGTTAAAAAACATAAAGGCAAGTATTATTGCATAAACAGGTTCCAGGTTAAAGCTGAGGTTTACCGTAAAAGCAGAAATACGCTTTAAAGATTCGGCAAACAAGACATACAGGCCAACAGTACAAAAAGAGGCCAGTAAAATGAGGTAGCCTGTATCTTTCATGCTTGGGATTATGGTTTCGACAGGAAAGAAATGTAGATACATAGGAAGTAAAATGCCCAAGCCTACTGTTCCGCCAAACATCTGATAATAGTTGATAAGCCTACTGTCGTAAATTTTTACCAATCTTTCGTTATAAATGGTATGAAGTGCGGCAAAAGCAGAAGAGATTACACCTAAACCAATGCCCAGCTGATAGGACGAATCGAAGTGGAAAATCAAAGCGATGCCGAACAAGGTAAGCAAGCTTAACAATATTTCTGACAGATTAAACCGATATCGGTTAATAAGGGGCGCAAAAATTGCCGTGAAAAAGCTGGTTAAACAGTAGCATACCACTCCGACTGAGATATTCGAATACTTAATGCTGGCATAGAAAAACACCCAGTGCACCGTAATAAACATCCCTATTTTTGAAATGTTAAATTTCTCGTTTAGTTTAATGTCGGTTTTTACCTTAAATAGTTTTAAAACCAACCATAAAATAATTGCGGAGAAAAGGACCCTGTACCAAACTAAAAGACCTTCATTGAGGGATATAAGCTTACCGAATATGCCGGTAAAGCCTGCAAGTATTACAGCAAAGTGTAATACCAAATATGATTTTTTCATAAAGAGTTATCTGCCGTCCTGAAAAGGACAAGAATTAAAAATTAATAAATAAACGCAATATCAACTGCCAATAAAATAACCCGACAGCTTGACTATTGCATACAACTACACTATTTATTAAAATTTTGGTGGCGAAATAATGCTCTTTTTGTTCATATCTATTGTTTGAGATAAAGATAATAAAAATGTTATATAGTCAAAAGCCCGATGTCAGAAGTTAAGTTGTAAATAAATAGCCCACAAATTTGTGCACTCTATGCCTTCCCTATATGCCCTTTGTAGTTAATAAAGGATACGTCGCATGAATTTATATCAAGATTGATACCCATCATTTCCTAAAACAGTCTTATTTTTAGCGCAAGATTAACTAACATGATGAATAGATATTGGCTTACCGTAATGGCTTGTACTTTGGCCATTACAGCAAATGCTCAGCAGAAAGCTTTAACCGTTAAAGATTACGAAAGAGCGGAAAGTTTTATGAGCTACAATACAGCGAAGTACATCGACCATTCCACTGTGCAACCTAACTGGCTTGAAGGTGATAAATTTTGGTATACTACTAAAGCGAATGGTGCTGAACAAACTTTTTTGGTAGATCCGGTAAAGAAAACCAAAACGCTAACTACCGATTATAAAAGCAGTGCAACACCATCACGTGGTGGGGCTGGCCGCAATGAAGTTTTATCTCCCGATAGAAAAAAAGCCATTTTAATCAAAGATTATAACCTCTTTGTTAAAGATGTAGCTACAGGGAAATTAACCCAACTAACTACTGACGGTATTAAAGATTATGGTTATGCTACCGATAATGCGGGATGGAAACATAGTGATGGACCAATTTTGCGCTGGTCGCCTGATTCGAAAAAGATAGCCACTTTTCAGCAAGATCAGCGTAATTCGAAAGATATGTACCTGGTAACTACTAATGTTGGAGCCCCAACGTTAAAAGCCTGGAAATATCCTTTGCCTGGTGATAAACAGATCGCGACCATCAGAAGGGTAATTATTGATGTTGAAAATCCAAAGATAATTTCGCTTAACATTCCTGCAGATCAACACCGCGCTACCTTAAGCGATGATATTTCGAGCAGTGGTACCTTTGATGATATCGATTGGAAAGCCGATGGCACTGAAGTAGCATTTCTGTCTACTTCCCGCGATCATAAAAATGAAAAATTCCGCATTGCCAATGCCACAACAGGTGCTGTTCGCGAAGTTTTCGAAGAAACCGTAAAAACACAGTACGAATCTGGCCAGGGCGCTATCAACTGGCGTTATCTTCCTGCCTCTAATGAAATTATCTGGTATTCTGAAAGGGATAACTGGGGACATCTGTATTTATATGATTCAAGCAACGGCAAACTAAAAAACCAGATTACCAAAGGCGATTTTGTGGTTTCACGTTTGGTTAAAGTAGACGAAAAAACACGTACGCTTTATTTCATGGCTAACGGTCGCGAAAAAGGTAATCCTTATTTCAGTTACCTGTATAAAATTGGTTTCGATGGGAAAAATTTAACCCTTTTAACGCCAGAAGCTGGTAATCACCAGGTCGTATTTTCTCCATCTTTCGAATATTTTGTAGATAGTTACTCGCAGCCTGATGTACCTGGCGTTACCGTTTTAAGAAGTATCAACGGTAAACTAATCAATACCTTAGAGAAAACAGATGTATCGAGGTTGGCCGCCGCAGGTTGGAAAGCACCTATTCCGGTTACTGTTAAGGCCAAAGATGGTAAAACAGATATCTATGGACTGGTTTTTACACCAACCAAAATGGATGCCGGGCAGAAATATCCGGTTATCGATTATATTTATCCGGGCCCTCAGGGTGGTAGTGTAGGCAGTTGGTCTTTTGCGGCTTCACGTGGAGATAATCAGGCTTTAGCCGAGCTGGGCTTTATTGTAGTCGTAATAGAAGGAACCAGTAATCCCGACCGCTCTAAAAGCTTCCATGATATGAGCTATGGCAATATGGCCGAGAATACCTTGCCTGATCAGATTGCAGCCATCAGACAGCTTTCTGCCAATTATCCTATTGATACAACTAAAGTAGGTATCTGGGGACACTCAGGCGGAGGCTTTGCCACTGCTGCGGCCATGTTCCGCTATCCGGATTTCTTTAAAGTAGGAATTTCTGAATCAGGTAATCACGACAACAGAAACTATGAGGACGATTGGGGCGAACGTTATAATGGCTTGGTAGAAAATTCGGATTACGAAGCACAGGCCAACCAAAACTACGCCAAAAACCTAAAAGGAAAACTGATGTTGGTACATGGTATGATGGACGACAATGTACCACCTTACAATACATTATTAGTAGTTGAGGCATTAGAAAAAGCAAACAAATCTTTCGATCTGGTGATTTTTCCAAATAGTGCACACGGTTATGGTGATTACTCACCTTATATGACGCGTCGCCGTTGGGATTACTTTGTACAACATCTTTTAGGAGCAGAGCCACCTAAAGATTATCAAATGAAAGCTAATACAAAATAACTTTAAGAGGCTGTATCATATTTGTAATTCTATTAGAATTTGTCACGTTGAGCTTGTCGAAACGCCTTTCGAGATATTTAAACAGGTCCTTCGACAGGCTCAGGATGACAATTCTATATTTATGAAACAGCCTCTTTTTTATTTATATTACCTATCGATAAAACAAAGCACCTTTTTTCAAGCTTTTGTTAATTAAGCAAATCATATTATGGGAAAAACCAAAGGTCAGAATAATGTTATCATCACAGGTGCTACAGGAATGGTAGGTGAAGGGGTATTAATGCAATGCCTAAACAGCCCTAAGATTGATACTGTTTTAGTGATTAACCGCAAACCGTGTGGTTATAGCCATCCAAAGCTTAAGGAGATCATCCATCCCGATTTTTTCGATTTTTCGCAGATTGAAAATCAGCTTTCGGGTTACAATGCCTGTTTTTTTTGTTTGGGAATTACCTCAGTAGGTGTTGATGCCGATACTTATTATAAAATGACTTATACCCTAACCATGCATGTTGCCGAAACGTTAAGCAAGCTGAATGCTGATATGACTTTTTGTTATGTTTCTGGAGGTGGAACGAATGAAAATGGCCGTTTAAAATGGGCCCAGGTAAAGGGGAAAACTGAAAACGATCTGATGAGATTACCTTTCGCTCAGGTGTTTAATTTTCGCCCGGGTTTTATTAAACCGTTGCTAGGACAGAAATACGCTCATAAATTTTATGCTTATATCAATTGGTTATTTCCTATTGGAAGGGCTATTTACCCAAGTGGTTTCTGTACCATGGCCGAACTGGCACAGGCGATGATCAATACCTTGAGCCATAATGGTGAAAGGCGGATTTTGGAGGGCAAAGACATCATTGCTTTAGCTAAAGAATAAGCTCAGGTACCGCTTAGGTACCCGAGCTCATCTTCAGCAGGTTTAAGGATTTAGTTTAGGTTAATTGATTATTTTGGGGTTAATATAAAACAGCGGTTGCGTCTTTATCTTTTTGAGATAATACGGTTGCACCCGAGCCGCATTGGCCACCGTTCATGAGCGACTGGGAATCTGTTCCGGTAACACCAGGAACATTTGTTGCAGTTGACTCGCCTTGGGCTGCCCAGTTGGTATGTCTGAATGAGATGCAGTGACCAAATTCATGACAAATGGTTCTGGCACGTTGAGCAAATGAATTACCCGCAATGTAACTTTTATTGATTTTGATTAAAGCACCTGCGCTTCCGCCCGATGGGAACTGCCCCTGGCCACAAACACCCGAACCTAAATTTTCATCTTTGATCAGGATGTCATAAGGTGCCGAGGTTACAATATTAAGGCGTAGTGTAGAACCAGATACACCATTCCATTGTGCAATGGCATTATTAATTTCGCTGCTCATTGAAGTCATAGATGGGTCTACAAAAACTCTGATATTTAGCTTATTAGTGCTGTTTACAATACTTCCGGTATAATACTGCTCTGTTTTTGGCCCAGCGCCATTAGTCGTAATTACCATGTTTTTAGGAAATATAATATCTTCTTCAACGATATATTCGTTTCCATTATCTACAATACTCGATTCGGGGAATCCTAGATTTTTAATGTGCTGTAAAACCTTATCGGCATTTTTTACAGTTTCTTGTGGTTCTGTTGTTGATGTTTCTTGGTTTTTTTTACATGCAGCAATTACAACTGCAACTGCAACCATCGCTACGATTGCGATTTTTTTTAGGTTTTTTTTCATTGGTAAAGAGGTTAGTTAATCCTTAAGAGCTGATGAAACAAATGTAACAGAACGTGTTACATGAATTTTAAGCAAGCCGCGAATTTTACACGAAAACTTAACTGGCATTTAGTGTGGCTGTTTAAAGCTGTTATTGTATTTAAAAATTTACACGAACAATCTGTTTTTATAGGTAATATTTTAGATATATAGAAATTGTTATGTGTTTTTGCTGCGATAAATAAATTTTAAATCATAGTAATATCAAATATTAAGTCTGATAAAAAAATAATTTCTGTTCTGATTTTACACTGCCATAGGGTTGTCAGTGGCTTGTATTTACTTTGTTTAACTAAAACAAAAAGACATGGTACAGGAACAATTATTCGCAGAAACAATGGAAGAAACTTCCCTTGTGTATTTAATGAAAAATTATGCTAACTATAATTTCTGGGCAAATTTAACCTTGGTAAATTGGTTAAAAAATCATCCGGAAGAATTATTGGAGCAGGAAGTATTATCAAGTTTTAAAAGTGTAAAGTTAACGCTCGCCCATATTTTACAGGCACAGGAGTATTGGTATTCAATTCTCACTAAAACCGAATTCGAATTTCGCGAATATGGAAGCTTGAATGATATTTTTCATGCGCTGTTGAAACAGTCAGAAAACTTAGCCGTTTATATTACTGCAATCAGTGAAGATAGATTTAACGAGAAAACTGAAATTCAAAGTCCTTGGTTTACTTCAGATTTTCAGAATTTTGAATATGTGTTACATGTTTTTAACCACAGCACCTACCACCGTGGCCAGATCATTACCATTTGCCATAATTTAGGAATAACAGGTGCTCCTATGACGGATTATAATTTCTATAATGTAATGGCAAAATAAAATACCATTCGTTAAATAATGGCTTGTTGGAAAATCTTATTCAATATGGATCTTCCGACAAGCCGTTTTGGTATATTAGGCTACCTACTATTATTTTTTATTGTCGTATTTTCTTTGATTGTCCTTGTTGGAAGTTTGATCTGACCGTTGGCCGCCACCATTGGTTATTCCCTGAATTTTTTTATCCGTTTTAACATCGTGGTTAGCCCGATCGGCTATTGAACTACCTTGAACCGTTGGATTGTTTTTTGGTGTGATCGTATTTTTCATAACGCAAAGATTTAGTGAATAAATTGCAGAGCGCTATAATAACAACCAATGTGGGATTGGATATGTTTTGATTTTTTGAAATTCTAATATTTCTCATGGCGTAGTCCGTCATTCCCAACTTGATTGGGAACCACGTAGTGCTCATGAATGCCTTTGAAGAGAAGAAAGCTTATGAATAATCGTAATGCAATAAGCTTTAAGATTCCTCCTTCGAGGGAATGACGCTCGACTAAGTAAACCTAGTACAACAAAAATATAGTTGGTTGCTTATGCAGGTCTATTTCTTCTTTGCGCCAATTGTAAACGCTTTGGGTTTTAATAAATTCATCCTCTGCGGTGAGGTTGCTGGCTACGCAAACCTGTGTATTGGGCTTGCAGCTTTTTAGCACTTCTTCAAAAAGCTGGTTATTGCGAAAAGGTGTTTCGATAAATATCTGTGTTTGTTTGTAACGGCTTGCCGATAAATCTAAATCTTTAATCCGCTTGGTACGTTGTTCTTTATCTATTGGTAAATAACCCCAAAAAGCGAAACTCTGTCCGTTAAAACCTGAGGCCATAAGGGCCAGTAAAATCGAGCTTGGCCCTACCAGTGGCACTACTTTAATACCACGTTTATGTGCTTCGGCAACAATATCTGCACCAGGATCGGCAATACCAGGGCAACCAGCTTCGCTCATTAAGCCTACGTCTTTTCCGGCAGCAAGCTCAACAAAAAACTGACCCAAATCTGTCCGGTTATGTTTACCATAATCGTGCACAATTAAATCTTTCTGCGGTGTTTTTAAACCTGCCTCTTTTAAAAAGCGACGGGCTGTTTTACTATTTTCTACAATGTAGGTATCAATCTGGTTAATGGTATCAACCAAATAAGGGGTAAAAGTTTTGTGTGCTACCTCTTCAGCCAATGGTACGGGAATAAGGTATAAAGTGCCTTTTTGCATGTTACAAAAATACTCACAATAAATAGAATTTAAGTTCTAAAGTTGATAGAACTGGCAATATAATCTCTTTTGTAAGCAAAGGTGTAGCAAATTTTATTTCTGACTGACTTATTTTCTGCACAATTAAACTTGGCTTAAAACGTTAAATATTAGTTAAATATGCCTTGTATGGCAATATTTGAGGGAAAATGCAAAAACTATGCTTGCATATTAAACCCTCGATAATTTTGGTTCTCTAATTGATACATACAGATTAGGTTATTAAAATAAACACACAAATGAAAACACTGAAATCTACGGCACTTGTGCTGGGGCTATTTGCGCTCCTTGCCGGAACCACAACCCTTGTCAGGGCACAAGACTACCAAAATGATTACCAGGATGATGGTTACAGCACTGGCAATATTTCTTTACAGACTTTTTACGATGAACTTTCGCCTTATGGCACCTGGATACAAGACCCACAATATGGATATGTTTGGCGCCCTGATGTAGATCAAAGCGAATTTCGCCCATATTATACAAATGGACGTTGGGCAATGACCGAATACGGTAATACTTGGGTTTCCAATTACGATTGGGGCTGGGCACCTTTCCACTACGGCCGTTGGGTAATTAACAGTTACAGGCAATGGATCTGGTTGCCAGATACCAATTGGGGACCAGCATGGGTAGATTGGAGAAGCGGTGACGGTTACTACGGATGGGCACCAATGGCGCCAAGCATTAGTATCAATTTAAGTTTTGGCCGCCGTTATGTGGTACCAGAATTTTGCTGGAACTTTATTCCACAGCGTAATATTTATATCAATACCTTCCCAAGGTACGATTATGGTCGCAACAATGTATATATCCGAAACACCACCATCATCAATAATACTTACGTTTATAATAGAAGAACATATTATGGTGGGCCAAGGGTTGAAGATATCAGACGTGCAACCAATAGAGACGTAACTGTTTATCGTTATGCCCAAAGTTCAAGACCTGGCGCAAGCAGGGTTGGTGGTAGAGAAGTTTCTATCTACAGACCAAGGCCTGAACGTAATTCAGTAGATAACCGTAATGCGGCGCCAAGAAGATTTGAACAAGGTAATGCCGGTATTAGCAGAGGTGGAAGGAATGAAGGTTATACCAATCGCGATCAAAGAGACGGTAGTAACAACGATAACCGTTTTGGATCGAGAGGAGATAACCGTAATGCACAACCTGATAGGAATAACGGTACCATAAGCAGAGATAATAATCAGTCTGGTAACAGGGGAGAAGTTTATAACAGAGATGCTAATGGACGTGCGAGCCGTGGCAATGCCAACGGAGTTGACGGAAGAAACGGACAAGAAAACGTAAATCGTGGTCAAGATCAGCAACGTTTTGAGCAGATGAGGCAACAACGTATGCAACAAGACCGTATGAGTCAAGATCAGCAACGTGCACAGCGCGATATGCAGACACAACAACGTGGTCAGATAGATCAGCAACAACGTGCAGCCCAAATGGAGCAACAAAGAGCACAGCGTAACGAGCAATTGCAACAACAACGCACACAACGCGATGCTCAGGTACAGCAACAACGTAATGAGCAGATGCAACAGCAGCGTGCACAACAGGCTCAGGCTCAACAACAAGAAAGGGCTCAGCGCGATGCACAGATGCAACAACAACGCAATGAGCAAATGCAGCAACAACGTGCACAACAGGCTCAGGCTCAGCAACAAGAAAGGGCTCAACGTAATGCACAGATGCAACAACAGCGCAATGAGCAAATGCAACAGCAACGTGCGCAACAAGCCCAACAACAACAGCAAGAAAGGGCACAACGTGATGCTCAAGCTCAACAACAAAGAGCTCAGGAACAGCAGCAGAGACAAGAACAAAGAAGATCGGAAGCGCCACAACAAAGAGGTGGCGGTGAAAGTGGAAGACCTTCAAGAGGTGGTAGAGGATAAATTGAAAAAGTCCCGATGAAAATCGGGACTTTTTATGCGTTTTATATTGCCTATGTTTTTAAATAATGCCAATAGACGTTGGCAATTTGTTTTTTTTTAATCTTGGAAGGATTAACATTATTAACCAGATTGTTGAGCCAATAAAAAATGATAGAAGTGTCAAAAATAATTGATGGCTACCCTTTTTTTCAAATGGAGTGTATTTTGGTATTAATAAAATTGGATTTGCAGGCGAACCGGGATCAGCTCTGGCAATACCTTTTTTGAAATTTTTATAATCCTGGCTGATGCCTATTTTCTGTATATAATCAAAATCGTAAATTTTTTCACGGAGGAAACTCTGATATGAATCCTCAATAAATATTCTGTAAATAGAATCTTTTGCTTCCTTTGTTAGTTTATTACTTATTCTCTTTGTTTTTTGCCATCCCAGCCATACTTTTGGTCGTATATAATCCAGGTGGGTTGTGTTTGATGATTTTACTTTGTCTTGAGGTGATCTTGTTATTGATGAAGAACCCCATAATGGTGGTGTTGCTTCATTGTAAATTGGAATAGCAGCATAAACTGTAAAGTTTAAATTTTCGTTGTGTTTACCAGTCACTTTTGCTTCAACCTGTACAGCACAATGTTTCTTATCCAGATACAGCTTGTGAACCTTATAAAACTTGGTGAGGTGTCTTTGATCTATGCTACTAATTGTTTTTAATGTGGTGAGTTGGCCCACTGCGCTCGTTATATATTTTTGAGCAAAAATAGAAGGGCATATGATGGCAAACCATGCAGCCATTAGGTAAAAATCAAATAAATCTTTTCCATTTTTCCTTTCTAGTCTTAAAAGTTTTAGTCGTGGTCTCAACCAAAAAATTAATGGGAGTATAGGTAGGAGCATGGGTATTAAAAACTCGTAAAAAAAGTCTTCAATGGGTATAAGCTGTGTTTGAAAGAAGCATATATTTAATAATGAAAAACCGACAATTGAGCCTATCGCAATGATGAGATAACGGGAATAAATTAATTTAAGCTTATAACTTAGATAATCCATATTGATCTAGAACAAAAACAAAGTTTGCAAAAGTATCTAATTTTGCATAGGGAGCAAGGGATGGCAAAAGAATTACTACCTCCACCGCTACTACTGGGTTTAGAAACAAAGAACTGTGCAGCTAAATACCTAGCCAAACATAGCACCACTTAACAAGCCACCTAGACCTGATTGGAGTGAACATCCCGATCCTTCATCACTGTTGTCCGGTTAAACTCCAGTTTACCCATAAAATCCTTGAATTAAAGCTGAAAAAGCTGTTTTTATAACGTTCTTAAAAGTTAAGCACTCTTATTTTGATGATTTTTAAAATTCTTAGTTAATTTGGCTGTCCGGTTAAAAATTATAAAATATTTTCTCCGGACAACAGTGATCCTTCATCGGGATAAAACGGAAAACAGGAGGGAACTAAAATAGCTGCAGGAAACTCCTCTCCTAATGGTTTATAATCTTTACCTAAAATGAACATTCAGTATTGCTTCGGAGGCAACAGTCCTGGTATCCACTTGATCTCATCGGTTTGCTCTTCGACTACGCCCAGGGCGACACAACAAGAAAAATATGGTTTAGATTATTGTCCCGCCGCCGCATGAAGCTTGCTTAAATCAGTTCCACTAAAAGTGCTTTCGGCATTTGGATGCAGGTTTTCGGGATCCAGTAAAAAAATAGCTATTACTAGTTCTAGGCCAAATTTAATTTCCGATTCTGCATCATCACCTATAATTGGAATATCATCCGTGTTTAAGGCGTATTTATCAATCAACAGTTTAAAAGCTTCCTTTTTGTTGGCCGTCGAAACATCTACAACATATACGGCTTCAAAATCATTAACAAGGCCCAACATCTTTACTTTTGAGGTTTGCTGTTTTAGGAAACCTGACGTTACATTGGTAAAATAAATGGTATTATCTAGGGCTATAAAAAATATACGCTTCATTGTGGTTTGGTTTTTGCGAGATGAAAAAAATAAAAACACCTGTGGGTTAAATATGTTTAATAAGTAAATCACTAAGAACATGAAAAAAGAGACAAAAATTATTGTAGGCGTATTAGCTGGAGCTGCACTTGGCGCAACAATCGCGTTGGCATTATCTTCAGATTCTGGTAACGATTTAAAAGGTAAAGTATCAGACTGGTTAGCTGATATTTTAGATACCTCAAAAGGTAAATTGGCAGGTTTGGCCGATAAAGCGAGCGGTGTAGCCGATAAGGTAAAAGATAAAATAGCAGAAATAAATGCGTAAAGAATTGGAAGTGCCGGAAATATCCGGCATTTTTATGCTATATATATTCTAACCACCATCTTGATGAACATTGCTTTTCATGGTGCCGCCCGTACGGTTACGGGGAGTAAGCACCTTATTATCTTAAAAAACGGTACTCAGATTTTATTAGATTGTGGTTTATTCCAGGGGATGGGCCGCATTACGGATAAATTAAATGACTTTTTTGGTTTCGATGCCAAAAAAGTTACTTACATGGTTTTATCACACGCACATATAGACCATTGTGGCTTATTGCCTAAATTGGTTGCTGAAGGATTTAAAGGTGAGATTTTTTGTACTTCGGCAACTATGGATCTGGCCCGCATTTTAATGATGGATTCTGCCAAAATCCAGATGCAGGATGCTGAATATGCCAACCGTCACCTCCGTCATGGCGAAGAAATGGAAGAAGCACTTTATACAGAAGAAGATGTTACCAAAACGGTGAGCCAGATGAAGATAGTAGATTATGAAGAGGATTTCGAGATTGAGGCGGGAATTCGGTTAAAGTTTACTGATGCAGGGCATATTTTAGGCAGTGCTGCGGTACATCTTACCATTACAGAAGATGGAAAATCTACGCGGATTACCTTTTCTGGCGATGTTGGCCGTTATGGCGACCTGCTTTTGAAAAGTCCGCAACAGTTTGAACAGGCCGATTATATTTTAATGGAATCAACCTATGGCGATTCATTACATAAAGACCTCGATCCGATAGAAAACATGCTTTTTGAGATCATTAACAATACCTGCAAAATTAAAAAAGGCAAAGTAATTATTCCAGCTTTTGCCGTTGGCCGTACTCAGGAATTACTTTATGCGTTAAATGGGCTTGAACTAAAGGGTAAATTGCCTGATGTTCCATATTACGTAGATAGTCCTTTATCTTCGAAAGCAACCCAAATTCTTAAAAACCACCCTGAAGTATATAATAATGGCGTTAAGGAAACTTTAAAAATTGATCATGATGTATTTGCTTTTAAAGGCCTGCGTTTTATTGAAAGTGTAGAAGAATCGAAAGCTTTAAATGCCGATCCAAGGCCTTGTGTAATTATTTCTGCATCAGGTATGGCAGAGGCTGGCCGGGTAAAGCATCATATCCGTAATAATATCGGTAATCCCAAAAATACGATTTTAATGGTGGGTTACTGTGAACCAAATTCGCTTGGTGGCAAGTTAATTGCCGGACAAAAAGTAGTTGAGATTTTCCGTGACGAATATGAAGTTAAAGCTGAAGTACAATCGATAAAATCGATGAGTGCACATGGCGATTACGAAGATTTATTACATTTTTTATCGGGCCAGGATCCTACTAAAGTTAAACAGCTGTTTTTAGTACATGGAGAATACGAAGTACAACAACATTTTGCCAGCAAATTGAAAGATGCAGGCTTTGAACATGTTGCTATTCCTGAATACCATCAGGTATTTGAGTTGGAGTAAAATTGTTGACTAACTTATAACTTATTTGTTGTTATGGTGTTTTTTTATTGCTCATTTTCTTTAAGCTTTAGTCTTTCAGCTTTCCTCCCTATCTTTGCCACATGGATGTTTTTGGTAAAGCGTTAACTGATATTTACAGAACAGGTGAGGCTGATACGCTTTGGTTACACAATTCGTACGGAGAGCCTGAAGAAATGCCTTTAGAATTCTTTTTCAGGGATGATGAAGATATGCCCGTTCTAGAGCTTCAGGCATTACACATGTGCAATGGCAGGGTATTGGACATTGGTGCCGGTGTTGGAAGCCATGCTTTACTTTTACAGGCCTTTAATATCGATGTTACGGCTATTGATATTTCGGAAGCAGCGGTGAATATCATGAAAGATCGTGGTGTAAAAAAAGCATTCATACAGGATATTTTTACCTATCAGGAGAAATTTGATACCATTATTATGCTCATGAACGGTATAGGTTTAACAGGAACTTTGCCCGGGTTCAAAGATTTTCTGATCAAATTAAAAGAGCTCATCAATCCTAACGGACAAGTGATTTTCGATTCTTCTGATATTGCTTATTTATATGAAGATCTACCTAAACCGTTAAATAAATATTATGGAGAGGTATCTTACCAGTACGAATATAAAGGCGAAAAAGGCAACTGGTTTAATTGGATTTATATAGATGAAGAAACCATTAAACAGGTTGCGAAAGAAACGGGATGGGATGCTGAATTGATTTTTGATGATGGCGAAGATCAGTATTTGGTCAAATTGACTTTAGCGCAATAATCTTAAAGTCATAAAGCTTTTCATGCCCATATTTTAAATTAGTTGGCTCATACATTTGTTATATACGAATTATGAGCAATACAAAAATAAAGCTAAGTGTCTTAGATCAATCACCGGTTCGCAAGGGTGTTACTGCCCGTCGTGCCATTGAAGAAACCACTATTCTTGCACAAGAAACCGAAAGGTTAGGGTACCACCGTTTTTGGGTTTCAGAACATCACAATACCACCAGTTTAGCGGGTTCAACGCCCGAGATCTTAATTGCCCATTTGGCCAATCATACCAAAACATTAAGGATTGGTTCTGGTGGTATTATGCTGCCTAACCATAGTGCATTAAAAGTTGCAGAAAGTTTTCGTTTGCTGGAAGTGATGCATCCTAACCGGATCGATCTGGGGATGGGCCGGGCACCTGGTACCGACCGCATTACGGCTTCGATGCTTAACCCCTCAAACAATTGGAGTGAGCAGGATTTTGTAGAACAACTGCGCGAGCTGCAACATTACTTGCATGATACCTCTGATGGAGGTATCCAGGCCAAAATAAAAGCCATTCCCATTGCAGAAACCGTTCCTCAACAATGGCTTTTAAGCAGCAGCGGACAAAGTGCCCTATTTTCGGCCCACTTTGGAATGGGCTTTTCTTTTGCACATTTTATTAATCCGCATGGAGGCCCACAGGCTGTTCAATACTACCGGGAACATTTCAAACCTTCGGTTGATTTGGCAAAACCAGTCGAAAACGTGGCGCTTTTTGTTTTCTGCTCAGAAGATGAAGAAAAGGTAAAACAACAGGAAGCTTTAATGGCTTATCGTTTTCTCCAGCTTGAAAAGGGCGGTGGCTTAACTTCTGTAGGTTGGAACGATATTAAAGACATCAGTTATAACGCTGCAGAGCAGGAACGGATTAAGGCCAATAAACCGCGGATGATTTATGGCACGCCAACAGTAATAAAAGAGCGGCTTTCCAAACTGGCTGCTGATTATGATGTGGATGAACTAATGGCGGTTACTATTACCGAACATTTTGAAGATCGGATAAAATCTTATGAGTTGCTGGCGGAGATGTTTTAATGAAGTATTCTATGGTCTGTGTCTCCACAGACCCTTATAAAAAGTTTGAAAAGAAGAATTTTTGCAGAGGCCTACGGAGACACAGGCCTTGGAGTTTAACGTTCAGGACGACAGCGCACTTTAAAAATTAAAAAACGTTTGTCGGCCGCCAACTTTTTGTCCAAAGTTTTGGATATTATAAGTAAGGGTAAGCATACCATATCTACCGAGGTTATTACTCTGTGTATCAATAACGCGGTTACCCGTAATCTCGATGTTCCTACGTACATTACTCTGCAAAATATCATTAACAGAGAACTTTAATTGCGCCCTGTCGTTTTTCATGAATAGGTATGTAAGGGCGGCATTCCAGAATTTGATATTGTTGTTATATCCCGCAATTTTTTGGTCATTAATGGTTAAAGAATAGCTGGTTTCGAAAACCAGTTTTTTAGGATAACGGATAATCAGTTCAGATGTACTTCTGTGGGTATTGTAGCTGATATTGGTGTAAAAACTATCATCGTATCTACTTCTGTTTAGGTTTACCGAATACGACTGGTTAATCTCAACCTTATCGTTCAGGTTTAACCTCACACTTCCATTTGGTCCTACATAAAATACATTAGCATTACTCTCAATGTTGTTCACAATAACAGGACTATGATCAAAATTGGCCCAGAAACCTAAACCCACTTTTAAACTTGTTTTATCTTTTTTGAAATCTTTCGAAATATTGGCCCCGCCACTAAAATTATATATACCGCTTTTGTTAACAGGATTAACCGTTTGTACGCCGTCTTTTATGGTAATTGAATTAACAATGCCATTTTTTGTGAAATTACCGTAACCATATAAGTTGTAATTGATCAGGCTTTTAGGGTCATATTTGTACATATTCATGCTTAAGCTCTGCATTCGGGCTGGCAGTAGATTTGGGTTTCCATTTCTGATGTAAAATGCATTGGTATTGTCGGCCACTGGCTGAAGATAACTTACATTAGGCTCTGTAAATCTGGCAGAATAGTTAAAACGGAATATTTTGTATTTCAATTGAAATGTTGGCCATACGAAGTTATAACGCTGATCGATGCTAGCGCTATTGGTAAAGCGGTTGTTTAACGAAATGTAGTTGTGCACCAATCCTGGTTGAAGGTAGAGATCTTTTGTTACTTTGTACCCAAGGCTGATATTTGTGTTGGTTTTGAAGCCAGCCTGTTTAACTGTTTGCGACAAATTCGGAATTACAATATCGTATAGCTGGTTAGCCGGATTGCGGTAAAAAGTGCTTAATGCGTTTTCGTTATTGATGAGGTTGCCGCTTATATCTGCTTTAAAATTCAGTTTTTTGCTGATTGGTTCGGTATAGTTGCTATAGAGGTAAGACCTAAAGTTATCAATGGTATTGTTCCTTAACTGGTCGATCTCTGAAGTAGATGGTGTGATATAAAAAACACTGGTGCTCCTGTTGTAATTGATAACAGGATTCGGGGTTGCAGAAATATCGGTACCAATATTGAAAGATCTTCCTGCCTTTTTAAAATCCTTACTAAAATCGGCTCTTAACTGATATTGGTTGCTCGAAGTATTCAGGTCATTCAAACTTTCGAGTGTGTTGATGAGCTGATTATTCGCATTATTATTGCTTGAAGAAACTTTGCTTACTGAATTGTTGGAGCTGAGCACGATTGCCGGTTCGATGGTCAGTTGCGTTAAGGAATCGATTTGCCAGTCTAATTTTCCACCGATATTGTGTTTTAGAATAAGAGAATTGGTGTTTTCATTGGCGTTGGTAATCAGCCTGTCGGTACCCAGTGTTTGGTTGGTGTTGGTGAGTTTCTCCAGAAGATTATCAGATCGGCCAAAGAAATATTGGGTATTAATTTTGATTCCTTTTTTGGTTAAAGTGTTAAAATTAAAACCGCCTCCGGATGAAGTCTGAACACCATTATAACTTCCTCCAAAACTAATGCCATTGAACTCGAAATAACCTCCGGAGGTCATCATCATAGAGTTTACACCGCTTCTGTTAAAGCCACCTATACGTTGCACATCATTGGGGTTAAAGCCTGGCTGGTTGATATTGTTGCCGTAAGCTAATATACTTACCTGTGTGGTGTCTCTAAAGAAGTTCATTAATCCACCTGCCTGATAGAGGTCTTTTAAACCTCCGCCAGCATATAATTTACCAAAAGCTCCTTTTTTAATCGCTTTTTTTAGTTTTAAATTGATAATTTGGGGTATTTCTGCTGCCGTTAAATCCGGATCACGCCTTTTGGCCTGTTTATCATCAACCACCTGCACCTTGTCTATAATATTAGCCGGCAGGTTTTTAGTCGCAATCTGCTGATCACCACCAAAAAACTCTTTTCCGTCTACTAAAATTTTACTAACTGTTTTGCCATTAACCTGTATAGAACCATCGGCTGCAATGGCAACGCCCGGAAGTTTTTTTAGCAGATCTTCTACTACAGCTGATGGCAAGGTTTTAAAAGATTCTGCATTAAATTCGATGGTATCTTTCCGTACAATTACGGGTGGTCTTTCTCCTGAAATTACAACTTCACTTAGGTTATTTGCCTTAACAGAAAGATAAAGAGTGCCCAAATTTAATGCAGGATTGGCTGTCGTTAGTTCTACCTCTTTTCGGTATGTTCCATATTGCCATGCGGTTACCACTAAGCGGTATTTTACACCTATGGTTAAGCCATTGATTTTAAAAACGCCTTTGTCATCCGATAATTTATAACTGCTTAATATACTATCGCCAACTTTGTATACTGAAACTGTTGAATAATTTAAAGTGGTCTTGTGATTGGCACTATCGGCTAAAATTCCGGTAATGCTCCCGTTTTTTTGTGCAAATAAATTAAAAATAGCTAAGCTAAGGCCGATTGAAAGTAAGAGTTTCTTCATGTATATTTTAAATAAGCAAACTAAAATTAGGTGCTCTGTTTTTATAGTATAGATAAATGTGACGAACGGTATAAAAAATGTGACAGACTAAAAACCTGGCTTAGTTCTTTAATAGACGTACAAGCTGATTAAACGTTGCACCTAGCTGAAAACAACTAATCTTTTAGGTAAAAGTAATCGCCTTAAGGTGTTTTTGCAAATAGTAAACGAAAAAATTACATAGGGCTAAAATGAAAAAGCCCCAAGCTTATGCAATGGGGCTGAGAAAGCGCATATCATTAGTTTAGTGCAAATCGTTATAATTGATGATTTTAACTGCTGGGTTTTTGGCTAAAATTTCTTCCATCCATTTGCGGTGTGACGCACCAACACCAACCAAAACCCTTTTTGCTTTTTTCGCCTTTGCCTGCTCGACGATGTTTTTACACATACCCTCGTTTCTTAAGGTCCACTGTGCAATCATCTCTTTTACCGTTTCAGTAGGGAAACCCGCATAACCATAAAAATGAGGGCCGCCATAAAAGTTCCAGGCTTCATCTAGAACGCCATATTTTACGGTATTCATACCAGCATAAGGATCGGCATTGAAAACCTTCGCTTCATCTTCATTGTAAGCCCAATATTTTTCTATGGCTTTAACGGTAGCTGCTTCCTGCGAGGTGCTATCGGCTTTCGCTTTGTTGATTAAAATTTTGTATAAAGAATCTGTTTTTGCCCAGGCTATGCTCCACGGTTTATCATAGGTTTGGCAATCCATGTTGTAAATTCGATCTTGTTTTAACTGATAAATCAATGGAAAATAGATTTTAACATATTCGCTTCCTGGCCTATAAAAACCTATCTTTTTTAACGAATCTATACCACCGAACATCTTAGTGTAGATTACTTGTTCTTCTTTGCCGAAGCTCTGTTTCATATAATTTTCAAGTACAAAAATTTGGTAATCAGCATTTCCTCTATCCCAGTTTTTTGCATAATTAACGGCTAAATCCATCCTCGTTTTATGGTAATAGGCGAATTTTGCGAGCGCTTTTTGATCTTTTTTAATTTGTGCATTAATATTTTTAGGTGATTCAGGATTTAATTTTTCCAGATAATCGCGTTCTTTTTTGAACAATTCTTTTGCCCAGTTGCTTTCTTCTAGTTTAGCGTAATCGCCCTGGGGCAGGTATTCGCCAAAAACCATATCGGGCTTAAAGTTTTTAAGTTTATCAATGATCGCCTGGAAGTTTTGTGTCGATTTAGAATTGTTGTGGGCAGAGCCTACTATAACAATTTCGATTTGGTTCTGGGCATTAGATTTAATGGCAAATACCATTAACATTAATAATGCGAGACTAAGTTTTTGTACAGCTTTCATAATGAATCTTGTTTTCGTTTTGGTGATTCAAAGATGAGCATACACAATTGGCTGCTATATTTAATTATCCCAACGCCTTATTATATTATCCCAATCGGAGAAATTGAGAATTAACGGTTTGCATCGTGATTTAAGGCTTTCGTCATAGAAATGAACTTATTCCATCAGTTTTTGGTTAAATCCGACGATCAGTTTAAACAGGTCTTTATACTCGGTAAGTGGTAATGTTTCAGGTTTATCGAATATATCATGATAGGCAGATGGGCCTCCTTGGGTATAAATGAAGAACGCCGGAACACCTTTTTCGGTAAAGAAATAGTGATCGCTGTTGGCTGCTTTACCTCTGGAGTTTATTTTCGAGATATAATGATTTTGGTTGTTGATTGCGTTGAGCAAAGCAAATGCTTTAGGGTAAACAGATGCATTAACAACCGTCATCCCGGCTTCGCCCGTGCCAACTAAATCTAAATTGATTAGAAATTTTATTTTACTTAAGGGAATTAAAGGGTTTTCTACAAAAAATCTCGATCCCAATAATCCGGCTTCTTCGCCAGCAAAACAGATAAAGCCAATGGGGTAGGGCTGGGGATTGGCAGCATAATATTTGGCAAGACTCAATAAAGTGGCTACACCAGCTGCGTTGTCGTTTGCACCAGGGAAATAGGTGTCAGCACCCATACCGCCTAAATGATCGTAATGCGCGGTAATGACTAAAAGTGAATCAGGGTATTTAGTTCCTTTAACCAGACCGCAAATATTGGCAGCCTGGAAATCGGGGATAAATTTGTTTTCGATATCAACGCTGATTTCTTTCGGTATTGCGCGAAAGCTCTTTTTATTGAGCTGAATGGTGGTTACATCTCCAACGTCAGTAGCTACAGACCAGGTTAATTTATCTTTTAATAAAACTTGTAACGATGATGAAGCGTGATAGTTAAGGCTATCAATTGGTGTTAAACCTGCCGTTTGTTTAATACCTGGACTTTCATTGTTCACTATGAAATCTTTACCAGGAATGAGTTTTTGGCCATTAATGGCTACCCGCATTTTTCCTGGAAAAGTATTTACAGGGAAGTTAAAAGCCTGTTTATATGCAGTACCCATTGGTAACAAACCAATTTTTTGATAGGCAGTTGCCAGGTAAGCTGCAGATTTTTTCATCCCATCTTTGGTATAACCTCTGCCCCAAAATTCTTTTGAGGTAAGGGTATTTATTATATTTCTGGTATAAGTAGAATCCTGAGCGAAACTGCTAACAGCCAAAAATAAAAAGATGATGAAGCCAAATTTTTTCATCCCGAAATTTAGTAAAATAATGTAGTTGTTGGTCGGGATTTGTAATCCCGATATTGGAGTTAAGGATTTTTAATCTCTTAGGTGGATTACAAATCCACAATTCATCAAGCCGAAATTGCAAATCTCGACTAACATTACGTTTGGTCTTTAATCCAAAGAACTACAGACCCAAGTTAAATAAACCTGATAAAGCGTAAAGCCCGGAACGAGGCACGAGTGAGGACTTGCAGCGATAGCAGGACTTTAGCAGCCGAAGTGCGCCAGACTTTGATTTCATAATAATATTACCTACACACTCAAGTGATAGGGCATCGTTTAACATAAAAATGGTTGACAATTAACGGACCATCGCCATTAACCATCAACCATTCACTATAAAAACAATTGTTTTACTTTACTAAATAAGGCTGTAAAGCTGTTTTAATTTTTTCTTTGTTCTGGCTTGCTGTCCATTTTTCTGTAATAGATTGATCGCCCAGGTTAAAAAGTGTTTCGTAAAGCAATTTGCCATTTGCCATAGTTTGTACTTTGAATGTGTTTTGCGAACCAATAATATCAGCCCAAACGCTACGTACATCTGCCCAATAAGTATGTTGGCTGGCCCACCATTTTTGCGCATATGCAAAAGTTTTAGGATCTATTTTCGTAAATTCTTCATAACCTTTTTCAACAGCTAAAAGTTTATCGCCACTAGCAGAACGCACAATTTTTTTATTGTCTTGCTCAAACATCCAACCATTTTTAGTAATGGTAATTCTGCTGCCACGGTTTAATACATTGTAATCTTTACGCACAGTAGATTCCCTTCTTGGCAATGGCGAGTCGGTTTCGCTCGACCAAGAATCGTGACCACCAACGTGGCTCCAGGTTCCGTAGCCTTGATAACGTGGACTATCGTCAACCTGATAAACTTTTTGCGTCCATTTTCCTTTTACATCGGCTGGTGTTAAATTACCTTTTTTCCATGCATTCCCTTCGGTGTAAAGCATCATGTCGGTATCTTCATAAGTCCAGTCTTGGCGCCAGTGTTTGATAACCGTGGTATCGTTAATGGCCAGCATGTGTTGAATTACAATTCTTTTTGGTTCATCTACAATAATCTCTGCCCATTCGTTACCATGGCTTTCATAAGGTTTACTGAATTTGTAGTTTGGATCCGGAGCGGTAACTTCCCCGTAGTTAAAATTAACTTCATAAAAACCAGCTAAAGATTTTATTGCCTTTCTATCCTTTTCCAGTTTTTCTTCCGGCGAATCAACTTTTGTTTGTGCATTAGCATTAAGGGTAATCATACCGGTTAATACTAAAATTAGGTTTAAAAATTTCATTTTTATGATCAATTAGAGGGTGCTTAGTTTTCCGCCACCGCGGTTTTTTTTTTCTTTTTTCTCTTTCCCCACCAGATAATAAATCCGGTTATGGGTAAGCTTGCTGCAATTAAACTGGCAAAAAAAGCTATAATTTTTCCGGTTAATCCTAAAATGGCGCCCACATGGATATCGTAGTTCATGCCAATTACAGTTTCACCACCGTTTTTTTCTGAGTGGTTTGTGCGATGTAATAACTTGCCCGAATACTGATCGAACTGAAGTACGTCGTAATTCCAAAACGTTTCTTTGCCTCGGTATCCTGTGGCATAAATGGTTGCTGTACCGCCTCCCGCGGGCGACATGGCAATGCGATCTTCATTTTTAAATATTTTTTTTGCTTGCTCAAAAGCAATATCAAAAGGAATTGAAGCAATGGTTTTGGTTGAATCTGATTTAACTTCTACCATTTTTGGGCGTGTTGTGGTTCCCGACGACACTACATAAACTGTTGCCTGGAACCATTGGAATGCCCAAACTAAGCCCGTTAAAGCCAACATTAAGCAGATTAACATTGCATAAAAGCCCAGTACATTGTGCAAGTCGTAATTAATGCGTTTAAATTTGGCCTTCCATTTTACTTTAAAACTCTTATCGAAGTTCGATTTTTTGAGGTTTTTAGGCCACCACATCACCATGCCCGAAATGAGCAGGAACACAAAAATGAAGGTAGACCATCCGATAATCTGTTGACCAATAGGGTGATTGATCAGTAAACTCCAATGGATCATTTTAACTACACCAAAAAACTCATATTTATAATCGGCAACCAAAGTTACTTTTCCCGTATAAGGATTAATCAGCACAACATCATAATAATCTATAGAATCGAAATACCAGAATGCTTTTGGGTTGCCCGGTTTAAAAACACCAAGTTCCCATGCCCTTTCCGGTGCGTTATAAGCAGATATAAAATTGATTTTCTTTTTATTTCCCAGTGCTTTTTCTGCATTGGCTTGTAATACGCTTAATGGTAGGGTTTTAGGGTTTGATGGAACTTCGATAAAAATCTCCTTACGGTGAATGAACTGGGTAATTTCTTTTTGAAAAACATAAATGCATCCTGTAATGCCCAACATAAATACGATTAACCCTGATGCGATGCCCAACCATAGGTGCAGCCAGTCACTGATCCGTCGCAGGCGCGATTTTTTATTTTTTGATTTTATTGATGGTTTTGTTGGTGCCATTAGCAAGCTGTATGAATAAAAGAACCAATTAGCCTTAAAAGAGCTAATTGGCTTTAAATTTTATAAATTTTCGATTATTTAACTTCAGTAGTGTAGGTTACTAAATGCCAAACTTTATCGTAGTTTTTTCCGTTTAATTTTCCCGGTGTTTTATCTTCTTTAAAAGCTTCTATAAAATATCTGCCCATTTTTTTCGACCTTAAAGTTACATTTCCCTGATTCATCTGTTTTAAGCTCCTGTTTTTTTCGGCCGGGATCGATAATACTTACGCTTTGATTTGCAAATGCTGATTTATGAAATACAAATTCTGGCGAAGCCAATTTGCCGAACTCAGGTGCCGAATCTAAATGCACCGTAAATAAAGCATTTGCCGGGAATAGTGGCGAATATTTTGGTCCATCTCCAATAACCTCACCATCGGTTACAAAAACATTAGCATACGTATAATATTCGATTTTTGCGTGCTCGTAAATTGCTGCAACTTCATGAACAATAGATAATCTGTAAAAACCTCCCTCAGCTGGTGTAAAATTAGCTTTAAAGAAATGTATGTCTGGTGTACTTGTTAAAACCTTTGTTGTACCATTTGGAGCAGTTAAGATCAATTTAAAATCCTTTAAGTTGCTAAACCACTTGGCAGCAGAGTCGGGTTCGTTGCTTTCGTATTCGCCGAAGAAAATTTTTACTTCCTGTGCTTGTCCTTTTTTGCCTGTTGAGGCTGTTTCTATCCATAAAGCATGTGCAAATACACTCGAAATGCTAAAGACTAGAAAGAAAAATAGTAATGAAATTTTAGTTTTCATGTTTCTGGGTTGAAGTTTAAAACCAGGAGAGACTGATCTGACCCAGCTTCCCCTGATTGATTTAATTAAAATTTATAAGTAACACTTCCAGTAAAGGTTCTCAGGTCCTGAGGGTTCATGGTGCTATAACCAGTCCAGTATTTTTGATTGGTAAAGTTGTCAGCTTTTACTCCAATCCTGAATCTTGAATGATCGTAAAATACAGAGGCATTGAAAACCTCATAAGCAGGTAATATAAATACGCCTTGGCTAACACTATTTACAATTTTATTGTCGCTGGCATAATTACCACCTGCACCTAAACCAAAACCTTTAAGTGAACCATCAATAAATTTATAGCTGATCCATAAGTTTGCAGAGTAGGGTGCTGCTGAATAAGCATCTCTTCTTCCTTCTACATCAGGCGAAGCATTTACCATGCGGTTATCGTTATAAGCGAAACCTGCAATGATATTTAAACCTTTAGCAGGATTTGCCACGATTTCGGCTTCGATACCCTTGCTAATTTTATTACCATCCTGGATTCGTGCATTAGGATTGCTCGCATCTTGATTATAACCCCTAACAATATCCTTAACCTTAATGTAGTAATATGATATAGATCCTGTTAGCTTGCCGTTAAGGATGTTGGTTTTAACACCACCCTCAATTTGGTTCGCCTGTTCTGCTTTAAAAGGATCACCTTTATAATCTATACCATTAATGTTATTAAAGCCATTCTGGTAGTTGGCAAATAATGATAGCTGATCTTTAATTGGCTGAAATACCAAGCCGAATTTTGGTGAGAAAACAGTTTGTTTGTAAGCACCTTTTGGAGCTGAACCTGCACGGTCAGAATTGCCTTTGTTATCAAACCTGTCTACTCTTAAAGCGGCTAAGGCAATTAATCTGTCTGTTAAGTTAATTACATCAGAAACATAAGCACTGTATGTATTGGTTTTGAAGTTATATGGATATTTAGGAACACTAGGAAGTGCTGCATAAAATGCCGCTAAATTGGCTTCGGTAAAATTATTGTAGTTGGCACCGGTTCCGTCTTTTTTGGTCAGATCAAAAGTATCGATCGAATAAAACAGTTGATCTGAGTTCTGGCGTAAATAATCTAATCCTAAAACCATTCTGTTCTTAATTGAGCCTAAATTAAATGCCCCGTTAAAATTTTGTTGTACTTCGTAGGTAAAGATTTTACTATTATCGGTTGATTGATCTGCTCTTGATATCAAATCGGCACCTGGTGCAGCCGTTGGATTACCCAATGGAGGATAGTTGTTTGGAACTAAGAACAAATAAGTACCACGGCCGTTAGAGAAACTATAGTTGCTTGAAAAGCTGGTATGTGATGACCAATTATCGTTAAACTTGTAATTAGCCTGTCCGGAGAAATTTGAGCTATTGTATTTCTGTTTCATAGCATCTCCGGTAAATGATTTGTCGTAAGCTATTCCAGACTGATCGGCCCTATCAAAACCAAGGTCTTTTACAGGGAAATAGAAGAAAACGAAAGGTTTTAGCGTACTATTTCCATTGGAAATTTCGGCATCGAAAACAAAGTCTAATTTATCGTTTACTTTATATGATAAGCTAGGGGCAATGAAGAAACCTTTATCGTAAACATTCTCCTGGAAAGAACCTTTGTAATTGTAAGAAGTATTTAATCGGGCGTAAATGTGGTTGTCTTTATCAACAGGAAGATTGAAATCAGTACTCACCCGGTTAAAATCGTAGCTACCCGTCGAAAAGCTTACAGCGCCTCCTATTCCTTCAAAAGGTTTTTTGGTTATGCGGTTAATTAAGCCACCATAGGAGGTTAATGTACTACCGAACAAGGTAGCAGATGGGCCTTTAATAAACTCTACATTTTCTAAGTTTGCAGCATCGTTACGGCCAGTTACGTTACCGGCAATTCCGTTTCTCAGTTTAGCCTGTACAATAAAACCTCTTGATGCGTAATAAGCACCACCATCACCTCCACGAGAGGTTGCTTCCCACATTTTTTGAACACCAGTAGCATTACGGGCAGCATCATCAACCGAAAACACCAACTGGTCTGCCATTGTTTCTTTTGTAATTGTAGTATATACCTGTGGATTTTCTAAGTTGTTAAGTGGCATTTTCGAAACAAATTCACTTTTCTTAGCAATATATTTATTTACACCCTGGTTAATATTTACTTCGTTGAGCTGATTTGAATTTTGGTTGATTACAAAATCCACAGTTTTGTTTTCGCCAGCTGAAATAACTACTGGTTTTTCTATATTTTGAATACCAACGGCTGACACCCTTAAGATATAAGCGCCTGGTTTAATTCTTTGGATTTCGAAAACACCCTTTTCGTTGGTTACATTTCCTAAGCCTTTTCCTTTTAAACCCACCGAAATGTATGCGGCTGGTTTACCATCAGAGGTGGTTACTGTACCGCTTATGATTGAAAACTGTTGGGCAAAGGAAAATAAACCTATAAAAGACAGGAGTGTTGTTAAAATAAAAAGTCTGGTTTTAAACATTATTGTATTTTTATTTGGATTAATTCTAAACAGATGCAAAATAACGTTACAGAATTGTATTATCCAAATTATTTTGAATTATTCTAAATAGACTGAAATAATGCTTATTTATCGAAATTTTTAATTTAAGATTTGCTAATGTACTAAAAGATTAGTTTAACGTTTTAGCTGCTGCCATAACTAGATTTCCCTGATTTTTCTTATAAAAATCTATTCGCTGATTAATGAGCTTGATCTGTTCAAAAAAATGATGCAAAATATGACTTATTTGTACTAAAAGTGCCATTTGCGCGCAATAGTGACATGTTCTGGCTTTTAAAAGTTAGGTGTCGAAGTGGCAAATGTTAAATAATGTTAAATTTTTCGGTTAAAATATGGTTTCATTTAGCTAAAAAGCAGTTAAATGGCAGGTAAAAAAGTTGATACTTTAGTTCAAAATCAAACCTAACTAACTAATCATCAATGGAAAAAAATTCTACAAGACATTCCTATGTGAAATTTTTAACGGCTACATTCTTTTATTTACTGATTCCCTGGCTGGCTTTTGCCCAGAAAACCATTAAGGGAACAGTTGTAGATGAAACTAACAAACCCATACCAGGGGTTTCGATTATCGAAAAAGGTACTAAGAATGGTACCGCTACAAACGCCGACGGAAAATTCAGCTTAACAGTTCAAAAAGAAGATGCAATTATTGTGGCCAGAATAGTGGGCTATCGTTCTGCGGAGAAAACGGTTTCAGCAAGCGGCACATTAAACTTTTCTTTGGAAGAGGATAATAATACACTGGATGAGGTGGTTACTATCGGTTATCAAAAAATTACCAGAAAGAAAAATACAGCTGCGATTTCCAGTATTTCAGGTAAAGAACTGGCTAACTTACCTGCGGCAAGTTTTGATCAGTTGTTGCAAGGTCGTTTATCTGGAGTAAACGTTCAAAACTTTACTGGCCAGCCAGGTGTAGCACCTACAGTATCCGTAAGGGGTAACTCTACAGGTAGTACAAGTTATGATCAGGTTAACGTAATTAGATCACCGCTTTATGTTGTAGATGGTGTTCCTCAATCATCCGATGAGTATGTTCCGCCAGGAACTGGTACAGGGACCAATTACATGGCCGGACTCAATCCGAATGATATTGAATCTATCGATGTATTAAAAGATGCTTCGGCAGCTGCCATTTATGGTTCAAGAGCGGCTAATGGCGTGATCTTAATTGTAACAAAGAAAGGTACTGGTGGTGATACGAAAGTAAGCTTTAACTCCTATTACGGTATGGTACAGCGTCCTAACTTAAGGCAGGCTACCATGGGTACCACAGAACGTAGGCAAAAAATGGAAGTGCTTCAACGGCAGCTTGATTATAGTCAGCGTGTACAGTTGCCTTATATACTCACAGATAGCTTAAATCCAGCGTTCAATGGTCATACCGATTGGCAGGATCTATTTTTTCAGACGGGTAAAATAAACGATAATAACTTGAGTATAACCGGCGGTAGTGATAATGGAACAACTTATCGCTTTAGTGGAGGTTATTATGATGAAGACGGTATTGTAAAAGGAACAGGCTATAAACGTTACACCACACGTTTAAACCTCACCTCAAGAGCAATGAATAAAAAATTGATGATTAATCCCATATTTTATTATTCAAGTTCTAGTAGGGGTAGAGGAAATGAAGACCCGAATGATCCTTCCAAGCCTACCAAAATTGGTTCTGGAAATTTACCTTCCTCGCTATTGAATATATCTCCTGAAAAATTGGATTATTTTGTAAGTAAAGATGGTGAAAACCTAAACCGGAATGTGGTGAACCAGTTTGGCGGAAACCTTAATTTATCCTATGAATTTAATAAACATTTTACCTTAAATTCACAATCTTCGTACACTAGCGATAATACCCGAAGGGATGTGAGTATGAGTGATTTGCTGAACAACGGCTTTGGCAACAGCTCTTCCAGTTTCTCTTCAAGTGCTATGGGCTTAAGAACATCGAACTACCTCGCTTATAATGGTTCTATCAAAAAACATTCTTTTAGTGCGGTAGCCGGTCAGGACATTGAGTATAGTTTGTTTCAAACTACCCAGGCTTCTGGTTATGGTGGTGCATCAGATAATATTCAGACTGTTACCGGTTTTAAACAGGAGAATATTTTTGCCTATTCAAATTACATAGCACACGGACTTGTAGCTTATTATGGTCGTTTTAACTATGATTATGATGGCAAATACCTTTTATCCGGAACAATACGAACGGATGGTTCATCTGGTTTTGGTGAAAATAATAAATATGGGGTATTCCCTTCTATTTCAGCTGGCTGGATTCTTTCGGAAGAAAACTTTATGAAAAATATATCCAATAATCCTTTTACGCTAATTAAAATTAGAGGAAGTTATGGAGCTACAGGTAACGAAGATAAAAGAAATGCTTATGTACAATACAACAAATACCTGGTTAATAATGGCGGATTTGAGGGGAATGGCTCTGCTAACGGTGTGCTCTACGGTATTACGGGAGCTACTTCTTACAACGGTGTTACCGCTATCACGCCTAATTTTGTAAATGGTGTGGCCCAAAAGGATTTAAGCTGGGAGAAATCTACACAATGGAATATTGGTGCCGATATTGAAATTGAAAACGGTAAATATGCCATTTCGTTCGATGCGTATAATAAAGAAGTAAAACAAAAACTTTTCAATGTTGATTTGCCGGTTACTTCAGGTTATGACAATGCCTATACCAATGCTTTTTCAGTACGTAATGCGGGTATGGAATTGACTTTAACAGCAAATCCTATCCGCAAGGAATTCAAATGGTCTAGCTCTTTTAATATTTCCTACAATAAAAACCAGATCATGAGTTTACCGAACGGTGGCCGTGACATTATTTTAAGTGGAGATCGATTTGATAAAACCCATGTGCTTTCTGTAGGTAGTCCGATCAATGCTTTTTATTTATACCGTACAAAAGGTGTATTTTCTACTTCAGCAGATATTCCTCAGAATCCTTACACAGGAGAAAGATATAGAAACAGTAATGGTACATTTAATCCAGGTGATTTTTATTTGGCAGATTTGGATGGAGATTATTTCGTAGATATATTTAATGATGGCATCAATCCGGATAAAGCGCCAATTGGCGATCCCAACCCACGTTTTACTGGTGGTTTTATCAATAACTTTTCTTACAAAAATTTCTCTTTAGGAATTTTTGTATCCTTCACTTTCAAACGTGATGTGCTAAATCTATTTGATTCAGACCGTTTTGCAAATTCTCAGGATGCTAATGCCGTATATAATTTTGCCAGTTTTTCTACACCGGATTTAGACCGCCTCAACATCTGGAGGAATCCTGGTGACCAGGCTGAATACGCAAAATTCGATTTAGGTACTTATCGTTATTATTACACAAGTGCTCAAACCTTTTTCCTCGAAAAAGGTGGCTATGCAAGGATCAGAAGCATCAGTCTGGGTTATGATTTTAGTCCTCGGGTCGTTAAAAAATTAGGTTTAAGCCAGTTGAAATTATATGCGATTGCTGATAACGTATGGATGTTCCAACAATCAAAAAAATTGCCAGATGCGGAAAATGTAAATGGATATGGTGAGTATAATGGAACAGGTTATCCTATTCCTAGAAAATATACGCTAGGTGTACAAGTTCAATTTTAATATCATTAATAATGAAAAATATAATTACAAAACTCAGCATATTAAGTAGTATAATCATTGTAGTAACAACCAGTGCCTGTAAAAAACTACTTTATGAAGAACCAAAGGATGCGCCTTACGAACAAACATTTTGGCGAAATTCAAAAGATGTAAGAAGTGCCATGGCAGGTAACTATGCCTTATTTCGTGCTGCCATTACCAATAAAAGCAACCGATATTATATGTACGGAGATGCTATTGCTAAAAACTACTTTACCATCCAGTACACAGGCGATGGGTTGGAAGGAATACAAAATGGTGATTTTACCTTTCAGTACAACTTAAATACGTTGGCAAACTATACGCTTTATTATAAAAGCATCGCCATGTCTAATCTTATATTGCAAAAAGTGGGAAATATGACTGATTCCCAGCTATCTACGGAGGATGATCCTATTGAATTTAGAAAAAACACGCTAGGACAGGCTTATTTTTTAAGAGCTTTGAGTTACTTTATGATGGTACGGGTATGGGGTGATGTGCCCGTTGTTACCGAAGCCTATGAAGATCCGATCAATGCACCTCAGCTACCCGAACCCCAAAAATGGAAGTGATGAAACTCATTGAAGATGATTGCCACAAAGCCATTAATTTATTAGGCTGGACATATGCCAATACCGGCGATGCAAAAGTAACGGCAAATAAAGGGTCTGTTTATGCACTTTTAGCCCATTTATTTTTATGGAGGGCTACCATGGCCAATGTGGCAACAGATGCGCCAAATCTGGTTGATGTAAATAATGCCGATACTACAATCAATACATTGATCAATAAAGGAGGTTATACCTTAACCGATACGGCTAATTATAAAAATACTTTTATTGGGCGTTCTTCTGAAGGTATTTTTGAGATTAATGTAAGTGAAAATACACTAGAAGGCTCAAGTAGTTCAGTAGGTGCATCTTTCTTAAATGAATCTTACATTAAAGGTAATGGCAATAACCCAAGATACTTTGTAGTGCCGAGGTATTTGAATGATCATTTTGAAAGCACTACGGATATCAGATACAAAAAAGGCTTTGATTTAACCACGCCGCAAAAACCGATGTGCATAAAATACAGTAATGTAACCTATCGAAACCCAGGGCAAAAATTAAATCCTTATCTGAGCAACAACATCATTATATTCCGTTTAGGCGATATGAGGTTGTTAAAGGCCGAAATTGCATTATATAAAGGAGATGCGGCTACCGCAACTACTATTATTAATACATTTAGGAAAAGAAACGATCCTGAGCCTATTTTGGTAGATGCTGGTTTAACAGTAGATGAAGTAATGGATGAGTATATAATAGAGCGGGGAAAAGAAATGTTTTTGGAAGGGCACCTGTTTTACGATTTATTGAGAACCCGAAGGTATGGATTTATTGTAGACTGGCTTCCTGAAAGTAGGTTCAGAAAAGAAGGTTTTTATTGGCCAGTAGATCCTGCCTTGTTTAGGAACAATCCGCTCTTAAAACAAACTACCTATTGGTTGGGTAAAGTGTAAATAAATTAATCCTTAGATTAAAAAAACATGAAAAATAACATTCTAATATATATAGCAATAGTTTTACTGGCCTTATCTGCATGTAAAAAAGATGACTATAAGAGAGATGGGGGGCGAGTAACCCCTATGTAGATATGACCACATACGATTACTTAAAATCCAACAGGAATTTTGATTCGTTGGTGAAGGTGATTGATAAAGCTGGTTTAAAAGATGTTGTAAATGGAGACGTTACCTTATTTGCAACTACTAATTATGGTATAGCTGATTATGTAAAAGCTAAAAAATACCAGAAAAGTTTACAGACTGGGGACGAAAATTTTGACTTCGGAATTAAAGATATTCCTGCCCAAGAGCTTAGTGATTCGTTGAAAACCTATCTATTTGTAGGTAAGATAAACAGGGATCAGATTACATTGAGCGGTAAACTTTACAACAGCTTATTGGGTCCCATTCCAAATGTTCAATATTTGATAAAGTTCCGTCGGTCTTACGAGTATACTCAATACCTAAATTATGTAGATTATGTTACCTATACCAAAGTGATTGGTACACGCGATGATAAAGAACCTGATGTAAATGCGATACCAGCTGATCAGAAAGATAAAGCAGTAGACGTGCAAACCTCAGGTATTATTACGAGAACTGGAATTGTTCATGTTTTAAACGGAAATCATCGATTATTCTTTAATGGACAATCTTTAGGGAATTAAACCATAAATATTTCAATCATGAAAATTAAATATATTTTGGGCATACTATTTTTGATTAGTATTTATGCCTGCTCGAAAATTGAGAATGGTTTTCAAAGTAACGCCATTCGCTATAAAGATAATGATATTTTTGCGAAAAGGGGCTTAATCATTGTTCAATCAGATAGGATTAATGCCGATGGATCTACCCCGCCTTATACCTTTAAAATGTTAAACTTGCGAAAAGAAGATGGTTCTCCGGCGCCTGCAGAATTTTCAAAAGAATACGAAATTTTAGTGTTTAAAACAGGGATGAATTTTGATCCAGAAACAGATGTTACGCGTGAGCAACTGGATAAAAAAAGAGAATTGGTGAAGAGATTACCCATGTATTTTAACGAGAACAGCGGTCAACTTACCTTTAACAAGGCATCAGCCAATTTACCATTGGGCAGATACGTTTTTGATGTGGAAATGACGAATCGTACCGGCACAAAGCTTTTTCCGAAACTGGCTACGATCAACGTTGTAGATCCAAGCATTGAAGACTTATTCGTTATTACAGATAATGTTGCCAACGGATTTAATGATGTTACGGGTGCAGTAACCCCAATGAAAAACCCAATCATTACCTGTACCAAAATATCTAACAATGGTGCGAGGGCCATTTTAAAGATGGTTGATAAAAACGGTAAGGTTTTTAATCCTAAAGCAGGAGAAATTATAGCAAGGGGAGATAGGCCAATTTTTGAAAATTATGCAAAATTTAACCCGGTGATTCAGACCGATACCGCTATGATCTGCGATTTTGAGGTAGCACCGTTTCCTTTAACAAGATATGTTACACCAACTACCGATTGGGGTTTCTTAATGTATTACAGAATACCGAGTACCTTTATTAAGTCAATAGATGGCTTTCCGACATCACCAGGTTTTTCTGTAAACCCAAGATGGTCATGGCAATTGAAGCTTGAGGGAACTTATGTAATCCAGATAAAATTCCCTGATGTGACAAAAAAATAGAAAAGAATGCCATTTCCTTAACAGGAAGATACTTTCTTTTTTTAATACAAAGCAAAAACGGCAATTTTCATATTGAAAATTGCCGTTTTTTATAAAGGGCTAGCACAAAAGCTTCTTTTTATTTGATCAATATAACCTGTAAACTTAATGGGCGTTCAGTTTCATTTGCAGGTGTTACCAAACCGCCACAAATAATGTCATAATGATAACCCGCTGTAAAACTGGTGCTGGCGGAGGTAGCCTTAACTGTTCCTGATGAAGTTTCTTTTGCATCCAATGTATAGGTCCCTGCATCTACAGCAATGAAGCTACTCGCGTTCTTATAGGCCTTATTGGTAGCTAGTATGGAAGTTGAACCGGTTTTTGCCAGGTCTAAAGCAGGAGCATCAGGCGATAAATTGATAAAACGGATGTAGGCTTTATCGGTTGACGGAATTGAAAGATCATCACTAATGGTATAAATATCTAATGCAGCCGGCTTATTAATTAAATAAACAGAATAATAGGTACTTGTATTTAAAGTAATGGTTTTGGTTAACAAACTCTCTGTACTGCTGGCTGTCGTAAATTTTAAACTGTAAGTGCCCGAGGTAGAAGAAAGATAAGCAGCAGAGCCCCCAAATGGTAAGGCGGCCGAATTAACCATGTTGCCATTAAAGTAAGCGTTGTAAGTAGCCAAAGAAGGTGATGTATTGATTACTCTTAAATAAGATATATTAGGATCAGTAGTTTCGGTTTTTTTACATGAAGTGAATGCTGTAAAAGCAATTAGAGCAAATAAAGTGATCGATTTGAAATGAAATGACGTAAAATTCTTCATACGGTTAAAATTTGATTTAATATTTAAGGGGTACCCATAAAACGGTAGTCAGATCGCATTCGCTACAGACATACAAATATTGGGTTTAAGCAGTATTGCAGGATGTTAAATGATGTTAAGCAGGTGTTAAAGTTTACCTCCTTTTTTTAACAATGTTAAAATTGTCAATAGAACCTATAGCCAATATGTACAATACTCAAAATTTTTTAAATTTATAAGTAGCCTATAATACTTGTTTAAGTCAGGTTAATCCAATAAAATGAAAAGCTTAACATAAAAAAAACGAGATATTATTGTGTAACTCGATTTTTATTTAAACCTTTGCACCTCAATAGAGTTAAAGCCGTTTTAATACGCAAGAAATGATTAAACAAATTTTATATAAACTTTCAATTTCCACAGCACAAAATGTGTCTGGGAAAGGTTTGTTTATTAATCATTTTCAACCCGTATTTTATTATCCCACAAGCCGGCAAAATTTCACTCCACGTATTTAGTACCCGCACTAAACGTAACGAGGAATTGATCCTCTCTAAAAACCCAATTAACAAGAATACTTATAATTTTTCGTTAGAAAACGAATGGATATTAACGAATTTATAGTGCAGGTTGCACTTCCTGAACATCGTGTATTTGCAGAAGAAATAGTAACCGAAATGGCAGAATCGGCAAAAGCTCGTGGAACAGGCATTGCCAAGCGTTCACCAGAATATATTTCTAATAAAATGCAAGAGGGCAAATCGGTTATTGCTTTCCATAAGGATGGCTCTTGGGCAGGATTTTGCTATATAGAAACCTGGAGCCACGGACAGTTTGTGGCCAATAGTGGTTTGGTAGTAAGCCCCAAATACCGCAAAGCGGGATTGGCAAAAGCCATTAAGAATGAAATTTTCGGTTTATCGAGAAGGTTGTACCCCAAGGCAAAAATTTTTGGTTTAACAACTGGCTTAGCGGTGATGAAAATAAATTCAGACCTAGGCTATGAGCCTGTAACTTACAGCGAACTTACCCAGGATGAAGAATTTTGGAAAGGCTGCCAGAGCTGCGTAAACTTCGAAATTTTAAAAATGAAGGAACGCAAAAACTGTATGTGTACGGCTATGCTTTACGATCCGGCTGAAAAAAAACACGAAGTAGCCAAGCAATTTGCCGAAGAACTGCAAAAGAAACCCAAATTATACGAGCGTTTTATGCGCATTAAACAGCGTTTAGTTGTTAAACCTAAACCAAAAAATGGCTTAAAAGCCCTTTTATTTTTATTTACCTTTTTATTTAAATAGCATGAAAAAAGTTGTTTTAGCATTTAGCGGAGGCTTAGATACCTCATTTTGTTGTATTTACCTGGCACAAGACCGTGGATTGGAAGTTCACTCAGTAATTGTAAATACTGGTGGTTTTTCTGATGAAGAATTACAGGAAATCGAGAAAAGAGCATATGCTTTAGGTGTAAAATCGCATGCTGTTGTAGATGAAACTGAAAGTTACTATGAAGGATGCATTAAGTACCTGGTTTTTGGTAACGTATTAAAAAATGCTACTTATCCACTATCGGTAAGTGCAGAACGTGTTAGTCAGGCAACTGCTATTGCTAACTATGTGAAAAAAATTGGTGCAGACTATGTAGCTCATGGAAGTACCGGTGCAGGTAACGATCAGGTACGTTTCGATATGATCTTCAATATCCTTATCCCAGAAGTTGAAATCATTACGCCAATTAGAGATTTAAAATTATCACGCGAGGCAGAAATCGAATATTTGGCAGGTCATGGTATTGAGTATAGTGCCGAAAAAGCAAGATATTCGATCAACAAAGGTTTATGGGGAACTTCAGTAGGTGGAAAGGAAACTTTAACTTCTCACGAAACCTTGCCAGAAAGCGCCTGGCCTACACAGGTTTCGGAAACAGAATCGCGTAAGGTAGAATTAACCTTCGAAAAAGGCGAACTGGTTGCTATTGATGGTGAAAAATTAGCACCTGTTAGGGCAATCCAAAAATTACAGGCAATTGCTCAACCTTTCGGTATTGGTAGAGATATCCACGTGGGTGATACCATTATTGGTATTAAAGGCCGTGTAGGTTTTGAGGCTGCTGGTCCCATTATCATTATCAAGGCACACCATACTTTGGAAAAACACACCTTAACCAAATGGCAGTTAAGCTGGAAAGAACAACTTTCATCTTTCTATGGTAATTGGTTACACGAAGGTCAGTTCCACGATCCAATTATGCGGAATATTGAGGCTTTTTTAACTGATACACAAAAATTTGTGAGCGGCAAAGTGTTTGTAGAACTATTGCCCTACCGTTTCCAGATTATCGGAATTGAATCTGACCACGATTTAATGAGCAATAAATTTGGTAGTTACGGCGAAATGAACAATGCCTGGAGCGGAGAGGACGTTAAAGGGTTCTCTAAAATATTCGGTAACCAGGTAATGATCTGGCATAAAGTAAATAACGAGGCATAGTCTCAAAGGCAGATGACAGATGGTTTAAGGTTTAAGGCTGCATTAGCATTTAAACCTTAAGCCCTTAGGCCTCAAATCCTAAACCTTTTTAAATATGAAAATTAAAGCAGGAATAATTGGCGGCGCAGGTTATACCGGAGGCGAAATGCTACGTATTTTGATTAACCACCCAAATGTTGAAATTGCTTTCGTAAATAGCACAAGTAACGCTGGAAACTTAATTTCTGATGTACACACCGATCTGATTGGTGATACTGATTTAAAATTCGTGAGTGATATTTCTCAAGATATCGATGTATTGTTTTTGTGTGTTGGCCATGGTGATGCGAAAAAGTTTTTAGCTGCTAATCCGATTAGCGATAACATTAAAATCATCGATTTGTCTCAGGATTTCAGGTTGCATGAAAAATCTACATTCGAGAAGCGAGAATTCGTTTACGGACTCCCTGAGTTAAACCGTGATAAAATTAAATCGGCTAAAAATATTGCTAACCCTGGTTGTTTCGCAACTTGTATTCAATTGGGCTTGTTGCCATTGGCCGCTAAAGGCTTGATCAAGAATGAGGTTCATATTAATGCAACTACGGGGTCAACAGGTGCAGGACAGGGTTTATCTGCTACTTCTCATTTCAGTTGGAGAAATAATAACCTTTCTATTTATAAAGCATTTGAACACCAGCATCTGAACGAGATTAGCGAGAGTTTGTTGCAATTGCAGCCTTCGCTTTCCGAAGCTTTAAGTTTTATCCCACAACGCGGGGCATTTACCAGAGGTATTTTAGCAGCCATGTACCTGGAAAGTGATTTAAGTTTGGAAGAAGCACAAAACATCTACGAAGCATATTACAGTGCTCATCCTTTTACGCATGTAAGTCGGAAAAACATCGATTTAAAACAGGTTGTGAACACAAATAAGGCACTGGTACATATAGAAAAACATGGTGGTAAATTATTTATCATCAGTATCATTGATAACCTGTTAAAAGGTGCCAGCGGACAAGCGGTTCAGAATATGAATTTAATGTTCGGCTTGGATGAAACAGCGGGTTTGCGCTTAAAAGCCGCTAATTTTTAATTAAGACCAAAGCTGAAAGACCAAAGACTAAAGTAAGGACGGTACTAGTAAAAAGTAAGTGATAATTTAAATTTGCAATTAGCTTTAGTCTTTTTGCTTTTACCTTTAAGCTTAGAAAATGAGAGACTATCAAAAATTAGAAGTTTGGAAAAAATCACATCTAATGGTTTTACATGTGTATAAAGTTATTTTGCCTGCTTTTCCTCCTCATGAGAAATACGATTTGCAAAGTCAGGTTAAAAGAGCGGCATATTCTGTCCCACTAAATATTGTTGAGGGAGCAGGACGGCGGACCGAAAAAGATTTTGCCCAGTTTCTCGATAATGCGTTGGGCTCAGTACAAGAAATGGAATATGCTTGTTTTCTAGCGAAGGATTTAGAATATCTAGAAGAAAGCAAATATTTAGAAATTTATAAAATGGCCGGTGAAGTTAAAGCAATGTTAATTGGCTTAATTAAACACCTTCGACAATAACCAAGATTAAATACTATCGGATTGGGCTTGCTGCTATATGAAATGTTACAGGAAGCTTTGGTCTTTGGTCTTTAGTCTTTAAACTTATTCAAAATGAACTTATTCGACGTTTACCCACTTAACGATATAGAAATAACAAAAGCGGCAGGCAGCAATGTTTGGGCTGCTAACGGACAACAATATTTAGATTTATATGGCGGTCATGCTGTAATTTCAATCGGGCATACTAATCCACATTATGTAAACCGTTTAACCGATCAATTAAATAAAGTTGGCTTTTACTCTAATTCAGTTAAAATTCCTTTACAGGTTCAGCTTGCAGCGAAACTTGGTGAAGTTTCTGGCAAAAAAGATTTCCAATTATTTTTGTGTAATTCTGGAGCTGAGGCAAATGAAAATGCTTTAAAGTTAGCTTCGTTTTATAACGGAAGAAAAAAGGTAATTGCTTTTACGGGTGCTTTCCACGGACGTACGTCTTTGGCTGTTGCCGTAACTGATAACCCTAAAATTGTAGCGCCGGTTAATCAGACCGAAAATGTAATCTTTTTGCCTTTTAATAACGAGGTTGCTTTAGAAGAAACTTTTAAAGCACAAGGCAATGAAATTTCGGCTGTTATTATTGAAGGTATCCAAGGTGTTGGCGGGATTAAAGAAGCGTCGAAAAGTTTCTTGCAGAAAATCCGCTCACTTTGCGATGAATATAATGCCGTTTACATTGCCGATAGTGTACAATGTGGTTACGGGCGTACAGGGTCGTTTTACTCGCACGACTATTCAGGTGTTGAAGCAGATGTGTACAGCATGGCAAAAGGAATGGGTAATGGATTTCCGGTAGCTGGAATCTCTATTGCACCCAAATTTAAACCTTGGCATGGAGAGTTGGGTACAACTTTCGGTGGTAACCATTTAGCTTGTGCTGCGGCTTTAGCTGTTTTGGAAGTAATGGAAAAAGATAACCTCATCAAAAATGCCGAAGAAGTTGGAAATTACTTGATAGCCGAACTGAAGAAATTTGACCAGGTAGTAGAAGTGCGTGGTCGTGGGTTAATGATTGGTATTGAGCTACCTGCCGAGCTGGCACATGTTAAAAAAGAATTATTGTTTACACACCATATTTTTACCGGCGAGGCAAAACCGAATGTAATCCGTTTATTGCCAGCATTAAATTTAACGAAAGTACATGCTGATGAGTTTTTGGCAGCTTTTGGTAAATTAGTAAAATAGATATTGTGTAATAGGTCGATCATCATGCTGAATTTATTTCAGTATCTCCTGCTTGAGGCCTTGAAATAAGTTCAGGGTGACGGATCGGGATAAATTAATTTAGATTAAAAAATGAAACTTTTCACTTCCGTACACGATGTTCCAAGCATCAAACAATTTGTAAATGATGCACTTGCATTAAAGGCAAATCCTTATGCACACCAGGATTTAGGTAAAAACAAAACCTTGGGGCTGGTTTTTATGAATCCGAGCTTACGTACCCGGTTAAGTACGCAAAAAGCGGCCTTAAATTTGGGTATGAACGTAATGGTGATGAATATGGATAAAGAAGGTTGGGCTTTAGAAACTCAGGATGGCGTAGTAATGAATGGTTCGACCGTTGAACATATCCGTGAGGCTGCAGCTGTAATGGGGCAATATTGCGATATTTTAGGCCTGCGTTCTTTCCCAAAACTGAATAACCGTGAGGAAGATTATAGCGAAGATTTTTTCAATAAGTTTGTGAAATATTGTGCTGTACCGGTAGTAAGTTTAGAGAGTGCAACACGTCACCCTTTACAAAGCTTTGCCGATATTATTACCATTCATGAAACCTGGACAAAGAAACCAGATGGCCGCAAGCCAAAAGTAGTTTTAGCCTGGGCACCTCATGTTAAGGCATTACCTCAAGCTGTGCCGAATTCTTTTGCAGAGTGGATGTGCAAAGCTCAGGCAGAAGGTATGATCGATTTTACAATCGCTCAGCCAGAAGGTTACGAACTTTCGGAAGATTTTACACCTAATGCCGATATTCAGTATAATTTGGAAGAAGCTTTAGCCGGTGCCGATTATGTGTATGTGAAGAACTGGAGTAGTTATAAAGAGTACGGAAAAGTATTAACTTATCCTGACGGCTGGATGATGAATAATGAGAAATTAAAATTTACAAACGATGCTAAAGTTATGCATTGCTTGCCTGTACGCCGCGATCTGGAATTATCATCTGAGATTTTGGATGGACCAAATTCATTGGTTATTCACGAAGCCGGAAACCGTTTATGGGCCGCACAAGCGGTAATTAAAGCGATGTTGGAAGAACTAAAATGACAACTGTTACCCCATAGCTACAGATAAAAAGGATGAACACAGATGCTTTTTACATTTCTAATCTGTGTTTATCTGTGCACATCAGTGGTTAACTATTAAAATAGATTATGAAACAACTTACTATCATAAAAATCGGCGGAAACGTAATCGATAATTCAGAAAACCTACATCAGTTTTTATTGGATTTTACGGCTTTGCCCGGAGATAAGATACTGGTTCATGGGGGGGTAAAATTGCAACCGAATTGGGCGAATCGCTAGGTATTGAGGCTAAAATGATTGAAGGCCGACGGATTACCGATATCGAAACCCTGCGGATTGTAACCATGGTTTATGCAGGTTTGATCAATAAAAATATGGTTGCACAACTACAGGCAAAAGGCAGCAATGCCATAGGTTTGAGCGGTGCAGATGGAAATGTGATCAAAGCAACAAAGCGTCCGCTAAAAACGGTAACATACGGCGCTGCTCCCGGACCGTTGGCGGGTGCGGTAATCGATTATGGTTATGTTGGCGATTTAGATGAAAACTCTGTGTCTTCAAATACTTTAGACAGCTTGCTGAAGGCAGGCTTGGTTCCGGTATTTTGTGCTATTACCCACGATGGGAATTCGCAGTTACTCAATACCAATGCCGATACTATCGCTTCTTCAGTTGCGGTGGCGATGTCGGCTTTATACGAAACACGTTTGGTATATTGCTTTGAGAAAAAGGGGGTACTTAAAGATGTGAACGATGATGGTTCTGTGGTAAGAGAAATCAAAGCGGATGAATTTGAAGATTTAAAAGCAGATGGAACAGTACAAGGTGGAATGATCCCCAAATTGCATAATGCCTTTGAAGCGATTAAAAAGGGAGTATCAGCGGTGTATATCGGTAAAGCCGATGAGTTGGCTGAACTTGCTGAGGGAACTTTTGGAACAAAGATGTTGAAATGAGGTAGAAGGCAGAATGGTTGAAGAAAGTTTTGGCGATGTACATAAACTCAGCACTAAAAATTTTAACCACCAAGATACAAAAGCATCGATTTACATTTGTAATTCTTTCTTGTGTTAGCTTTCTGAATGTAGATTTTGTAGGCATTTAGAGGGGAAAAAGAAACCGATTAACCACTGCTTTTGCAAACTAAACCTGATAGTAATGAAAAGCTCCCGATTTTTCATCGGGACTTGTAATGGATAGCGGGACTGAAATATCAATAGAATTACTGAAATTGCTTTTCAAAAACCGTAGAAAAAAATATAAATCTGTAATCAAATAATCTGTGTAATCAAGCCGCAGGAAGGAAAATTAGGAATCATGTCAAAAAAAATAGCTATCATTGGTAGTGGAAATATCGGTTTATCTTTAGCCAAAGGTTTGGTGAAAGCCAACTTTGCCCAAGCTGCCGACATTACGCTTACCCGTAGAAACACCGACCACTTAAAATCTTTTGCTGAAGTTGGTTTTAACATTAGCAATAACAATAAACAGGCTGTAGCTGATGCTGATATTGTAATTTTGGGCGTTCTGCCCCAACAATTAAATACTGTTTTAGACGAAATCCAAACTTCAATCGTTCAGGCTAAACATCTGGTTATTTCGGTAATTTCGGGTGTGAGTTGTGCTGCTGTTAGAGAAAAGTTAGGTGATAAAGTTGAAGTGGTTCGTGTAATGCCAAATACGGCAATCGCCATTGGTCAATCTATGACCTGCATAGCCAGCGATAACGCATCAGCAGAAAACATTGCTGATGTAACCAAAATGTTCGAAACCGTAGGGTCTGTTGTGAAAATAAATGAAGATTTAATGACTTCTGCAACAGCACTTTGTGCTTGTGGTATTGCATTTTTCCTGAGGGCAATAAGGGCAGCCTCGCAAGGTGGGGTAGAAATCGGTTTTCATGCTGATGAAGCTTTAAAAATGGCTGTTCAAACGGCTAAAGGAGCGGCCGATTTGCTTTTATTACACGGAACACACCCAGAATCAGAGATAGATAAGGTAACTTCGCCGAAAGGTTGCACTATTGCTGGCTTAAATGAAATGGAGCATAACGGTTTTAGCTCATCGCTGATAAAAGGTATTAAACTTTCGGCCTTAAAAGCCGGAAATTTATATACTAAAGAGGGCTAGAGGTGTAAGGCTTAAGGTCTTAATTACGGCATCAAAAGAATAAGCCGAAAGCAAAATAAAAAGTAGAAAGTTTAAAGATGTGTTTATTCTTGATACTTACTACTAATTACTTGATACTATGTTACTAGAAAATATACAAAAAGAAAGTCTGGATTTATTGCGGCAGTTAATCCGTATCCAGTCTTTTAGTAAAAAAGAAGACAGAACTGCGAATTTAATTGCCCAGTTTTTGGAAGAGAGAGGGATTAAGAACCAGCGTAAAATGAACAACGTTTGGGCTTACAACAAACATTTTGATGCTAATAAGCCAACCTTGTTGCTAAACTCGCACCACGACACGGTTAAGCCAAATTCTGGTTATACGCGCGACCCTTATGATGCAGCAATTGAAGGTGATAAACTGTTTGGTTTGGGCAGTAACGATGCCGGTGGTTGTTTAGTTTCGCTGATCGGAACGTTTTTATATTATTACGAGCAGGAAGATTTAAAATACAATATCTGTTTGGCAGCAACTGCCGAGGAAGAAATTTCGGGCAATAATGGCTTAGAATTGGTTCTTCCAGATTTGGGCGAACTGGAGTTTGGTATCGTTGGCGAGCCTACAGAAATGAATTTAGCTATTGCTGAACGAGGCTTGTTGGTATTAGATTGTGTGTCTCATGGAAAAGCCGGTCATGCTGCCCGTGAAGAGGGAGAGAATGCCATTTACAAAGCCCTAAAAGATATTGAGTGGTTTAGAAATTATCAGTTCCCTAAAGTATCGGAGGTTTTCGGCCCATTAAAAATGACGGTTACCATCATCAATGCGGGTTCGCAGCACAATGTGGTTCCGGCAAATTGTACTTTTACGGTTGATGTTCGTGTAACAGATGCCTACACCAACGAAGAGGTTTTAGAGATTATCAGGGCAAATGTTGATTGTGATGTTACCCCACGCTCTATCCGTTTAAAACCATCATCGATTGATAAAAACCACCCGGTTGTTCAGGCTGGTGTTGCCCTTGGAAAAACTACTTATGGCTCTCCTACTACTTCTGATCAGGCACTATTAGATATTCCATCGGTAAAATGTGGTCCGGGTTTTTCTGGCCGTTCGCACATGGCCGATGAATTTTTATATGTTAGAGAAGTAGCTGAGGGTGTTGAAGGATATGTTAATATGTTAAAACCGGTAATCAACGGTAAATAGTAAGAAAGCCTCAGATCCATTAGATCTGAGGCTTTCTCAAAATAGTTAATTCTCTTCGCCTCCATCAAAGGCCCTCGCCTCTAAGTGTTTTTCCATATCTAATCGGTTTACCCCTTTGCTCCACCATTCAGGAGCAGGTTTCCCTTTAAGCATATAGTCAAAGTATTCCATCATCCGTACGGCATAATCTTTACGGTTTGGCATTTTTGCAATACCATGGTTTTCTCCACGATAGGTAATCATCACCACAGGTTTGTTCAACCTTCTTAAACCATTGTAATATTCAATGCCTTGAGTAAAATCTACAGCTCCATCTTTATCATTGTGTAAAAGCAATAGCGGTGTTTGTACTTTTTTGATGTGATACACCGGAGAATTGCGGGCGAAAGCATCCCAGTTATCCCAGTAACCAGGCGTTAACCTGCCTTGACTGGCTTCGAAAATAGCCTGGTTGGTGCCACCGCTATTCCAGTAAATTAGGCTATACATGCTGATCATGTTGGTTAAAGGTGCTCCAGCTGCGGCAGCTTTAAAAATATTGGTTTGGGTAATTAAAAATGAAGTTTGGTAACCTCCCCAGGAGTGACCATGTATGGCCACATTTTTTTCGTCAACAATTCCGGTAGCAATTGCTGCCTTTACCGCAGGCACTACACAGGCAACGGCCGACATGCCCGGATCATTCAACTTGTATTTAATATCTGGCATTAAAACAGCGTATCCATTACTGGTGTACATCGCTTTGTTGAAACCTCCGCCAGGAAACGTAGGCATGGTATAGGTATTCAGGTCATCAGTTAACCTTTCATAAATGTATGTAATAGTAGGATAAGCTTTTCCGGGAACATAATTGGCCGGTAAATAAATGGCCGCTTGCAGGCTATCGCCATTTGCACTTACATAGTCGATCAACTTAACACCAGAAGACCATGCATATTTAGCCTGATCTGGAGTATTTGTGGTTACTTTCTTGGCAGCACTTAAATTACCAGTTGTACTTACATAATAATCTGGAGATTGCTGAAAATTACTTTTGGTATAAGTAAAAATTTTAGCTTGTTCTGCTTTTGCAAAACTTTGGTAAGCATTGTCGTCTAGGAATAAAATGTTGATCTTAGATTTACCTGCAGGTAAAATCCCGATACCGTTTTTCTTGTTTTTGGTGTTAAATACCGCAAAATACTGGTCTTTGCTTAAATCAACACCTTTCTCATCAGCATCAACGCGGAAACGGGTGGCTACTTCGGTTTTTTTGCTTTTCCAATTATCAGATAATGCAGTAGCACTATTTCCGTCAGCAGAGATTTTCCATAAATCGTAATTGTCTTTAATTAATGCGTACTTAGAATCGGCCGACCAGCCCAAATTTTGCGTTGCGGGTTTTATTACGTTATGGTCATCTAGTTCATCAACAAAAGAAGATTTAATCTTGCCCGTAAGGTTCGCTGTTTTTCCGTTTTCTAAATTAATACTATAAAATACACCGTCAACATAATAACTGGCTAAAGTTCCGTTTGGGGCAACCACAAGTCTTCCTCCGTTAGAGGCATACATTTTTTCAAATAGTAATTTCTTGCCAAAGGTTTTAAGATTGATCAGATAAACGTCCACATAACTTTGCCCATCTAAATTTCCCATCAGCTCATACTTTGAATTATCGTAGCCAATCGCGTATAAACTTTTTGGGTTTACACTAACTGAGCGCATGTTGCTATCTGCAAGTTGGATGAATTTTTTATCCGCAATACGGTAAGCACTTAGATAACTAAAGTTTTTATCACGCATTTCTTGCGTTTGTTGTGCTGACTGTAGTCTCTTATCCTGCCAATTCCAGATAATCATATCAGGTTTCTCGATATCATCTTTCTTAACTTCTGGTTTGGCCTTAGCTAAAGTGTCTGATTTCTTATCTTCCTTTTTTTCCTCTTTCTTTTCTTCTTTTTTGGTCAATGTATTAACGCCAAGGAACAAAACCGTTTGATCGTCAGACCAGAATGGAGTGGCGTTGGTGTTGATACCCATATTAGCCGGGAATATTTTGTCGTCAATACCATTATATATTACCTTGTTTGTTAAATCTCCATTGATTTTGTTAAAACCAAGCATGCTGTATACATCATCTTTGTATTTATCGTTTTTATTAGCTTTAAGCAAGGCAAATGCAGTTCCCTGTTCATTCCACCCAAGTTTTTGATAAACGGCTTTATCATTATCAAGCGCTGTGGTAATGCCTGTTTTCATATCACGTAAAAAAATACCGTTTCCATTTTGCCCGGCAGCATCGATAACATAAGCAAACTGGCTTCCTGTTTTGTTGAAGGCAAATTCTGAAACATTACCAAGGTTGTAACTTTTTTTTGAGATAAGGTTATAAAGCAGTACGTCGGTACCCTTCGGTGCATCTTTCTCTTTCGAAGCATTTTCTGCAGGCGCAAACTGGATGGCAATCCACTCAGGTGATTTCTCAGAAAAGCTAAAACTTTTTACCTTTTCGAAAGCCGTCTGTTTATTATCACTCAATGAAACCAGCAAGAGTTTATCATAAACTGGTTTGTTTGTTTTCTTTGCCGCTTTAGCTTCGCTATCCTTAAGTGTAACTTTAAAAGCAGCAAATTTTGAATCGTTTGAAAATGAGATGCTATTGGCCGTTGCTCCAATTGGGTAATTGCGGCTTAAAGTATCATTGGTTTTTCTAATCGTCATCTTTAGATCTCCCTCAACCGGTCCGCTGGCTAGGGCAATCCATTCACCGTTAGGCGATAAAGTAGCAGGTCTGTTAAAAGTCCATTTAGAAACATCTTTCCAGCCTAATGCTGGTTTTTCCTGTGCCTGTAGCTGATGTATAACAAGCATGAAAAAAACGGTGGAGAACAGTTTTAGGGATTTCATAATAAGTTTAAGTTTATACGAAAATAAGCTTTTAAACCAAGAATTAGGAGAGGCCACATAAAATTGAGTTTATTGACCTTTAAATGTGCATTACAGATCAATCTCATTCCTGATTTCTAATCTATTTATTGTACTTTTGCGGGTATTTCGACTGCCTTTGTGCAGGTATAAAATAGAGCAATCATAAGCATGAAAATCTGGCAAAAAAATATAGATGTAAATCAGTTTGTAGAGCGTTTCACAGTTGGTAAAGACCGTGAACTGGATCTGCAGATGGCGAAATTTGATGTATTGGGCTCTTTGGCACATACCCAAATGTTAGAGACCATTAATTTGCTAACAGCTGAAGAACTGAAAACGGTTCAGCAAGAATTGAAAAATATTTACTCCGAAATTGAAGCCGGAAATTTCACCATCGAAGATAGTGTAGAAGACGTGCACTCGCAGGTAGAGTGGTTGCTTACCCAGCGCATTGGCGAAGCGGGTAAGAAAATCCATAGTGGCCGGTCGCGTAACGATCAGGTGTTGGTTGATTTAAAATTGTTTTTCAGGGCCTGCATAGAAGATATGGTTGGCCAAACCTCAACTTTGTTTAATCAGCTAATTGACCTGAGCAATAAGCATAAAGATAAATTAATGCCAGGTTATACGCATTTGCAGATTGCCATGCCATCGTCTTTTGGTTTATGGTTTGGCGCCTATGCCGAAAGCCTGGCAGATGATATGGAGCTGATGCTGGCTGCATGGAAAATCTGCAATAAAAACCCATTAGGTTCTGCCGCTGGTTATGGTTCATCGTTCCCCTTAAACAGAACTTTAACGACTGAATTATTGGGTTTTGAAAGCTTAAACCATAATGTGGTTTATGCGCAGATGGGGCGTGGTAAAACAGAAAGAATTTTGGCGCAGGCCATGAGCGCAGTTGCTGCAACTTTAGCTAAAATGGCGATGGATGTTTGCTTGTTTATTAATCAGAATTTTGGATTTATCAGTTTTCCGGCAGAACTGACTACAGGTTCGAGTATTATGCCACACAAAAAAAACCCTGATGTTTTCGAGCTGATCCGTTCTCGCTGCAATAAAATTCAGGCTTTACCAAACGAAATTGCCATGATGATTACCAATTTACCGTCAGGTTACCACCGCGATTTACAATTGTTAAAAGAAAACCTTTTCCCGGCAATCACATCATTAAACGAATGTTTGGAGATCGCCACTTTTATGTTTCAGAACATTACCATAAAAGATGATATTCTGAAAGATAAAAAATATGATTATCTGTTTAGCGTTGAGGTTGTGAACGATTTAGCACTTCAAGGTGTTCCATTTAGAGAGGCTTATAAAATTGTTGGCGAACAGATAGAAAATGGTACTTTTGCACCGTCTGGCCAAATACATCATACACACGAAGGAAGCATCGGCAACCTTTGTAACGAGCAAATTTCTGCAGCAATGCACAATGTTTTATCTCAGTTTGGTTTCGGAAAAGTGAATAAAGCAATAGAAGATTTAATAGCATAATATGAAAGTTTCAATATTAGCCAATTCATTAATTGGCTCAGAAATTATAAAAATCGGTAACGAAGTTAACGAAATGAAGCGTAAAGGTGCTTCGATTGCTAACTTAACCATAGGCGATTTTGACGCAAACATTTACCCAATCCCAACCGAATTAAAAGCTGGAATTGTGGAGGCGTACAATGCCAATCAAACCAATTATCCACCTGCTGATGGTGTTTTGCCTTTAAGAGAAACGGTTTCTGAATTATTAAAGGATAGATTTGGGTTGGAATACAACACCAACAGCATTTTAGTTTCTGGTGGTTCACGTCCGTTAATTTATGCTACTTACCTGGCGTTGATCGATCCAGGAGATACCGTGGTTTTCCCCGCTCCATCCTGGAACAACAACCACTACTCTCATTTAACATCTGCAAAAACAATTGCGGTAGAAACCGATGCCGCGCATAATTTTATGCCAACGGCAGCGCAATTAAAACCGCATTTAAAAGGGGCAACTTTATTGGCTTTATGTTCGCCATTAAACCCAACCGGAACGATGTTCGATGCTGATTCCTTAGCTGAAATCTGTGATGCGGTTTTAGAAGAAAATGCCTCTCGTGGTGCAGATGAAAAACCATTGTACATGATGTACGATCAGATTTATTCGCTTTTAACTTTTGGTAAGGAGCACGTAAATCCAGTTTCTTTACGTCCAGCGATGAGACCCTTTACTATTTTTGTGGATGGCAGTTCGAAATGTCTGGCGGCAACCGGCGTGCGTGTAGGATGGGGTTTCGGTCCTGAAGATATTATCAATAGAATGAAAGCACTGGTTGGCCACATGGGGGCTTGGGCGCCAAAAGCCGAGCAAGTGGCTATGTCTAATTATTTTAACGATAAAACACAGGTTGATACTTTCTTAGCCAGCTTCAAAGCGCAGATCCAGGATAGTTTAAATGCGCTTTATAACGGTTTTCACGAATTAAAGAACGAAGGTTTTAATGTTGATGCCGTTGAGCCTATGGGGCCATTTATTTAACCATTAAAATCGATTATATCGGTAAAACTACTGAAGATGGGCAGCTTTTAAAAGACAGTGCAGATGTAAATTTCTACTTGATCAAAGAAGCAGGAGCAGCATTAGTACCATTCTCTGCTTTCGGAAATGAAGATAGCATGCCTTGGTTCAGGGCATCGGTTGGTGCTTGTACACTGCAAGATATTAAAGATATGTTACCAAGGATTAAAGTGGCATTGAGTAAGTTGAAATAGATTTATAAATATAAAGAGAACCTCTTCAGTTAATTTTGAAGAGGTTTTTTGTTTTAAATAGGAAGCACTTTGATCCATTGTCCGCTCGATCGTCATGTTGTCCCGAAGCTTCGGGATCAGCATCTTTCTTGTAAGATAGACCCTGAAATAAATTCAGGGTGACGATTCTGTTATAGACTTTCGACTTAGGACTAGTCTTCGCGGCTTCCATCATCGGCCATTCGCACCATTTTAGGTTCAAATTTAGCCACCACGTCAACCAGTTCGGTTTGCGCGGACATTACTTTATGGATGTCTTTATAAGCCATTGGGGCTTCGTCTAAACCCGCACCAATTAAGGTGACGTTGTGGTCTTTCAAAATCGCTTTCATCTCCGATTTAGTGATCGATTGAATCGCTTTGGTCCTGCTCATTTGTCTACCCGCTCCATGCGAAGCCGAATTGATTGCACTGGTTTCACCTTTTCCTCTCACCAAAAATCCTGGAGCAGTCATACTTCCTGGGATAATTCCCATCACGCCCTTACCTGCAGGTGTAGCGCCTTTTCGGTGAACAATTACTTCTTCACCATCAAGTATTTCTTTCCAGGCAAAATTATGATGGTTTTCTACCTTGGCTAAAACTTTTGCACCGATGGCTTTAGTCAACCTTGTATGGATCACCTCATGACAAGCAGAAGCATAATCGCCGGCTAAATTCATGGCAATCCAATATTCTTGTCCTTCTGCTGTATTAAGGTCTAAATAAGCCAGGTTTGCGGCTTCTTTAGGCAGCTTACAGATCTCTTTAGCCAGTTTGGTGTAATGACCGGCAATGGTAGCACCTAAGCCACGCGAACCTGAGTGGGTTAACAAAGCCACATAACGGCCTTTATCGATATTTAAAACCTCGTCGCGTTCGGCAAAATCAATAATCCCCCATTCTACAAAGTGGTTACCACCGCCCGAAGTACCCAATTGTGCCCAGGCCTTTCCGTGTAAATTTTTAAGAAAAGATGTGGAGTAGAAAGCCTCGTTTTCTAGCACATCATGGTCTGCTTTTTCATTGCCTTTGAAGTTTTGACCTGCACCAAATTTGGTAAAAGCAATCAACTCTCGTTTATACATTGCATCTTTCCCGAAATAATGTTTCTCTGGGATATCGAAAATGCTTAAAGCCATTCGGCAACCGATATCTACACCTACACCGTAAGGGATAATTGCATTTTTGGTCGCTAAAACACCGCCAATCGGCAAACCATATCCTTGGTGCGCATCGGGCATTAATGCCCCGGCTACCGAAACCGGTAGCTTCATTGCGATATCCATTTGATTTCTGGCACCTTCTTCAATATAATCGACACCGAAAATTGAATACTCTTTCGCGTTATTAATCAGTTCAATGGTTCCGTCTGATTTTGGATTGGCTTCCTCAATCACGGCTTTTGCCAATACACTTAATACCTCGTCATCCAAAAAACTTTCTGGATATTCTTTTACTTTTTTAAATAAGACCAATAATTCTTTTTCTTCCGTATCTGCAAAGTTTGTTTTCAGGATATCCAAAGCCAGACCTACTATTTTCCCTTCGGAATAGCCTATTTCGATTAGGTTATTACCTGTTATGTTGTTGTGCATTTTATTTCTTGTTCAATCCTCGGCAGGTAATACTCACCTGGCCGAGGGGTTTCTAAATTTAATTTATTTTACGAAGATTTGTTTCAATTGATCCACAATTTGTCCACTGCCCGATAAGCTGATGTTGTTGATTTTTTCTGCAATTTTCTCTACATACTCCATCTCTTTCAACTTATACAACATAGCGTTGTCTTCCATCAATTTGGCCGTATTCAACAAACTTCTGGTCGATGCAGTTTCTTCTCTCCTGGTAATGATATTGGCTTGTGCTCTTTTTTCAGCGATTAAAACCTGATTCATAATTTCCTTAACATCACCTGGTAAAACGATGTCTTTAACACCGCAGTTGGTTAATTTTACGCCCAAATTTTCAACCTTATCCAAGGTGATGGCCATTACCATTTCAGCAATTTTTTCCTTGCTTTCCATCAATTCGTCAAAAGTCATTAAGCCAATGCATTCTCTTAATGCCAATTGCATGGTGATGTACAATTGTTTTTCAAATTCTTTGTTCTCCAATAACGCTTTGATGATGTCATCAACTTTATATTGAATGCTGAAGTTTACCCTCAATTGTGCTTTATCTTTTGTTAAGATTTCTTGACCGATAATCTCCATATTCAATTGTCTCATATCGGTTTTTAAAACTTGAACAGTAGTACTGTTTTTCCAGTAAATATAGTTTCCGGCTTCCAATACGTTTTCAAATTTACCATCGATAAACAATAAAGCTTTTTCGAACGATTCTACTTTATAAGCCCTGATGTAATTCAATAAGGGCGCTTTTTCCAATAAGTTTTTATCAATTGCTTCGTCAATATTAATGTTTTTAATATCTACATTAACAAAGTTATATTCTGATAAACCTTTCCAGATGGCGTGTCTGCCGGCTGTTAAAACGTTCTTGAAATTTTTGTTTTGATAAACCAAAGCCAATTCGTTGTCGGCAACACTTACCAAGTGAATCAAATTCACAAAATCTGTATTTTCCAACAAGATATCTAATTCGGCAACCGTGTAATAGTACTCTTTTGCCATATCGTACAAAGTCATGTCTTCACCGAAACCCAACCAGTAAGTTCCAGCTGTTAAAACGTTTTTTAATTTTCCTTTTTTAAACACCAATCCAACATAATTGGTGTTAATTGTTACTCTTTTCATGTTTTCTGGAGTTAGCCCCACCTAAATCCTCCCCTAAAAGGGAAGACTTAAATGAGTATTGTTAATTTATTTTATTCTTTTAAAAGCGTTGCGGAAGAACATTTATCTGTTTTCTGCGGAAGTAAAAGTTTGTCAAGTTTGTTTAAAAATGAAACTTTGTTTTTCTACTCAGGCTTAAGCTCATGAAGCAATTTGCCTTTCGGTTTAACTCATTTGATTTTTAAATCTTTTCCTGCTGCACTGATCCTTACTGAGCAAAACACAGATTTGCTTGCTGGATTCCGAAAAATCCTGAAGCCAAATGCAGTTGCACAACGCTGATTCTGGTGAGCGGTTTGAAAAGTTGCCCTTCTTTTAAGATGGATCCTAAGTCCATTGCATTACCATTTTGCTATTCCAAGTGATATTTGGAAGCAGGATTCGAACCTGCATTGGTGGTTGTTACTCTAACCCCTGAGTTATTCCGATATATCGGAAGTGGGATTCGAACCCACGACACACAACGTGTTTAGACAGTCTATCATAATCCTTATCAGTATATTCCAAGCAATTTGCCCGAATACTTTGGGGCTATTCTGAAACCCACAACATTGGATAACTTTTATTTAGTATTGCCATCCCTTTCGGGATTTCTTTATATCAATCTGATTATGATAACCACTACTAACGTAACCCTTTCCGGCGTATCCCGAACAGGGGTTTCATGATAGTGAATGCTGATCCTGTTAAAACTGGAGCAGCATAAACGAGAGCGCGTATCATTTAGAACAGTAAAACTGTTTCTTATCAATCAGATTGTTGTTATTAATATTTATCAAAGAACTTTATCGACTGGCGACATTACAAAGATGCCACTACCACTGCGCGGCTGATTTGCGTAGATAAAAATATTCTTTATGTTTATATTTAAGTTTCTGATAATTAGATAAATAAATTTTATTTTTCCCGTAAAATGTTTCTTTTTATCGTGATCTGCGCAATTGTGTTGCGTAGATGTGAAGCACTTTCGTATATTTAGATTAACGAAATCACTAGATTTTTAACAGAAACCTAAAACTGCTCTAAAATGGCCGTAAATAAATTAGCGCTCATCAGGTATAAAACCATCGACGATTGTTTGAAAAACCGTTTCCGAAAATGGACATTGGAAGATCTTATTGAAAAGGTATCAGAAACCCTTTACGAACTGGAAGGGATTACAACAGGTGTAAGCAAGCGAACCATTCAGGCAGATATTCAATTAATGCGGAGTGACAAGCTGGGTTACAATGCACCAATTGTGGTGAAGGATAAACGCTTTTATGCCTACGAAGATTCTAGTTTCAGTATAACCAAAGCACCAATCAATAATGCAGATGTAGATAAGATGAAAGAAATTGTAGGTGTACTGAAACAGTTTAATGCCTTCAATTATTTCGACGAGATGAGCGATATGATTGCCCGTTTGGAGAACAACCTCTATAAATCGACCAAGCAGAGTGGCAATAATATCCAATTGGAAAGTAATAAGCTCGTTAAGGGGTTGGAATGTATTCCTCCTTTATACCAGGCAGTTTTAAATAAACAATCGCTCTTGATCGAATATAAATCTTTTAAAGCACAGCAGTCGCAACAGGGGATTTATTATCCATATCTCCTAAAAGAATATAGAAACCGTTGGTTTTTGATCTGTAAGGCAAAAAAGCGACCTGGAATATTAAATTTAGCCTTAGATAGGATCGTCGAATTTCAGGAGCTGCCCAACGAAGAATTTTTTGCTTACCAGGGAGTAGATTTTGACCGTTATTACGAAGATCTGATCGGTGTAACAAAAAATGAGCGGGACCGTGCACAAAAAGTAATCCTCGAATTTACCAACGACCATGCACCTTACGTGATTACCAAACCTTTGCATACCTCGCAGATTATACTAGCGAAAAATGATAAAACGACCGTTTTCAGGATTGATGTGGTATTAAATTACGAACTGGAGCGCGAAATTTTAGGTTTTGGAGAATGCGTTAAAGTGCTATCGCCACGATTGTTGATCGCTAAAATCAAAAAGAGATTGGCCCAAACTTATGAGCAATACGAAAGCGCTGATGAAGAAAAAGTTTTTATAAAGTCCTCAAGAAACTAGTTAAACGTTTTAGTAATTGAATTCTTATGTGTAATTTGAATTTAATTATGTTCAAGACCAAATATATCCTAGCTTTTCTAATGTGCTGTTCGATAAGTGCTTTCGCTCAACAGCCTACGCCTCAATGGAGGCCAAATTATCATTTCACTGCACCATCAAATTGGTTAAACGATCCAAACGGGTTAATTTATCTGAATGGGGAATATCATCTTTATTATCAGTACAATCCGTTCGAAAATAAATGGGGGCACATGAGCTGGGGCCATGCCACCAGTAAAGATCTGATAAACTGGAAGCATCTTCCGGTTGCTATTCCGGAAAAAATTACAAATGATACCACCACCATGATTTTTTCAGGTTCGGCTGTACTGGATAAATATAATGTAAGTGGATTGGGGAAAGGACAGGCACCCGTTGTAGCTTTTTATACCGCAGATCTACCCAAACAACGGAATGAATCTCAATACATGGCCTATAGTAATGATGGTGGGCTAACTTTTACCAATTATGCTAAAAATCCCATTATCGATTTAAACAAAAAAGATTTCAGAGATCCTAATGTATGGTGGCATGAAGCGTCTCAGCAATGGATTATGACTGTCGCAATGGTTGATGAACATCAGGTAAGGTTTTATGGCTCAAAAAACTTGAAAGATTGGACCATGCTGAGTGATTTCGGTAAACAAGGTAATCAGGGTAGTGGCTGGGAATGCCCTTTTATGATTCCACTGGCAGTGGATGGAAATAGGGATAACACGAAATGGGTACTAATGATTTCGTTATTTGGGCCAAAAGGGCCAACCATGCAATATTTTGTAGGCAATTTTGATGGTAAAACTTTTAAGAATGACAATGATGGCCAGTTAACTTTGCTGGTAGATGATGGCGATTCGTTTTATGCCGCGATTCCATGGAACAATGCACCAAACGATAAACGCATTCTTTTGGGTTGGTTGCAGCCGGGTGGTAAAGAAACCTTCCCATGGAAAGGACAGATGTCTATCCCCAGAGATTTAGCTTTAAAAACTACGCCTGATGGTGTAAGGTTGTTTCAACAGCCGAGTTCGGTTATTGCAGGTAACCTAAAAAAAATTGCCCAAAACCGGGTAGTTTCCAAACAGCATCTGCTTGTTGATGGTGAACTGAAACTGGATGATATTAGCAATGCAAATTGGATTGAAGCCGAATTTGATTTAAGTAATTCGAAAAGTGCAGGTATCAAATTAGTACAATTAAAAGACGGCGAAGGAAAGGTGATCAAAGAAATTGAAGTGGGATACCTGGCCGATAAAAATGAGCTGTATGTAGATTGCTCGCGCTCAGAAAAAGGTGTGAAGAACGATAAGAATATTATTCAAACTGCTAAGTTGAATGCTGTGGGTTCTAAATTGAAAATTCAGATTCTGATTGATAAATCATCGCTTGAAGTTTTCGCGAATGAAGGAGAAAAGGTAATTACCAGCATGATTTTTCCTGATGAAAAAGCCACAGGCTTAGCTGCCTTTTCCACAGGAGGTAAAGCGGTTTTAAATAGCCTAAAAGTTTGGGATATGAGTAAACGAAAATGATCGAATTTGAGTGATTGAATTAATGAATTTATTAGCGCTGTTGCCAACATTCTCTCATTCAATCACTCAATTATTCAAAAGTTAACTTTTAAATTCGCTGGTTTTATGGAATTCGATATCTGGATAATCCTGTTTGGTTAAATTAATCATATATTCACTATCAGCCAAATAAACTGGATTGGCTTCTTTATCGAAACCGATGTGCTGTTGCTTACGTTTCACAAATTCATCCAATTTCTTTCTGTCCGTAGAAGTTACCCAGCTCGAACGGGTATAACTTAAGGTACGAAAACGGCATTTTGCACCATATTCGTGCTCTAACCTGAAATTGATTACCTCGAACTGGAGCTCACCAACCGCACCGATTACTTTCCTGTTTCCAGGTTGCATTACGAATAACTGTGCAACACCTTCATCGGTTAACTGTTCAATACCTTTTTCCAATTGTTTGGTACGCATTGGGTCCATATTTTCAACCTCTTTAAAAATAGAGGGAGAGAAACTAGGAATTCCTTTGAACTGCAGTTTTTCACCTTCGGTTAAAGTATCGCCGATTTTAAAGTTGCCACTATCATATAAACCTACCACATCGCCTGGCCAGGCCTCCTCAACAATACTTTTTTCGTTCGCCATAAAATCCATCGGGTTAGAGAATTTCAGTTTCTTATCCTGGCGGGTATGGTAATAGAATTTATTGCGTTCAAACTTGCCAGAACAGATCCTTAAAAAGGCAATCCTATCACGGTGTTTAGGATCTAAGTTAGCGTGGATCTTAAATACAAAACCACTGAAATTTTTCTCTTCAACCAGTACATCACGCTCTTCAGCTTCCCGGTGTTTCGGACTTGGTGCGATATCGATAAAGGTATCCAAAAGCTCCTTGATCCCGAAATTATTAATCGCACTGCCAAAAAATACAGGTGCAACCAAACCATCGGTATATAAATCCTTATCAATTTTACCATAAATACCGTCAACCAATTCAACATCATCTTTCAACGTATTGATTTCGTTTTCTTTAAGGTAATTTAATAAAGAAGGATCATTTAAATCACTCGCTGCGACAACCGAATCGGTTACTTTGGTTTTATCAGAATTAAATAAATTTAAATGTTTGTTGTAAATGCTATACACGCCTTTAAAGGTATGCCCCTGGCCGATAGGCCACGAAAGTGGACAAAGGCTGATGTTTAGTTTCTCTTCAATTTCATCCAATAAATCGTAAGCCTCTTTACCTTCACGGTCCATTTTGTTAATGAAGATAATTACTGGTGTATTACGCATACGGCAAACCGACATTAGTTTCTCAGTCTGTTCCTCTACACCCTTTACACAGTCTACCACCAAAATAACACTATCCACCGCCGATAAAGTTCTGTAAGTATCTTCAGCAAAATCCTTGTGACCAGGCGTATCCAGAATATTGATGCGTTTGCCACTGTATTCGAAACCCATTACCGAAGTTGCAACTGAGATACCCCGCTGCTTTTCGATTTCCATAAAATCGGAGGTATTACTTTGGTTCGCTTTGTTCCTTTTTACCGCACCAGCAGTATTAATAGCACCACCAAAAAGCAGAAATTTTTCTGTCAGTGTGGTTTTGCCCGCATCTGGGTGACTAATAATGGCAAAGGTTTTACGTTTTTCTATTTCAGGGTTAAGCATAATAAAATTTTGGATATAAAAGATGATGAAACCTTGTTAAAGGAATTTAACAGCGATAAGATTTGAATATTGTTGTTTCATCAGGCCGCAAAGATAAGGAATTTGCTTAAAGTTTGAATAGGTTAATTGTTTAATTGAAAATAGGTTGCATGTTTATTGTTTTTGAAAAGCAGTGGCAATAGTTCTTTTGTTATTGCAGCCCTGTCATACACTATAGTCCCGATTGAATCCCGATGTAAATCGGGATGGAGGCTGCCATTCGTGTCAGGTTTAGGTTGCTTCTTTAGTCATTCTATTGAGGGTTTTATTTCCGTTGATTAAAAACTTTATCGGCTAAACAGGGCTTAAACCGAAAATTATCCAATAAAATTTAAAATTTCTCCCCGATCATTGTTTATTTTTGTGCTAAAATGTTTAGCTTTATTCATCCCTCCGTTTATTGTAAACTAAAATTTTACTGCCGATGCCCACTTTAGAAGAAACTTCTATGCCTGCAGAAATTGCGGCTAAATTTGTTAATTATACCTCAAAACATGTTTTTTTGACCGGAAAAGCAGGTACGGGTAAAACAACCTTTTTACGGAAACTGATTAAACTTACGCATAAAAAGCCTTAATTGTAGCACCAACAGGTATTGCTGCAATCAATGCAGCTGGGGTAACCATTCACTCGCTTTTTCAGCTCCCTTTTGGGGCTTTCTTCCCAGATGCAGCCGGAAGCTTGATCAATGAAAATATCAACTTCAACTTTAATACGCCTAAAACTTTAGTAAAACATTTAAACATGCAGGGCAATAAACGCCGCATGTTGCAGGAATTAGAGTTATTGGTGATTGATGAGGTAAGTATGCTGCGCGCAGATATGCTCGATGCGATCGATTTTGCTTTGCGGTATGTCCGCCGGAACAGAAATGTTCCTTTTGGAGGAGTACAACTCTTGTTTATCGGCGATCTGCACCAATTGCCGCCAGTAGTAAAAAATGATGAATGGCGCATTATGGCCAAATTTTATAAAAGCATTTATTTCTTCGATGCACTAGCATTGCAGGATAATCCACCGGTTTATATCGAACTGGATAAAATTTATCGTCAGGATGACACTGTTTTTATTGATCTGCTCAATAACCTGCGGAACAATAAAATCACCGCAGAAGATACAGCATTACTCAGACAGCATTTCAAACAGGATTTTAAACCTGCGGCCGATGAAAATTACATCACTTTAACTACACACAACAATAAGGCCGATAGTATAAACCGCGAAAGGTTGGCCCAGTTAAAGACCAAATCTTACTTTTTTGAGGCAAAAATTCAAGGCGAATTTAATGAATATGCTTACCCGAATGATAAAAGTTTAGAGTTAAAGGTTGGCGCACAGGTCATGTTCATTAAAAATGATATGACTGCCGAGAAAAGGTATTACAATGGCAAAATAGGGGTAGTGCACCATATTGAGAAAGATATAATCGAAATTGAACTTCCTGAGGATAGGACAGTTATTGAGATTTCTCGTTATACCTGGGAGAACGTTAAGTATAAACTGGATGAAGCGACCAATGAGATTAAGGAAAATGTAGCTGGTTCGTTTATTCAATACCCCATAAAACTGGCCTGGGCAATAACCGTACATAAAAGTCAGGGTTTAACCTTTGATAAGGCCATTATTGATGTCGGGGATGCCTTTGCGCCTGGTCAGGCCTATGTAGCCTTATCGCGCTTACGTTCGTTAAAGGGTTTGGTTTTGACTTCTCACCTACGCGATAGTGGTTTGCAACAGGATCAGAATGTGCATTATTTCTCTAAAACAAAACAGCCCTCAGAGGTACTCAACGAGCAGATCAGTATAGAGAGTTATACTTTTATCCGCAGCTATTTGCTTGCGGCATTCGATCTGAATCTGATCCGCTATTACTTAAAAGAACACCGTCAGACATTTGATAAAAGTGAAAAATCGGCCAAGCAAAGGCATGAAGATTGGACCGATACCATTTATACCGACTTTCAAAAAATAACGGCTACGGCCGATACATTTGTAAATCAGCTGAAAAACCTGTTTGCACAGCAAACTGAACACACTTTATTTAATGTATCGAAAAGGGTAGAGGCTGCCTTAAAATATTTTAATCCGCTGGTAAAAGAGATTTCAGACCGTTTTCTGGCTCAAATTGAAGTGATAAAAGAAGAAAAACAAATTAAAACCTACGTTACAGAACTGTTGGAACTCGAAATTTTGGTATATGAGCAACTAAAAAAAATGCATAAAAGCAAAGCATTGTTGCAAGCGCTTATCGAAGGTAAAGAGTTTAGCAAAGCCGATACGGATGCACTGTTGAATACGGTAGAAAGAAACAATCAGCTCCAAAAAGCGATCCAGTTAAAAGGAGAAACGCTCAAAGTAAAATCTGCAGCAGAGAAAAAGAAAAAAGAGCCAAAGATTGATACCAAGTTAGTGAGCTTCGAGCTTTATGAGCAAGGGAAAACCATCGACGAAATTGCAAAGGAACGTGGCTTTTCTGCCGGTACCATTGAGGGGCATTTGGCTTATTACGTTTCTACGCAACAATTGGATGTGACCAAACTGGTAAAGGCCAATAAAATCAGAAACATCAGCGATGCGGTGGAGAGCCAAAAAACAAAATCGATGGCTACGATAAGGGAATTTTTAGGTAAAGATTATTCTTTCGGTGAGATCAAGCTCGTGCTGGCATCGTTGTTTCCATCAGAGGAATAACCTTAGGTTTAACCGCAAAGATCGCTAAGGACAAAAACGCAAAGGGCGCAAAAGCAAACTCAAGGACATGGATGAGAATGAATTATCAAGAATTGTAATCGGATTAGCAATAGAAGTTCATAGTGCTTTAGGTCCTGGTCTGTTGGAAAGCGCCTATAAAGAATGTCTGTATTATAAAATTCTCAAGGCAGGATTATTTGTTGAAAAGGAAAAGATAATGCCTTTAATTTTCGATGAGGTAAAACTAGACTGTGGATATCGAATTGATATTTTAGTAGAACACAAATTGGTTTTAGAATTGAAAAGTATAGAAGCATTTAACGAGATTCATTTGGCTCAAACATTAACTTATATGAAGTTAGGTAATTACAAATTAGGTCTTTTGATGAATTTTAACGTAATTAGGTTAAAGGATGGATTAAAACGTGTAGTGAATGGCTTATAATTTTTCTTTGTTTCATTGCGGAAAACTTTGCGAACTTTGCGGTTAAATGGAAAAGGTTAAAGTTTTAGCACAGTACATGCCCGAACCAGCGGCACCGTTAATTGCAAAGTGGATTGATTATTTTCAATGTGAATTTAAGATAGCCAAAACCCGTTCTACAAAACTGGGCGATTACCGCCATCCTTATCAAGGCAAAGGCCATCGTATTTCGGTGAATTTCAATCTCAATCATTATGCTTTTCTGGTTACCACAGTACATGAGTTTGCGCATTTGCTCACCTGGAACGATTTCAAGAATAAAGTAAAACCGCATGGAACAGAATGGAAAAAGAACTTCCAGCGGATGATGATTCCCTTTTTTGATATGAATATCTTTCCAGCCGATATCCACAAAGCAATTGATAATTATATGTCGAATCCTGCGGCATCCAGTTGTTCTGACCTGCATTTATCACGTGCTTTAAAAAAATACGACAACAATAAATCTGAGACCTTGCATTTAGAGCAATTGCCGATTAATACCACTTTTAAAATTAAAGATGGCAGGCGTTTTACCAAAGGCGAACGGATTAGGAAGCGGTACCGATGTATTTGTTTAGATGACAAACGGGTTTACCTGTTTAACCCTTTGGCCGAGGTTTTTGTAGTGGAATAATTTTTTCGCGACCGTCCAGCTGAACTTGTTGTACAAGTGGAAATAGTGTTTTTCAATTGCCTTGTAGCTACTTGATGGTCAGCATCTTTTGGTTAACAAATAAGACCCTGAAATAAATTTACTTCGTAGCTTTTCGCTGCGCTACAGGTCAGGGTGACGAACGCCTTACACAAACTTAAACTCATCCCCATCAAATAAACCTTTATCGCTAAGCTTTAAATGTGGAATTACCAATAAGGCCATAAAAGAAAGCGTCATAAAAGGGGCAAGCAAAGTAGAGCCTAAATCTTTCGCAAACTGATCTATTGAAGTATAACTTTCTGCCACTTTGTAGCCATTTTGATTGCTCATTAACCCGGCAACTGGTAAAGCCAAAACTTCTTCTTTCCCATTTCCCAGTGCCACCACACCTCCGGTTTCTTTGATCACTAAATTTACAGCTTCGCAGATGCTTTTTATCATCGGCTCCAACCGCAATAAATATTATGACTATCGTGTGCAACACTTGAGGCTATGGCACCCTGTTTTAAGCCAAAGTTTTTTTACGAATGATATTGCAATAGGCGCATCGTGATAGCGGTTTACGACCACCATTTTCAAAACATCATTCTCCAGATCACTAATGACATTTTGATTTAAAACTTTCGGTTTAGCAGATATTTTGTTGGTAATCAATTGCCCGTCTAATGCTTCAATAACTGGAATTTCTTTTTGTCCGGTAAATGGATAAATAAAATCTTCTTCCTTTTTCAAGCTGCAATCGAAATGGTTTACCGATTCGCGATCTTCTACATGTTTTACCCAATTGCCAACTGTTTTTCCATTTTCGGCTAGCAATAAGCCATTGATATAGGTTTGTTTAACCTTGAATGTTTTTAAATCTTCTATTATAATAAAATCTGCATCATCATTGATCTGGAGTGAGCCAACATCTAATTTGTAGTGAAGAATAGGATTGATACAGGCTGCCTGCAATACATTAAAAATATCAATTCCCTTTTCTACTGCTCTTGTACAGAGTTGATTAATATGATTTTCGACTAAACTGTCCGGATGTTTATCGTCGCTACAGAACATCATCATTTCCGGCCAATCGTTTAGTAGATCAATCAACGCCTCAAAATTTTTGGCTGCACTTCCTTCGCGGATTAGTATTTTCATACCGCGCTGTAATTTATCCAATGCTTCTTCGGCGGTAAAACATTCATGATCGGTAGAAATTCCGGCGTTGATATATTGTTGAACAGCGTCGCCACGTAAACCCGGGGCATGTCCATCAACAGGTTTACCTAGGTGGTGTGCAGCCGCGATCTTTTTTAAAACTTCTTCATCTTTGTAAAGCACACCAGGGAAATTCATCATTTCGCTCAGATATTTTATTTCCGAACGTTCTAGAAGTGACTTTACATCATCATGATCCAATTCAGCTCCAGCCGTCTCAAAAATGGTAGCTGGAACACAACTAGGTGCACCGAAGTTAAATTTAAAAGGCACGGTATTGCCATTTTCAATCATAAACTCTACGCCTTCCATTCCACAAACATTGGCAATTTCGTGTGGGTCACTAATGGTTGATACTGTTCCATGAACAACCGCCAATCGCGCAAATTCACTTGGGATTAGCATACTGCTTTCGATGTGCACGTGGCTATCGATAAAGCCTGGTGAGATAAAATGAGCACCTTCTTTCTGTTCAGAAATTTTGGTGATTGATTTTATTTTTCCACCTTCAACTGCTACTTCGCCAAAAAAAATATTTCGCTTGGTGATGTTGATGATATTCCCTTTGACTTTGAAAGTGCCCATGTATTTTTTGTTTTTTAAAGATGCTGAAATAAATTCAACATGACGATTGCGTTCTAAACCGCTCTCAATATTTCAATAATTTATTAATCGTTTCTGCTAATCTTGCTTTAGCTAAAAAATCTTCTTCTAGTACTTTGCTCATAGGAATTGCAGTATCTAAGCTCGCACAGCGCATTACTGGTGCATCGAGGTAAGAGAAACAATGTTCTCCGATCCAGGCCGATAATTCAGCACCAAAACCATTTGTTAAGGTGTCTTCGTGCAAAATTAAAACTCTTCCGGTTGCTTTAACAGCGGCCCATACAGCTTCTTTATCCCAGGGCTGTAATGTACGTAGATCAATTAATGTAGCACCGCTTTCAGGATACTGTTTTAAGTAATCTAAAGCCCAATGTACACCTAGCCCATAGGTAATGATTGCGAATTTATTTCCTTCGGCAAGCTTAACTGCTTTACCAATCTCTGTAGTATAATAGCCATCAGGAACTGGAGCAATTAAACTTCTATAGAGGTATTTATGTTCAAAGTAAAGCACTGGGTTTGGATCTTCAATCGCTGCCAATAGCAAACCTTTTGCATCTTCGGGGAAAGCAGGGTAAACAACTTTCAATCCTGGTGTTTTGGTAAACCAGGCCTCATTGCTCTGTGAGTGAAATGGCCCAGCACCTGTTCCGGCACCTGTGGGCATGCGTACCACTACATCGGCCTTTTCGCCCCAACGATAATGCGTTTTGGCCAGATTATTCACGATCTGATTAAAGCCTACAGTCACAAAATCGGCAAATTGCATTTCTACAACTGCTTTATAACCATTTATGGATAGACCCAAACCTGCACCTACGATGGCTGATTCGCAAATAGGGGTATTACGCACTCTGTCTTTTCCATATTTAGCAGTAAAACCATCTGTAATTTTGAAAGCCCCACCATAATCGGCAATGTCCTGTCCCATTAAAACCAGATTAGGGTATTTCTGCATAGCCAGATCCAAACCATCGGTTATCGCATCCAGATATCTTTTTTCAATAGAAGATGGATTAGGCTGGATAACCTGTTGTGTGTAAGGGAAATACATGTCGACCTCTTCCTGATTGGCATTAGCAATAGGCTCATCCTCGTTAAAAGCTTCTTCAACTTCCAGCTCAATATCTCTTTTAACCTGGATTTTGATGTCGATAATTGAATCCGATGTTAAAACACCCTGCTCAATTAAATAGGTTTCGTAATTACTCAACGGATCTTTCTTGCCCCATTCATCAAAAAGTTCTTGTGGGACATATTTGGTACCAGATGCTTCTTCATGTCCGCGCATTCTGAAAGTTAAGCACTCTACTAAAACAGGCCTTGGATCTTTCCGGATTTCCATGGCCAGTTGATTAATGGTATTATAAACTTCCAGAATATTATTTCCATCTATCTGAATGCCTTCTACGCCATAACCAATGGCTTTATCCACCAGGTTTTTGCACCTAAACTGTTCTGATTTTGGAGTAGACAGGCCATATCCATTATTTTCGATCAGAAAAATAACGGGAAGGTTCCAAACTGCGGCAACATTTACTGCCTCATGAAAATCGCCTTCGCTGGTTGCCCCTTCTCCGGTATAAACCAAAGTAGCGTGAGGCTGATTGCGTAAAACATCTGCCAGTGCGATACCATCGGCTAAGGCCATTTGGGGGCCAAGGTGGGATATCATCCCAATAATTTTATATTCTTGTGTGCCGAAATGAAAAGAGCGGTCGCGGCCTTTGGTGAAGCCGGTAATTTTGCCTTGCCATTGGGCCATTAGTTTTTTTAAAGGAATATCGCGTGAAGTAAAAACGCCCAAATTACGGTGCATGGGTAAAATGTACTCATCGCTTTGCATGGCTAGGGTGCTGCCAACCGCTATTGCTTCTTGGCCAATACCCGAAAACCACTTGCCAATTCTGCCCTGGCGCAAAAGCTTGAGCATTTTTTCTTCAACCATCCGAGGGTAAAGCAATCTTCTATATAAGTTCAGTAGGAACTCGTTGTCTTTATCTCCTCTGTTAAATTGCATATCTGGTTATTTTGACTAATGAGTCCTGATTTAAGACTCCTTATTTTTTTTCAATTCTTCCCATTGTTTAGCAAAAGATTTATCGGCAACTTTTGGCATTTCGCGGTATTTGCCCCAACTCTTTTTAAAGAAAGTGCTAAGCATAAAATTTTTAAATTTCCCACCAAAGAAATCCATCCACTTGCGTTTTTGCATCATTCTGCTAAACATGCTCCAACCAATTTCCTCTTTTTTGCCGTTTTCATGCCCTGAGGCGGCATCCCTTCGGTTTAGCAGGAGCATTTTGTGGATGTCGATTTTTACCGGGCATACCTCAGAACATTTACCGCAAAGACTAGAAGCATAACTTAAATGTTTAAATTCTTCCATGCCCTTTAAATGAGGGGTGATTACCGAACCGATAGGCCCGCTATAGGTTGTGTTATAAGTGTGACCACCGATATTTTTATAAACCGGACAAGCATTTAAACACGCACCGCAACGGATGCAATACAAGCCTTGTCTTTGATCTTTTTGTGCCAATAAATTGGTTCGGCCATTATCCAGCAAAATCACATACATTTCTTCTGGCCCGTCTGTTTCATTAGGTTGGCGTGGACCACTTAAAATGGTATTGTAAACCGTTAAGTTCTGACCGGTTCCATGTGATGCCAGTAAAGGCCAGAAAAGATCAAGGTCTGCTATAGAAGGAATTACCTTTTCGATGCCTACTATGGCAATATGGATTTTTGGGAAAGTGGTACTTAAACGCGCATTACCTTCATTCTCCGTCAAGGCAATACTTCCGGTATCGGCTATTAAAAAATTGCCACCGCTAATACCGATATCAGCATTTAAGTATTTATCGCGGAGTAATTCCCTTGCTTTTTGCACCAGCTGAGGGGGAGTGGCATCGATAGGTGTGCCAAATTTATCGTGAAATAACTGTGCAATATCTGTTGCACTTAAGTGCATGGCGGGAGTAACAATATGGTATGGAGCCTGACCAAGCAATTGAACGATATATTCGCCCAAATCACTTTCTAAAGATTCGATATCGTTTTTTTCCAGAAAATCGTTTAAGTGGATTTCCTCGGTGGTCATCGATTTTGATTTGATAACTGTTTTGCCGTTGTTTCTTTTGATGATGTTGAGAATTTCCTGTTGGGCTTCTTCAGCATTATTGGCCCAGATTACCTTACCGCCCCGACGTTGGAAATTTGATTCAAACTCCGGTAAGAATTTATCAAGGTTTTCCATTACACGCCATTTAATTACGTGTGCCTTTTTTTTGGATGCCTCTAAATTTTCGAATTTTGATAAACCCCGTTCAACAGCTGCATTGTATTTACCAATATTATAATTTATGGTTTTGCGGTGCGGTAAATCGAAAGCTTTCTCATCAGATTTCTCTAAAAATTCCTCGGCAGTTTTCATCAATGGCAATATTATTATAGGGGTAACGAAGAATAGCTACTTTTAGTTTGGCGCTACTTCGTTAAAAACCAAAGATAGGAATTTATGTAGGCACCAAAAGTAATGTGCATAAAAAAGTCCCGAGATTGACCCGGGACATAATTTTTAAATTTATTACCACTCCCCTGGAAAATGATATGTCCCACCACATTCATAATATGAATTCATATTAGGATCGGCACCACCATCATCCACAAGATCTTGCGCTGCTTGTTCAGTAAGACCACAACGTCTGTAAAAACCTCCTGTTTCTGTATCTGTGTACACACAGCATTCATAAGCAACAGCAGCAACCCCCCATTAACAACTTTCATTTCATTTCTACTAAGTTTTTTCATAAATTTTAAAGATTTTAAAAGGTTAAAATGATAAGAACAATGTAGTAAAAAAAATAAACTATGGAAATTATTTTTTCAGATTACCTTTTCCATCCATATCCACTGCTGGACGTTTAGGTCTGTTAGCCAGTTCCCATGCGGTAAAGTAGGTTAATTTTGCCCTTTTGGATAAAAGTGGAAAGTTAATTTTGCTTACTTCATCACCAGGTCTGTGGTAGTCCTGCTGTAACATGCCATCATAGTAGAAGATGATCGGAATACCTAGTTTAGCGAAATTATAGTGGTCAGACCGGTAATATATCCGTTCCGGATCTTTTGGATCATCGTATTTATAATCAAGCTTCATTTTGGTATAGGTTGCATTTACCTGTTCGCTTAATTTGCCCAATTCGCTACTTAACATATTCGAACCAACCGAATAGATGTAATTGGCCGAATCGGGTTTGCCCAGATACTCTTCACCTGTACGGCCGATCATATCGGTATTTAAATCTGCAATGGTATTTTCAACAGGGAAAACCGGGTGCTCTGAGTACCACTCAGATCCAAAAAGTCCTTTTTCTTCACCAACTACGGTCATAAATAAAATGCTCCTTTTGGGGCCTTTTCCAGCTTTTTTTGCATTTACAAATGCTTTTGCCATTAGTAAAACACCAGTGGTGCCCGATCCATCATCATCTGCACCGTTGTTTATTTTATCTGTACCTACAGCATCCGGAGTGATACCAATGTGGTCATAGTGACCTGTAATGATTAGAATCTCTTTCTTTAATTTTGGATCAGATCCTTCTAAGAAACCCAGGACATTCTCCCCACGCACTTCATTTTCTTTTTTACGTGAACTTGCCGATAGTGAAATATTTATTGTTTGAGAAGCCGGTTTTTTACTTTCTAATATTTTTTTTGCTATATCCTGTACAGACGTACCTGCAGCCTTAAAAATATCATTAGCTGTTGCCTCAGAAATGGTGATAACATTAAATGGATTCTGTTTCTGCAAAGCAATTTCGGTTTCTTTGTTTTTTAGCATTAACCTACCGGTTATTGCAGTAGTTTTAGAATAATCAGCCAATTTATCGAAATCCGTGTCGATTAAGATCACTGCTTTTGCTTTATTCTGTGCCAGATATGATATTTTTTTCTGCCTTGCCATGGCTAGGCTACGGGGAGTTGGTTTTTCGGTGCCAGCGGTAAGCGGTGAGGCCGAAAAGATCATTACAACCTTTCCTTCAAGATTCAGACCTTCAAAATCATTATAATCCTCCCTGTTAATTCCATAACCTGCAAAAACGATTTCATCTGTATTAAATATAAAGCCATTAGGACCAACCGAGGTGATTGGAATTAGAAAATCCTTATTAACTTGTTTTGGCTGTCCATTAATCGTAAGTACACTTTCGTTAACAGTATAATTGATTAAATCTATTTTTTGGAAATAGCTACCATTTACCGGTGCTTTTAATCCCAGCGATTGAAAATAATCACGGATATAATCAGCAGCCATCCAGGCACCTTTTGTACCTGTTTCGCGGCCTTCATATTCATCAGAAGCTAAAACAGAAAGATGTTTGTAAGCGTTCTCTGAGTTAATGGCCTTGCTAAACCTTATCGCATCAGGATTAGGTTTAAGCGGCTTAATTTGGCTGAAGCAACTTGCGGTAACAAGCGATACCAAGCCAAGGGTTAAAAACTTTTTGTTCATTATGATAATAGTTAGTTAAGTTTCTTGTTAACACGAAATCTTTTCAACTCTGTTTTGGTGACGACCACCCTCAAATTCAGTAGTTAAAAAAGTTGTGGTAATCTCTTTAGCCAGTTCTTCCGAAACAAATCTGGCAGGTATACACAAAACGTTTGCGTTGTTGTGCTTGCGGACTAAAGAAGCAACTTCATTCTCCCAACATAAACCTGCTCTGATGTGCTGATGTTTGTTCGCGGTGATGGCTACACCGTTTGCCGATCCGCAAAGTAAAATCCCATAGGTAAATTCTCCATTTTCTACAGCAGTAGCAACCGGATGGGCGAAATCTGGGTAATCAACAGAATTTTCTGAGTAAGTACCAAAATCTTTTACTTCGTAATTCTGTAAAAAATCTTTTAATATTTCTTTGTATTCAAACCCAGCGTGATCCGCTCCAATAGCAATTTTAATTTTTGTATCAGACATTGTCAAATTTATAGAGAATTATAAAATCTATTCGTAATGTTTTTGTTAGTTAGCGTAGAAAGCAGCATCAGCCTTTTTCTTCTTTTTTTCTATGTAGGCTGATACAAAAATACTCAGCTCATAAAGCAAGAACAATGGCGTAGCTACAATTAGCATTGTCATAATATCAGGTGTTGGCGTAACGATAGCGGCAATGATTAAGATAATAACTGCGGCATACCTTCTGCTCGATCTCATCAGTTTTGGTGTCATCAACCCAAGTTTAGACAAAATGAAAATAATAACTGGAAGTTCGAAGATAATCCCTGTGCCTAAAGTTAAAGTTGCAACAGATGACAGATACGAATCAACTGTGAATGTATTTTTAATTTCGGCACTTACCGTATAACCTGTTAAAAAGTTAACTGATAGCGGGCATACCACAAAGTATCCGAAAAAGATACCAATAATGAAAAGTACCGATGCGAAGAATACAAAACCACTGGCCGATTTACGTTCGTTTTCATGTAATGCCGGTTTAATAAAACGCCAGATTTCCCACAATAAATAAGGAAAGCCAACCACAATACCGCACATTACACAAACATTTAACTGAAGGTTAAATTGACCAGCCATCTCAGTATTGATAATTTCGCCATTAATTTTGGTGATACACATATCCTTGCCTAATGACGGGAAGTGTTCTACCAGCTTACACATCATGCGATATGTCCAGAAATCTGGTTTTTTCGGGCCAAAAATTATTTTATCAAGAATCTCTTCATTGAAGTAAAAAGCGATACCCGTAAAAACGGCAATGGCAATTACGGCTCTGATTAAATGTTTACGGAGAACATCCAGGTGATCGAAAAAAGACATTTCTGCCTCTAAAGTGGTGCTCCTTTGCCCGATAGCTTTTGTAAGTGAAGTTTTTTTAGTGTCGCTCATGTTGAAAACAAAAATACCATTCTATTTGAATAGAATGGTATTTACGTGTTAAATATAGAAATAGTTTATATTATTCCGAAAATTCAAATGTTTCCATAAATTTCGTAGTGAAATTACCTGCCCTGAAGTTAGGATCTTTCATCAACTGTAAATGAAAAGGAATGGTCGTTTTAATCCCTTCAATTACAAATTCGCTAAGCGCACGCTCCATGGTACAAATGGCCTCTTCGCGGGTTTGGGCCACGCAGATTAATTTTGCAATCATCGAATCATAATTCGAAGGAATTGAATAACCAGCATAAACGTGCGTATCAACACGAACACCATGGCCACCTGGCGAATGGAAATTCGTGATTTTACCTGGAGAAGGACGGAAGTTATTTGCCGGATCTTCTGCGTTGATACGGCACTCAATAGCGTGCATTTCAGGGGTATAGTTTTTACCTGAAATCGGAATTCCGGCAGCCACTTTAATCTGTTCTTTAATTAAATCGAAATTAATCACCTCTTCGGTAACTGGGTGCTCTACCTGGATACGGGTGTTCATTTCCATAAAGTAGAAGTTACGGTGTTTATCAACCAAAAATTCGATTGTACCTGCTCCTTCATAATTTACAGCCATTGCTCCTTTAATTGCTGCTTCACCCATTCTCTGGCGGAGTTCGTCAGTCATGAAAGGAGAAGGAGATTCTTCTACCAATTTCTGGTGACGGCGCTGGATTGAACAATCGCGTTCTGATAAGTGGCAGGCTTTGCCAAACTGATCTCCGATAATCTGGATTTCAATGTGACGTGGATCTTCAATGTATTTTTCTAAATATAAACCATCGTTACCAAATGCTGCACCAGATTCCTGACGTGCACTGTCCCAGGCATTTTCGAAATCTTCATCTTTCCAAACCACACGCATACCACGGCCACCGCCGCCGGCAGTAGCTTTTAAGATAACCGGGTAGCCCATTTCATTGGCAATTGCAATACCTTCTTTAACGCTGGTAAGCAAGCCTTCAGATCCTGGGATGGTTGGAACACCGGCAATTTTCATGGTCTCTTTTGCAGAAGCTTTATCGCCCATGCCATTAATCTGCTCTGGGGTAGCACCAATAAATTTGATGTTATACTCACGGCAAATGTTAGAAAACTTAGCATTTTCTGATAAGAAACCATAACCTGGGTGTATGGCATCGGCGTTAGTTAATTCTGCAGCCGAGATAATATTTGGGATATTTAAATAAGAATCTTTACTAGGCGGGGGCCAATACAAACAGCCTCATCAGCAAAACGTACGTGTAAACTCTCGCGATCTGCAGTAGAGTAAACAGCAACCGTTTTGATGCCCATTTCCTTACAGGTACGGATAATACGCAAAGCGATTTCACCCCTGTTGGCAATTAGTATTTTTTTAAACATAATTTTTTACGTTTCGTCTCTGTTCTAAAATAATCGTCATGCTGAATTCATTTCAGCATCCATTTAAAAAGAAGACCCTGAAATAAATTTACTTCGTAGCTTTTCGCTGCGCTACAGGTCAGGGTGACGTCAATCTTTAAATAGGTTCTACTAAAAATAACGGTTGATCGTATTCTACAGGTGATGCATTATCAACCAATATTTTAACGATACGGCCTGAAACTTCACTTTCAATCTCGTTGAAAAGTTTCATTGCCTCAATAATACAAACTACTTTACCTGTACTGATCTCATCGCCAACATTAACAAACATTGGTTTTTCTGGACTAGCTGAACGATAGAAAGTACCGATCATTGGCGATTTAATAGTAATGTATTTTGAAGTGTCTTCTGCAACTGGTACAGCAGGTGTTGCTGCATTTGGAGCAGTAGGAGCTGTGGCAACAGGGGCAGCAGCCTGTACAAGCGGAGCTTGAGGTACTGTAGCATGCACAACTGTTGGTGCTTGGTTTGTTTTGATCGTGATTTTGAAATTTTCTTGCTCAATAGCAACTTCATTTACTCCAGAACGAGAAACAAATTTAATCAGTTCCTGTATTTGTTTGATATCCATTTTTTAGGCTTTTATGTAAAAAATAGTGTTTATTGAATTAACTAAGTTATACTTTTTTTGTTTTATTTTTCTTTGCAACCGCTTAAGGTTGATGGTTTAATGGTTGATAGTTAATGGCTATGATGTTTTATTGCACAACTGATTAACTCCCAACTCCAGGCGCTCAACTCAATTATTCAGAGTCGTAAGCCCATTTAAGGTATACCGAACCCCAGGTAAAACCGCCACCGAATGCAGCTAAAACGATGTTATCGCCTTTTTTCAACCTGCTTTCCCACTCCCATAAACATAAAGGAATGGTTCCGTTGGTTGTATTTCCGTAACGTTCAATGTTGATCATTACCTTATCGGTTGTAACCCCCATGCGGTTTGCTGTGGCATCGATGATGCGTTTGTTAGCCTGGTGTGGAACCAACCATGCAACATCATCAGCTGTTAAGCTGTTGCGTTCCATAATTTCGGCAGCAACATCTGCCATATTGGTTACGGCAAATTTAAATACCGTTGGCCCCTCTTGGTGCGCAAAATGCTCTCTGGCATCAATGGTTTCGTGGGTTGCAGGTTTAACTGAACCTCCGGCTTTCATTCCTAAGAAATCTCTACCTGAACCATCTGTTCTTAAGATAGAATCCTGAATACCAAAACCTTCTTCATTTGGCTCTAATAAGGCACAGCCACAACCATCACCAAAAATGATACAGGTTGTACGGTCTTCGTAGTTGATAATCGACGACATTTTATCGCCACCAACCACTAAAACTTTTTTATGCCTTCCTGATTCAATGAATGATGCTCCAGTAGAAAGTCCGAAAATAAAGCCCGAACAAGCGGCCTGTAAATCGTAACCCCAGGCATTTGTAGCGCCAATTTTATCGGCTAAAACGTTTGCAGTTGCAGGGAAAGTGAAATCTGGTGTAGTGGTGCAAAAGATAATCAGTTCAATTTCTTTTGCATCAATTCCTCTCTTTTTAAGTAAACCGTTTACAGCATGAACAGCCATATCAGAAGTACCTAAACCTTCACCCTTTAAAATTCTACGTTCTTTAATTCCCGTTCTGCTGGTAATCCATTCATCCGAAGTATCAACCATGGTTTCTAACTCTGCGTTTGTAAGCACATAGTCGGGAACGTAACCATTTACTGCTGTAATAGCAGCGTGAATTTTACTCATTTTAAGAATTTTAATAAATTATTTAAATGCCATTCTAATTTTTTCTACCAATCCCGTAGTGATCATTTCTCTGGATTGTAGAACCATATTTTTAACAGCCAGCGGACTAGAAATTCCATGCCCGATAACAACAGGGGCGTTAACACCTAGAACCGGACTTCCGCCGTATTGTTCGTAATTAAAACGATCGAAGAACTCATCTTTAAGTCCCTTTTTGATGGTAAGCACGTAAAACGATTCTGCTAATTTTAGCATTACATTTCCGGTAAAACCATCACACACAATTACATCAGCTTTATCGTTAAACAAATCTCTTCCTTCCACATTTCCAACAAAGTTGAAGAGGCTGGTTTCTTTCATTAACGGGAAAGTAGCCATGCTTAGCATATTTCCTTTCTCATCTTCCTCGCCAATATTCATCAGGGCAACTTTCGGATCGTTTATCTGCAAAAGATTTTTTGCAGATAAACTGCCTAAAACGCCAAATTGTAATAAAATATCAGGTTTACAGTCGGCATTTGCACCTACATCTAACAGTAAGCCAGTACCGCCTTTAATTTTTGGAAGAATTGTACATAAACAAGGGCGGATAATGCCCGGGATGGTTTTAACGCTAAAGACTGCGCCAACCAACATGGCCCCAGAGTTACCAGCACTTGCGAAAGAATCGATTTTACCTTCTTTTAAAAGGTTGAAACCAACTGCTATGCTCGAATTTGGTTTCTGAACGATTGCTTTAGTGGGATGTTCGCCCATACCAATTACTTCATCAGTATGAACGTATTCAAAATGATCTGGATTAAAACCTTCTTCTGCAAGAATGGGTTTAATCTGTTCGGTATCGCCAATAAGAACTAAATGCTCTCCAGCGTTAAGCGATTGATGAGCAGCTATTGCTCCCAAAACAATTGCTTTGGGAGCATAGTCTCCGCCCATTATGTCGAGGCCTATTTTCATAGAAAAAATCTGTTTGTGTTAAGTCAGGTGTAATCCTGAATTTTTCAGTTGACTAAGGTATGACTAAAGCCGCTGAAAACACAAACAATTTTTTAAGAAAATTACCCTATCTGAGTATTTTCGATAACCAGTTTGCCGTTGTAGTATAAGTTACCATCAACGTTGTAAGCACGGTGAGGTACGTGAATAGCACCTGTTGCCGAGCATGTTGCTAAAGAAGGAGTAACAGCTTTATAGTGTGTTCTTCTTTTATTTTTTCTCTGTTTCGAGATTTTCCGTTTTGGATGTGCCATTGGTGTATAATCTAATTATTTTTTTAACTTATTAAGGGCTTCCCAACGTGGGTCGCTTGTTTGTTCATTTTCTTCAGCCTGCTTTTCGATCGATAACTGATTTAAACGGTCAATCATCTCCTGATCGCAATCTTTATCTGCCTGCTCGCAGTTTTTGATATAAGGTACCGCTACGTTAATCATTTCGTATAAAGGACCAGATATATCAATCTCGGTGTCTTTACGGCTTAGCGAAATAATTTCTTCATCATCGCTCTCCAGTTCATCTTCAGCAAATTTTACAATCTGCCTTTCATAAAGATTTATAGGTAGCGGAAACTCAGATAAACATTTATCGCAATCTAAATTAACTGTACCTATAACTTTGAATTTTAAAAGCAACATGGTCTCTTGTTTCTCAAGTTCCAGGTCTACTTTTAAATTCCCGCTTTTAATTAACGAATACTCAAATGCGTTAAAAAAGCGATCATCAAGCTCATAATCAAACTGATGAGTTCCCAATTTTAATCCGGTAAACGGTAATGAAAATTGTTTTAGTGGGTTCAAAGTACTGTAAAATTTTAGCCTGCAAATGTAGGGATAAAATAATTAGATTAAAAATGTTTTTTAAAAATTGTTGATGTTAATCGGACAGGTTTTCAGAATGTTAATTGAAATACTGCAAGACCTTTTAGTTTTCTTGTTAGTCGGGATTTGTAATCCCGACTTAGAATAAAGGATTTTTACTCATTATGTGGATTGTAAATCCACTGTCCATCGAGTCGAGATTTCAAATCTCGACTAACGAAAATTATGAATCGGCCAATACCATTTCTTTGTTATTCCTACTCCATTCGCTCCATGAGCCTACATAAAGTTTTGGAATAGGTAGGCCAGCATAATCCATAGCCAATAAGGTATGGCAGGCGGTAATGCCCGAGCCACAATGTACAATTACATTTTCGGGTTTAACATGTGCCAAGGCCTCAGCATATTTTTCTTTTAATATTTCTGGGGCCAAGAAAGCGCCCGTAGCATCTAAATTTTCGGTATAGGGGATGTTTGCCGCTCCTGGAATATGCCCTGCAATTAAATCGATAGGCTCGGTGAGGCCAGCAAAACGGTTGGCATCGCGTACATCAATCACAATGTAATCGTCGGTTTTGGCAACTTTTTCTACTTCATTGATGTCAGATAATGGCAAGTTCCATGCAGTAATTTCGTATTTTTCAACAGATTTTGGAATTCCCACTTTATCTGTAGTTGGGAAGCCTGCTTTAACAGCCGCCTGAAAACCTCCATCAATTACCTGTACTTTTTCATGACCAATGGCTTTCAACATCCACCAAAACCTTGCAGCTGCGTTACCACCATTTTTATCGTCGTAAATAAGTGCATGGCTGTCTTTTGTGATACCGAATTTCTGTAAAACAATTGAAAATTGCTCGAAAGTAGGTAAAGGATGCCTCCCGCCAATGGCAAAATCGCCTATGTTGGCTAAATCGTTATTTACATCTGCGAAAAGCGCACCCGCTAAATGCCGCTCATCATACCTGGCTTTTGAGCCAGCGCTCGCATCGATAATTACAATTTCTTCGTCCTGGTTTAGCCAGGTTAATTCCTCGGGTTTTATGATCGGTGATAATTTATTTTCCATAATCTAATACTGTTTTTGCTCAAAGCTTTTGCAATATAAGAGATTTTGAAAAATCTGGCCTAATCTGTTTTTTTGTCAACCAAGGCCCATAATCCCAAAACCGGACCAATAGCTAATACCATATAAAGATAATGCGAATTCATTTCTTTAGCTAACAGATTAATCACCTGAATACTGATAATGGTGATGGCAAAACCGATGCAATTTACCAGTGTTAATGATGTTCCCCTTAAACTTTCGGGTGCATTTTTGGCAATCAAAGAAGAAAACAAAGGCGAATCGGCTGTGCCGGATAAACCCCAGCAAAATAAAAAAATAAGAAAGAGGTAAGTTGAACCGCTGAAGAGAAAAATAGGAGAGAACAGGCAGCATGAACCTGAAATGGCTAATGCGATAGTTGCTATTCTTTTTGCACCCAATCTTTGCGATAACAGCCCGCCGATCATACACGATATTCCGCCTGATGCAATAACCAAAAACGAAAATAATGGGATATTTAAAGTTGAGTTTGGGTGTTTGTTGTTAAAAAGCAATAACATTCCGGGCAGAAAGGCCCAAAAAGTATAAAGTTCCCACATGTGCCCGAAATAACCGAAAGCGGCAGATCGAAAATGCGGATTTTTGAAGCCATTAAAACAAGAACGGAAATTGAATTTTTGCCCTGCAGTTCTAAATGGACCGTTTGGAACCAGCAACAAAATAGCAAACGCACCGGTCAGCGATAAAGCAGATGTGCCAAAAATTACATATTGCCAGGCGAAATCTGTAGTAAAGTTTTTTAATAAATGAGGAAATGCGGTGCCAAAAACCAAAGCGCCAACTAAAAAACCTAAGGATTTCCCTAATCCATCTTTAAAGTAGTCGGAGGCTATTTTCATGCCAACAGGATAGATTCCAGCCAGCATAAAACCAGTTAAAAAACGAAAAAGCAACAATAAACGGACATCGGGTAACTGTAAACAGATGCCCAGATTAAACAACGCAGCTGCAATGCCACAGATAAAGAACACTTTCGAGGGTGAAAAAATATCAGAAATGGCAAAAAAGGCGAAAACTAAAGTGCCGCTGATAAAGCCAAACTGCACCATGCTGGTAAGGTTGGCCAATAAGTTGGTTTCGGCCGGGAAGTTTTTAACAATATCGGGTAATACGGCATTGCCTGCAAACCACAGTGATGTACAAAGAAACTGCGCAATGACAATTATAGGTAATATGTAACTGGTTTTTTTAGTGCTGTTCATTTTTAGTTTGGTGCACAATTTTAACTAAAATAAACCTGATTGGACGAAAAGCCCCAATTCTTCATTGGGCTTGTAGGGAAAGCAGGGCTTTCGGAACCGATGAAAAACAGGCCTTGCTTTGCAAAAAAAAAATCGACTACCTAAGACACCTAAATACATCTAAGTTTAATACACCTTTGGTCTTTCAGCTTTAGTCTTTCTGCTCTCCTAAGAAGCATCATCCTTGATATCAAACTGCGTTTCAACCACTTTTCCGCCTGAACGCAATTGGTTGCCCAGCATTTCTTCTTGCTCACGGCGGTTTTTTACAATGTGGATGGCCGAAAACAAAGCTTCGGTAAATGAAGTCGGATCAGCTAAATCTTTACCCGCAATATCGTAACCTGTGCCATGATCGGGAGAAGTGCGAACGAAGTTTAAGCCAGCTGTATAGTTTACGCCATTATGGAAAGCTAAAGTTTTAAAAGGAATCAAACCCTGGTCGTGGTACATCGCCAAAACTGCATCGAATTGTTTGTAACTGCCGTTGCCGAAAAAGCCATCAGCAGGGTATGGGCCAAAGCAAATGATACCTTTATCGTAGGCCTCTTGGATAGCAGGCGTAATAATTTCAGCCTCTTCGGTGCCTAATAAACCATTATCGCTAGCGTGTGGGTTTAAGCCTAGAACAGCAATTTTTGGTTTTTCGATCCAAAAGTCTTTTTTTAAACTTTCGTTAATCAGTTTTAATTTGCTGGTAATTTTTTCTTTGGTAATCGCCGTTGGAACGTCTTTCACAGGAATGTGACCTGTTACAACACCTACGCGTAAATTTTCGCTGATCAAAAACATCAGTACATCTTTACTTCCACTTTTTTCCTGTAGATACTCGGTATGACCAGGAAAAGCAAAGGTTTCTGATTGAATGTTATGTTTGTTAATCGGAGCAGTAACCAGGGCGTCGATATCGCCGTTTACCAGATCGGCTGTTGCACGCTCTAGTGATAAAAGAGCATACTTTCCTCCCGTTGCCGTAACCTGACCCAATTCGATTTTTACATCTTCTTCCCAGCAATTGATCATGTTTGCCTTTTTGGGCTGTGCCTGGTTAGCATGGCTAACTACATTAAAACTGAAATCGCCCAGGTTATTCGCTTTTCTATGAAAAGATGAAACCTTGGTATGGCCATAAACAATTGGAGTGCAATAATTTAAAATGGCAGGATTAGATAATGTTTTAATAATTACCTCTAAACCTATGCCGTTTACGTCGCCTATACTGATGCCAATTTTAAGTTTATTGCTCATAATTACCTGAAAATTTTAGCGCAAATTACTGATTTTCGTTTAAACCCTTTAAAAAAAATGAAACCGCAAAGTATTGAAAGTGATTTGCAAAGAAATAATAAGCCTATCTTTGCTAACAATTTTAATTTTTAAAAGCCCCAGTTAGGGGTTTGGGGTTATGAGTTTAGTAAAAGCGAAAAAACATTTAGGGCAACATTTTTTAACCGATAAAGGCATAGCTAACCGCATTGTTGAGGCTTTGGTGAATACCGATAAATATAATCAGGTTTTAGAGGTAGGGCCAGGGATGGGAATCTTATCTGATTTTTTGCTGCAGCGCAAAGACTTAGAAACTTATCTTGTCGATATTGATACTGAGTCTTTCCATTTTTTAAATGAAAAATACCCGCAGCTTGGCGATCGGTTAATTAATGGCGATTTTTTAAAACTCGATTTCGACGCCATTTTTCCAGGACAATTTGCCATTATTGGTAATTTTCCATACAATATCTCATCACAGATTTTATTTAAGATTTTAGATAACCGCCACAAGGTTGTAGAAATGGTGGGTATGTTTCAGAAAGAAGTTGCCCAACGTTGCGCAGCCCCAGCAGGTAACAAAGAGTATGGTATTTTGAGTGTGTTTCTTCAGGCCTATTATAAAATTGAATACCTGTTTACGGTTAAACCGGGTACATTTAACCCACCACCAAAAGTGCACTCAGCAGTGATCCGTTTAACCAGAAATGAAGTGGAAACTTTAGATTGCGATGAAAAATTATTTTGGCGGGTGGTTAAGGCAGGTTTTAACCAGCGGAGAAAAACTTTGCGTAATGCTGTTTCTGCGGTGATGCCTAAAGATAAAATGGACGATCATATTTATTTTGAGAAGCGTGCCGAGCAGCTAACTGTTGCAGATTTTGTGGCTTTAACACAGCATGTGAGTAAGTTAATGGGAGCTTAGCTAATATTCCATTTGGGCTTGTACTTAATTTCTAGATATGGAAAGCAGGTTTCTGTTGTCTTCGGTTCCTTTAGCCCCGCTTTTCATTCCAAGTCCGCACTCGTACCTCGTTTACGGGCTTTACATTCCAATCGGGTTTAATTAACGGGAAACAATGCAAGTTTTAGGGTGATAGATTGGTGAATTTGCCAATTTGTTATTGGCCGTAAAGCCACGCAATATCAAAATCTGCGCAATCGTACGCATGCTTTTTCTTGCAAAATCATGATTATTTTAAGCTAATTTCTCCTTTCCTTTGCGACATAATTTTAAACATCATGGTTAATTACAGCGAAATTTTCAGCGAACAAGGAATGGATTATCAAACCTATCGTGCATTGATTGATCAACTTCTGTTAGAGGGAAAGGCTACTGGTGACGTAACTTACGATTTGCACTATACTAAAATGAATGTGCAAAGGATGAATCGCGTGGATAAGACGATCAGCTTAAATGATGAGTTGACTTCAACCATTGGTCATCTTAAGGAAAATTATAAGTTTTTAGTGATTACCGAAGGCTGGTGTGGCGATGCTGCACAGATTGTTCCAATATTCAATAAAATCGCAACGGCTTCACTAGGTAAAATTGATCTGAAATTTGTACTTAGAGATAAAAATCTACCATTAATTGATGCGCATTTAACCAATGGCGGAAGGGCTATTCCGGTTTTAATTGTGTTAAATGAATCAGCAGACCAAGTTTTAGGAACCTGGGGGCCAAGACCACAAATTTTGCAGGAGCTTTTAAAAGAGTGGAGAAAAGAAATTACTGATATGCCAATTTTGGCAGAAAAACTTCATGGCTGGTACGCTAAAGATAAAACGCAGACCACGCAAGCCGGGTTAAATGAACTTTTAAAAGGCTTGGAGTTATAATCTTATAGTTCATTTTAGGCAGTCGTCACCCTGACCTGTAGTACAGCGGAAAACTACGCAGTAAACCGAGCCTTAAGCGAGCTCACTAAAGGTAATTTATTTCAGGGTCTTCTTAAATAGATGCTGAAATGAATTCAGCATGACGTTACGACAAAATAAAAACTGCTCTGGTTTAATCAACAGAAACAGTTAATCCTTCCTGCTGTAAAATTTTGCGGTAAACTTCCATCTCGGTAAATGATCCTTCTAAAACAGGGCATTTTCCATCATTATGTACTTTCCAGGCAATTTTTTCAGCCTGCGATTCGTTATAATCCAGATATTTCATCATGCAGTATATTACATGATCGAAAGTATTGATATCATCATTCCACAAAATAAGGCGATGTACGGTTTTTAAGGAAGTTAAAATTTCTTCGAGCGTAAAGGTCTCTTCTTTGGTTTCTGTAGACATGGTGCAAAAATAAACAATAATTTAGAAGATTTGACCTATTAAACCAGAGATATTAGATTTTAGGATATTGCGATGAAATCTCTATGTCTCAAATTGCACCGCCCATATCTTTTTTTAATTAACTAACTTTGTTTAACCAAATTATAATAAACAGCGAGTATGCACCAGTCTAAAATAGCCGGAATAGGTTACTACGTTCCGAAAAATATATATACCAATGATGATTTAAGCCGTTTTATGGATACCAACGATGCATGGATTCAGGAGCGCACTGGTATTAAGGAACGCCGTTTTGCCGACCGGAACGAAGAAACTACCACTACAATGGGTATCGAGGCCGCTAAAATTGCGATAGAGAGGGCAGGGATTACCGCTAAGGATGTCGATTTTATTGTTTTTGCCACGCTCAGCCCTGATTATTATTTCCCTGGATGTGGTGTATTGCTACAGCGAGAAATGGGCATGGGTGAAATTGGTGCTTTAGATATTCGCAACCAATGTTCTGGTTTTGTATACGCACTTTCTGTGGCCGATCAGTTTGTAAAAACAGGCATGTATAAAAATGTACTGGTAGTGGGGAGCGAGAAACATTCTTTCGCGATGGATTTTGAAACCCGCAGCCGTAATGTATCGGTCATTTTTGGCGATGGCGCCGGTGCTGTTGTATTGCAGCCTACGGATGAACCCGGGAAAGGGATTTTAAGTACACATTTACATAGCGATGGCGCCGATGCCGAAATTCTGGCCATGTACTATCCGGGTTCTCATGCCAATAAGTGGTTGAAAGATAAACCAGCCTATCCTGAGCAGGAATTGGGTGGCTTGTTTATGACACCCGAAATTTTAGAAAGTGGCGCAGCTTTGCCATATATGGATGGACCCGCAGTTTTTAAAAAGGCAGTTGTAAAATTTCCTGAAGTAATTAAAGAAGCTTTAGCTGCAAATAATTTAACCGAGAAAGATATTGATATGCTGGTGCCACATCAGGCCAATTTGCGTATCAGCCAGTATGTGCAACAATTGTTGGGACTAAATGATGACCAGGTTTTTAATAATATCCAAAAATATGGCAATACTACGGCCGCTTCTGTTCCTATTGCTTTATGTGAAGCTTGGGAGGCGGGCAAAATTAAAGACGGCGATCTGGTTTGCCTCGCCGCATTCGGATCTGGCTTTACCTGGGCCAGTGCGCTGATTAGGTGGTAGGTTTAGGGTTTAGGGAAAATAGCCAAGTAAGTTGGGATAAAAAGGTTAACTCAATACGATAAGTTCGTCGAGCGTAGCGAAGTCGAAAAAATCTATCTAAATAAATAGTTAAGCGATATATTCCAAAGGGAGATGACGATTTTATATGATTAGACCATTAAGGAATTAAAGACATTAAGGGCTTCATTAGGCTTTTCTTAACTACCTTAATTCCTTAATGGTCACGAATAACTAGTTTTGTACTTTTGGCTTAATAAAATCTCCTAGATAACTACATTCACCCGCTGCAACGGCATAAAAAGGTGTTTTGGCATAGCTAAACCTTAATTCTTTAAGATAAGGATTGTTGTAATTGGCCTTGATGAAGTTTCTCCATTTCACATCTTTTTTATCGTAATAATAAAATGATAGTGGGTTAGCATTCATGATGATCTGTTTCTGCAAACATTTAGCCAGCATAAAAGTACATTTTGCCTTAAAGTCGGCATTGGTACTTAATGCTCTGGCTTTTAAATACCAGGCTTTTGCTGTTTGTGCTTTTTTATAGTCACCATCATATACATATTTTGCTGGGCTGCTATTGTCGTACGATGACCAATCGTAGCTGATCAGGAACCAGCTGTTGCCAAAATAACCTGTTTGATAAACCGCATTGGCCATTTTATAATAATAAAGTGCTGCATTCTTTTTATCACTAATGGATAACTTTTGCAAACGGAGCATTTCTGCTGCAAAAGCCTTTTTGGTAATTGATGCTTTAGCGGTTACATATTTTTTGGGATAGTCATTTATCGTTTCGATGAAGGGATTAGCATAAAGTTTTGCATTAGATTCATCTCCGTACCAGTTCTCTGGATTGAAATATTTGTAGCCTGCCGAAACTTTTGCGAACATTTGAACAGCCTTATCGTATTGATGTGTACGCAAATAAGTTGTACCAAAAAGTTCGTAAAAATCATCATTTTTGAGTTGGTTTAAAGCCGAAGCCAACAAAGCGGAGACATCATTGCCTGTTGCTTTTGTTTTATAAACCGCTAAGCCCTGCATACTTTTCGGACTCAAGTTATTCTGCCAAAAAGCGATGCTTTGGTAGCTCATATTCTGGAAAAGCGAATTCTCTTTTAACGTTTTGTATTCCAGGTCGCCTTTAACCATTGCTAAAGCTGCTTTTGCCGTATCACCCATATTCAAATAAGCTGGAGCCAATATCTGCTGGTAAAAGTTTCTGGTTGTTCTGCTAAAACGTTTACTGGCGCGATCGGCATCATAATAATAGGGGCCTTTTGGTTGGCTACTGTTTTCAGCGAAACGTTTTTCGTCAAGCCATTTTAAGGTCGGCAATAAATCGTTTTCATTAAACGGATTGCCTTTTTTGATGTTTTTTGCCTTGATCAATAGATCGATAATACGGTATTGGTCGCGTAATCTTTCTGGTAATTTATCGGGTTTTAATATAGCCAGGTAATTGGTGGCCAAGAAATCTTTATTCTCCATCCACGATAAATAAGCTGCAGTTAACGTACCGAGTTCAGGTTGTGGGTATTTCTTCTCAGTAGCCAGTTTTACCGCAAAATTCCTGATTTCATTCAGGTGTTTTAGGTTTACGTTTTTTAAACTGTCTTTATATTTAGCATTGCCGCTATCCGAAAAATAATAATTATAACCAATTTTGGCAATGTCGTTTGCCTCAATAAGATCTTGCTCTAATTTATTTACTTCGCGTACCAATAGCGTACCGTTGAGCTGGCTTTTTGGTTCGTACTGGTAAACTTTATTTAAGCTTTCTATGCCCGAATCTGCATTGCCAAATCCGTTTATCGCCCATATATTGGCTTTCTCGTTATTGGTTTTGGCATATTTTAATGCACCATTAACAGGTGAGCTGGTATAGTAATAATTTTTATAGGCCTGTACTCTCCGCTCAGGATTACTTGCAAAAACCTTGGAGAATAAAAAGGCCGATTCTTCAGGGTTGCCCAACCGGCGGGTCGATCCGGCATAAAGTGCCAAGGCCCAACCCTTAACGGCACTGTTTAACTTGCTGTTTTTAAAGTACTTCTCGTAAGTTGATTTACTTTCAGTATGATTACCTGCAAAATGGAACATCCGTTCTGATTGATATGCATAACGGAGTTTAAGGAAATCATCTTTTTCAGCTTCCGTTAATCTTAGGGCTTCTTTTGCCTTTGATTCCATCGCTGTGGTGTCGCGCGGTTTTGGGTCCCAAAGACTAAAATCCACATTGGCTAAAGGTTCGCAGCTTTTGGCGAATTGATAGTATTTTAAAGATGCTTTACGTTTACCCAAGGCTTGGATAAAACTGTTTTGTTGTAAGCTATCGGGTAGTTGCGAAATGTTGCCATCAAAATTTACCAATTTTACATCAGTGGCACTGTCTGTTTTGTACATTACTTTTAGCACATCCTCTTTTTTAACATTGAGGTATTTTGCCCATTCATTACTGTTGATATCGGGCTCACTTTCTATATCCGTTTCACTGTTAAGGTAAACCAGCTGGTTGTAGGCAAATGGAGAATATTCATCACCTTCAATATTGTTGTGGAAATAAGAAACGTAATAATCGTAGGGGTCTATCTCACCTCCACAGGCAAGATTTATGGCAATCTCGCTGAAAAAAGTAATCAGGGATACACTAAAAATTAGCGATAATTTTTTGAACGTCGTCATAGGTAAAATGTTTTAATAGGTCGGTGTCTAAATGGTAGAAAACAAGATTCCGGTCTCTGGGGGCTAAATATCGGGATAAAAATTTAGAGGTAGCAATTAAATCTTTTGAAGAAATCTGTTCCCATCTTACTACATCGCCCTGTTTTAACCCTGCGGCAGGATCATCTTTAAGCAGATCGTAAAGGATGGAATTTTCCCGCTGTTTGAAAAGCTTTTTATCTGCAATCTGTGTATTGCCGATCCGCTTGGAGATACCTGCATATTGCCCGTTCCTAAATACCACCGCCCATTCGAAAATGGGTAAGGCAACATCAAGTGGTAAAGGATATTGCTCAAGGTAATCTTTTAGGTAAAGATCCATTTCATGCTGATCCAATATGGAATTTTGTCTGCCATATTTACGTAGGTTGCCCATATTATAACACATTAAAATGGCCTTTTCTACAGGCGGTACGCCGCTTGATACAATATTTTTAACCTGATGCAGGCGGAGAGTTACTGATATCGTTTTACCCTTTAAAAGCGGATTGGCCTTTAATTGTTCAAGAAATTTGAAATACCTGTTTCGTGTGCCTTTTGTCCAATCGCAATCAATCTGAAGTTCATGATAATTTTGTTTTCCGGCTTGTTTTACCTTAGCGGAAACAAATTTGGCAATGCGATCGGCCATCACCATAGTTTGCGTGGTGTCAATCTTATTAAAAACCTGGTTAACAATAAATACGACAGGTATAATGTTGGTTTGTTTAGGTATAGGATCCGAAAATTTAACCGGCGAAATGGGTACAGGCAGCTGAAGATCGGGGTTAAAATCTACATCCATAATCCGCACATACAAAGATTTAGATTTAAATTGATCAAGATAACTGGTTTCTTCCTTTTTGTTCTGATAATCCGTTTTCCAATAATAAAAAGTAGGGTGAACAATTGATTTTTGCTTACAACCAAGGAAGAGAAACACAGAAATCACTAAAATACTTATCTTGCGCATATCAATTTTATTGAGCAAAAGTAGTATAAAATGCGAGCAGTTTTACAAAGAGTTACACAGGCAAGTTGCACGGTTGACGGCGAGGTAACGGGAGCGATTGATACCGGATTTCTAGTATTGTTAGGCATAGAGGAGGCCGATGCTTTAGAGGATTTGGATTGGCTGGCACAGAAAATTATCGGTATGCGTGTTTTTGGTGATGAAAACGGGATGATGAATAAAGCGCTTGCCGATGTTGGTGGCGATATCTTACTGATTAGCCAGTTTACCTTATTTGCATCTACAAAAAAGGGAAACCGCCCGGGTTTTACGAGGGCCGCACGACCAGAGGTGGCCATTCCGCTTTACGAAAAAATGATCGAAAAGCTATCAGCTTTATTGGGTAAAAAAGTAAAAACCGGAATTTTTGGAGCTGATATGAAAATTGCGCTACTAAATGATGGGCCAGTTACGATATTGATCGACACAAAAGATAAGGAATAGTTAAAATTAAACGTACGGCGTAACTTATTGGGCTAAAGGCTGTCAAAATTCATAATTAATCTATTTCAATAAAATTTGCAATAACTAATATGAATGATAAAAATCTGAACAGGTTAACTGAATATGGTTATCTGGTATTTTTTCTGATCTTAAAAGTAGTTTTATCTTTTGTATTGGTAAATTCGGTTTATGAATTACACCGCGACGAATTTCTGCATTTAGATCAGGCTAATCACCTGGCTGCGGGCTTTACCTCTGTTCCACCTTTAACCTCTCTATTTTCATGGCTGATTAAGGCTTTCGGTAACGGTATTTTTATGGTAAAACTTGTTCCTGCATTAATAGGGGCACTTACGATATTGTATTGTTGGAAAATTGTCGGTTTTTTAAAAGGGAATCTACTGGCCAAATGCCTGGTTGCCGTGGCTTGTATTTGTTCTTCTTTGCTTAGGTTAAACATACTTTACCAGCCCAATTCTTTTGATGTTTTAGCCTGGACAGCCATTTTTTATTATCTGTTAAAATATTTCGATGAAAACGAAGCCAAATACCTTTATGCTTTTGCCATTTTTGTGGCTTTTGGCTTTTTAAATAAGTATAATATCCTTTTTTTGATTCTCGGCCTGTTACCCGCCATAATTATTACGCCAAACCGGAAAATATTTGCTGACAAACATCTTTATCTGGCTATTTTGTTGGTAATTGTAATTATTTCGCCCAATATAGTCTGGCAGATTAACCATCACTTTCCGGTACTTACCCATATGAAAACCTTGCAGGCTACCCAATTGGTACATGTAAACCGGATCGATTTTTTTATCGGACAGTTTCTCTTTTTTATCAGTTCTATATTTGTTCTCCTGGCTGGGATCGGTAGTTTGATTTTTTATAAAGATTTCAGGAAATACAGCTGGATTATTATTACTTACTTCATTACCCTAATTATATTTAGCTATTTTAAAGCAAAAGATTATTATGCCCTGGGTTTATATCCCATAGTACTGGCTTTCGGGGCTGTTTATTTAAGCCGGATTTTAGCAAAGAAATATGTATTAACAGGATTGCTGTTTGCCTTTAATATTGGTTCATTTATTTATCTGTTGCCACTTTTGATGCCGGTTTATAGTCCTGATGAAATTATTGCCCACCATAAAAGGTTTGAGCGGGTGGGGGCATTGCGCTGGGAAGATGGTAAGAATCACCAGTTGCCACAGGATTATGCCGATATGCGGGGCTGGAAAGAGTTGGCTGCAATTGTTGATTTTGCTTACCGAAAGGTTAAGGATAAATCTACCCTGTTGGTACGTGCCGATAATTATGGACAGGCTGGCGCAATCAACTATTATTCGAAATATAAAAATATAAACGCTGTATCGTATAATGCTGATTATTTGTATTGGTTTAAAATGGATAAACCGATCAAAAGTTTAATTATAATTACCGGATGGAGGGATGAAGATCCGCAAAGAAAGAGAGAGCAACCATATTTTGGCAAGATTACTAAAATTGGGGAAATAAAAACGCCTTATGTACGGGAAGAAGGAGCAGGTGTGTTTTTGCTCGAAGATGCCAAGCCAGAAGTGAGTAGCATTATAAAATCAGAAATAGAGGAAGAAAAAAATGACCATTAACGAAGCACAGGAAACGGTAGACCGCTGGATTAATACCACAGGTATCCGTTATTTTAATGAATTAACCAATACCGCCATTTTAATGGAAGAAGTAGGGGAAGTGGCCCGTATTATGGCCCGTAAATACGGTGAACAGTCGTTTAAAAAGAGTGATGAAGCGGTAAACCTTGCCGATGAAATGGCCGATGTGATGTTTGTTTTAATCTGTTTAGCCAATCAGACCGGTATAAACCTAACCGATGCTTTAGAAAAGAACCTTGAGAAAAAAAGCATCCGCGATGCGGACAGGCATAAGAATAATGAGAAGCTAAACCCCTAAATCCCTTAAGGGAGACTTTAGATTTTTAATGGTTTAAGACTCCTTTTAGGAGGTTGGAGGTACAAACTCCATCAAACTACGGTAAGCTACAAAACGGTTTTTATATCTTTCATTTAAATCTGCCTGTAGGGCTGGAGCAAATTCTTCCTGGTATTTATTGTATTGTTCGAGTGTTTCTGCTACATACTGCGTACAATAAGTTACCCCTTCGTTAGGCGAATCTATCACCTTCAATAAACGGTTAGAAACAAACATCCCAGTAGCCATAACCTCAGGGATATGAATATCCTGCATCCATTGTAACCATTCTTCGGCTATTGCATCATCCAAGATGAGCGTAACATTATATAAAAACATGGCACAAAGGTAAATAATATATAAATGTTAAAAAATTGATGAGTGCAGATTTTATTCTTTAAAGTTGTGTTAATCTGTTAAATTTGATGATTCCCATTGTTTTTAAGCATGATACGAACTAACGACTCTCAAAAAATAGACAATTCCACGCGTAATTATATTTATACTGGTTACCTAACTGCAATTTTCGGCGGCATTTTGGGGCTGGTTATTGGTTGGGATATAATGAAGAAAAGGAGAATACTGAGCACAGGTCAAAAAGTGTTTTCTTATTCCCTAACAGATAGACAACATGGTGCTAGGATTTTAATTTTAGCGGGAATTTGCTTCATTTTGTTGCTAACGTTAACTATTATTGCAATGGATGTCTAAGTCATCTGCAATTCAGAAATGATTACCATTACCAATTCTTCTAACATGGAGGAGCTTGAAGGAATTCTTGAACTCCAAAAACAAAACCTAAAAAAAGATCTAACTCCTGAACAAATAAAAGAACAGGGTTTTGTTACCGTTTCGCATTCGCTTGAAGATTTAGAGAAAATGCATCAATATGAGTCCAACATTATTGCAAAAGATGGAGAATTAGTTGTAGCCTATGTGTTGGCAATGACCAAGCAGTCTAAAAACGATATCCCGAGACTGGTTGAAATGTACGAAAGTTTCGATCATATCCAATATCAAGGTAAATCCGTTTCTTCTTATTCTTATATCGTTGTAGGCCAGGTTTGCGTTAGTCAGGCTTATCGTGGTAACGGTTTGTTCGATCAATGCTATTGTGCTTATAAAGATTATTTTAACTCTAAATACGATTTCGCAATCACTGAAATTGCGAGCATCAATCTTCGATCGATGAGTGCACATAAACGTATTGGTTTTAAAATTATTCATACCTATACCGATAGTAGCGATGTAGAATGGAATGTTGTGATTTGGGATTGGGAATGATAGATTAGTTGGCGTTTAACGATAAACGTTTGGAGTCAGTTAAGCCGATTTCTACATTAATTGATTAGTCCTTTTTGCGCTTAATTAATCAATTTATGCAGTTAACCGATTAAACACACCAATAACTAACGAACCAACTAAACCCCATCTCCACGTAAATTCCTAAATCTTTTTCTGGCTTCGGCACTGAACATGCTCCCTGGATAATCAGTAATCAGTTTCTGGAAGTAGATTTTGGCCTGCGCAATGTCGTTCAGTTTCTTTTCGTACAGATCACCTAATGTAAATAGTGCATCATCTGTCCAAATTCCATCTTTAAAATCTTCAGTTACTTTTTTTAAGATGTCTGCAGCTTTTTGGAAATCGTTGGCTTTGATAAGAATCCTTGCTTTGCTCATCATTATCGCATCGGTTAAACTATTTTGCGGGAAGGCTATCGCAATACTATCCATTTTTTTAACTGCACGTTCGGGGAGATTTCTGAATAAAAGCATTTCTGCATCAGCATACATTTTTAGCGCGTTACTATCTGCAGGGGTTTGAATATTATCGTTGATCAGTAAACTCAGGTTCAGGGCATCATTTGCAATGAGCTGCGAAGTTGCAGCCTTTAAAACGAGGCATTGGGCGTTGCTGTATTCGAAATTACCCTGGTAAAAGGAAAGTTTAGCACTTCTAAAGCGGGCCTCATTTCCTACGGGTTGTCCTTCAAACTGTTTGCTCACCTGCTCATATACTAAAAAAGCTTCCCAGGGCTGGTTGGTTAAAATATAAATGTCGCCTAAATCGAGTTTTAGCTGGCCTAGGTCCTGATCATTAATGCCGGGCATTTTTATTGCTTCTTCAAGCTCTTTTTCTGCGCTGCCGGGTTGATTTAAATAATACGCCTGTAGGTTTGCCAGTTTTTTTATGGCAAAAAGCGTGTTCCTGTTCTTGCCGTTTTCGTCCAATAATGCCTGATAATCTTTCGCCAACAGATCAAGGTCGGCAACAGTATATTTCCCGTTGGTACGTAGGTTATACTTGGTATTCAGCATTTCTATTTTTGAAGGAAGATAATACTGGTTATCTTTCCCTTTGGTTAATAGATAATCGTAGGCTTTAATCGCTGTTTCGTAAGCACCATTATCAACAAAGGTATAAATGGCATTAAACAAGGTACCCCCATCAGCTTTGGTGCGTTTATCGTATGCGATAAGCTGGCGCAGGGCCATATCAAATTCCTGTTGTTGAATATAGTTCCAGGTAAGTAACTGAATATAAATTTCGGCATCGGGCTCTTTCTGTACTTTTCTTAAAATGGCCGTCTGAAAGGTTTGATAATCATTTTTGTCTTCAAAAATAGATGATAACACTGCTTCGGCCTGTGGCAAAAGCTGTGGCATTGTACCAAGTGCATCAAGATACTCTTGCATGAGCATGGGTTTATCCTTTTTAAAACGATAGATGTTTAACAACTCGAAAGTAAACATTTGATCGTTGCCCAATAGTTTTCTGCCCTGTTTAAAGGTTTGTACCGCAAAATCATAATTTTCGAACCGATAAAAGCTATTGGCTAAATTTCGGATCTTAAACTCATCCTTAGGAAGATTGCTAATCACATCGCTGAAAATTTTATTAGAACTTTGTGTATCGCCTTTCTCCTGATAAAGCTTACCCAGCGCTATTGGATAAACATCGTTCTGCGGATTTTTTTTAACTTCTCTTTTAACCACTTTCTCCGCAACGTCATAGCGTTTCAATTTTAACAATGTATTAAAGTAAATATCGAAATAGGCTTCGTTATTGGGGATGGCATAAAGTTTTTCCAGTAACACAACTGCCTTTTCATATTCTCCATCCTGGTAATATTGAATAGCCAGACTACTTTCATCAGGTGCAATCTGCTGATTGGGGCGAAAGATTTGTGCCTTTGCTCCAAGCGATAGAAATAAAAATATGATGAAAAAAAAGCGGTTCATAAACCCTAAATTATAAGTTTTAAATGTAACATTTTAATAAATCTTTAGCTAAACCGTTAAGTGATATTAAACGTATTTTAAATGTTACCTGTATTTTATTTTGTAGATATTTTATAAATACTAAATTGACCCACGACTTATTATTGATTGCATAAGTAACATTGTTGGTGTAAATCACGGTTAAGTTGTTGTGATACTTATTTTTGTCATCCTGTAAAGGATTTATTTATGCTAAAAAGGATTTTTCTATTGTTATTGGTTGCATTGATTTGGGCTTGTAAAGGCACTAACAATGATACTATTCCTGTAGACGATTTTTTTAAAACGCAGGATAAAGCCTACTATCGCATTTCTCCAGATGGGAAAAGTCTTTCTTATTTAAAGCTTCATGATAAAAAACTTGATCTTTTTGCTGAAGATCTTACCACTGGAAATAGCATTCAGTTAACCCATTTGAATGGGAAGAATATCAGTTTCCATTTCTGGACCAGCAATAATGAGCTGATTTATTATACTGAAGACGAATCTAAAGAGCGTAAATCGGATATTTTCGTCATCAATAAAGATGGAAGCAGGCAGGTTCAGCTGAGTGCCAACGAGAAAAGCAGGCTAAGGGTAATAGAAGATCAGTTAATTGATGATAAATACATTATTGTGGCATCCAACAAACGCGACTCGACAGTTTTCGATGTTTATCGTTTAAATGTTCGGAACGGTAAGATGGATATTGCGGCCAAAAACCCGGGTAATATTACCGAATGGATGACAGATAATAGAGGAGTATTGAAAATTGCTGTAGCAAGTGATGGAGTGAACGAAACTTTAATGTATCGCGAAAACGAAAACCAGGCCTTTGCCCCGGTAATTACCAATAATTTCGAAACCACTTTACAGCCCATTGCTTTCTCAGAAAACCAGCCGAATATACTTTATGCCATTTCTAATGTAAACAGGGATAAGAATGCATTAGTGGCACTCGATTTAAAAAATGGTAAAGAAAAACAGGTGCTTTTTGCAAATGATACCTTAAATGTAGTAGATGCAAAATACTCACGCCTACAAAAGAAAATGCTTTTTGTAACATGTGAAACCTGGAAAAAGGAAAAATATTACCTTGATGATAGCACTAGGATTACCTATTCGAAAATAGACCGGCTTTTGCCAGGTACCGAATGGAAAATTATGGATAAAGACAAAATGGATAAAGTTTTTGTGGTAAGAACCTTTACCGATAAAAATCCGGGTTCTTATTACCTCTATACCGTTAGTGAGAATAAACTTAAAAAACTAACTGATATTAGCCCATCTATTAAACAGGGCGATATGAGTGCTATGAAACCAATTTGTTTTAAGAGTGCCGATAATTTAACCATTAACGGTTATTTAACCTTGCCAAAAAATAAAAAGGCTGTTAATTTGCCTGTAGTAGTTTTGCCGCATAACGGCCCAGCGGGGAGAAATAGTTGGGGCTATAATGCCGAAGTACAGTTTCTGGCTAACCGTGGTTATGCTGTTTTGCAGGTAAACTATCGTGGATCTACGGGCTATGGAAAATCTTTTTATGCCGCTGGTTTTAAGCAGTGGAGCGATAAAATTCAGGAAGACGTTAATGATGGAGTAAAATGGTTAATTGCCAAAAAAATTGCCAACCCTAAAAAAATCGCTATTTATGGCAACGGTTTTGGAGGTTATATTGCATTAAATTGTTTGTATAAAAATCCCGATCTTTATAAATGTGGTGGATCAAATTCAGGTGTAATCAATTTATTCAGTTACCTGAAAACTATTCCACCGTTTTTAAAAGCGAATCTGCAGATGTATTATGAAATTGTTGGCAATCCGGTAACCGATACCGATTATATGCGGTTTGCATCGCCTGTTTTCCATGCCGATCGCTTTAAATCGCCTGTTTTTATCGCACAGAACCCTAAAGATCCACGTGTTAATGTAGCAGAGGGCGTTCAGTTTATTAAGGAACTGAAAAAACGGAATGTTCAGGTTACCTATATCGAAAAAGAAGAGGGACCAAACCCAATAGTACGCCAACAGAGCAGAACGGCATTATACAAAGCTTTAGAAGAATTTTTACAGGAAAATCTAGGTAAGAAATAGGGTATGGCCTTAGATAAAAAAAGTGGTTATCGTAAAAATTTCTCGCTCGGCGTAACCTTCATTGTACTCATTTCCATTCTTTTTATCCTGTCGCTTTTTTTAGCGTTTAACTATAGCAAAAAATCGATTGAGAACGATTTTGTCTCCGAGAAAGTAAATGTACTCGAGCAAAGTATTAAACCTTATAACGATTTCTTTCAGAATAAAATGCCCGAGATTTCGTATTATAGTGGCTTTTTAGACTCTTCTACAGCAGCGAAGTTTGTTGATACCGTGATGTTAAAATATCCTTTTATCTCGAAGGTTACTTTTTACGATACAGAGGTAAAGAATGTGCCTGTTAAAGATGGGATTAATGCAAATCACCTGGGTATTGGCCCAAAATCTATTTTCCAGTTTGGTAAAGGCGTAAAACCCGATTCGGTAAAGCTGTATTCAGAAGATGATACGAGATCTTTTAATGTAGGGAGTGATTTTAATGCAATCGCCATTAAACTTGCCACTTTTGTTGAAGATCTGGATACTGCATCAGTACCTACGCAAGAAGAACTGTTTACCAACTTTTCTATCGTTAATTCGAACGAAAACAAAATCACTTACTTAAATATTCCCCGTCGGGAAGATTTAAGAGCCTATAAAGATATGATCAGGCGGAAGTTAAATCCGGCACCTGTTTATCAACAGGATGTACTGGTTTTTAATCTCGATGCACATAAAATCAAGATCATCAATACGCGGCCATTATTGTACCAAACAATCAGGATTGAACCGCTAACTTATGATCCGATTGATACTTCTGATGAGAGCATTAATACCGAAATTGCCCTGCCAGGCGCATTTTCTGATTTTAAGTTGTACCTCATTTCATCAAAATCTTACATCAAGAAAGAAATTTTTATTTACTTCATGCCAATAGCCTTGGTGCTATTGCTGGTATATGGGGTGCTTTTATTGGTTGCTTTTTTGATTTACCGTAACCTGAACATCAACCGCAAAATGTTTAAGCTGCAGTACGATTTTGTGAATAACCTTACGCATGAGTTTAAAACACCCGTAAGTGTAATTAAGATTGCAGGAAACAATATTAAAAGTGCTACCACATTAAGCCAAAGGGAACAGCAGCTTTATGGTAAGATACTGGATGAAGAAGCTGATAAACTGAATGGTTTAATGAACAAACTCCTGGCCTTTACGCAGATCGAAAATAAAGCCATTAAACTGAACCAGGAAGAAGTTAATATTGTAGATTTTATTGAAAGTACAATTGAATCGCATACCTTAAAACATCCCGATTTTAAGATTACCTATGAGGTGGTAGGCTTTAAAACCTTTATTACAGATCCGGTATTATTGGGTAGTTTATTCGATAATCTGGCAGAGAATGCCTACAAATACTCGAAACCGGAACAGAAGAAGTTGCACATTAGTGCAAAGCTGATTAAAGGGGTATTGGTTTTCCGGTTTGCCGATAAAGGGATAGGTATCGCATCGTCAGAATTAAACAATATATTTAAGAAGTTTTTCAGGATACAGAATGAATATAACCAAATGGGCAGTGTAGGCCTGGGTTTGGCATTCTGCAAAGAACTGGTTAACTTTATGGAGGGAGAAATCTCTGTAAAAAGCAAAGTAGGGAGTGGTACTGAATTTAAAATTGTACTGCCATATAATAGTTAATTTTTAGCGGTTGAAAAGTTAAAGGTTGGAAAGTTAATTAACCTTCAAACATTGCAGCGTTTCAACATTACAATGTAACACACACATAAATGTCTAAAGAAGTAAAAATATTAATCGTAGAAGATGATGAAAATCTTCGCTTTCTTGTAGCCCACCGTTTAAAGGCTGAAGGTTATACTGCGCTCGAAGCAAATGATGGGGAAGCAGGTGAAAGAATGATTTTAGCCGATCAGCCTGATATTGTTTTATTGGATTGGATGATGCCTGGTAAACAGGGCGCCGAAGTTTGTGAGAATGTGCGCAAGCAAGGTTTCGAAAACCTGATCATTATGATGACGGCTAAAGCACAGGATGTGGATAAAATTGATGCCTACAACTTTGGTGCATCTGATTATATCACCAAACCATTTAATATGGATGTTTTGGTTGCGATGTTGGAGAGTAAGGTGAAATTTATTGTGAATAAAGATACTGCCGAAATTCATCGTTTTGGTAATATGGAACATCATCCAAACATCCACACATTATTCAGAGATGGAAAGAAAATCGAATTGACGATATTGGAAAACCGTATCCTCCTTTATTTCTTGCGCAACCCGGGTAAAGTTATCAACCGTGATGAATTGATGTTGGTGGTGTGGGGCTACAACTCTGATGTGAATACCAGAACGCTTGATATGCATATTGTGCGCTTACGTAAGAAGATAGAATTGAACCCTGATAATCCGCAGTTATTACAAACCGTGAGGGGGGTAGGTTATCGCTTTAACGCGGGATAAATATAATTCTTGAATGAGAGAATGATTGAATTAGCGAATGTTTTAGGCCTGATGCCGGTATTCTCTCATTCAATCATTCGAAACTCACTCATGTTTAGTCTAAGCCCTCTTCAAAGTAAATATTGTAATCTCAGGTAAAATACCAACCCTACCCGGATAACCTAAAAAGCCATAGCCCACATTAACATAAAGCTGTTGTTTTTGCTCCTGGTACAAACCTGCCCATTCTTTGTAAATGTATTGCACGGGGCTCCATTGCGCCTCTTTAAAACGAACACCAAACTGCATTCCGTGCGTATGCCCACTAAACATGGCATCTATTTGCGGGTATTTTTTCAAAACCTCTCCGCGCCAGTGTGAAGGATCGTGACTGAGCAAAAGTTTAACCGGTAAATCATCCGTATTTTGAACGGCCAGTTCCATTTTTCCATATTTTGGAAAGCGGCCCATACCCCAGTTTTCAATCCCTAAAATCCCGATTTCTTCTCCGTCTACTTTTAATCTCCGGTTTTCGTTCATGAGTAAGTCGTAACCCATTACTTTATGCACATCAACCATATCTTTCAGGTTTTTTACCTTGGCAGGAGATGATTCCTTTCCAAAATAATAATCACCATAGTCGTGGTTGCCTAATGATGAATATACACCGAGTGGTGCTTTTACTTTCGAAAATATATCCTGGTAATCTCTTACTTCGTTGGTGAGGTTGTTTACCAAATCGCCTGTGAAAAAAATAAAATCGGGCTTTTCACCCAATAACATTTCTACACCGCCTTTTACAGCCGTTTTGTTATAAAAGCTACCAGAGTGGATGTCAGAAATCTGACCCATGGTAATACCATCAAAAGCCTTGGGTAGGTTAGGGAGGATTAAATTTACCCGTCGCACCTGGTAATCGTATGCGCCAGAAATAATACCCCAACTTAATGAAGTTAAGGGTACTGCTGCTGCCACCAATCCGGCTTTAACCAAAAATTCCGATCGTGAAATGGGCTCTGCAGCCGTAGATTGTGCTGTTTGTGGTACGGTTGAAATTTTAGTTTTTTTATTTTTCCTGAAAATTTTAATGAACAACCTGCGTAAATCATCAAGTAACAAAAAGGGCAACATGGCCAGTTTACAAGCTACGGTTAAAAAGAAGGCCACTAAGATAATAGCCCTCAGTGTAAGGAAAAGATTGAGGTAAATGCCACAAAAAACACCGATGATCAGTAAGGTGCTATAGCTCCAATAGGTAATAGTAAATACCTTTTTCGTATTTGGTTTCCATTTTTTAAAAACAGCAATAATGGCTTTAAAGCAGTAAATATCAAATGCAATAATGAAAATGCAGGCGGCAATGATGAAAGGTAATCTTCCCATATGATCGGGTTATTCGATTTAAGTATAAAAACAAGGCAGATTTAATCTGCCTAAATTAAGTATTTGAAGTAAATATATTATCTAATATTCGTTGAGGATGATCTAAAAAAGATTTATAAACTCTATAAACCTCAGATTCTTCATATTTAACCCTGGCTATTTTATTTTCAGTCATTTCATATATCCAGGCATTGGGGTAGGATAATAAGATGGGAGAGTGTGTTGCGATAATAAATTGCGCATTTTTGCCGACCAGATTATTGATTTTGGATAACATGGCAATTTGTTTCGTCGCAGAAAGTGCCGATTCGGGCTCATCGAGAATATAAACACCATTGCCCCAAAATCGGTTCATAAATACCGACCAAAAGGATTCCCCGTGCGATTGTTCGTGTAAGGAAATACCGCCATAAGAATCTATAATTTTTGGTGCGCCAGGTTCCTCGTCTAGCTTATCAATCTCGCTGGCAACGTTATAGAAACTTTCTCCCCTTAAAAAGTAGCCATCTTTAATTTTTTTATACCCCTTCGTCATAATTAGGTAATCATGCAAAGCAGAATGTGTTGCTGTACTTTTAAAGTTGAAATTCTTACCCCCACCTTCTGCATTAAAACCAAGATAAACTGCTATAGCTTCAGTCAGGGTCGACTTTCCAATGCCGTTTTCGCCGGTAAAAAAGGTAACATTAGGGTGAAAGTCTAACTTTTCAAAAGATTTTAAGCATGGAATATTAAACGGATATCCGTTAGGAAGGTGCTCTTGTTTTAACCTTAATGATAAAAGATATCCGTTAAAATCCATTAATTTTTATCTGAAATCGTCTTCATCCTCTTCCTCGTCAAATTCGGCGTTAAATAAACTGCCAAACATATCAGCGAAACCGAAGCCGCCATTTAAATAGTTTTTGCTCAATTGTGAATATTCAGCTAAACCATGTAATACAAATTCCATTAAAAGTAAAGTTTGGTTCTCACTTAATTTAGGATGAAATTTCTTTACCAGATCGTATAAACTTGGCACCAGCATCAGCGCTTTTTTATACTGTGCATTGGTTAAGGTATCGGTAACATCAACATTATTACCTTCTGTAAACCATTCGGTTACTTCAGTATAAGGATTAGCCGTTTTGCTTTTTTTAGCTTTTTCTGGATCGGGGAAATACCGTGCAAACAAAGTTTTAACCGCTTTGCCGATCAAGGTAGTGGCTACATGTGCGGGCCCTTCTAATTCGCCTTCGTAAACCAATTCTATTTTACCCGTAATGGCTGGGATAATTCCAGCTAGATCAGATAAACGTACAAACGTATTTTTCTCGCCAGAGATCAACATTCTTCTTTCGGCGGTGCTGATTAAATTTTCGTATGCGGAGATGGTCAGCCTGGCCGATACGCCAGATTTTTGATCGATGTACTCACTTTTACGGGCTTCAAAAGCAATTTGCTCTATCAGGTCTTTCACCAGTCCATCGGCTTCTATATTTGCTTTTTGATCAGCCGTTAATTTGGCCTCCTGAAAAGTAATTTTGCGCGAAATTTCGATGGTTTTAGGATAGTGGGTTAAAATCTGACTTTCAATCCTATCTTTCAAAGGTGTAACGATGCTTCCGCGGTTGGTATAATCTTCAGGGTTTGCGGTAAATACGAACTGGATATCTAAAGGTAAGCGCAGTTTAAAACCACGAATTTGAATATCTTTCTCCTGTAACATGTTAAACAACGCAACCTGTATACGTGCTTGTAAATCCGGAAGCTCATTAATCACAAAAATGCTTCGGTGTGCACGGGGAATTAAGCCAAAGTGGATTACACGCTCATCATTATAGGTTAATTTTAATGTAGCGGCCTTAATGGGGTCAACATCGCCAATTAAATCAGCAACGGTAACATCGGGTGTAGCCAGTTTTTCGGTATACCTTTCGCTGCGGTGTAACCAGGCAATTTCGGTATCATCGCCTTTTATAGCAATTTCGTTTTTAGCATACCATGAAATTGGATTCAAGGGATCATCAAAAATCTCACTTCCGGCAACATATGGCACATACTCATCCAGTAGGTTTACCATTAAACGGGCAATACGTGTTTTAGCCTGTCCGCGTAATCCCAGTAATAAAATATTATGACGCGATAAAATGGCTGTTTGCAGCTCCGGAATCACCGTTTCATCATAGCCAATAATGCCTTCAAATTCGGTTTTTTTATCACGGAGCACTTTAATCAGATTTTCCCTAAGCTCTTCTTTTACAGATCTCGATTTATATCCTGTGGTTTTTAATTCGCCTAATGTGGTGTTTTGCATCTTTTAAATTGGGTTTAAGGCATAGGGTTTAAGATGTAAGGTTTGCAAAGTGAACAAGCTTCTTCTATACATCTATCCCTCTTTTAATGTTTTTATGGTTGATTTGGGTAGGGATTGGCGATGGGTTTTACCCTAAGCCTTTTACCTTCCACCTTATTTTACTGTTTTTCTTCTGTTTTTAATATAATCTTCGAAAATGTATTCGCCCAAACCATTTAAGGAGCTATAAAAAGCCCTGCCGCCATTAATTTCGGTAAACTGGCGAACAAATTGTTGCAGGTAAGGGTCTTTGGCAATCATAAATGTCGTAATCGGAATTTTCAGTCGCTTACACTGGGCAGCCATGTTTAAGGTTTTGTTAATTACCTTCCTATCCAAACCCATGCTGTTTTTATAGTATTTGCCATTTTCCTTTAAGCAGGTCGGTTTTCCGTCGGTAATCATGAAAATCTGCTTATTATGCGTTTTCCGTCGACGGAGTAAATCTGCAGCCAATTCTAATCCTGCATAAGTATTGGTATGGTAAGGACCAACCTGTAAATAAGGCAGGTCTTTTACGCTAATTGGCCAGGCATCATTTCCGAAAACCACAATGTCTAAAGTGTCTTTAGGATATTTCGTTTTAATCAGTTCGGCAAAGCCATGGCAACTTTTTTGGCAGGGGTAATCCGGTCTTCGCCATACAGAATCATCGAGTGCGAAATATCAATCATCAATACAGTAGAGGTTAAGGTTTTAAAATCCTTTTCCTCTACTTCCAGATCGTGGTCTGTTAAAGTGAAGTCGCCAATACCATGGTTAATCTGCGCATTGTGGATAGAGGCCGTCATATCAATCTGATCCAAACTATCTCCAAAACTGTATTCACGTCTGTCGGCATTTTTTTCTTCACCAACGCCTGATTGATTACTATTGTGATTTCCGCGCCCTGATTTTTTTAGTTTTCCGAAAATTTCATCAAGGGCCGATTTACGGATCGTCTGTTCAGTTTTGGCTGTAATTTTAAATTCTCCCGATTGATTATCTTCAGTTAGGTAACCTTTGTCTTTTAGGTCATCGATAAAATTACCGATACCATAATCGTTATTGGTTAATTTATATTGTTTGTCGAGCTCGTTCAGCCAGCTTAAAGCCTCTGTCGCATCTCCAGCTGTATAATTCAGCAGTTCGCTAAATAATTTCAGCAACTCATCGAACCCACCCTTTGGCGTATCGCCCGGCTTATAATCAGAAAAACGAAAACCTCTCATGTGTTTGTATTAACGATTTATCGAAGATAAAAGTTTCGCTTTGTATAAATTTAAGCGCGGTGTCATATTTAAGGACCGAGCGACCAAAACAGGAAACGGATTGAAGTGAAAATTGCCAATTGCAAACTGTCAAATTGATCTGGGCGTTCCCCAAGCTGCGCAAGGGGCGGGCTTTTCAGGGCTGCGCTGCGCTCCGGTGCCGATGAAGGATCGGCACTGAACCCTTACAATCCCTAACGCAAAACCCTCCGTTTAAAAATAAATTTATAAGACCTTATAGGTTTTTAAAACCTATAAGGTCAGAGATAATTACCCCAGTGCCATATGGTAAATTTTCTTATTATAATCAGGGTTTGCACCAGCTTGCGAAGCTACAAAAGCACCAACCTTACAGGCATTATCCAAAGTGGTTTCCATGGGGTAACCTTGTAGGTAACACGCAATAAATGTGGCTAAAAAGGCATCTCCTGCACCAACGGTATCGGCTACCTGTACCTTATAGCCAGCGTGTTTAAATAACTTTCCGTCTTTTAAAACACAGGCACCCTTATCGCCAAGTGTAAGGCAGATCATTTCAATGTTAAACCGATTAGAAAGTTGCTTTAAAAGTTGTTCATCTGTATTGCCGCTTAAGCCAAAAGATTCTTTCACCCATAAAATTTCGTCTTCATTTATTTTTAAGATATCCGCTTTGGCCAAAAGCTCATCAATTAATTCTTTGCTATAAAATGGGGCGCGGAGGTTAATGTCGAATATTTTAATCTTCGCATTTTCTAAAAGCGCAAGAATGGTTTTTTTAGATTTTTCTTCCCTGCAGGTTAAACTACAATATACCAATGCATCTGCCTGTTTTACGGCTGCTATATTTTCGTCGGTGATTTTGATACTATCCCATGCCACAGGTTGTTTAATGGTATAAGTGGCCTGATGATTTTCGTCTAGCTGCACAACAACAGTACTGGTTGGTAATTCGGTATTTACTTGAATCAAATTAGTGGCAAAATGATTGCTGGCTAGAAAATTGAATAACTCTTTTCCGTTTTCATCATTGCCTATGGCGCTAATAAAGCTGCTCTCTATACTTTGTTTGTGTAAATTAAGGGCAACGTTCATGCTCGAGCCGCCAGCTTTTTTACCTTCCGGGAAAACATCCCAGAGTATTTCGCCAATAGTGATTACTTTATTTTGCATAGCAGATTTATAGATATGTAAATAAAGAATTTTTACGCATGGAACAAAATAATTTGTTTCATATCTTTAATTTTTACCTCAACTTAAATAACCATGAAAAGAATACTCGTAATTGCATTATTTTTAACTTCCTTTAGCGCTTTTGCTCAAAATGCGAAAGAGAAGCAAGCCATACTTAATTTACTCGAAAAACAACGAACAGATTGGAACAAAGGTGATGTTGAAGCCTTTATGCAGGGTTATGAAAAATCAGACAGTTTACTTTTTGTAGGTAAAAACGGACCAACTTATGGCTGGCAAAAAACATTGGATAATTATAAAAAAGGTTACCCCGATAAATCTGCCATGGGATTTTTGGTGTTTGGTATAAAAAAGGTCGAATTTTTGAAACCCGATCTGGCTTTTGTGCTGGGCAGCTGGAATGTTAAGCGTGAAAAGGACGAATTAAAAGGATATTTTACGCTTTTGATCAAAAAAATTAAGGGCGAATGGAAGGTGATCGCCGATCATAGCAGTTAATTGTTTAATGCCTTAATATATTGAAGAACAGGATCAATACCCTTGATCTGATCAAGATAGCTTGTTTCAATATATCGGTCGGGTATTACCGGGTGTTTGGTTTTGTCGTTACAATTTGCCCCAAAATCTAAACTGGTAGAAACGCTGACACTGATTTTGCTGTTTGGTAATTGGAAGCGATAGCCTTCACCAAAGTCGTTTGTATTTTCGCCGGTAGATTCTCCCACCAAAGTAGCCAGCTTAAATTGTTTTACGCCATCAGCAAACATGTTCGCGCTGGAGAATGTCATCGGGCCAGTAATTAGGTAAACCTGGCCTTTAAAAAATGCATCTTCACTGGTGTATTTCGGTGCATAAGGTTCGCAGGTTTTGATCTGCCAAATGCTGTTGTTTTGCTCTTTCAGATATTGATTGCTGCTATCACCCTGTTTCATCAGTTTATCTTTATACAACTGGCTTATTTTCCAGTTTTTTCCGGTAGAGAGCATATATCTCTTTGAGTTAAAAAAGCCTAAAAGTAAATCTGCGTTGATGGAATTGCCTCCCGTGTTTTTTCTAATATCGATGGCAACAGCCTTAATGTTTTTTTGTTTTATTATAGTAAAGCATGAATCGAAAAATTTGAGGTAGGGGTGATAATCGCCAGCCAGGGTATTTAATTCGATATGTGCAACTTTATTATTCAATACGTTAAAAGCATAAGGTTTATTAACCAGATTTGGGAATGCATCACCTATTATATCATGTAAAATCGCACCTTTTTCTATTTCTTTGATCACTTTTTTCTGCTGATGCCGATAAACAACTTTGAAAGGTGGCCTTATTCCTGAAAGATAAAGGTTGTAGCCCATCATTTTAACTGCAATCTCATTTCGGTAAGTTTGAAGCCCGCCTACGCGCAATGCACTTGCCTTATAAAATTCTGAAACCGATATTCCATTTACCGAAATGATTTCAGCACCTGCAGGAATAATATCCCGAGAAGATTTTCCATCTGAATAAGCTTTACCATTTTTATCGGCAACAAAGGTCAGCGGTAAAAAGACTGGTTTCCTGAAATCTGCCTGAAAAATAGATTGTATAACGCTTGGTGCCGTATGGGCATCATTAATAATGCCTGTAATTTCTCCAAGTTTTAAAGTGAGAAATCTTGTCTCAATCGAATCAGGAAGTGAACGTTTTAGCTCATTTACTTTTTGCAGGTATTTGAATGATGAAGTAAATAAAAACGGATTATAATGAACCGCCCTTATCGTTTTATCAAGAAGTTCTATATCTTCAATTGCTTCTACTTTAGAAATTCGCTGTGCAAAGCCTGAAGAGAAAAGAAAAAACAGAAATAAAAAAGGTAAGGCGGTTTTCATTACATTAATTTATAACAAAGACGGAATAAAAATAGTTAAGGTTGCATTGAAAAACTATTCGCCCAGTTTAAAATCCTTATAATAATAATCTTTATCTGCATCGGTTAACTGGCGGATTACCCTGCATGGGTTTCCAGCTGCGAAAACATTATCCGGAATATCCCTTGTAACCACGCTTCCCGACCCGATGACCACATTTGAGCCTATTTTTACTCCCGGATTAACTACCACGTTGCCCCCAATCCAAACGCTGTTGCCAATAGTAATTTCCTGCGCCCACTCATACTCCTGATCACGTAAATGTGCATGGATAGGATGTCCTGCCGTATAAATGGCTACGTTTGGTGCAATAAAAACGTTGTTACCAATACTCACTTTGGCACAATCTAAAATAACGAGGTTAAAATTTGCGTAAAAATTATCGCCGATTTCGATATTGTAACCATAGTCGCATCTAAATGGAGGTTCTACGTAAAACATCCTTTCTGTTTTGCCGAAAAGTCTTTTCAGTAATTCCTTGCGCTGTTTAATAAATTTTGGAGCCAGGTTATTAAACTCGAAAACAATTTCGCGGGCTTTCAATCTTTCTTTTGCCAGCTCAGCATCACCTGCCTGGTATGCTTTTCCTGCCAGCATTTTTTGTTTTTCGCTAAGGATATTGTTTTCCATCTTTAGTATCTGATTTTTTAATTCTCGGTGTTTAAACGCAATAATAATAAAAAACGGGACTACCGTTACCGATGCCCCGTTGTATTTTTATCTTTTTAAATTTTACGGCCTGCCTTTGGCTAAAGCCCTTTCGGCAATTTTAACTGCTTTTTTCTCTCTCCAGTTGGCATATTTTTCTTTGAAGGTCATTTTTATCAGGCTATCTATTGCGCCATGGGTAAATAAGCTCCAAACACTGGCCACTTTACGCGAAATCGATTGGTCCCATGCCCTTAAGCTTAAAGAGAATGAACCATCTAAATATTTCATCCAGTGCCACATTCCGGTTGGCATAAATAAAGTATCGCCATGCTCTAAGAAAACTTCATAACCTTCTACACCATTCAGCGCCGGGAATTTTTCAAAATCAGGGTTGGCCACATCATAATCTTCTAAAGCATAAGTTGCATTTGGCAGGCAATACAATCTGTCTTTCCATTTATTGTCGAATAAAACAATATGTTTTCTGCCGCCAAAGTGTGTATGGAAAATATGCGGTAAATCAATATCGTAATGTAAAAAGGTTACGGAGTTAGAGCCGCCAAAGAACATTGCAGGCATGCTTTCGATGAAGCCGCCCATTAAATCTTTCGGGATTTTTACATCATTGATTAAACTCGGTACTTTTTTAAACAGATTAAAAAAGAATATGCGCAGTTCCGTTGGCTCGCGTTTAATTAGGTCAAGGTAATCGCCAAATTTCATATGCGCCGTAGCTGCATTAATCGGTTTTGATGGATCAGCTTTAGAGTTGTCGTAAAGTGGGACTTCAAGCTCGCCTCCAATTTCCTTTAAATATTCAGTCGTCCATTTTTCTCTGGCAGGCCAGTCTTTGGTTAGGCCCCTGATTACTAAAGGACGTTTAGTTTTCAGATAATTTTTCTTAAAATCTTCGGGAGTAATGCTCTCAACGATATCAACAGGTTTTAAAATGAAACTCATGCGCTTAAAATCGGTTATTTGTGCCGAACAACAAATGTGTAAATTTTATTTTATAAAATTGATGCTAACAGGTAAATGTGACTAAAATCACGTAATCTAAAATTAGTAAATACTTAACAATTTAATAATTACGCCTCAACTTTATTTTTAACAATTTCGGCATAGGCAGCGTCCCACAGGTCTATCCTTTTTTGTAGCGCCTGCTTTGCGGTTTTTTCTGCTTCGGCCCAAAAGGTTTCATCTTTTTCGCAAAGTTTCTCCGTCATGGAGAGTGCTAAATGGCTATGGTGATCACCATCTACTTCGATATGGCGCTCTAGGTAGTATTTAAAGATCGAAACTTTATCAGCCTGGGTGCTATTCAGGTCGTTTACCATGCTAAAAAACATGTTTGGAATTAAATCCTCGCGACCAAAAGTAAAACTTGCTGCCTGTAAATGTGTTTTTCCACTGTTAATGGTTTCGAAAGTAGCATTAACAAAATCTTTTGCAGTTGCAGGTACCTTTGCAATTTCGAAAGCCTCATTAAAGCTTTTCCCGTTTTTTAGTTCCTGTAAAAAGATATTGATAGGTTTTGTGTTTGCGCCACATTGCTCCATTGCATCCAGATAGAGTTCAAAGTGGCTCTTTATGGCTCCATTAGCATCCACATCCGATTCTTCACCTGCCACAATTTCATTGATCAATTGTCGGGTAACAGGATCGCCTACCGGAAACCAAGGTAAGGTAGTGCAGGTTAAATTAATTTGTAAGGCTTTAAGCAGCGACATGAAATCCCAAACAGCAAAAATATGATGTTCCATAAAAATCCGAAGATCTTCTATTTCACTAATGGCCGAATAAACTTTATGGCTAATAATTTCTTGCCTTAGTGGTTCTATCTCTTGCTGAATTTTTATAATGTTATGGTGCATATTGATTTTGCGTTAGGGCATTGGCTTTCAAGCCTCATCCTATCGTTAGCTTTTATTCTTATTTTGGTAAATTCTTCTCTAGTGCTCTGCTCGCTCTTTTAACTGCAAGTTCTTCTTTCCAGTGCATATACTTTTCACGGTAGTTTGCTTTCATAAAGTCGTCAAATTTACGCTGTAAAGTTAAGTTATACAAGCTTTTTGCTTTTACCGCCCAGCTTTTGTCCCATGCCCTTAAGCTAATAGAAAAAGAACCATCCAGGTATTTCATCCAATGCCAGTATCCGGTTGGCATAAATAAGGTATCGCCATGTTCTAAAAAAGCTTCAACACCCTGAACGCCTTTTAATGCAGGGAATTTATCAAAATCGGGGTTTTCCACATCATAATCTTCTAAGGCATAAGTGGCATATGGAATTTGATACAAACGTTCTTTCCATTTGTAATCAAATAAGATCACATGTTTTCGTCCATTAAAGTGCGTATGGAAAATGTGCGCCAAATCAATGTCGTAGTGTAAAAAGGTTACCGAACCTTTACCGCCGAAGAACATATTGGGGTAGCTATCCAAAAAACCACCCATTAAATCTTTTGGTGCGATGTAATCTTCGAGTATCTTCGGGGCAAATTTTATCGGATCGAACAAAAAGATACGCAGATCGGTTGGTGTTTCTTTAATCAGGTCTATATAATCGCCAAATTTCATTTCGGCTGCAGATGCATTTATCGGTTTAGAAGGATCGGCTTTAGAACTGTCGTAAAGCGGAACAGTTTTATCGCCAACAACTTCTTTCAAGTATTCCATTGTCCATTTTTGGTAAGCAGGCCATTTTTTGGCCATATTTTTTATTACCAAAGGTTTACGTGGTTTAAGGTAGTTCAGTTCGAAATCTGATTTAGATATGTCTTCAACTACATCTATCGGAGATAAATTGAATTTCATGTTAAAAAACTATTAATGCAGTAAAATTAAATAGTTAAAAAACACTATACATTACAAATGCGAAAACTTGAGAAAAAACTGACAATTCATCAGAAAAAGTCAGAAAGTATGTTTAATTAAAAAAATGCTACCAAGTTTGTGAATGGAGATTTGTATTATAATCCCTGATTTTTAAAAGATGATTTTTTATAAAAGAAAAAACGTTCTGACTTTTGCCAGAACGTTTTATACTGATTAAAAGGATATCTAATAAATTTTATTTTGGCATTAAAACGGTGTCAACAACATGGATTACCCCATTTTTTTGGTAAACATCTGCAATGGTTACGGTGCTTGTTCCGCCCTTTTCATCTTTTAACACTAATTTTTTGCCTTCCATCCAAGCCCAAAGTTTACCACCTTGCACAGTTTTAAGTTCAGCTTTGCCACCGCCAGCTTTAATTGCTTTTGCAATTGCTTTGCTGTCCATTTTACCGGCAACAACATGGTAAGTTAAAATAGTTGTTAAAGTTGCTTTATTTTCTGGTTTAACAAGATTGTCTACCGTTCCGGCAGGAAGTTTATCAAATGCAGCATTGGTTGGTGCAAAAACGGTAAAAGGACCTTTGCTTTTTAAAGTTTCTACCAAGCCAGCTGCTTTAACTGCCGCAACCAGTGTAGTATGGTCTTTTGAATTTACGGCATTGTCTACAATATCTTTAGTTGCATACATTGCTGCTCCTCCAACCATCGGGTTTTTTTGAGCGTAAACTTGAGTAGTGAATGCCATTGTAATTACGGCAAATGCGGATAAGATTAAATTTTTCATTATTTCTAATTTTAAGTTTCTGTTATTTGCTTCCATTTACGATGGCTTACAGATACTTGGTTTTTAGAAATTAAAAAAAAATTGCAATATGCTGATTGTTAGTATTTTATTTTTTTATTTGTAAAGGTACGGTAGTGTTACTTCGGGGCGGCTAGTCCCGTTTTTCGCTTAATCTTTTGGCTGTTCTTCGACTACGCTCAGAATTATGCCAAAAGGATATCGCTGCAACCGGGTTTAGATAAATTGGGCTCGTCCCTTAGTTGCATCCTTCATAAACTTTGTGTTTTAAGCTTAACGCCAACCTCAAAACGCAGTGCTAGTTCACCTTCGCCGTTCTTACCTTTTTAGAAAAAATTTTAGGGAAAAAGCGTTTCAATAATACTGCCCTGGTTTCTTTTCCGCCAATATAAACCTCTTCTTTTTTGTTGCTAACAGCCAGTACAATTTGTTTTGCACATTCAGCAGGTGTCATGGCATTTTCATGTGCATCACCCATTTTATTTAAGGGCTTACCATCTGCAGTAAGTGCATTGTAGGTTACATTTGTTTTGATAAAACCTGGGCAGATGATGGTGATGTCGATGTTTTTATCGTAAACTTCCGATCGGAGCGAATCGAAATAACCATGCAGCGCATGTTTTGATGCTGCATAGGTGGAACGGAATTTTGTGCCAAATTTCCCAACAAGACTACTAATTACAACGATCTGCCCACCGCCATTGGCAATCATCAAAGGTAAAACTGCTTTGCTCAGTACAACCGTTCCCCAGAAATTGGTATCCATAATCTGTTGCTCCGTTTGCAGATTGGTTTCTAATGCTAAACTCCGCTGACTTACACCACCGCTATTGATCAGTAAATCTATTTTTCCAAAAATACGGATCGCGTCAGCAGCTTTGTTGTCCAGTGTAGTTGTTTCGCTCAAATCGAATGGTAAAACATGTATATTAAAAGAGTTTTGGCAATTTCCTTTTACCCTGAACAGTTCATCGCGATTCCTTCCCGAGATGATCAGTTTGTTACCAGCTTTAAAATATTCATATACCAAGGCCTCGCCAATACCTGATGATGCGCCTGTAATCCATACAATTTTCGACATAATATATAATTATTGAATTAGAGAATGATTGAATGATAAACTCTTAAAAAGCATCCACTCATTCTCTAATTCGTTCCTTTAATCATTCTCAATAATAAACAATTCCGAAGCAATATGATCGGCAAATAATTTTCCGGTTTGACTTAAATAAATGTTATCTCCGTCAGCCACTAGCCAGTCTTTATCTTCGAAATTTTTAAGGTTGTGTTTTGTTTCTGTTAAAAAGTCTTTCCCGAAATCGGTATTTATTTTTTGTAAATCGGTTCCCCACATCGTTCTTAACGAAGTCATAATATATTCGTTAAACCGATCGTTCAGGCTGAGTTCTTCAACAATTTCCGGAAGTTTGTTATGGCCTAATGTTTCCATATACATGGCGTTATTAGCGGGGTTCATATAGCGGTTCTGGCCATTAAAGCCATGGGCTGATGGGCCAATACCAATATAATCTATTCCTTTCCAGTAGTTGGTATTATGCACTGCATAATGATCTGGCTTGGCGAAATTTGAAATTTCATAGTGTTCAAATCCGGCATCCATCAGTTTCTCCATCAAAATTACAAACTGAGCAGCACTTTGGTTATCGTTTACCGGAGTTTGTTTTTTGTTTTTAATGGCATGAGCTAAAGCTGTCCGGGGTTCTACTGTTAGGGCGTAGGCCGAAATGTGTGGAACCTCAAGCTCAATTGCTTTTTGAATATTACTTAGCCATTTTTGATCGGTAAGCAAAGGATAGCCATAAATTAAATCGAGGGTTAAGTTTTCAAAACCGGCATCCTGACTTCTTCTGATGCAATCTTCCGCTTCTTGGGCCTGGTGTGCCCTATTCATCCAAATCAGATCTTCATCATAAAAAGACTGTACACCCACGCTAAAGCGGTTAACAGGCAATTGTTTCAGTTCTTTTAATTTCTGAGCCGTTAAATCATCGGGATTGGTTTCTATGGTAATTTCGGCATTTGCATCAACCGAAAAAGTGTGGTTAATGGCGTCGAAGATCTTTTGCAAAGCCGTCTGCGATAAAATAGAAGGTGTTCCACCGCCAAAATAAATGCTTCCAACCTGTCCGCTGATCCGATCTTTTTTCATTTTGATTTCCTTGCAGATCGCATCAACCATTTCATCAGCATATTTTAAAGAAGTGCTAAAATGAAAATCGCAATAGTGACAGGCCTTTTTGCAAAAAGGATATGGATATAGATACCAGACATTGGAGCAAAGATAGTGAAGTTAAATTTTCTTTATTGTTATAAATATGAGTTAGCCAGCGTGCGTAGGTTATTTTAAATATAGTAAAGTAATAGCTTTACTTTTTAGTTGATAAGTAAAGCTATTGCTTTACTTGCGGTAATGCTTAAATGAATGAAATTACTTTCGCATTTCTTTGCTGCTGTAGTTTTTTAAATATCTTTTTTCATCTTTATCTCCATCCCAAACTTTTGTAACAGCCGAAATTTTATGCGGAAACTCTTTCTGTTTAGCAATCTGGATTTTTGCGTTCCTTCTAAAGGTTTTATTCCATCGCCTTTCATCTAACTTTTCTGAAGTTGCAGTTGTTATTCCAAATATTGACGTTTTCTTTTTTGAATTGGACATTATTGAATGCGTGCTATTTTTCCATAGTTGCTAAAGTTATTCATCAATCCATTTATTTTCTTTAGGTAAACAATGATTATTCAACTACTTTTGCATCCTTAAGTTTTGATTTACAGCATGCCGAAATTTATTTTCTTCTTGTTCGCGTTTGTATGGTCTGCTCATTTTGTAGCGGCACAAGAAATTCCTGTTCAAGCAGATAGCGTAGCTGTAAATCAATATCAGTATCGAAGGTCCCGGCCCGATTCGGCAACACTTGCCAGACAGAAATTTTCGACCGATTCGCTTGTTCATCACACCTGGGTGCTTCCTGATAGCTTAATTAATAAGGGGGCTTTGCTCGATACCATTGAAAAGGAATATCTTTTTCCTAAACTCGATTTACTGGCTTGGCAAAAGAAATACCAGCACCTAAAGAAAAAGGCGAATCCGTATCAGCTTGGCATAAAAATCCCAAAAGGCAATGTTGGTTTGCTGGGATTTATTTTTGGTATGCTCATCATCTTTGCGATTCTAAAAAATGCTTTTTTTAAGCAATTATCGGCAATCGTTCAATCGTTTTTTAGCAACAGGATTTTGAATAATATTAACAAAGAAGATAACCTGTTTAGTTCGTGGCCATTTTTATTGCTTTTTGTGCAGTTTGGTTTCGTTTTTGGAATGTTCTTTTTTCTGGTTGCGCAGTGGAATGATATGTATCAGGCTAAAGATGGGTTTAAGTTTTTTTTCAGTATATCCATTACTATAATTGTTTTTTATGCTCTAAAACTGGTTCTTTTGCGCTTTTTGGGATACTTGTTTAATGTACAGAAACCAGTGGGCGAATACATCTCTATATTGTACCTCAGTTACTTCAATGCTTCACTGCTATTTATCCCCCTGGTTGTTGCTTTTGCGCTATCGCCACTTAAATATGGTGCAATATATATCGTGTTGGCATTCTTACTGTTAGGCATAATTTTTGCATTTCAATTATTAAGGGCAGGAATTACAATACTTTCTAATAATAAGTTTTCTAGAATGCATTTAATTTTGTACTTTTGCGCCCTCGAAATATGCCCTATTCTAATACTAATTAAAACGATAGGGCTGTAGCAGGAAAAAGGAAAATGCAAGAAACGAACGACTCTAGAATCCGCAAAGTAAAAAGTATTTTGGTTACTCTACCAAAACCTGAAACAGAAAAATCTCCTTATTACGATTTGGCCAAAAAACACAATTTAAAAGTTGATTTTAGGTCTTTTATTCACGTTGAAGGTGTACCAGCAAGAGACTTTAGAAAGGATAAGATTAACCTGGCCGATTTTACAGCAGTAATTTTTACCAGCCGCAATGCAGCAGATCATTTTTTTAGAATCTGTGAGGAAATGCGTTATGAAGTGCCAGCAGAGCTGAAATATTTCTGTCTGTCTGAGACCATTGCTTTGTACCTACAGAAGTATATTCAGTATAGGAAGCGTAAAATCTTTTTTGGTAAGCAAACTGCAGCAGATTTAGCAGAGGTGCTAAAGAAACATGCAAACGAGAAGTTTTTATACCCTTGCTCTGATGTGGCTACCGAAGATACGATGAAGTTTTTGGAAAAAAGTGGATATAATTTTACTCCTGCCGTTTTGTTTAGAACAGTAGTGAGCGATCTTTCTGATCTAGCAGAGGTATTCTATGATGTTATCGCATTTTTTAGCCCGTCAAGTATCCAGTCGTTGTTTAAAAACTTCCCCGACTTTAAACAAAATAATACCCGAATTGCTGCTTTTGGAACCAACACGAGTAAGGCTTGTACCGATATGGATCTGATAGTGGATATTGCGGCGCCAACCCCAGGCGTTCCATCGATGACGATGGCCATCGAAAATTATATCAAAATATCTAATAAATAATACGATAAATAATTTATTCTAAGTCAATACAATAAATGCGTAACTTTACTGTTAGTAAGAGAGTTACGCATATTGTTGAACAAAATATAAGGTTGTTAGAAGATTGTTAATCTAACTTTAATTGCCTTTAAGTAATGATTTAACGTAAAATATTTGCTTTTGTAGATAATTTCAGTGATTTTTGATAAAATTGCTCCTAATCGTGCTGTGCACACTATAAAAATATGAAGAAAATCTACTTTCTAGCTATTGTAGGTATAACTGTAATGCTAGCAAGCTGTGGCCATGGCGGCCAAGGTGAGCTGGTTGGTGCTTATAACCGAAAATTTAAAAACGATAGAATCCCACTAGGAATGGTTTATGTGCCACCAGGGCATACGCCGCTGGGAGGATCGGATGAAGATATTACTTTCTCGCAGAATGGGCCAAGTAAAATGGTTACGATAAGTGCGTTCTTTATGGACCAGACCGAGATTTCCAATGCAGAATACCGCCAGTTTACCAACTGGGTACGCGATTCGATTGCCATCGGAATGATGGGCAACCCGCAACAATTTATGATTACACCAAAGGGAAATGCTGCAAATGCCGTTGGTGGGGATAAATACATCGACTGGAAAAAAGTTGGACCTAATGGTGCAAATATCTGGAGAAATAAGGGTAAAGGTGCCGCTGCCGCTCAGGTAAGCCAGTTAGACGGCATGTATTATTCGGGCCTTGATGCACTTCCGGGGAAAAAAGAACTTGACGTGCGTAAATTCGTATACTCTTATGCCGAATTAAACATGGAGAAAGCTGCTGCCGGACATAAAGATCCGAACAGCAAACGCCAGGATTATATCGATCGTTATACCATTGCTATTTATCCTGATACAATGGTATGGAAAACAGATTATTCTTATTCACAAAACGATCCAATGGTGCGTGGTTATTATAACCACCCTTCGTATGACGATTATCCTGTAGTTGGTGTAAGCTGGGAGCAGGCAAAAGCATTCTCGCATTGGAGAACAAGGTTATATGATGGTGTTGCTACAGCAAGAAAATTGCCTGCAGGATCTAGATCAGATTATAGACTACCAGCTGAAACTGAATTTGAATATGCTGCAAGAGGTGGCAATACCAAAACCAAATATCCTTGGGGAGGTCCTTATATCAGAAATACCAAAGGATGTTTACAGGCTAACTTTAAGCCAGGCCGTGGCGATTATTCGAGCGATGGTGGTATTTATACAGTAGGTGTAAGGTCGTATTTCCCTAATGATTATGGTTTGTACAACATGGCAGGTAATGTTTCCGAATGGACATTAACGGCTTATAATAAAGGTGCAAGCCCATTATTGCATGATTTAAACCCGAATTTTACTTATGATGCCGGTGCAACTGATAGCAAATACAAAAAGCGTAAAGTAGTAAAAGGCGGTTCATGGAAAGATACTGGCTATTTTCTACAAAATGCAGTATCAACATACGAATATCAGGATACACAAAGATCATATATTGGTTTCAGATGCGTTTCATCTTATCCTGGCACCGACTTAAGACATTAAACCAAACAAACTAAAAACTAAAGAAAAACATCAAAATTTTATGGCAGCAAAGAAACAACCAGGCTGGTTACACGTAGCGATTTCATGGGGAGCAAGTATTGTAATTATTGGAGCGTTATTTAAAATTCTACACATTGGTGGAATTATGGGTAACTATATGATCGGTCTTGGTCTTGGTGTAGAGGCATTTTTATTCTTTTTAACAGGATTTTTTCCGCCAGAGCCAGAACCAGCTTGGGAAAGAGTTTATCCTGAACTAAAAGCAGATTTTAAAGGAGAATTGCCAACTGCATCAGCAAGACCAGTTGCAGCAACAGCATCTAATACAGCTGCTTTAGATAAAATGTTATCAGATGCTAAAATCGGTCCTGAATTGATCGAAAGCTTAGGCTCTGGTTTGCGTACTTTTGGCGATAAAGTAGCAACAATTTCTAATGTTGCAGATGCATCTACAGCAACCAACGAATTTACAGGAAAAATTAAAACTGCTTCTGCTGGTTTCGATAATTTAAGTGCATCTTTTGATAAAGCTACAGCTAATTTGAAAGCAATGGGCGAGAGCAGTGTAGATTCTCAGGCCTACCATGATCAGGTTAGTAATTTAGCTAAGAATTTATCAGCATTAAATGCCGTATATGAATTAGAATTGCAAGATTCTAGCGCGCATCTAAAATCGATGAATAAATTCTATTCAAACTTATCATTAACCATGCAAAACTTTAACGAATCGATGGAAGATTCGAAACAGTTTAAAGAAGAGGTGAATAAGTTGGCTAAAAACCTATCATCGCTTAATGCAATTTATGGCAATATGTTATCGGCTATGAACGGCCCACGTGTATAATTTGTTTAGTTTTTAATTTTTAAAGGAAAAGCTACATCAAACATGGCAGGCGGAAAAGAAACAACAAGGCAGCGGATGATCAATATCATGTATTTGGTATTGTTGGCCATGCTCGCCTTAAACGTATCAGATACCATTTTAGATGCATTCAAAAATATCAATGATAGTTTGGATACTTCTAAAAACAATGTAAATACAAGCATTAATCAGTTATTTTCTGCCTTCGAAAATTCGAAGTTGAAAGAAGAGCCAGCCCGTGCACAGCCAATTTACGATAAGGCAAAAGAAGCACAGAAGGCCGCTGATGACTTAAATAATTATATTGAAAGCATTAAAAAAGAATTTACCAAGGCAGGTGATGGAATTGATCCAGAAACTGAAGATTTGGTAAATAGATCAAATCAGGATATTGCACAGAATATCATGATTAATCAAAAAAAAGCAGATGAATTAAAAAAGAGAATTAATGCCACACGCGAAAAATTAATCTCTTTGTTAGACAAAAATGATAGAGCGAATGTTTCATTCTCTCTTGAAGCTAAAGATCCTGCAAGAAAAAGAAAAGGAAACTGGCAAGAAACTTACTTTGGTGAGGGCACGCCATTAACTGCTGCAATGACGATTTTAACAAAACTGCAAACAGATACTAAAAATGCTGAAGCAGAGGTGGTTAAGAAATTATTCGGAAATATGGATAAAGCACAGGTTAATTTGGATCAGTTTGCGGCAGTTGCAGTAGCACCTACTTCTTATGTAATTCAAGGGCAACCTTATACTGCTGAAGTATTTTTAACAGCCAGCGATTCGAGATCAACTCCTGATATTACTGTTAATGGAAGTAAATTATCCGTTAAAGATGGTAAAGGAACTTATACCGGTGGTACAAGTAGTGTTGGTCAGTTTACATGGGTTGGTACGGTTCGTGTTCGCCAAACTGATGGTCAGGTAAAGGAATATAAAACTCAACCACAAACTTATCAAGTTGCAAAACCGTCAGCATCTGTTTCTTCAACAAAACTGAATGTAATTTATGCGGGTATTCCTAATCCATTTACAGTATCAGCAGCAGGTTTCCCGTTAGAAAGTATTCGTGCTTCCATTTCTGGGGTTCAATGTCTGGTGGTAACGGAAACTATAATGTTAATGTTCCAGGAAGTATGGTTGGTCAGGAAGTATCCATCAATGTATCGGCAAGTAATGCTGGCAAAACCGTTAGCTTAGGCTCGCAAAAATTCAGGGTGAAAGGTATCCCTGCTCCGGTAGCTAAAGTTGGTGGTCGCGCTGGAGGAGATGTGGCTTCGGTACAGCTAAAAAGCGAAACCGAAATTGAAGCCGATCTGGATGATTTCCCTTTCGATGTTAAGTTTAAAATACTGCGTTATAAATTAACAATTATCAAACCGCGTTCTGATGCTGTTACCATTCCGGGTAGTGGTGGAAGTTTCGCTGGTGCGGTTAAAGGTGCAATAAACTCGATTACACCTGGTACAAGAGTGTTTTTTGAAGATATTGTTTCTGTAGGACCAGACGGCCGTCAGAAAATTTTGCCTTCATTAGCGTTTAGTGTAAAATAAAAAGAAGATGAAAAGGATTTTAAGTATTGCCATTTTAGTTTTGTTAACCACATTTGCTTTTGCACAAAAAAAGCCAACCAAGTTAGCACCAAAGAAAGCTGCACCAGTAGTTGCCGCACCTCCTGTGGCAGATACGGTTAAAGCGCCTGTTAAAACAGCTAAAAAGAAGCTTAAGGTACCACCTAAAGATGGTTTCTATGCCCGTAAGGATATTGACAGTACTGAGATGGTTCCTTTGGCTGATGTGAGAGAAGAAGATGTTTTTTATGCCAAACGGATCTGGAGAGAGATTGATTTACGTGATACGGTTAACTCAGTCTTAAAATCGCCTAAATCGCGACTAATTGATGTACTAATTGCAGCAATTAAGAAAGACGAACTAACCGCATACTCGCCAATTGATAGTGCATTGAACGAAGATGATGCTTTTCTTAATCCTATGTCGGCAGATTCTGCTTCTAAATCGGCTTTGGGAACAGCAGAGGTTTCGAACAATAAAACCGGAACGGTTACTACTGTAGTAAATGATTTTAACCCAGAGTTATTCTTGAAATTCAGAATTAAGGAAGACTGGATTTTCGATACCAAACGCTCTGTTTTCGAGCCACGTATTGTAGGTATTGCACCATTAAAATACAATGAAGTTTCTAAACAATGGCAACCGGTATTTTGGGTTTATTATCCGGAGGCTAGAGAGATTTTAACGAAGAAACGTTTAATTAATACCAATAACGATGCTTCTTCTTTGAGTTTTGATGATTTCTTTATCCGCCGCTTATTTAGCAGCTATATTGTAAAAGAGTCAAATCCTGGAGACAATAAAATCAGAGATATTATTACCGATCCTAGAGAAAGGTTGTACGAATCAGAAAGGATTAAAAAATCTGTTCTTGATTACGAACAAGGTCTTTGGGAATACTAACCTTATTAAAAGGCTTCGATTTTGTCGGAGCCTTTTTGCTATATCGTCATTTTTACCCTGGTCTTGCAAAACACCTCCTTCAGAGTAGAAATCTTAATTCCTCTTATTCCTGGCTAAAATAAGCTTGAAGCGTAACTATCTGTTTTTTATTCAGTACTTGTGCCAGCTCTTTTTCTGTTGCTTCTTTAATCTTTTTAACCGATTTAAAATGGGTTAGCAATTTATCCGCAGTAGTTTTACCGATACCTTCAATCTGTTCGAGTTCTGTTTTAAGTGTCCCTTGATCGCGTTTTTTACGGTGGAAGGTAATTCCAAAACGGTGGGCCTCATCACGTAACTGTTGTATTACTTTTAAGGTTTCCGATTTTTTATCCAGATACAAAGGATAGGAATCACCTGGATAAAACAGTTCTTCCAAACGTTTAGCAATGCCAATTACGGTAACTTTGTTTTCTATGCCCAATAATTTCAAACTCTTCACAGCCGACGAAAGCTGCCCTTTACCGCCATCAATGATAATGAGTTGAGGTAAGGTTTGGTTTTCATCTAACATTCTCCTATAACGACGGAAAACGGCCTCTTCCATAGTAGCAAAATCGTTAGGACCCTCAACTGTTTTCACATTAAAGTGGCGGTAGTCCTTTTTAGAAGGTTTAGCATCTTTAAAGACAACTATTGCCGAAACCGGATATTTTCCTTGAAAGTTGGAGTTATCAAAGCATTCTATATGTTTTGGAAGCTGAGTTAAACGCAGGTCCTTCTGCATGGTCGTTAAAATACGGTTGGTGCGTAAATCGGGATTTAACTTTTCGTATTGATTTAGTTTCTCTTTTTTGAAGAACAATACATTTTTCTGTGAAAGTTCTAAGAGTTTTTTCTTTTCGCCCAGCTTAGGTACTGTAAATTTTAAACTTTCATCTTCCAATGAAGGTTCAAAAGGAACAATAATTTCTTTTGATGTACTGCTGAATTTTGTTCTGAACTCTAACATCGCCAGGGTTAAAATCTCATCGTCGCTCTCATCCAGTTGTTTTTTAACCTCAATAGTCTGCGTTTGGATAATCGTTCCGTTCATCACCTTCAGGTAATTTACAAAAGCATAACGCTCATCTGATGCAATACTTACAACATCCACATTGGTAATGGCGCTATTTACCACGGTCGATTTGCTCTGGTACTTTTCAAGTACTTCCAATCTCCTTGCGTATTGATGCGCCAGCTCGAAATTCAGGTTTTCTGATGCCGATTTAATAATCCCTTTGACCTCGCGGATTACATTTCCGATTTTACCATTCAGGATCTCTTTGATCTCACCTATGTTTTTATCGTAATCGGTTTCGGTCTGGTAATTTTGACAAGGCCCCTTGCAGTTACCGATCTGATACTCTAAACAAACTTTAAATTTTCCTTCGGCTATATTTTTCTCTGTTAAGGGCAAACTGCAGGTACGCAGCGGATAGGTTTCCTTAATCAGATCCAAAATAGTATGCATCATGCCTATAGAACCATAAGGGCCAAAATAGGTAGAGCCATCTTTAATCACTTTCCTCGTCCAGTAAATCCGGGGATAATTCTCATTTTTAACAATAATCCAGGGATACGTTTTGTCGTCCTTTAGGTTGATGTTAAATTTAGGCTGATGTTTTTTAATTAAACTATTTTCGAGTAGCCAGGCATCAATCTCCGTATCAACAATAGTGAAAGTAATTTTACGGATCTTGGATACCAGTACCCTTGTTTTGCCATTAAACTGGTTTCTGTCGCTATTAAAATAAGAACCCACGCGGTTGCGGAGGTCTTTTGCCTTTCCAATATACATGAGCTTCCCATCAGCATCCCAATATTGGTAAACACCGGGTTTATGTGGAATTGCGGTTAATGCTGTTTTATGGTCGAAACTGCTCATTATTAACAAAAATAATATTCGAGATGGAAATTTTGATTAAATGTTCCGATTTGCTGTATTTATAATTTGGGCTTACCCCCTAAGCTGCTCGAAAGGCTAGGCTTTCCGTTGCAATCTTTTGTTACATCTCGGCTGCGCTCAACTTTGCAACAAAAGGGTTTTCGCTGCTATCCTTCACGCAACCCCCCGTATATTAAAACCCTAGCTTCTCATCCAGTTCGCTGCTGCCTTCTTCCTGTTGTTGGTATTGGTTACAATCATAGGTAATCGAAACACCAGATTTTGGCGGCTCAAAATCCGCATGACTAATCTTTAAAGCTGGATTGGCATATACCCTTTTGATAAAACCTGCAAAAATTGGTAGCGCGGTATTGGCACCCTCACCCTGGTTAGTACTGATAAAGTGGAATGCCCTATCTTCGCAACCAGTCCAGATACCTGTTACTAACTGTGGCGTAATGGCCATAAACCAACCATCTGAGTTATTTTGAGTGGTTCCTGTTTTGGCACCTATCGGTGCATTTACATGGTATTTATAATTCAATCTCGATCCGGTTCCGTTGATTACTACTCCCTTTAGCATTCTGGTCATTACATATGCAACTTCTTCACTCATAATTGGTTTCGGTATTTCCTTTTGAGAAAACAATACTACGCCATTTTTATCTTCAATTCTCAATAAATAAATCGGTTTGGTGTAAGTTCCTTTATTCGCGAAAGCACCATAAGCACCCACCATATTATAAACCGATGAATCGAATGTTCCCAAACAAATAGATGGAAATGCCGGAACATTAGGTATGCCCATTTTGGTAGCTAAAGTAGATACGGCAACCGGACCAACCTGTTTCATTAAATAGGCGGTAACATAATTTTGAGAGTAAGCAAGGGCTTTTTGTAAGGTAATGCTTCCTGGTAATGGTTTACCAGAATTTCTAGGCGTCCATGGTTCGCCATAACCTTCTATCGTTACGGGTACATTTGGTACGGTGTAACATGGCGAATAACCATTTTCAATGGCTACGGCATAGGTAAATGGTTTTGCTGTAGATCCTACCTGCCTGGTTCCCATTTTAACCTGGTCGTATTTAAAATGCTCATAATTAATCCCCCCAACCCATGCTTTCACATGTCCGTTTGTTGGATCCATCGTCATCATGGCATTGCGCAACAACATTTTGTAGTAACGAACAGAGTCAATCGGCTTCATTACTGTATCAATATTACCTTTCCAGGTAAAAATGGTCATTTCGGTTTTGGTGTTAAAATCGTCCTTAATTTCATCCTCCGATTTACCTTCCAGTTTTAACGATTTATAACGGTCTGATCGTTTAATGCCCTGTTCAATCTGTAAAGCTTTGTCCTTGAAAGGATTTCTGCCTTTCCAGCTGGCAATAAACTGCGCCTGTAGAATCTTCATGTATTCCTTTTGTGCCTCTTCTGCATATACCTGCATGTCATAATTCAAAGTGGTATAAATTTTCAAACCATCTCGGTCTAAATCGTAAGGTGTACCATCAGGTTTGGTAATCGATTGCTCCTGAAAAATATTTTTGATATCATTTTTCAACACCGAACGGAAATATGGTGCAATACCATCGTTAACGGTTGCGGCATTAAAGTGCAGGTTTAAAGGTTTGTCTTTTTCTTCATCAAATTGTTGCTGAGTTAAAAGATCAGATTTAACCATCATGGCCATTACCGTATTTCTACGGTCTCTGGATCGCTCAGGGTGGCGTGTTGGCGAATACATGGTAATCCCTTTTTGCATACCCACTAAGGTTGCTGCCTGTGTTAAAGTTAATTTATCGGGAGTGGTATTGAAATAAACCCTTGCTGCCGATTTAATACCATAAGCCTGGTTACCAAAATCGACCGTATTTAAATACATGGTAATAATTTCCTCCTTGGTGTAATTGCGTTCTAATTTAACCGCAACAATCCACTCTTTAAACTTGGTTAGCACCAACGAGAAGAAATTAAGATTCGATTCCCTCGGGAAAAGATTTTTAGCCAATTGTTGGGTAATGGTACTTGCCCCTTGTTTTTTGCCAATTAAATTGTAGCCGATAATAGAAAAAGTACGTTTAAAATCTATACCGGAGTGCTCTTTAAAACGGGTATCTTCTGTTGCAATTAAGCCGTTAATTACATTTTCGGAAATATCTTTATAAGTAACATTCGATCTGTTCTGAACAAAATAAGTTCCTAGCGGACGACCATCTTCGGCAATAATTTCTGAAGCCTGATTACTTTTCGGGTGTTCGATATCCCTGAAAGAAGGTAATGCACCAAAAAGGCCCAAACCGATCATCGAAATGAAAATCGCAAATAAGGCTATTCCCCCAATCAGTATTTTCCAGATGATTAAACTATATCTTTTTGTTTCTTGTGCAGAAAGAGACTTATTCATTTTGTGTTGTATTTTCCATTAATCTCCAGAATAGAAGATTTTGGATGCAAATTTATTAATTTTTTATAGAATAGGTTTTTCGCTGCAAGCTTAAACCATGTTCCTTATTTGTAATTGTCTTTTAAAAACTCCAGATATTCGTTAATACGCGAACGGTCTGTTAGCTTTTCGAAGTTTTCTTTGCTGATGATAAAACCTTTATATAAGCTGGCCGGAACTTTCATAATGTTCTTTAATTGACCGATAATACTTGCTTCGTAAATTTTTGCATCTTCAAGATCGACAAAACTTGTGATGTAAATCAGTTGATCATTATCCAGTTCTACCAATTTATGTACCAAATCATTGTCAGGATAATTTCCGCGGTTAAATTGGCCTATACCGAAACGTGATGAACTCAGGGTTAAAGTGGCATCGGCCACGTCGATTACGTAATAATATTCTTCCGATTTTGCTGCACTAAAAATGCTGACAGGCTTTGTCGGATCAACTGGCTTAACTTCAACGGGTTTCGCAACAGGGGCAGATTCAACAGTTTTTTTAGCGGCATTATCTGTTACTAAAGGTTTTGTTGTAACGGTAATCGGTGTGGCCTGACCTACAAAACGTGGTGCGTTGGCATCGAAATCGATAAGGGCAAGCGGTCTTTTTTTAAATTCCTCAAGGTTTGCTTCTATATATTTTAAATGATCGCGTACCAATGGGGTAATAATTTTATCATTTGGATAAAGTGTGGTAATCTGGTTAAATTCGTTAAGCAGGGGATCAACCTTTGCTGTGCGGCCAATAGCAATTGCCTTTAAATAGGCGTATTGCGGTGCCAGATCATTATTAGGAAAAGCAGCAATGTTATCATCTGCTTGTTTTATCACATTAGCATAATCTTTTTTAGCATAGGCATCAAAGGCCACATTGTAATTGTTAATAGCAATGTTCTCCATCTGGGTCTGTTTGGCAGAGTAGGACGGATCTAAAATATTCTTTGCAAAATTAGATTCAGGGAATTTTGTTAGTACCAACTGTTTGTACTGATCTGATTTTGCTTCATCAATACCTTTATAATTGAGATATAAACTGTAATAAATGGCGACCAGGTGATTATTTTCAGGATATCTTTTAATCAGTTCGAGATATATCTTGTTTGCTTCTGATTTATCGTTCAGCTCCTGTTGATAAAAGCTTGCGATCTCGAAATAAGCGTCAATAATCTTTTGATCAGATATAGCCAATAGTGCTGGTGTGGTAGGCAAGGCATCTAAAAACTGTTTTTCTAATGATGTCTGGTCAGTAGCCGCTTGATTGGGTGCTCCATTTGCAGGTTTTATTTCAGTAGCTACATTTCCTCCTGCCAAAATCTGATTGGTTTCCTGAGCGGAAGATCGGGTACTTTGCCTCCAGTTATCTTCCAGCTGCCTATTGCCCCAGCGCTTTTTAAAATCACCAAAACCGTTACTTATTGCTGTGTTATTGTTAAAATAGAAGGTATTTCCGGCAATTTTGTTCGAAGCATTTAACGATTGATTAGGGAAATCAGGGTCGTTTAAATACTGGTTGCTAATTACTCCTCCGGTACTGCTAACCTCAACTTTTGGCGTTAAGTAAGCTTTAACCTTAGCCTCACGCTCACCTGTCGGAAGTTTTGCTATGGCTTGCGCAGTATCTTCTTTGGCGATAATAGTATATCGATCGGTTAAATATTGAAGATTGTTGGCTTTTTTAACAATGTTATCGTAATCAGGAAAATTTTTAGGTAAAATCATTACTGTGCTATCATAGTACAGTTTTGCCTTAATGTAGTTGTTAAACTCTTTAAAGTTTAAGTCTGCAATCTTTAAATAAGACAATGCTTTCTGGGTTTGGTTTCTTGTACTCTTTGCAACTGATTTATGGTAGTTTTCTTCGGCTTTTACAAAATTTCCTTCCGCAGAGAAAAGCTCACCAACCTGATAATAGATCTGATCAGTATAATCGAAATTTTTATCATCTTTTAATAAAGCCAGAAGCTGTTCTTCCTTGTTCAGTTTTACGCCGCTTAAAAGTGCACGTAGTTTAATACGGTTTAAATTGGCATGAAAATACATTTCGAAAGGGGCATTGCTTTTTTCTACCTTGGTGAAGTTAGCATAGGCATCCTGAAGATTCTTTTCTTTTTCCTGTAATTGAGCCAAAATAAAGCGCCAGCGAATACGAAGCTGTTTTTCGGCTGGGAGTGCAATGGCCGACTCTAAAAATAAAATAGCTTCTTTATTCCGTTTCTGATAAATGCGCATCTGAGCAGCAGTAGCCAAAGGTTCTGCCAGGTCTTTTTTTAATTCATCAGAAGCACGCAACATGGTATCGAGAATTTTATCGGCCAGCACCATATTGTTTAATTGCATTTGGCTACGTACTTTCCAGTTCATGGCCATAATAAATGTTTTTAGATCATTGTTATAGGTTTTAGCTGTATAATCAAAGTATTCTGTTGCGATAAAATAGTTGCCTTTTAAGTAATTAGCCTTGCCCAAAAGCATATAGGCATCATCAATATAATTACTAAAACTTTTATCGTTTATAACGGTTTGCCCTTTGGCAATCACATCATCAAGCTGTTTATTCGCTATTCCTGGTGTAAGCACTAAGTTTATCTGGGGCTCAGGATCGAGGTAAACAGACAGGGTTTTTTCATAATTATCTGCATAACTTTGCAATAGGCTCTCATTATACTCGGTTAATAAAACATTAGCGTTATAAATATAGTTATACCTTGCCGTTAAGTTCTGAAACCTACGATCTATTGCTGTATCTTTATTTGCGACACAGCCATATATAAGGAGGGCACTAAAAAAGATGAAGAAGGGATTTAAGTTTTTGTTAGCGTAATTTTTCAAGTATGATAAATCTCTTAGGTGGATATACAATAAACAATATATGTAGAAAAATATTTTATTTGGCAACAAATTTTAATTATTCAAAGTTAATTTAATTATTGCATTAAAAAATGGAAAATCAGAAAGAAGAAGATACAAAGAAAAAGGTAAATGCCGCTGCTAAATATTCTGCTATTGGCTTCCAAATGATTGCTACCATTGGTTTGCTTACTTTTATAGGTTACAAGATCGATGAGCATAGAAACAGTAAAACCAATTTAATTACCGCTGCTTTTGCATTGGCAGGGGTAGGAATTGCATTGTACCAGGCCATTAGGCAGGCTACGAGGGATTAGTTTTTAGTTGGCAATTTTCAGTTACCCCAAGTAAGATTAAATTGTATAGCGCAACTTTCAAGCAATTGTTAAATTGCTCAATGGTTTTATTATTGGTCGAAAGCGCCTAACAATCTAGCAATAAAACAATAATAACAATTAAGCAATCTTCATTAGTTACTTGATACTAAAAACCTTATCTTTGCAAAAGTTTTTATTTGCTAAGAAATTATTCCATTGACTCTAGCCAAATTTACCAGTATCTATTTCATTTTCGTAGGCTTATTAATAGGCGTTATCGCCGTTTTACCTTTATTATTCCCCAATACACAGCTTTTTGTAAATAACTTTTGGGTAATGTTCGGCTTTTTGGCTGGTATTACTTATATAGCCTACATGGTTGTCGATATAGGGATAAAACGAGATCCTGAAGTGGGTATTATGGCTATTATGGGATCAATTGCAGTGAAGATGTTATTTTGTATGGGTTTTGTGCTGATTTACAGTATAAAAGCAAAGGGAATTGGGCTTGTATTTCTGCTTAATTTTTTTTCTTTATATTTATTGTTTTCGGTCTTTGAAGTTTACTGTTTGTTACGTAACTTGCGCCACCAAAATTTAAAGTAAAAAACTGCCAATAAATGGATTGTAACCGAGTTTTTGTGTCTAAAGTTAAAAGGCTAACTATTGTTTTTACGCTTTTAATCGCGTTTTTATCTATCAAAATTGATACTTTCGCTCAGGTTGATAGCGCTGTTGTACCTGTTGATAGTGCTGTTGCCGGATCTTCCGAAGCTGTTTCGGGTGAACATGGCGCTGCTGGGCATGAAGAAAAAAAATTCGAACCTACCGAAGTAATTATGGAGCACATTGCTGATTCGCATGTGTGGCATCTTTGGGGGCATACTTCATTGCCTTTGCCAATAATATTATATACACCGAATGGTTTAGAGGTTTTCTCATCGGGCCATTTCCATCATGGAGAACAAGATTACCAAGGCGCTCATAATAAATATCGTTATGTGGCAGATGCTGCTAAACAAGCGATGGGGCAGAACTTCTTCAATAAAAACATTAAAATTGTTGGGGCTGATGGCAACGTAGATGAAGCTGCAACAGCGAAACTGATTGATTTATCTATTACAAAAAATGTAGCTGCTTTATTTTTGGGTGTTGCTCTTTTGTTAGTGATATTTATTTCGGTAGCAGGTGCATATAAAAAACGCGTTGGTAAAGCTCCAAAAGGTTTGCAGTCTTTCTTAGAGCCAATTATGGTTTTTGTAAGAGATGATATTGCCAAGCCAAACATTGGCCATAAATACGCTAAATTTTTACCGTTTCTTTTGAGTGTGTTTTTCTTTATTTTGATTAACAACTTATTGGGCTTGATTCCTATTTTCCCAGGCGGATCTAACGTAACAGGTAATATAGCTGTAACTTTTGTTCTGGCTTTATGTACGATGATTATTGTTAACCTAAATGGTAATAAATATTACTGGAAGCATATTTTATTGCCTGATGTGCCAAAATGGATGTACATCATCATGATTCCAGTAGAGTTGATTGGAGTAATTTCTAAGCCTTTTGCTTTAATGGTACGTTTGTTCGCGAACATTACCGCTGGTCACATTATCGTATTAAGTTTAGTATCCCTGATCTTTATTTTCAAAAGTTTCGGAATCGCTCCGGTTTCAGTTGCATTCGTTTTATTTATGGATGTATTGGAGTTACTGGTAGCATTTTTACAGGCTTTTATTTTTACATTATTAACTGCCTTGTTTATTGGTATGGCAGTAGAAGAACATCATTAACAGAAAACTATTTTTTACAAATTAATATAAATTAAATTAGTTATGGTAGGTTCAATCGCGGCAATTGGTGCCGGTTTAGCAGTAATCGGTGCAGGTATCGGTATCGGTCAAGTAGGTGGTAAAGCAATGGAAGGTATTGCTCGTCAACCAGAAGCTGCATCAAAAATTCAGACTGCAATGATTATCGCTGCTGCCCTTATTGAGGGTGCTGCTTTATTCGGTGTTGTAGTTGCGTTCTTAGGAAACAATCCAGCGTAATTACACTGAAAGAAATAAGGCTGGAATTTAACGATTGGTTATTTTCCAGTCTTTATTAGAAGATTAAGATTAAAAAAATTAGATAAAATGGAATTAGTTACCCCAAGTATAGGATTAGTTTTCTGGACCTTTATTGCTTTTATACTGTTATTAATATTGCTAAAAAAGTTTGCTTGGACCCCAATTATGGGAGCTATTCACGACCGTGAGCAAAGCATTGATGAGGCCCTTAACAAAGCTGAATTGGCCAAACAAGAAATGGCGCGTTTAACCAGCCAGAATCAGGATTTGATGCAACAGGCCCGTGCAGAACGCGATGAGATTTTAAAGGAAGCGAAAACCTTGAAAGATGGTATCTTAAACGAAGCTAAAAAACAAGCTCAGGTTGAAGGTGCTAAATTGATCGAGAAAGCTAAAATCGAAATCGAGAACCAAAAGAAAGCAGCTTTAGCTGAAGTTAAAGACCAGGTTTCTTCTTTATCATTAGAAATTGCAGAACGTGTTTTACGTACGCAATTAGATGATAAAGCAAAACAAGAAACTTTAGTAGCTAACTTGTTAAAAGACGTTGAATTAAACTAAGCGTATTGCGTAAAGCGATAAGCGTGTTAAACGCCAGCCGCTAAACGCCAACCCAAAAGATATGTCAGAAATTAAAGTTGCAAGCAGATACGCCAAATCATTAATAGACCTAGCCGTTGAAAACAATGCGTTAGAAGCTTCTTATAATGATATGGTTTTGTTTGAGAAAGTGGTTGATGAAACCCCTGAACTAGAAGCAATATTAAAAAACCCGATTGTACCTTTAGATAAAAAGACTGGTATTTTGAACGGTATTTTTGCTGATAAAGTAAGTAAACTAACCATCTCGTTTTTCAAGATTGTAGTAAACAAAGGCCGTTCGGCGATTTTATTTGCCACCGCTAAACAGTTCGTTCAACAATATAACTTAATTAAGGGTATTGTTACTGCTGATGTAACTACTGCAAGTGCGCTAAGCCCTGCTGCTAAAGAGCAGATTGTTGCAATTGTAAAAAGAGAATTAAACGCCAACCAGGTTATTGTTAACGAAAAAATTAACGAAAAATTAATCGGTGGTTTTATATTAAAAGTTGGTGATAAGCAATTTGATGCAAGTATTGCCAGCGGTTTAAGTAAACTAAGAAAAGAATTTGCGCAGTAAGCGCGAGGCCATAAGCGTATAGCGGAAAACGCCATGCGACAAACGCCAAACAAAAAAATATTGCGATAAGCGGATGGCAAATAAATGCCAAGCGCCATGCGCTAAGCACTAAACATTTACAAAAAGATATAAAGTAAAATTATGGTAGAGGTAAGACCAGACGAAGTATCGGCAATTATCAGACAGCAATTGGCGGGCTTCAAATCAGAAACCGAACTGGAAGAAGTTGGTACCGTGTTGCAAGTGGGCGACGGTATTGCCCGTGTTTACGGTTTAACTAAAGTTCAATCGGGAGAATTAGTTGAATTTGCAAACGGCCTGCAAGGTATTGTATTAAACCTTGAAGAAGATAACGTTGGTGTGGTACTTTTGGGTGCTTCAGACGAGATCAAAGAAGGAGATACCATTAAACGTACCAAAAAAATTGCCTCTATTAAAGTTGGTGAAGGTATGCTTGGCCGCGTAGTGAACACTTTAGGTGAGCCTTTAGATGGTAAAGGTCCAATCTTAGGTGAAACTTACGAAATGCCTTTAGAGCGTAAAGCACCAGGTGTAATTTACCGTCAGCCGGTAAACGAGCCTTTACAAACTGGTATTAAAGCAATTGATGCAATGATTCCAATCGGTCGTGGTCAACGTGAGTTGGTTATCGGCGACCGTCAGATTGGTAAAACTGCCGTTTGTATCGATACCATTATCAACCAAAAAGAATTTTATGAAGCAGGCCAGCCTGTGTTCTGTATTTATGTAGCTATCGGCCAGAAAAACTCTACTGTAGCTAACATTGTACGTACACTGGAGGAAAACGGTGCTTTACCATATACAGTTGTTGTTGCTGCTTCGGCTGCAGATCCTGCTCCAATGCAGTTCTATGCGCCGTTTGCAGGTGCTGCGATTGGCGAATTTTTCCGTGATACTGGTAAACCAGCTTTAATTGTTTATGATGATTTATCTAAACAAGCTGTTGCTTATCGTGAGGTATCTTTATTACTTCGTCGTCCACCGGGCCGTGAAGCTTATCCAGGAGACGTTTTCTACTTACACAGTCGTTTGTTAGAAAGAGCTGCAAAAATCAACGCTAACGATGATATCGCTAAAAACATGAACGATTTACCTGAGTCGATTAAACACATCGTTAAAGGTGGTGGTTCATTAACAGCTTTACCAATTATCGAAACTCAGGCAGGTGACGTATCAGCGTATATCCCAACCAACGTAATTTCGATTACCGATGGTCAGATCTTCTTAGAGTCTAACTTGTTTAACTCAGGTATCCGTCCGGCTATTAACGTAGGTATCTCGGTATCACGTGTGGGTGGTAATGCACAGATCAAATCGATGAAAAAAGTAGCAGGTACTTTAAAATTAGATCAGGCTCAATACCGCGAGTTAGAGGCTTTCTCTAAATTTGGTTCTGACTTAGATGCTGCAACTAAATCGGTATTAGATAAAGGTGCACGTAACGTAGAAATGTTGAAACAAGCACAGTTCTCTCCGTTTACTGTTGAGAAACAAGTTGCAATTGTTTACGCTGGTACTAAAAACTTAATGCGTAGTGTTCCGGTTAACAAGGTTAAAGAATTTGAAACTGAATTTTTGACCCAATTGGAATTACGTCATCCAGAAACTTTAGCGGCATTAAAAGCTGGTAAATTTGATGACAGCATTACTGGTGTTTTAGATACAGTAGCAAAAGAGATTTCAAGTAAATACTAATTAGATACAAGTAATGAGTATCAAGTATCAAGACAGATAAACGAATCCATTCTTGATACTTGACACTTAATACTCGATACTTAAAAAATGGCTAATTTAAAAGAAGTAAGAAACCGGATTGCATCGGTACAATCAACACAGCAAATCACCAAAGCTATGAAAATGGTTTCGGCGGCTAAGTTGAAACGTGCTACCAACGCAATTATCGCTTTACGCCCTTATGCAACTAAACTGAAAGAGATTTTAGGTAATCTATCAGCAAGTTTAGAAGGCTCTTCATCACCTTTTATCCAGGAACGTGAGCCCAATAAGGTTTTAATTGTTACTGTATCATCAAATCGTGGTTTGGCTGGTGCTTTTAACATGAACGTAATTAAAGCGGCCAACAATTTAATTGCCGAAAAATATAGCGAACAGTTGAAAAACGGTAATGTGAGCATTATTTCTATCGGTAAGAAAACTCAAGACTTTTATGAAAAGCGTAAATACAACGTTATTGGCAACAATAACGAAGTGTATTCGGCTTTAACTTTCGAAAACGTAACCAAAATTACGGATGCGATTATGGCCGGTTTTATTAAAGGTGAGTTTGATAAAGTAGAAGTAGTTTATAACCGTTTTAGAAACGCAGCAGTGCAATTTATTACTACTGAGCAGTTGTTGCCTCTGCCTAAAGCAGAAGAAACGCCAACGGATCTAAAAACTGATAAGAAAACAACAAACGTTGATTATATTTTAGAACCTTCTCAAGAAGAAATTGTAGAGCAGTTAATTCCTAAATCAATTAAAATCCAGTTGTACAAAGCCGTGTTAGATTCTCATGCTTCTGAGCATGGTGCACGTATGACATCAATGGATAAAGCAACTGAAAATGCTGGCGAATTATTGAAGGCCTTAAAACTCTCATATAATCAGGCACGTCAGGCAGCAATTACAACTGAGTTAACTGAGATTGTAAGTGGTGCAGCAGCATTGAACGGATAACATTTAGTTTGCAGCTCACAGTTTTGAGTTAGCAGTACGTATTGGTTATATAAAATACAAAACCCATTTCTTAATTGGAATGGGTTTTTTGTTGTTAATACAGTCTGTAATCCAAAATCATTATGGTTTTTATGGATTATTGAAAAAAAGAAGCAATAATCTTTTGCCGCTGAACCTAAGTGAAAGGGTTAAAATAAAATCCTCTAACTGTAAATAAGCTTATACTGAAGCAGAAACATTAGCCCTATCGTAAGCGGTAGCAGAAACTTTTCAAACAGTTAAAATTTTTATAAAACATAAAGCCCGCCTCGGTTAGGAACGGGCTTTGTGTTTTATACTGATTGTTATAAATTCCCAAGTGTAGAACTAATTCCTAGTTCCCCATGTGCGCCAAGCTGAATTTTAGTATCGTTATTTACTGATAGGATGTTATGCATAGAATCTTTTTGCCAAAACATATCATCAAAACGAAAAGCTTTTCCTTTCGCATTGCCACTAATGTTTGTAAGCTGCAATAAATTTCCTGTAGCCTGTAATTTAACATAAATAGTATCAGAGAGCCCATTTGGCTTTAATACTGATCTCACTGTATTAGCAGGTAGGTTTACATAAGAATTCAGATCCAGGTCGAAGGTGCTGTTATTTTTAATTTGGTAACTGATATCTCCGGGAAGTACCCTTACTTTTATCTTACTAGTCTTGTTGTAAACGGTCAAAGTCACTTCAAAAATGCCAGAAGTTTTGTACTGATGTTCAGTTTTACTTCCCTTGGTTTCAATAGTTCCATCGCCGTAATTCCAAACATAATTGCTACCTGCAGTTGCATCTTTTGCATTAAGCTCAATTGATTGCGTTAAATACAATGACTTTTTATTAATGTTAAAATCGGTTGTACTAATTTCTGGATTAGATTGTTTCTTGCAAGCCGCTAGAAAAAATAGGGCAATAGCTAGCCCTAATAAGGTTTTAGATTTCATAATAATGATTTTATTTGTGTGTACTCAAAACTAATAAATTTCTATAACTAAAAAATTAATAGATGAACTATTTGTGATTTTTTGTTGTGAATTTATCGTAATATGATTTAAATGATGTTTAAATGAATGCTGCATCACAAGAGTTTATATCTTTGAATTTTAATTCCAAATCATGAAAAAATACCTATTCATCATTATATCGTTTGTGCTGCCATTTGCTGCTGTGGCTCAAAATCCAGCGAGAGACTATACCAATGCGGTGCTTTGGCAACAAAGCTCGGGCGAATACCGCGCCTTATGTTTCCAAGCTTACAACTTTGCCCGTTTATCATTAAAGGAAGCTTTATGGGCCGATACGAGTAAGAAGCCAAATTGTGTGATCGTAGATATAGACGAGACGGTTTTGGACAACTCGGCTTTTCAGGGACATGAAATTAAGAAAGGACTGAGTTACTTGCCTGCAGATTGGACCGAATGGACGAATCTGGCCCAGGCCGATACCGTTCCTGGGGCTTTGGCTTTTTTAAAGTTTGCAGCATCAAAGCATATCGAAACCTTTTATGTGAGTAACCGCGATGAAAAAGATTATACAGCAACATTGAAAAACCTGCAACACTTTGGCTTTCCTTATGCAGATGATGCACATTTGGTAGTCTCGAAAGGAACCTCAAATAAAGAACCTCGCCGCCAAAAAATTACGGAAACGCATAATATCCTTCTGTTATGTGGCGATAATTTAAGCGATTTCAGCAACATTTTTTATCGCGAAAATAAAAATACCTTTGAAGAGGTAAATGCAAATCAGAACCTATTTGGAACAAAGTATATCGTATTGCCAAACCCCATGTATGGCGATTGGGAAAAGCCTTTGTATCAGGGAGAAAAACTTAGTGATAAAGATAAAGCGAAACAAAGATTAGAACGATTAAAAAGTTACTAAGTTTTATAATTATTCAGCAATAAGTATTACTTTTGCAGTATCATAAAAATAAACATTATGGAGAACAACGAATTAAAGCACAATACAGAAAGTATGAAAACGGCTAACCAGCCAGGAATTTATAAATTAATGATTTTTGGTGTACTGGTTTGCATGGTAGGTACTTACGCGCGTTTCGCTTACGATTCGTGGCAGGTATCTTTAGCATCCTGGATTGTTTTGTTCATCGGTGCAATTATTGCCATTAAAGGTGTATTCAAAATATTAGACGCTTAAGCGTTCTACTATCAAAATATAAAGCCGGTTATGTTCATTCATCACCGGCTTTTTTGTTTTATATGCCCTGTCAAAACCTGAGAAGTTTACATGGTTAGGATAAAGAATAAAATATTTTTTTGAAAACGTTTGGTAATCTGTTAATGGCGGCCTGTAGTCCTGCTATCGCTTCAAGTCCTCACTCGTGCCTCGTTGTGGGCTTTTCGCTTTATCAGGTTTAATAACAGCAGTTCTGTGTTACAAACCCTCTACGCAGTTTAAGTTACTTGGGGCAACCTTTCCGCACTAAACCCGACCGCTTCTGTATTTGCTTTTCAAAAAAATAAAATAGGTTTTCTGATACCAATGGCTGTTTTGCTGGAAATGTAATCTTCTTTTTTTGAAAAGCAGGGTCCTGTGGTTATCGGTTCCGATAGTCCTGCCATCCGCTTTACCTCCCTGCGTTCGGTGCTCGCTCCTGTCAGGTTTAAATTACTTAGGCAGACCTTTCTATCCTAAACCCGACAGCCGCGGCAGCCCCCGATTCTTCATCGGGGCTAAAGCAAATGACGGGGCTGCTGTAGCCCAATCGCTTCTGTATTTGCTTTTCAAAAAAATAAAATAGGTTTTCTGGTACCAATAACTGTTTTACTGGAAATATAACTTTCTTTTTTTGAAAAGCAGGGTACTGTGGTTATCGGTTCCGATAGTCCTGCCATCCGCTTTACCTCCCTTCGTTCTGTGCCCGCTACTGCCAGGTTTAAATTACTTAGGCAAACCTTTCCTATCCAAAACCCGACAGTTCTGCGGCTTTCGGTTTTACATTGTGACTGTCATTTTTGTTTTTGCCTTTTTACTTTATGGAAATGTAGGCTATATAACATCTCTATATAAACAATTTGTTTTTTGGGTTACCTAAATCACTTTGTAGTATTAAGTGAAAAGAGCGTTACAAACCAACCCAAAACGCAAAACTTCTAATGGCCATTTGAAGCAGATATTTAAAATGATTAATTTTTTAGAACCACTGAATCATGAAAAGGAATATAATTGCTATAGCCATAGTTTTAACAATTTTTGGCTGCCAAAAATCGAATGAAAAGTATGCCAGCTCCGAAGCTATCGTCGCGAATGAATTAAGAGTGCCTACAGATAGTACAAGTACAGCTAAAATTATTAAAACTGCTGACATGCGTTTTAGGGTTAAGAACGTTCAAAACACCAAAGAACAGCTCAGTAAAGCCATTAAAGCCGAAGGAGGGACTGTTGCTGAATTCTCGATCGAAAGTACCATCCAAGAAACTGATAAGGTTAAACAATCTACCGATTCGCTTAAAGAAATTACTTCCTATCGCACCCAGGGTTATCTCGTAGCAAAAGTTCCGTCGGAGAAATTGGATGAATTTACCAATACCATTGCAAAAATGGCGGTTTTTGTGGATAACCAATCGATGAAGATGGACGATCAAAGTATCGCCTATTTATCCAATAAGCTAAAAGCACAGAATCGGGTCGATGCGATTGAAAAGATCAATAAAGTAGCCTCGAAGAAAAGTGCCAATGTGGAATCTTCTCTTTACATCAAAGACGATTATGTAGACAAGAGAATCGAGAATATGCAAATCGATAGTCGCGTAAAATTCAGTACCATTACCCTTAATTTTTATCAGGATAATACCATTAAAACGATGATTGTTGCCAATGACAATCTGTACGATTACCGTCCGGCATTTATGAACAGACTTTGGTTGGGCATTGTAAATGGTTGGACAATTTTTAAAGAAATTATCATCGCAATTTCCAATTTATGGATGTTAATATTGGTAGGGATTGCAATCTTCTTCACTATAAAATATTTTATCCGTAAGAATAAATTAGCAATGGATGAAGCGACTAAAAATATGATTGATCGGGCTCGGCAATAATCATCTGTTCTATCAATTGTCAGTCTGGGCCTAGTCGAAGGCCATTACGTGTAGTAGATCAACACCGTCTTTCGAGGCTATCAATGATAGATTCTAAAATTGGGCGTCATTCCCGCGTATGCAGGAATCTTAAAGCTTATAGCATTAGGATTCCCAATCAAGTTGGGAATGACGATACCCCGGTACCCCAGGATGACATCGTTTTTAATTTATCTACTCAATAACATTATGGTGGCTCACCAACGCTCTCCATGGTTCGTGTTCGCACGAACCATTTTTTATAAAGTTTTTTTATTTATGGGCAACTGACTAACGCGATCGTCATGCTGAATTTATTTCAGCATCTTTCCTGCTAAATAGACTCTGAAATAAATTCAGGGTAACGGGAACTTGGAAATGAGAACTATTTCTTTGCCTTAACCGTGATACCTTTAACCTTGGTTTTGTTATCACTTACAAAAGATTCCCAGCCCGAATAGGTTTTGGATTTCCCTCCTGAGGTAATTTTTTGAAAAGAATGGCAAACGGCTACAGCCAAACCATCGGTGGCATCTAAAAACTCTGGTGTTTCCTTGAAATTTAACAAGCGTTGCAACATGGCTGCCACTTGCTCTTTAGTGGCATTTCCGCTACCCGTAATCGATTGTTTGATCTTACGTGGAGAATATTCAGTCACCGAGATATTTCTGGAGAGTGCAGCTGCAATGGCAATGCCCTGCGCCCGACCCAGTTTTAACAATACCTGAATATTTTTTCCATAAAACGGTGCTTCGATGGCCAGAACATCGGGCTTGTACTGATCGATCAAAACCACTGTTTTTTCGAATATCCGCTGAAGCTTAAGAAAAGGATCATCTAAATGGGTCATCTTTACCACGCCTAAACTGATCAGTTCTGTTTTATTTCCCTTCTCTAAAATTACGCCATAACCCATCACCGCAGTGCCGGGATCTATGCCCATAATAACCCGTTCCTTTTTTTCGTTCAACATTACAGCAATATTAAGCATATTTGCAAACTAAAAAGATAATCTTGACAGGCAAGAACAAAAAAATATTATCAATCTTCATCAAAGCTGCAATTGTAATATTTGCTTTTTGGTTTATTTACCATAAGCTGGTTGCGAATAAAAATCTGCACGATTTCAGTACTTTATTAAAAGATATCCCTCAGATAGAAATTATCACAATAATCGGGATAGTAGTGCTCCTTATGTTTGTAAACTGGTTTTTAGAGGCGGGCAAATGGAAATACTTAATGAGCCACATTGAGCCTATCAGCTTTTATCGTGCTATTGAATCGGTATTTTGCGGATTAACATTGGCCATTTTTACGCCTAACAGATTGGGAGAGTACGGAGGGAGGGTATTTTTCCTTTCGCCCAAAAGAAGGATTGTGGGTATTGTGGCCATGAGCGTAGGCAGTATCGGTCAGTTAGTGCTGACCAATGTTTTTGGAGCCGTTGCAGTCTGCTTTTTTGTATACCGTTTTATCCCTATCGATCCTGTACTATTTATTGCTCTGGTATTTTTTGCGGTAATTTTTTGCCTTTTTTTTCTGATCTTCTACTTTAATATCCGTTGGTTAAACGGGATTCTGCTCTCTATTAAATTCACCAGGAAATACAAGAAGTTTTACAGCATTTTAGGCCGTTACCGAAAAAGAGAGTTGTTTAAAATCATCACTTATTGTTTTGCCCGTTATCTGGTATTTAGCTCGCAATATTTCATTCTGTTTATCTGGTTGATACCAGGTTTGCATTATGCAGATATCATTATGATGACCTGTTTGCTCTTTTTGGTTCAATCAGCATTACCTTCACTTGATCTTTTTGATGTTGGTATACGGAGTGTTACTGCCGTTGAATTATTTAAACATGTAACCGATCAACATGTGGCTGTTATTGCATGTACTGCAAGTATATGGCTCATAAATATTATAATTCCTGCTATCTTAGGCACTTATTTCGTTTTTAAACTCAATTTTTTTGGAAATCTTAAATCTAATTAGTCTTATATCTGCTGCTCTAACCTTAATTTATGGTTTTTTGGTGCTTAATTTTATTAGAGGATGGCATAACCTGGTCTATTTTAGGCCACAAAAGTCAGATCCCCAAACCAAAGTTTCTATTATTGTTGCGGCAAGGGATGAGGAAGCGAATATCGCCAAAACCATTGATGATCTGATTGCACAGCAATATCCTAAAGCTTTAACAGAGATTATTATTATTGATGATCACTCTACTGATCGTACTAGTGAAATTGTATTGAGTTACGCAGATAGGAATGTGAAATTGATCAAACTAAATGAAGACAGGGCCTTAAATTCATACAAAAAGAAAGCTATTCAAACAGCAATAGGTAGCTGCTCTGGCGATCTGATTATTACCACTGATGCCGATTGCAGGATGGGTTCCGCTTGGCTGGCAACCATTGTAAATCTATACGAACAGAAAAACTATAAAATGATCTCTTCGCCAGTAGCTTATTTTCAGGAGAAAAGTTTCTTTGAAAGATTGCAATCTTTAGAATTTCTTTATCTTATTGGTTTAGGGGCTTCTACCATTGGAAACAAGCAACCATCAACTTGTAACGGTGCAAATCTGGCCTATGAAAAAATAACTTTTTATGAGGTTGGTGGTTTCCAGGGAATAGATGATCTGGCATCGGGCGATGATGAGCTACTGTTACATAAAATTGCAGCCAAATATCCAGATCAGATCGGTTTCCTCAAAAATAGGGAAGCCATTGTATACACCCATGCAAAAGAAACTTTAAGTGCATTTATACAACAACGTAAACGCTGGGCCTCGAAGAGCACCCGTTATAAAAACAAAGCCATTATTGTGTTGGGGGTACTGATTTGGATCTTTAACCTCACTATTCTGGCAAACTTTATCACCGGACTTTTTATTCCAGGGTTTTTAGCGATCACATTTTATCAATTATTGGTTAAAATGGTTTTAGAAACCTTATTTTTATGGGATGTAACCGGCTTTGCAAAAAGGCGCAGTTTACTCATTTTAATCCCTGTTTTAAATGTGTTGCATGTGCTTTATATGGTGTACATCGGCATTGCTGGAAACAGTGGAAAATACAATTGGAAAGGCAGAATGGTTAGATAATGGATAGTAGCCCATCGAAAAAAGTATGGTTAAAATTTAAGCGGAATAAATTTGCTTTTGGCGGATTAGCCTTTATTTTACTTTTGATGGTAATGGGTATTTTGGGTTATTTAATTATGCCTGATGATTCTCCAAATGCGAATGTGCAAACGCTCCAGTTAAACAAAAAGAAACCTGGCAGTACTTTTATTTTCTTAATCATCAACCGGAACCCCAATGTAGAAAAAGTTAACTTTTTCGAGAGAATGCTCCATGGGCAAACACCTACTTTTAAAAGCATCCCGATAACTTCTTACAAGATCAAAGATCAGGCAGTTTTTGTGCAAGAATATATTGGCGACGACGAAAAAGCCAAAGAAACAGTATACAGATTAAAAGATTTATGCCCCAGTTGTGTTTTACCTTCAAAAGCCGGCACTCGGCAAATTCTTTTCGAGAAAAACAATATTTATAAACAAAGCTATTTGCTGGGAACTGATATTTATGGGCGCGATTTATTAAGCCGGTTAATTTTAGGTATCAGAGTTTCGTTATCTGTAGGTTTAATGGCTGTTCTGATCTCCCTTTTTATTGGTGTAAGTTTGGGTGCAATAGCAGGTTATTTTGGCGGGCGTATAGATGCTGCAATTAGCTGGTTTATGAATGTTGTTTGGTCGCTACCATCCCTACTGCTCGTTATTGCTATATCGTTTGCTTTGGGTAAAGGTTTTTGGCAGATATTTATTGCGGTAGGTTTATCTACCTGGGTAGATGTTGCCAGATTGGTGCGTGGGCAGGTAATGGCTTTAAAAGAGGTCGAATTTGTAGAAGCAGCAAGAGCCCTGGGTTTTAGTACAAGCAGAACCATTATCAAACATATATTACCGAACATTGCAGGGCCAATTTTAGTGGTAGCCTCATCTAATTTTGCTTCGGCCATATTGCTAGAAACCGGACTAAGCTTTTTAGGTTTTGGTGCGCAGCCACCCATGCCAAGTTGGGGGAGTATGATTAAAGAACATTATGGTTATATCATTATGGACGCCGCTTATCTTGCCATTTTGCCTGGTTTAGCTATTATGCTTACCGTTTATGCTTTTAATGTACTGGCCATAGGCTTACGAGATGCCTTCGATGTAAAAGGGCAAAATGTAACGGTTTAATCAGTATCATAAAAAAAGCAGTACCAATTACGATACTGCTTTACCCTTAAAAACAAAAGCTTAGGCTGTTGCGGTTAGTGTATTTCCTGAAACAGTAAGCGGATAAACTTTTAGTGCACTCGTGGTGCCACCATCATTTGGTTGGGCTAAAATGCTTCCCGAAGTGCTATACCTCGAACTATGCAAGCCACATTGAATGTAGTTGCTGGCCTGGATGAAACTTAATGCACCGCCCTGGTGTGGGCAAACCGCTTGTGTGGCTACAAATGAGGTAGTGGTATTCCCTGCAGCGGTACGGATAAACAATATGCTGTTTACGGTGAGCGATGCACCAATTGTTAGTAATTGTGTGCTCAGATCTACGCTAGCAGTAGTTCCGGAAGGAACACCGCCACCGTTTGGTTTGCTGGGTTCTGGTGCATCACTTTTTTTACCGCAAGCAGAAAAACAAGCTCCGGTACAAACCATAGCAACACCTAGTCCCAATGATTTGATAAATTCGTTACGTTCCATAATGATTTAGTTTTTATTGGTTGGTTTTTGATCTACTTTGCTTTCTTCTTATCGAAAGAGAACCTTCGGGCAATACTAAAGCCCCAACGGTATTGTCCCTTAAGCCAGGAAGTATTAGTATCGGTAATAAATTGCGACTCCTGTATAGCTGTGGCGTTGGTGAAATTAAGGTGGAAAATATGACCGCCAGTTTCAAACTCCAGTCCGGCACCAAGTGTCTTATAATACTGTGTCCCTAATGTGCTTTCGAGATAAGCCTCTTTATTTTTATCCCTGAACGGAATGGTATAATCGGCCACAAAGGCCATACGTTTGGTAATTTTGATACGACCACCAACCGACAGCGCGAGCATGTCGTTCTGATCGCCAAAAACAGTAAAGTTGCGGTGTACGTACGATGGCATTAACAATACCGAGAAGTTTGAATTAAATTTACGGGCAATTACGGCTTGCACCACGTAGGTCAAACGGTCCTGGAATTCGCTGAATGCATTTGCTGCAGTAGGGTCTGTTGAGGCTTTCGTTGCCGAAAGGGTAGTACTGCCAAATAAAGTTACCGCAACAGGTACCTTATCATCAGCGGTTTGCTCCAGCAAACGATATTTTAAGTTTCCTTCGTAAAGCTGTGTTACTACACCGGCTCCTTTTGCCCTTGATAAACCTACCGAAAGTCTATCACTGATTCCGTATTCAAAACCAATACGGATATCTGTTGACTGATCCAGTCCAAAAAAGTTTTTGGTACCACCTGCGCTACCTGCAATATCGCCAAAACGGTGATCTACCCTAAAATCAAGTTCATTTTTATAAATGGTTTCATTGGTTTGGATGTTGATCAGTTTGGTAGCCTTAAAAGTAGCCTGTACATTCTTTTTTTCGGCGGGTAGCTGTAAAGCATTCTCAAGCGAATCTTGTGCAGATGCCAAATACGGCAAACAGATCGCAAATAGGTATAACAGAGATTTTAGATGATATTTCATGAAATTTTATTTTTTAGGTTGATAAATAGCAGTCATTTTTACCTGTATGATTTCTGCAATCTGTTTAAAAACGATCGTTGGGATTTTGATATCATGATCGGCCAGTTTTACATTGAATGTAGAAGTGGCTTTTGCTTCATCGCCGGTAATTACCAAGGATCCTTTTGTCGTATACTCTTTGGTTACGCCATGGATCTGCAGGTTGCCCTTAACCGTAACAGGATAAGTACCTGGTTTCGAAAAATCGATCTGTTCTACAATTTTCCCTTTAAAATCAGAAGTAGGGAACTTATCACTTTCCATATAATTTTCGTTAAAATGCTCCTGCATCAGTTTTTTCTTAAATTGAAAAGAAGTATTATTGATTTTGAAAATGATATCGTTGGTTTTGGTATTAAGTGCCGAAGCACCTGTTTTACTCTGTGCATCGATATCTTCTACAGGTGTTGAAGAAAAAAACGAAGAATTAACACTTTTACTTACCCAAATCTGGGCTTTTATGCCTGTGCATAAAAATAGGGCTGTTAATGTGAAAAATAATTTTTGCATCTGTAATGTATTTAAGTCCTTAATAAAACCGGCGTCAATTTCGATTGCCTATTCTGGCATGCCTTTATCAACCCAGGCTTGTAATAGCTCTCTTTCGCTAACAGTTAGTGATCCGCCTTTTGGCATTGTTTTGGTAACCAGGACAGAATTAGCTACACGTGCATCATTTTTTATAGAAGCTAAACCATTTAATGCCCATACCCCTTTCACTCCTCCATTAGGCCCATGGCAGCTGTTACATTTGGTTTGAAACAATGCCCCGGCAAAATTTGAGTAGGTTACATTCGTTGTGGTTACAGGCGTTGGGCCATTGGGTGTTGGTGTTTCTGGCTTTAATTCTTCTGCTTGTTTTTTAGAGCAGGCAAAAAGCAAGGCGGTAATAGCGGCTAATAAAAAGATTGAATTTTGTTTTTTCATAGGTATTTAATTAAGATTAAAATTGGTGATAGATTCATTTCTATATCCTCATGTCTGATTGTGGTGCAACTGAAATTTTTTGTGGCGATGGCCGATTTTTTCAATGTATATTCTGTTTATTTGAAAGCATAACAGTTTTTTTAATAACCATGGTTATGTAATTTCTACTGAAATCTTAATCGTTACGTAGTTTTATCAGTAATGGTTGCCCGCAATAAAAAAAAATAAAAAAAGCCGTTCCGATTTTACATCGGAACGGCTTTCGAGATAGATTATATCTAAAACCTAGTTGAAATCTTCGGCCTTTAATGGCGGATTGATTTTTATATCTTTAAAAGAAGTTTTCACCTGCCAGATTTGCAGGTACGGCAGGACTACAATTTCCCAACTGTAAAGCACCACTCATTTCAAGTTAATTTGCTAGAGCACTATCAAAAATTAATGCTTAATATGGAGGTGTATTTCTACATAAGCTATAGCAAATTTCCCGTACAGTTGCATCTTCAGTAGCATTCATGCACCCAACAAAGCAATCAACCATTAGCAAATCAATGGCTGTTAAGGGTGGTGTATTTCCGCCAATAACTTCTTTCAATTCTGATCTTGTAAGTGGTTTTAAATTTTTCATCTTGTTTTTTTAATACTAATTATTACTATAAATTTTTTGACCAAGTTAATAAATAGATTATTATGTCAATCTTATGTTAAGCATAAAAACATCCGCTTTCTGCATAAGTTTATGCAGAAAGCTAGTATGATAATTAATTATCTTTAAGGATGAACGGAGTTAAATTAGAAAGAATGGAGTTGAAAGGACTATATAGTTGTGAAAACATACGGAAGTACAGAGATGAAAAATGCTATAGCCAAGAATATGTTGCTAGGCAACTTGACATCCAACAAAGTACCTATCAAAGAATAGAAACTGGAAAGGTTAAGATTTCGACAAATCGTTTATCGCAATTGGCACGTATTTTTAATAAACCAATAGAAGCTTTTTTTGGAACAGGGATAAAAATAAGTACTGATGATTTTGATAATGAGATAAATTTAATGAGAGAAATTATAACTCAAAAAGACGATAGTATACGAATACTTGAAGAAAAAATTTTTAGAAGAGATAACAAAATAAAGGAATTGAAACGACAAATAGAAGAAAAGGCAAAGTAACTACACTTTGCCTTTTCTTCTATTTAATGTTTAGGCTTCTTAAAAAATGATTAATTACTTTTTAAGAGGATTAGAAAAACTATCAAACTGATTTACAGTAAATCCTGCTTTTTTCAATCCTGCTTCAAAAGCATCGGTTTTACCAACAATTACAACACGCGTATTATCGTAATTGTAATATTTCTTGGCAACCCTTAAAATATCATCAGTGGTAACTGCATTTACTTTTTGTAAATAAGTGCGGTAAAAATCCTTCGGTAAGTTGTTAATTAAAATGTTACTCGCAAAGCCTGCAGTACGTGCCGGATTTTCTAAACCCAATGCAAACGATCCATTGAAAAGATTTTTAGCATTCTGTAATTCTTCAGCAGTAACCTTTGTCGTGCGGATGGTGTTAATTTCTCTTAAAAATTCTACTACTGCACTGTCAACTTTCTCATTTCTAACAGCTGCGGTAGCCGAAAATTTAGATTGGAAACGGCCTGAGCCTGTGCTTGAGTATGCACCGTAAGTAAAGCCATGTTTCTCGCGGAGGTTATCAAATAATCTCGATTCAGAGCCACCACCTAAAATCTGGTTCGCCAATAATATTGGAAAATAATCGGGGCTGCTCATTGGCAGGTCGATTAAGTTCACAACCGTAATTTCAGATTGAACTGCGTTGCTCACATTAACGATGTCTACTTCTGTTTTGGCAGGATTAGCAACTTTAGTAAGTACTGGTAAAGTTAAGGCAGTGCCTTTCCAATCGCCAAAGGCTTTCTCTGCGAAAGCTTTGGCAGCTTCTGGTTTAATATCGCCTACAAAAGTTAAATAACCTCTTGATGGGGTAATGTATTTCTTGTAAGCCGCTTTTACATCGTCTAAAGTAATGCCCGTAATAGAAGCCTCGGTTTCAAACTCTCCATAAGGATGATTTTTGCCATAAGCCAATGCATTTACCACACGTGCTGAAATAGCTTTCGCACTTTTCTCGTTAGATTTTAACCCAGTAATGGTTTGCGATTTTAGTTTTTCGAAAGATTCTGCCGGAAAAGCAGGTTTACGGATACTCTCGGCCATTAAAGCGAATGCCTGAGGGAAATAACGGGTTAAAGCAGAAGCACTGCCGCCATAAGAACCAGCACCTACATCGGCACCTAACTGATCTACTGCCTCATCAAATTGTGCTTTGGTCTTAGTTGTGGTTCCCTCGTTCAGCATATTGCCCATCAAACCAACAACGCCCGCTTTTGCACCTTCGGTAATAGGACCTGCATCGATACTATAACTTGCTGATACTTTTGGCAATTTATGGTTTTCTACAACCAAAACAGTGATGCCATTTGCTAATTTATAAATAACAGGATCGCCAACGGTAATAACAGGTGCTGGACCCGGTTTTGGCTTGTGGCTTCGATCTATTGTTTGTGCTGAAATACCTTGAGCCAATAAGGAAATTGCAGCTATAATAAATAATTTCTTCATGTTTTTAATAATTAAAATGAAAAAGCAATCTGCTTATTTCTTAGGTAAGTAATACAATACAACTCTTTGGTTTTTGTTCAGGTACTTTTTAGCAACGTCTCTGATCTCCTCGCGGGTAATGGATCTAATTACCTCTAACTCCTTGTTAATATCGTTTGCATCCTTATCGTGGAAAGTATATCCATTCGCCAGGTTTTCTGCAACACCCAGCATTTTACTGTTTGCACTTACATAGTTGTTTTCGAATTTATTCTGCAGTTTTTTATAGTCGCTTTCGCTAATTAAATCGGTTTGAAGGCGTAAAACTTCTTCGTCAATATCTTTTAATAAATCGTTAAGCGGAGTATTTTTATTGGGTAAGGCCAGGGTGATATAAGCACCATAATCTTCAAGCGAATAGTTAAAAGCCGCAACCTGTAATGCCGTCTTCTTTTGATCAACCATTTTGGTACTTAACCTCGAGCTTCCGCCTTCTGATAAAATAGAGCTGATCATCCCTAAAACCTTGCTCTCTCTGCTTTTCATACCCGGTACGCGGTAAGCTGCAAAGATAGCGGGGATCTGGATATTGGCATCGTAAGCAGTATCGATAATTTCTTTGGTGATTTCTGGTAATTTGAATTCTTGACGAACAACGGGTGCACCTTTAGGCACTTCGGCAAAGTAAGATTTTACCAAAGCTTTAGTCTTGTCTATATCTAAATCGCCGGCAATGGTTAAAACTGCATTATTGGGTACGTAGTATTTTTTAAAGAAAGCAATAAACTCGCTCAGTTTTGCAGCATCTAAGTGCTCCATTGATCCAATCGGTTGCCAACGGTATGGATGACCATCAAACAAATGAGTGAAAATTTTCTCGGTAAATTTTCCATACGGCGCGTTGTCTATGCGTAAACGTTTTTCTTCTTTTACGACTTCATTTTGCGTTTTTACTCCACTTTCGTTAATTACCGGATGCAACATTCTTTCGCTTTCTAACCATAAACCGAGTTCTAATTGGTTTGATGGAAAAAGTTCATAATAAAAAGTACGGTCTTGAGTAGTATTGGCATTGTTTTGTCCACCATTACTGCTCACCAGCTTCATAAACTCCCCTTTTTTAATATTTTCAGAACCTTCAAATAACAAATGCTCGAAAAAGTGAGCAAAGCCTGTGCGTTGAGTTTCTTCGTCTTTAGAGCCAACATGGTACATTACTGAAACGGCAACAACGGGAGCGGTTTTGTCTTGGTGGAGGATAACATGGAGACCATTGTCCAGGTCGAATTCGGTAAACTGTACTTTTTGGGCAGAAGCACTTAAGCACAGACCGGAGATGGCCAAAGCAAAAAGAATTCTTTTTTTCATGAGGTTATAATTGTTTTTTAATGGTTTATGAAGCTATCATTAGCATATTTTTTTGTTATTTATAATTAACATGCTTATGATGGTTTCATAGATAATTTGTTTTTAATGATTAGAAATAATCAAAGGCGAAAGCGGGCAATTATTTCATTAATAAGTTAATTTGGATTTTTCACTAGCGTGAAACAATAATAAGAATGGCCTAAAATATGAGATTTAAACAAAAAAAGCGAGTATTTACACTCGCTTTTTTTAATAATATTTTATCTCCAGGCCTTGTATTGGTTAATTAAGCCGTTGGTAGAACTGTCGTGGCTCGAAACTTTTTCGTTGCCCGCCAGCTCCGGAAGAATCTTTTTGGCCAATTGCTTGCCCAGTTCTACTCCCCACTGGTCGAAACTAAAGATGTTCCAGATAATTCCCTGAACAAATATTTTATGTTCATAAATGGCTACTAAGCTGCCTAAAGTATATGGGGTTACTTTTTTTAATAATATTGAGTTAGTCGGACGATTGCCTTCGAATACTTTAAACGGTGCAATTTTTTTAATCTCTGAATCAGATTTACCTTCCTTCTTTAATTCGGCTGTTACTTCTTCTTCTGTTTTACCATTCATTAAAGCTTCTGTTTGTGCGAAGAAGTTTGATAGCAAAATTGGATGATGATCGCCCAATGGGTTTAAGCTCTGTGCCGGAGCAATAAAATCAGCAGGAATAATCCGGGTACCCTGATGAATTAATTGATAAAAGGCATGTTGACCATTTGTACCTGGTTCGCCCCAGATAATCGGCCCGGTTTCATAATCAACTTCATTACCGTTTCTATCAACATGTTTACCATTGCTTTCCATGTCTCCCTGTTGGAAATAAGCAGCAAAGCGGTGCAAATATTGGTCGTAAGGTAAAATAACCTGTGTTTCTGCATTATAGAAATTGATATACCAAACGCCTAACAAACCTAAAATTACAGGCAGGTTACTTTCAAATTCGGCAGTTTTAAAGTGGTTATCTGTTGCGTGTGCACCAGCCAATAGTTGTTTAAAATTGTCGAAACCTATACTTAATGAGATAGATAAGCCGATTGCACTCCATAAAGAGTAACGGCCGCCAACCCAATCCCAAAACTCAAACATGTTTTCGGTATCGATACCAAAAGCAGAAACGTCTTTAGCATTGGTAGATAATGCTGCAAAGTGTTTAGCAATATCACTTTCTTTACCGCCTTTTTCTAAAAACCATGTACGGGCAGAGTGTGCATTCGTCATAGTTTCTTGTGTAGTAAAAGTTTTTGAAGCTACCAGGAATAATGTTGTTTCTGCATTTAAATCTGCTAATGTTTCGGCAATGTGTGTGCCATCAATATTCGAAACAAAGTGAATATTTAAATGGTTTTTATAGTGTTTTAAAGCTTCGGTAACCATTACCGGACCTAAGTCTGATCCACCGATACCAATATTGACCACATCTGTAATAGCTTTGCCGGTATAACCTTTCCATTCACCGCTAATGATGCTATTGCTAAATTTCTCCATTTTAGCCAATACTGCATTTACTTCTGGCATTACATCCTTACCATCAACTAAAATCGGGGTATTGCTTAAATTACGTAAGGCAATATGAAGCACCGAACGGTCTTCGGTTTCATTAATTTTATCGCCATTATACATCGACTTTATCGCTTCATCTAATTTACACTCGCGTGCCAGTTGAATTAATAGTGCTAATGTTTCATCGCTGACGCGGTTTTTGCTGTAATCCAGCAGAATATCCTCAAAAAAAACAGAAAACTTATTGAAACGATCTGCATCCTCAGCAAAAAGATCTTTAATGCTTTTTTGATTAATATCTATAAAATGATCGGCTAAATACTTGTAGGCCTTAGTTTCTGTGAAATTTACTTTAGGTAACATAATCTTTGTTTTTTTGTAAAAGTAATAAAGCAAAAATTTAAAATGGTCTTTTTAATGTTCTAAATCAATAAGAATTTTTAATGTCGATTAAACACTGTAACTTTAATACAACGTCCCTGTTAGTACATCAATTATTTTAACCTTTAATTCTACGTCATGTTAGAAAATTTAAATGAAATGGTGCGTGAAAACGTACAGGAAAGTGTTGTAAACAATACAGCTATTCCGAATGAACAAAATGAGGCCGTAATCCAGGCTGCATCTGGTTCTATTTTCGATACGCTGAAAGATCAGGTATCATCAGGTAATATTGGTGCATTAACCGATATATTTAATGGTAACAAAGCGGAAGGTACCCAGGTTGCTGAGCAGGCTTCGGGGAGTTTTGTGGATAAATTGAGTGGCTTGGGCATTAATGCCGATACGGCAAAGTCTTTGGCTGCAAGTATTATTCCGGGTTTGATTGCCAAGTTTACCCAAAAAACAAACGACCCGAACGATAGCTCTTTTAATCTTAAAGATGTTTTGGGAAGTTTGGGCGGCGATGATGGTAAATTTGATGTGGGTGATATAATCGGGATGTTTAATGGCGGCGGACAAGCGCAACAACCTGGCCAAACAGGTGGTGGCATTATGGATAAGCTGAAGGGAATGTTTAATTAAATATTTACTGATTTTTAGGATTTATTTCCTTCAGATTTACCTGTAAATATATACTTAAGAAGAGTTGTCGGCTTTTAATAGCAAAAGGCCATTAAAGTTGACAACTCTAAAATCTATTTTGTAAACCTTAGCTTCGATACCTGCAGAGGTACTGCTATTATCTGTTCAGCTAAGATCAAATTCCATCTCTCCTTAAAATTGTTTAGCTTAGGGCACCTAAACTAAATCATTCATTTATGAATATGAAGAAAATATTCCTGATCGGTTTTTCACTACTGGCATTAAATTCTTTTGCCCAAAAATCAGATTTAAGACCATTGGTTTCGAAAAAAGCTGATGCCATAGAACAAAAAGTAATTGCCTGGAGACGCGATTTTCACGAACACCCTGAATTGGGAAATACTGAAGTAAGAACAGCTGGTATTATTGCAAAACACTTAGAATCGTTGGGCATACAGGTAAAAACAGGTGTGGCCAAAACAGGAGTAGTTGGTGTGCTAAAAGGAGGTAAACCCGGGCCAGTAGTTGCTTTGCGTGCCGATATGGATGGTTTGCCGGTTACCGAGCGGGTAGATGTTCCATTTGCATCGAAAGTGAGAACACAGTACAACGGACAAGAGGTAGGTGTAATGCATGCCTGTGGGCACGATAGCCACGTGGCTATTTTAATGGGTGTAGCAGAAGTGCTGGCTTCTATGCAAAAAGATATTCAAGGGACGGTGAAATTCATATTTCAACCTGCTGAAGAGGGCGTACCTGCCGGAGATGAAGGTGGGGCAGCGTTAATGATTAAGGAGGGCGTACTTGAAAGCCCTAAGGTTGATGTAATTTTTGGTTTACACATCAATTCTCAAACCGAGGTCGGCGACGTAACTTACCGTCCGGGCGGAACAATGGCTGCTGTAAACGATATGAAAATTACCGTTACCGGCCGACAGGCGCATGGAGCTTACCCATGGAGCAGTATCGATCCGGTGGTGATTTCGGCTCAGATTATCAATAACCTTCAAACCATTGTAAGTAGAAATTTAAATGTGACCGAAAACCCGGGTGTAGTTACCATTGGTGCTATTAATGGTGGTGTACGCTCGAACATTATCCCCGAAAAGGTAGAAATGTTGGGCACGGTACGCAACTTTAGTAAAGAAGATGAGGCCATGTTTATCGAACGTATAAAAACCATCGCTACCAAAACGGCCGAAGCAGGTGGGGCTACAGCCGAAGTTAAAATCCCCTACAGTAATCATTATCCCGTTACCTTTAATAACATTGCGTTAACCGAAAAGATGTTGCCAAGTATGGAGGCTACAGCAGGTAAGGACCATGTGAAATTAAAGCCTCCCGTTACTGGCGCTGAAGATTTCTCTTTCTTTCAGGAAAAGGTGCCAGGCTTATTTGTGTTTTTAGGAGGAATGCCAAAAGGTAAAGATCCTTTAAAAGCGCCGTCGCACCATACCCCCGATTTTTATCTTGATGAAAGCGGCTTCGTATTGGGTGTTAAATTACTTTCTAATCTTACTTTAGATTATATGTTGATGAAGAAATAGGAGTGGTTCACTCGCTCATTTGTCATTAGTTAATTAGTTCTGGTGCCTGCTGGATTAATAAAGAAAATTGATTAATAAACAGTAAGGGGTCAGTTTAATTGAAATCGCTTTCCGCCATGCATTATGCTCAAAGCGATTTTATATATTTGTTGCCATGACCAAAGAAAATATTCAAGATTTAAGGGACAGAGTAACGTCGCTGAGGAGGTATCTTTGACGTTGATGAGCTACTTTACGCCATCCGCGAAGAAGAAAAATTAACAATGGCGCCCGATTTCTGGGACGACCCTAAAAAAGCAGAAAAAATTCTTGCCGAAATCAGTTCAAAGAAAAAATGGACGGATGGCTTTAACCAAACCAATAATGCGGTTGAAGATGCTGCAGTAATGTTCGAATTTTTTCAATCGGGTGATGCTTCTGAAAAAGAATTACAAGACCAGTTCGAAATCAGTAAAACTGCCGTAGAAGAGCTGGAACTTAAAAATATGCTCCGTAGCAAAGAAGACCAGCTTTCTGCCGTTTTACAGATTACTGCCGGAGCCGGTGGAACTGAAAGCTGTGATTGGGCTTATATGCTGATGCGCATGTATATGATGTGGGGCGAAAAGAACGGTTATAAAATTACCGAACAGGACAGCCAGGAAGGGGAGGTTGCGGGCATAAAATCGGTAACACTCCAGTTTGATGGCGATTTTTCTTATGGTTACCTAAAAGGCGAAAATGGGGTGCATCGTTTGGTTCGGATTTCTCCATTCGATTCGAATGCCCGCAGGCATACATCTTTCGCTTCTGTTTATGTTTACCCCTTGGTTGACGACAGCATACAGATTGATATTAATCCTGCTGATATAGAATTCGAAACATTTAGGGCTGGTGGAGCAGGCGGACAAAATGTAAATAAAGTTGAAACAGCTGTGCGTTTATACCACAAACCATCGGGTATTATTATTAAAAACCAGGAGTCGCGATCGCAGTTGCAGAATAAAGAGAATGCCATTCGTTTATTAAAATCTCAATTATATGAAATTGAAGAACGGAAACGTAATGAAGCTATTGCTGCGGTAGAGGGATCGAAAAAGAAAATTGAATGGGGCTCGCAGATCAGAAGTTATGTGCTCGACGATAGAAGGGTAAAAGATCATCGGACCAATTATCAAACCTCCAATCCTGATGCGGTTTTAAATGGCGATATTAACGGGTTTTTAAAAGCATATTTAATGGAATTTTAAAATAAAAATAATGGCAAAATCATCCATCATTGTAATTTTGTTGCTTATGGCAATTCATTATGTTAATGCACAAGAAGTTGTGCCCTTGTATTCAGGAGAAATTCCCGGAGCTAAAACCACACCTGCTGATTATGTAGAAAATACAGAAGTACGTGCAAATGGTACCTTGAGTGTTACCAAAGTATCGGTACCTACGTTTACGGTTTTCGAAGCACCTAAAAATATCGCTACAGGAACCGCGGTAATCATTTGCCCAGGTGGAGGTTATGGTGCTTTGGCATTTAGTCATGAAGGAACCGATGTAGCCAAAAGATTTAATGCTATTGGGGTTACTGCTTTTGTATTGAAGTACCGGTTACCAAGCGATCAGATTATGGTTGATAAAACTTATGGCCCCTTACAGGATGCACAACAAGCCATTTATCTGATTAGAAAAAATGCAAAAAAATACGGAATTAAAGCCAATAGGATCGGAATTATGGGTTTTTCTGCCGGAGGGCATTTTGCTTCTACTTTGGTTGCACATTATAACGATCTTAAAATTACCGATCCTGAAAAGATAGCGCTGAGGCCAAATTTTGCTGTATTAATTTATCCTGTAATCAGTTTTGAAGAATCAGTACATACTGGTACCATGAAGAATTTGTTGGGACCAAATCCTGCTGATAGTTTAAAACATTATTTCTCTGCCAATAAAAATGTGAACAAAAAAACGCCTCCTACTTTCTTAGTACATGCTAAAGATGATAAAACCGTGCCTTATGAAAATAGTGTACTTATGAACGAGGCACTGAAAAAGAATAAGGTAGATACCGATATTTACCTTTACGAAAAAGGTGGTCATGGTTTTGGTTTAATTAACAAAACTTCTGATGTAGATTGGTTTAACTTGTTGGCAGCCTGGATGAAAAAAGAGAAATTTTAATATCTTTGATGAATATTTTAACCTCTTAACCGGAAATTTTAATGCAAAAAACAATTAAATATGTGATGGTAACCCTGGTTGCAATTATTGCAATAGCGGGTTGTAAAAAAGAAATTAATTGGAATGCCAAGCCTGATCCTAATGGAAATGGTTGTAAGCTCATGAGCTTAAAGACTAATTTCGATGCATTGGGCGAAGTTGCCATCAGCTATAAATATGATGCTTCTGGTAAGTTAGTGAGTGCAACCAGCGATAATGAAACGATGGTTTATACCTACTCTGCTACAAAAATTACGGGTATGCTCCCAAGTGGTGAAAAAACAGAACTTACCCTGGCGAACGGAAAGGCGGTATCCAGTTATTTATCTGACTTTTTTCCGGGTGTAAGCGCAACAAGAACTTACACTTATAATGCTGATGGTTATGTAACAGTAATTAAAAGCTATTTACTGAATAAACTGAATTCTACTGCCGAACTTAGCTATACAGGGGGTAATTTAACACAGATCAAAGTAACCTATGCCGAAGATGGAAGTATAGAAACAACCAATTATGAATATTCGAGCGAGATTGCGGTAAATGCTTGCCAGATGGTTGATCCAATTTCTACTATAGTGGATTACATTCCGGGTAATTATTTTGGAAAAGCATCCAAAAACGTACTTAAAAAATCAGTTACAATTTCGAGCGACTTGATTAATGTAGAGACAGAGGAATATTCTTATGTTTTTGATGCTAAAGGCAATGCAACTTCGATCGTGATCAAAAGCCACATTAATAATGGTGGAAGTGCAAACGATACAACTACAACTACTTTGAGTTTAGTTTATAACTGTAAATAGATTCTAAACAACTAGCAAAAGCCTGATCACAATTTTGTGACCAGGCTTTTGCTTTATATGGTTTTTATAGTTTTTACAGGAAACGAAATACAACTCCCATTTTACCACTCTATTTTTACGATTTAGCCCCTTATTTTTTAGTGAAGGTATGTATAAATTTGCTTACATGCATGTCAGTTTTAATCTTGATGTGCTGCAAGTGATCTAACCAAATTACCTAATTAAGTACAAGCCGATTTACAGTTTTTTGATTGTAAATGTGGTTGTATTTCGGGTTTTTATGAAGTTAAGATCAAGCATAAAGCTTTTACAATTAACCAAATATTTACCTAAAATCAAAAAAATGAGAAAAGAAACAATGAAATGGTCTCTGCTATTGGTATGCCTATTTATCGGGCTTTTATCTTGTAAGAAAGATAAGACTGAAGTTAAAGCAGAAAAAGGTCAGGTTAAAGCCTGGGAAACATTGATTGATGGCGCCTCTTTCGCCGATTACACTAATTTCGAGGCACAATGGAATTATAATTATCCCTGGGGCACCGATCATAACGGATCTGCCCGTATGGTGGGCAGTAGTACCAATCATAACCAGATCTCGTTGAGCGGAGGAGTATTAACCATTAAAGCTACCCGCTTAGCTTCATCCCCTGGAAATAGTACAGCTAACGGCTTTACCAATGTAGCTATTTGGTATAATTCTGGCGCATGCCATGCCAAGCAACAGGTGCTAATTAACGATCAGTTTCCTAGTTATACCATTTCAGGCGATTTTGCCGTACCAACGAGTAAAGGTACCTGGCCTGCATTCTGGATTACCGGCGTTAATTCGTGGCCACCTGAAAGTGATATTATGGAGTTTAAAGGCAACAACACCAATTGGCAGAATACATACGATGGAGGTTGGGAGAATAAACTTACAGCGGTTTCTAATGCGGGCTCGTATCATAACTACAAATGCTGGTACAATAAAGTAAGTGCAACGGATGTAGACTGCCATTATTATATTGATAATGTTTGGGTGGCTAAGCATACCATGAGCAATTCTGTAAACAAACCCATGTGGCTGATCATCAACATGCAAATGGAAGGTGATAGTGGTTCGCCTGGTCCATCTGGTAATACTTTTTATACAGGTAAAAACATTTACCTGGGTAGAGAAAGGGCTTTCTAGTTTATAAAGCAAATATTTAATTTGGAGGTAGCATTATAGCTGCCTCCATTTGCAGTGTAAAATAAAATATGAAAAAATACCTAATCATGTTTGCTGGTATGTTACTCTGCGCTTTATTGATGCAGTGCAAAAAGGATGAGATAACGGTACCAGAAAGTAATGCGAGCTTACTGATTGATAAGATTAATTTACTAAGACAGCGCGGATGTAATTGTGGTACTGAATATATGCCACCAGTGCCTGATTTATCTTTAAATATCCAATTGCAAAATGCTGCAATAAGCCATGCGAAAGATATGGCACAACAAAACTATTTTGATCATTTATCTCCGGATGGTGGTACCCCTGCCGAGCGCGCATTGGGTGCGGGTTACACAGGCGATTTTAGGGGCGAAAATTTGGCCAAGGGATATAGTGAGGTTGATCTGGTTATTACCGCGTGGAAAAATAGTGTAAGCCATTGTAAAGCCATGATGGATGCTAAAAGTAAAGCGGCAGGTGCAGGTACAGCACAAAATTATTGGGTAGTAACCTTTGGTGGCTCCTTATAATCCTTTAATTGTTTTGTCAATCACATCCAGTAAGCCATTATTATAAGCATCATCAGTTAATTCCCAGAACATGATGCCATTTAATTTTTGATCAATTACATATTTGGTTTTTAATGAAATTGATTTAGCATCATCAAAAGTAGCAAGATACCTTGTTTGTGGATTATAGTAATATGGCGCTTTGGCTGTCTCATCCCAATAATAGGTATAGCCATTTTCTGCTGCAAACTGTTTGCTGAAATCCTTAAAAGAAACACCTCTTAAAAATTTTGTTGGCTGATATAAGCCCTGGCCTGCATCCGTGGTATTTTCGAAAATACGGGCATAAAATGCTGCACCCAGTGCAATTTTTTGAGTGGGTACGCCTAAATCGATTAGTGTTTTTACTGCATAATCGCCTGATAAAGGTTGTTTTGCGGTAGCATACAATGGGGTGTGATGACCGCTTAGTGTTGCGTACCCGCTTACCAGATCGTAACTCATTACATTAACCCGGTTTACCAGAGGCATGACTTTGTCCCATTCGAAACAAGAATCGATGCAGTTTTTTGTACCACCGGCAGCAAAGCTAATTTCTGCCTTTTTGCCCAATTTTTTACGTAATTCTTTAATTAATAAAGTGAAATTGTGTTTGTCCTCTACCGTATACCTGTGCCCTGGAAAGCCTAACACCGCCGGGTACTCCCAATCAATATCTATTCCGTCGGCATGGAAAAAGTTGAGTATTTCTTTAGTGGTTTTAGCAAATGTTTTCCGCCCGTTAGCCCTGCTGAATACTTCAGAGCAGTTTTGGCAAGCACTCCAGCCGCCCATGGCAATCATTACCTTTAAATCGGGATTACGCTTTTTTAAACTGATCATTTTCGAAATCAGTGCAGAATCCTTAGCCGATCGGATATTCAGACTATCGCCCTTTAAGTGCCCAAAGCTGTAAATCAGGTGGCTCAATTTTTCAATTGGGAAGCTGTCTATCACTGTATTTTGCCCTGTATAATATGCAATTACATTGGGTTTTATTGTTTTTTGTGCTTTTACATTAAAACTTAATAGCTGGCCCAGTATTACAAAAGCAATAATTCTGAATGTAGCGGTGGTGTAGTAGATATTCCTTTTATGCACGGACTAAAATTAAAACGGTTATTTTTCGGCAATAATATTTTGTAATTCGGTTAGTTCTGCCACTTTTTCTGTTGCACCAGCGTTTTCGTATGCCGAAATCAGGTTCCTGATTACACGGCGGATAATATCGGTATTGCTACATGGTCTATAGTATTCGGGCAGGGCCTCTAAATTAAGCTGACGAAGAAACTGATCAACATCATGTTTACCGAAAATATTACCACGGTTAAAGGCATTGATGTAAAAAAGTACACCGTATTCGGTTCCTTCCTGTTTGCTATCATCGATATAACCTAAAATAAAATGTTGCGGTAAATTGATGCCATAAACGGGCAGGTCTAATTTCTGGGCCAGAGTAGAATAGATAATGGCCAGCGAAATCTGGTTACCTTTTTTGCTTTCCAGCACCTGGTTTAAATAAGAATTCTGTGGATCGTGGTGGTTTTTGGTATTGCCGCCAAAACCATACTGTTGATACAAAACGTGGTTGATCAGTTTTACTTTTTCAACCGAACTCATTTCATATTGAAGGCCCAACCAGATATCTCTTTTAATTTCTTCCAGTTGGTTAATTACCTTTTGCTCATCTAAATCAGGATATTGGTACCGGTTAATAATTAATGCACCCTGCAATAAATCAAAAGCACCACTTAAATACCATAAGTTTAAATCTTCTTTAACCGTTTTAAACTGGATCTGATGAACAATATTTTCAATTCGCTCCTGCAACAAGCCATCAAAAGACTGTTCCCAGGCATTTTCTAAAAAATGTACTACCTCGCCGCCATATTCAAGCAGTTTTTTCTCTACATGATGGAATACTTCCTCATCTGGGTCATCCAAAAGTTTTACTAAAGCACTTATCTCTGCGTTATTTTCCATAAAACATACCTACGTTTGCCGTGTTTAATTACTTTTGCAATATTATGCTATTTCAATTTATTACAGATTACCTTAAACACCGTTTAACAGCAAAAAGCCGACATGGAACGCACTCACCATTCGTGTACAAGCTCGCTGATGAGGTAATTTACGATTTTACCGACAAATCTGAATACAAAAACATAGAAGAACAGCGAAAAAAACTTTTTAATGACGATTCGATAATCACTGTTACAGACCTTGGAGCAGGGTCTCACCTCAATAAAAACCGCACAAAGAGGGTAAGTCAGATTGCCAAGAATGCGTTAAAAAGCCCAAGGTTAGCCAAGCTTATTTATCGGTTAGCTAAAAATACCCGAGCGAAAAGTGCGATCGAGCTGGGTACCTGTTTGGGTATTACTACTGCTTATTTAGCAAAAACGGATTCTGAGACTGAGGTCATTACTATAGAAGGCTGTCCGCAAACAGCGGAAGTAGCTAGAAAAAATTTCCAGGATCTAAATTTAGAGAATATTGAACTTCATGTGGGCAACTTTGATTTAATCCTGCCCGATATTATTGCCAGGCAGCCCAGTTTAGATTTCGTTTATATTGACGGTAACCACCGTAAAGATGCAACACTAAATTATTTTAAATGGTGTTTGCCAAAAGTTAATGAAAATTCGCTGCTGATTTTTGACGATATTTACTGGAGCGAAGGGATGAAAGAAGCCTGGGCAGAAATTAAAAACCATCCTGATGTTACCGTAACAGTAGATTTATTCTGGATTGGTTTGGTTTATTTTAAAAAAGGGCAAGCTAAAGAACACTTTAAACTTAAATTTTAAAAGATGAATGTAGAACCCAAGTTAGAAGGTATTCAGAAACGATCGGCGTTGTTTATTTTGTTGGTTAGTTTATTTTTTGGAGTTGCTTTTTATTTGGTGTCGCTTTTTATTGAAATGGATGTGCTTACGCATATCATGTTAGGTTGGGATGCGTTTTGTTTAGCGCTGATTACTCTACATTGGTATATGTTTTTTCATACCTCTCCCGCTGAAACGCATCTTAAAGCCAAAATGCAGGATGAAACCCGTGGCGAAATTTTTGCCATTGTTGTAGTATCTACCTTTGCGGGCTTGCTTGCGGTAATTCTACTATTAATTAATAAAGATATCGAGCCGATCGATTTAATCGTTGCCATACTGGGCATGTTTTTATCGTGGTTTTTAGTGCATACCACCTTTACCATGCGTTATGCCCATTTGTATTATGGCGACAAGCGGAAAGAGAAATCGGAAAAACGTGGTTCGGGATTGGAGTTTCCAGGTAACGATGAACCCGATTTTATCGACTTTGCGTACTTTTCTTTTGTTCTGGGCATGACTTTCCAGGTTTCGGATGTCGAAATTTCGAGCAGGGAGATTAGAAGGCTTTCCCTTTTACACAGTTTAATCGCCTTTATATTTAATACCGTAATTGTGGCATTAACCATTAATGCATTAGCAGGACTAAGCAAATAATTTCTTTTTGGAAAACTTACAAAGCTTAGAAAGGCCTGAGCGAACGAGAACTTCATAAGTTTGGTTGATTCTTTAGTAATAGTGGCTTTTTGAAAATGAGCGTTCCATTTCTTTTGGCAGGCTTCAGTCCCGCTCCCGCTTCTGCACCCGATGAAAAATCGGTTGCATCTCGCTCCGATCGGGTTTAGTTACAGTGGATAAGCGCCTTTGGCTACATGCCGGGAGCAGGCCCTTCGGTTATAAACCTGACAGCAGCGAACACGGAGTGCAACGGAGTAAAGCGGATGGCGGGGCTACAATGGCCAAGCACCACAAGCCGTTCGTTTTCAAAAAAAGGTTAATGTTTTTAAGAATTAGAAAATGAACAGTTCGTTACTTTTGGCGGGCTTCCGTCCCGCTCTTCGTTACTTCCGGTGAAGAACCGGAACCACTTCGATCGGGTTTAGTAACAAAGGTTAAATGCTTCTGGCTCCATGTCAGGCGCAGGGCCTTTCCTCATAAATCTGACAGCAGCAGGCACAAAGTGTAACGAAGTAAAGCGTATGACAGGATCTCAATTACAAGCAATACTGTTTTTTTATTTTAGCTAAATATATTTATCTTATAATCAGGATATTATATTTTTAAACTGATTTTTCAGTAATATAACTTGTTTTTTAGTTGTAAAACTGAAAAGTAAGTTATAGATTTGAGTATGGAAGAATTAACTAAAGCAGAAGAACGCATTATGCAGATTTTATGGAAACTGCAAAAAGCATTTGTGAAAGATATTATTGATGAACTGGAAGAGGAGCCTAAACCGCCCTATAACACCATTTCATCAATCGTTAGGCTTTTAGAAAAGAAAGGTTATGTTAAGTACAAGGCTTATGGAAAAACATACGAGTACTTTCCGGCCATTAGCAAAGATGAATATGCCAAAACCACTTTCTCCAAATTGTTCTCAGGTTATTTTGATAACTCTCCAAGCAGTCTTTTATCCTTTATGGTAAAAGAAGAAAAGTTGAGTGAAAAGGATATCGAAGAAATTAAGAAAATCATTAATCAAGATTCGAAGCCATGATTTTAATCTATTTGTTAAAGGTTTCTGCCTGTACGCTGATATTTTTTGCTGCTTATCAGTTATTGTTGGCTAAGCTCACATTTTTTAACCTGAACCGTGCTTATTTATTAATGATGCTGGTGCTGAGTTTTGGTATCCCGGCGGTTACCATCGAAAACCGTCACGAAGTAACGGTAGCCACCAAAGAGATTCCCTCAAAAATAGCATATAGCAATGATGGTTTTGTTGAGCAGGATTTTGTAGACAAAGGCAGCTCTGCTAACCATAACCTAAACTTGGATGAATTGCTCATATACAGTTATTGTGCCATTTTAGCGGCCCTTATTTTTAGAATGCTTTTTATGATGGCGCGCATTCAGATGCAATTGCGTAAGTATGCTATTGATAGATGTGGTGCCATTATCTTGGTGGATGCGAAATCAAGCATAAAAAACTGCTCTTTTTTTAACCAGATTATTGTCGACTCCACTTTGCAGTATGAAGAAAAGAATCTGGTTATAAAACATGAATCGGTTCACGTTGAGCAGCTGCATGCTGTCGACAAACTTTTAGTCAATTTCGTTACCGCCGTCCTTTGGTTTAACCCCATTATTTATTTCTGGCGGAATGCCATTGATCATAATCATGAATTTCTGGCCGATCGCGAGACTTCAAAAGTTGTAGATAAGAAGATTTATGCTTTTTTACTTTTAGATCTGGCTATGCCATTCCAAAATTTAGCCATTAATAGTTTTAGTAAACTTCCACTAAAAAATAGAATCATGATGTTGTACAAAGAACCCAATACAAAGCTGCAAAAGCTTGCTTATTTAGCTATTATTCCGGTGTTAATGGTTTGCTGTATGGCATTTATAAACCGCAAAGAAATTATTGTTGAGAAAACATTAGCTGGAAACCAGGCTTCTGCAGATGCGTCGACAAGACCAAATGTTTATACTATGAACTACTTAAACAGCAATATTAAGGTTAATCCAAATGCAAAGCCTGCATTTAGAGAAATAGAACCTGTATTGGTTGTTGATGCCGGTCATGGAGGAAAAGATGGATCGGTTGCGGCACTTGATGGACAAAAAGAAAAAGACCTGAACTTAAGAGCGGTGAAAATACTGAAAGAAGAGGCCGCAAAAAGAGGGATTAAAGTAATATTAACAAGAAATGCTGACCAGTTCATTTCACTTAGAGATCGCTTGCCTAAACAAGAAGCCATGGCATTTATTTCCATCCACCATAATGCAACACTTGCAAATGCAGCTGTGCCTTTCGGCGGAATTGAAATTTATGTTTCGAAACAGAACAGTAATATTAAAACAGCGGAAGATCTGGGTGCTGGTATTTTAAGCAAGCTGAAACAGCTAAATGGGCTTGAAGTAAGAGATTCGTTAAAAAACGCAAACCTGTTATTGCTCCGCGAATCTAAAGTGCCTGCTGTTTTAATCGAACTTGGAAATATTTCGAATGGTAAAACACTGGAATATATCAATCAGGAAAAAAATATCCGAAGGATCAGCAACCTGATTTTAGATGGATTTGTAGCTTTTTCGAAACGGGGCTGTTAATAATTATAGTTATGGAATGGTTAACCTACCTGCTTAAAGTTACCGCCTGTACGGTGTTGTTCTTTGGATTTTATGTGGTGGTTTTAAGGAAGCTCACTTTTTTTAAAATCAACCGTTTTTATTTGCTGGTTACGTTATTGTTGAGTTTTATTATTCCGGCTTTGCAGCTTGAAATTAAGCGCGAAATAACAGTAGTGGAAACTGAGGCTCCGGTTAGAATACCTGAAATAAAACCCGCTGCTCAAGAACCTGTTCAACTTATTCGGCCCATGATGTTGGAGTACCAGCCAGAAGTAGAGTCTAAAATCGATTGGATGGTGGTGATGTATTTCATTTATGGTGGTACTGCTTCACTTTTATTGTTGGCCTGCCTATGGCAACTGTTGGGTTTGCTTAAGTATACCGGTAGCTACACCAAAAATGGCGATGGCCTAAAGCTGATCAGCAAAACCGAAGGCTTTACCAATTGTTCCTTTTTTAACTATGTTTTTATAAATCACAACGATTTAAGCACGGCGGATTTATCCGTTTTGCTTAAACATGAGCAGGTACACGTTAAGCAATACCATTCGATAGATAAAATTATTTTAATGGCTTTTAAAGCCGTTTTATGGTTTAGCCCCATAGTTGTTAAAATAATAAATGATGGATTAACTATTTTAGCTTCTAGTGCCACATACTCGAAAAACCTTAACACGATTAATGCAAATAAAGTAAAACTATTAACCAAGGATCAACAAAGTATAATTGTAGCCGATTCTATTCATTTAAATATTGAGACTTCAAAAGCTAAAGTTTTTGGAAGAAAAGATTAAAGGCATTTATACTATGATAATTTAAGTTGAATGTTAAACAAAATCTTAGCCTTAATATTTATAATTTTTATTTCGCTAACCTTAAAAGCTCAGATCAATTTATCTGGTAGAGTAGCCGATCAAGAGTATAAAGCTTTACCATTTGTTACCGTTAAAATTTCTGGTCCTCAAAACCGGGTAAATTATACCCAAACAGATAGTTTAGGTTTTTACACTTTTAAAAATCTACAAACCGGAAAACATTCTGTTGTTTTCTCTGCGCTCAATTTTAAAGCCATTAATCAGTTATTTACCTTAATAAAAGATACTATAATCAATGTTCAACTCATGCGTAACCCGAATACCCTTGTCGACATTCAGATTAATGCCAAAAAAGCATTGATCGAAAAAAAGATCGACAGAACTGTTTTTAATGTAGAAAATAGTATTTCCGCAATCGGGACAGATGCTTTGGAACTGCTTTCAAAAGTTCCTAGTGTACGCGTTTTGAACGATAAGGTTTCGCTGGTGGGCAAAGGTGAGGTTAATGTGATGATTAACGATAAACTGGTGCCTTTGTCGGCAGATGAACTGGCGAATTATTTAAAATCAATTCCATCAGGCACCATTGCCAAGATTGAAGTGATTACCAATCCGCCGGCAAAATATGATGCCCAGGGAAATAATGGCTTGATTAATATTGTATTGAAGAAAGCTACTGCCGAAGGTTTTAAAGGTTCGGTAAATACGGCTTTAACGCAGGCAAATTATATAACCGCATCTGCAGGTGGAAACTTAAATTATCGTAGGAACAAGATCACACTTTCTTCTAATTTCAATATTAGAAAAGGATCTCTTGTACCGTTTGAACAAAGTGATGTTTTTTATCCCGCACAAACCTGGAATATTGTAAATAAGGACCGGAATTTTAGAACGGTGCCCAGTGGGCAGATCGGAATTGATTATCAGGCCACCAAAAAAACAGTATTGGGTTTATCGTACAATGGTGGCGTAACCAGCTTCCATTCTGAAGAAAATATTAAAACCACAGTTTATAACCCAACCAATGGTTTAGACTCGATATTGAATTCTGATGCCAATGCCAAAATCATGTCTCATTATCATTCAGCCAATGTTTATTTAAAACAGACCTTAGATTCTACAGGGAAACAACTGACCATTAATGGCGATTGGTTTAAATATAGTGATGATAAAAATAGATTTTTTAACAATACGAGCTATTTTCAAAATGGAGAGATTATTCCGCACTCCTTTGCCGAATACCTATCAACCAGCAAACAAAATATAGATTTTTTTACCTTAAAGACTGATGTAGACTTGCCCTATAAAACCTTTAAACTATCCTTCGGTACAAAACTGAGCTTTATCAACAACCAAAGCGATCTTGCTTTTTACAAAGCCCGTAATGCGGTTTACGAATTAGATCCTGGCCAAACCAACCTTTTCAACTATCAGGAAAATACCCAGGCTTTATATGTTAATTTCAGCAAGACAATAAAACAGTGGGATTTTCAGGTAGGACTGAGGGGAGAGTATACACAGATTGATGGATTATCGGTTAATGAACAAAATCGGAATGAGTATTTTCGTCTTTTCCCTACACTTTTCATTATTTATCGTGCAAATGATAAAAGCACTTTTTCGGTTAATTATGGACGCCGGATCAACCGTCCTGCCTACCGTAAATTAAATCCTTTCCGTTGGTACAGCAACCAATATGCTTATGCCGAGGGTAATCCATTTTTGCAGCCATCCTATAACGATAACATCGAACTCTCGTACACCTATAATATATATACTACATCGCTATCTTTCAGCAAAACCACAAATGGATTTAATGATGTGAATTTTATTGATGCGGCTACGAATACCCAGGCTGCTCAACCGGTTAATTTTATAACAGGCTATCATTATCAGTTAAGTAATGTCATTAATTTTAACATCGCGAAGGGGTGGGAAACGATTAACCAGTTTGATGTTTTTTACAATGCATCCAATTCCAGTATCGCCCAAACCCTGGGCAGTTTAAATGGATTTGGCGCTTATTTTTCTACGCTTAACCAATTCGTTTTTAACCCGTCGAAAACTATTTTGGGTGAAGTAAGTTTCTGGTACCAATTTCCAACAGTTGATGGGTTGAATAAAAATAAAAAACAGTATAATCTCGATTTGGGCATTAAAACTTTGTTCCTCCATAAAAAAATACAATTGGCCATTACTGCCAGCGATATTTTAAAAACAAACCGATACCGTTCTAGCAGTTTGGTTAATAACATCAGGCAGGAGTATAATAATTATTACGATAGTCGGCAGCTGCGGATTACTTTCCGTTATAATTTCGGAAATGAAAAAATTAAACAGCAGGATAGGAAACCTGGGAATGAAGAGGAGCGGAAGAGGAGTAATTAGGGATGGAAGATGTGAAATGTATGATGGAATAGGGGCAATCTGTTAATACACCAGATGATTTTTAGGAGAAAAGGTGCTGATGAATCGTCATTCCCAACTTGATTGGGAATCGTAATGCCTTAGTAGGGTTTGTAGCTTGCATTAAGATTCCCACCTGCGCGGGAAAGACGGCCATTCCTTGTACTCTGTCATTGGTAACTTGTTTCAGCACCTATCTTATTATAAAGATTTTTCACTGCGTTCAGAATGATAAGCCTGGGCGAATGTTCAATCACCCATCTCCTAAAACGCTTCAGCCAAGCTAATGTAAAATCCTGCCTGGCGTTTTTCATTTGGCAATTTTTCTCCTATACCATAATCTAATCGAACGCTCAAACCTTTTGCCGGATCGAAAAAGTAGCGACCGCCAAGCCCAAAATTTGGTTTTAATCCATCGCCATTAAACTGGCTGTTTGCAAATACTTTGCCGGTACCCGCAAAAGCTACAATGCCAAAGCGGTTCATAAAACGGTAACGGATTTCGGCCTGCGCAGCCATTAAGTTTTCATCGCGGTAGCGACCACTGTAATAACCACGCATCATTTGGTCGTTCCCTAATTGCTGCAATAAATAAAATGGTGTGCTTTTGCTCTGTATGGTATAATAAATTCCCTGTATACCCAAAACCACTTTCGGGGCTAAACTAAAGAAACCACGAAGGTCGAGCTTAATCTGTGAGCCATTGAAATTTTCCCCGCCAAAAAAATCTGGTGCATATTGATAGGTTGCCCTACCGAAAAAACCTTTGGTTGGATAGTTATTGCTGTTACGGGTATCGTAACTTTGAGATGCGCCGATCCATGCTACCGAGCCACCGTCTTTATCTAAAATTTGTGGGCTAGTGGAATAAATACCTCCAGGCTGTCTGTCTATAAAATGATAATTCTCAAAACCTAATGAAATACCCGTATAAGCTTTGGGCAAAGTATTCATTTCGGCATCGAAAAGTGTTTTAAAAACCCTTTGATCTAATTTGTTTTCATCAGACTTTGTAGCGCTGTTGCCAATACCATAAAAATTAAAGGGCTGGTTTTTAAAGCGGATATCACCGATAAAGTGGTATTTGTTCCCTTTTGTCCACATATCGCCCTTAAGCATAAAATTAGCCGTCTTTTTAGTAGAATAAGTTGTGTTTAAAGCGAAATTGGAACTGCGGTTCAATGTATCTTTCCGGTCTATATAGAATGAATAAATGGCCCCGACACCAAATTCAAATCCTGTTTCCTGACTATAACCAAAGGCCGGTAACGGTAAAAAGCTCGCTTTACGTGTAGTATCTTTTTCGTTTGAGAGCATTTTCCTGATCAGTTTCATCTGTGCGAATGAACTTCCTGAAATGAGCGCAAGTAAAATAATTAGACAGTATTTTTTCATCAAGGCAAAGAAAGGGAAATTTAGTTATAGTTCATTCGTTCACTAGTCATTTGTTCATTGGTAACTGCCAACTATGTTAATTATGGTTAGTGTTTATGCGGGTACAGTAACATTTGGGGTTATACAGTCCCGCCTCCGCTTCTGCTCCGATGAAACCTGTAAAACAAACAAGCACACAGTAAAAAACAAATCAGACGGGAGCATCTCGCTATTGTCGGGTTTAGGTGGCCTGGCCTGTTCATGCTATTGGAGCTTGTAGCGCATCATGATACAGCTTATTGAGGATGGGGTAAGGAAAGTTTAATCGTAGCAGAATATGGCCCACCTAAACCGGATTGACGGGAAAAGCCCACAGGTGAGGCACGAACCGAGGACTTGTACCAGAAAGCCGGACTACCTTTAATAATAGCTACTGTTATTGCTTTTCAAAAAAATAGATGTGATTGTTTATTTGCATGAAGATCCTTCGACTATGCTCAGGATGACAATCGTGGGAGAAAATTTATCTGATATAACTAACTAAGGGATGCCGACTTGGGACTGTGGACTAATACAATCGCTTTTACGTTTTCACCTTTCGGCCTAAATACCTATTTTTGCGGCAAATAATACAAAACGAAATGAGCAATACAAGAGGACCAATATCTCAGTTTATGGAGCGTAATTACCTCCATTTTAATGCAGCGGCAATGATGGATGCGGCTAAAGGATACGAAACGCATTTAGACGAGGGTGGTAAAATGATGATCACACTTGCTGGTGCTATGAGTACTGCAGAATTGGGAATTTCACTTGCAGAGATGATTCGCCAGGATAAAGTGGCCATTATTTCTTGTACTGGTGCAAACCTTGAAGAAGATATTATGAACCTGGTAGCACATTCACATTATAAACGTGTACCAAACTATCGCGATTTAAGTCCGCAAGACGAATGGGACCTTTTAGAAAACCATTACAACCGTGTTACGGATACCTGTATCCCTGAAGAAGAGGCTTTCCGTCGTTTACAGAAACATATCCATAAAATATGGAAAGATGCAGACACTGCTGGCGAAAGATATTTTCCGCATGAGTTTATGTACAAAATGCTTTTAAGCGGCGATTTGGAGCAATATTACGAAATCGATCCTAAAAACTCATGGATGCTTGCTGCGGCAGAAAAGAATTTACCAATTGTGGTACCTGGATGGGAAGATTCTACTATGGGTAATATTTTTGCCTCATATGTAATGAAAAATGAATTGAAAGCCAGTACAATGAAAAGCGGTATCGAATATATGGGCTGGTTGGCCGATTGGTATATTGCAAACAGTGGAGGGAAAGGAATTGGTTTCTTTCAGATTGGTGGTGGTATTGCCGGCGATTTCCCGATCTGCGTGGTACCAATGCTTTATCAGGATATGGAAATGGAAAATATTCCTTTCTGGAGTTATTTCTGCCAGATCTCAGATTCGACTACTTCTTATGGCTCATACTCTGGTGCCGTACCGAATGAAAAGATCACCTGGGGTAAGCTGGATATCCACACGCCAAAATTTATCGTAGAAAGTGATGCAACAATTGTAGCGCCGCTAATGTTTGCCTGGATATTAAAACAATAATCAGAAAAAATAAATAAACCAAATTGGTTTCAAGTATGCCCATTGGAGATAACCTATCAAAAATGGGCATTTTTATTGTCTGAATGGCTTGAAATGACATTTGTTTAGAATGATTATAAATTGTATTTCCAGTCACTATTATGTCATGGGATTTATTAATAAGTTATACTTTTGTTCAAGTTTTGGTGGAGCTACCCCTAGTTCAGCATCAATTTCACAACAAAAAGTAAATTAAATAAGTATAAAGTGTTCATTATGAGAGATATCTCGATGATTTTAAAAAGCGTTTGGAAGTCGTTATTCGTGTTTTCAGCAATTTCCGTAATAGCGGTTTCTACCGTAAATGCGCAGGATGCTAAAGAAGGAAGAACGCTTTTCAAAGCAAAATGTTCTTCGTGTCACGCGTTAGATCACAAAGTTGTTGGTCCGGCATTAACTGGAGTAAGCGATCGTCACCCTGAAGCGTTCTTGTTAAAATGGATCCCGAACAACGCGGCAATGATTGCTGCAGGTGATCCGGCTGCTGTTAAATTATTTAACGATAATGGTAAAGTAGCAATGACTACCTTCCCTGAGTTAGATGAGGCGAAAGTAAAAGATATCTTAGCTTACATTAAAGAAGGCGAGCCAAAGCCAGCTGGCGATGCAGCAGTTTCTGCAGCACCAAAAGAGGATAAAACTTCGGGTTTATCAATTGCTGGTATTGTAGCCATTGTTGTATTAGCGATTGTTATTTTAGTAATTTTAGGTCGTGCATCTAAATTATTAGAGCGTTTAATTCTGCAAAAACAAGGTATCGAGATTGAAGAAGATGTGCCATTAAAAGTTGGTGTGCGCAAAATGTTCAAAAACAAGAAGTTCGTAATGTTCTTCATTTTGTGTTTGATCATCTGTTTAGGTTCGTTCGGTTGGATGGGCATGTGGAATACTGGTGTTCATACCGGTTACCAACCAGTTCAACCAATTAAATTCTCGCACGAGTTGCACGCAGGTATCAATCAGATCGATTGTCAGTATTGCCACTCTGGAGCATTCAAATCTAAAAATGCATCTATTCCATCATTAAATGTTTGTATGAACTGCCATAAAGCGGTACAGGCAAGAGATAAATATGATGGTGAGATTTCTCCTGAGATCAAAAAAATCTACAATGCTTTAGGTTACGATCCGGAAACACAGAAATATGATGAAAGTAAAGCTAAACCAATGGAGTGGGTACGTGTACACAATCTACCTGATTTTGCTTACTTCAACCACTCTCAGCACGTAGTTGTTGCTGAAGATGCAATCCGTAAAGCAAAAGGATTACAACCAAACGAGCCTGTGTGTTTCGCTTGTCACGGTCCGGTTAATACCATGGAAGAAATTTACCAATATTCTCCATTAACCATGAAATGGTGTATTAACTGCCATAAAGAAACAGATATTTCTGGTCAGAAAAACAATGCTTTCTACGCTAAGGTTATCGAAGCGCACGAAAAAATTAAAAAAGGCGAGAAAATTACACCAGCTTTATTGGGTGGTTTAGAGTGTGGTAAATGCCACTATTAATAGATTAGAGTTTAGTAAGAACGTTCGATAAACAGTAATATAGCTTAAATGGAAAGCAATAAAAAATACTGGAAAGGCTTAGAGGAGTATAACAATACACCCGATTTTGTTAAGAATAACAAAAACGAATTCGCCGAGCCACTTCCAATAGAAGATGTTTTAAATGAAGCAGGGTTAAGTACCGTTACCCCACGCCGCGACTTTTTAAAGGCGTTAGGTTTTGGTTTAGGTGCGGTTACATTAGCTGCCTGCCAAAGTACACCGTTAAAAAAATCAATTCCTTATCTGGTAAAACCTGAAGAAGTAACTCCAGGTATTCCTAACTATTATACTTCTAGCTTTAATGGCCAGAGTATTTTGGTTAAAACAAGAGAAGGCCGTCCGATTAAAATTGAACCAAATCCTAATGCGGGTCAGTTTAACTGCGGTACCGATGCAAGAGCGCAGGCTTCTGTATTAGATTTATACGATGTATCTAAACTAAAAGCACCTGCTACAGTAAAAGGTGGGCAGGTTGAAGAAACTACCTGGGCAAAAATCGACAGCTATGTAAAAGGCGAGTTGGCAAAAGCACAGGCGGGTGGGAAGAAAATCCGTATTGTAGCATCAACGGTAAATAGCCCATCAACTAATGCAGTAATTGCACAGTTTGTGACCAAATACCCTGCTGCTAAATTGGTTCAGTATGATGCGGTTTCTTATACTGGTATTATCCAGGCGAACCAAAACAGTTTCGGTAAAGCCGTTTTACCTAAATACAATTTTGATAAGGCCGATTTAATTGTAAGTTTCAGTGCCGATTTCTTAGGTACATGGATTAGCGGAGAAGAGTTTACTGCTCAATATACAGCTAACCGTAACTACAAATCGTTAGCAAATAAAAAAATGAGCCGCCACATTCAGTTCGAAAGTGGAATGAGCTTAACAGGTACCAATGCAGATACCCGTATTCCGGTTAAATTATCAGAAGAAGGCCCTGCATTAATCGCTTTATACAACGCAATTACTGGTCAGGCTTTACCTGGAGGAACATTAGGTAATAATGCTACAGCTGATAAAGTAATTAAATTGGTTGCTAAAGAATTATTGCAAGCTAAAGGTAAAGGCCTTGTAGTTTGTGGTTCGAACGATGTTTCTACACAAATTTTAGTAAATGCCATTAACGCCGCTATCGGAAGTTATGGTACTACTATCGATTTAGATAATCCTTGCTACCTATATGCTGGTAACGATGCCGAATTTAATGGTTTAGTTGCTGAAATGGGTCGTGGCGAAGTTGGTGCAGTTTTATTCTTAAACAGCAACCCTGCTTACGATGCTGCAAACCCGAAAGCATTTACTGATGCTTTAGCTAAAGTTCCGGCGAAAATTTCATTCTCAGACCGTGCTGATGAAACGGCTACGCTTTGTGATGCAATTGCCATTAACCACAACTACTTAGAATCATGGGGTGATGCAAACGCTTACGAAGGATATTATTCTATCGTTCAGCCAACCATTAACCCGGTTTTCAATAGCCGTCAGGCAGAAGAAAGTTTATTAACCTGGGCTGATGCTCCTGTTAAAGATTACTATCAGTTTGTTCGCAGCAACTGGGAAGCTAAAGTATTACCAGCTGCAGGTTTGAAATGGGAAGAGGTGTTAGAGAAAGGTGTGGTTACAACAGCTGCAAAAGCTGCTGCTGCTTACAGCTTCACTTTATCGTTAGCTGCAGTAGCTACTTCAATTACCAATAGCAGCAAAGCTTTGGCTAAAGAAGTAGAGTTACAGGTTTACGAAAACATCCCGATGCGTGATGGTAAGAATGCCAACAACGCGTTCCTGCAAGAGTTACCTGATCCGGTTTCTAAAGTAACCTGGGATAACTTTGTTGCCATTGCGCCAAAATTTGCTGAAAAATTAAAGGTTAAAGAATTTGATGTTGTAACTGTTAAAGCCAGCAACGGATATTCAGTAGATCTTCCGGTATTGATCCAACCAGGACAAGCACAAGGAACTGCATCTATCGCCGTAGGTTATGGCCGTACCAAAACTGGTAAAGCCGGTAACGATGTAGGTAAAAATGCTTTCCCTTTTGTTTCTTTTGTTAATGGAACAATGCAATACGCTACTTCGGTAACCATCACTCCAACAGGTGGATACTACGAATTGGCTCAAACACAAACTCACCACTCTTTCGAAGGTCGTGCAGTGATTAAAGAGGCTACCTTTAAGGAGTATCTGAAAAATCCTGGAGCGGGCAACGAAAAGGGCGAGCATAAAGATTACGATCTTTGGGATCAATATGAAAAACCAGGTAACAACTGGGTTATGGCAATCGATTTGAATGCCTGTACAGGTTGTGGTTCTTGTATTGTTGCTTGTAACGTAGAAAATAACATTCCTGTTGTAGGCCGTGATGAGGTTCGCCGTCGTCGCGAAATGCACTGGATCCGTATCGACCGTTACTATAGCTACGAAACTAAGGATGGTGATGTAACGAGAGAGAAAGAAATTGCTAAGTTAGAAGACTTAGATCACGTTTCTGTTGTTCACCAACCAATGTTGTGCCAACACTGTGATCACGCACCTTGCGAAACAGTTTGTCCGGTATTGGCAACTGTACACTCAAGTGATGGTTTAAACCACATGGCTTATAACCGTTGTGTAGGTACACGTTACTGTGCAAATAACTGTCCGTACAAAGTGCGTCGTTTCAATTGGTTTAACTACTGGAACGATTCACGTTTCGATAACTATTTAAATAACGAGTTTACTCAATTAGTTTTAAACCCTGATGTAACTACACGTTCTAGAGGGGTAATGGAAAAATGCTCTATGTGTATTCAACGTATACAAGGTGGCAAATTACAAGCTAAATTGGAGAAACGTCCATTAAAAGATGGCGATATTAAAATGGCTTGTCAGGAAGCTTGTTCAGCAAATGCAATTGTATTTGGTGATGCAAACGATCCAAATTCAGAGGTTTCAAAAGCATTACGTTCTGAGCGTATCTACTACGTATTAGAAGAGATCAATGTGAAACCGGGTATCGGCTACATGACAAAAATTAGAAATACAGATACAACAGTGCAAGCGTAAGCTTTAGTATAAAGAAAATACAAATTATGTCAGGACATAACGAATCAATACTTAGAGAACCATTAATTACCGGAGATAACATCACGTATGCAAAAATTACAGATGATATTTTAAGTCCGGTAGAGAACAAGCCAAACAAGGCTTGGTGGATTGGTTTCATCGTTGCCGCATTAGGTGCTTTACTTTGGGTAGTAGCAGTAAGCTACACTTTCTGGAATGGTATCGGATCATGGGGTTTAAATAAAACAGTTGGTTGGGCTTGGGATATCACCGGTTTCGTATGGTGGGTAGGTATCGGTCACGCTGGAACACTAATTTCGGCAGTACTATTACTTTTCCGTCAGAACTGGCGTAACTCCATCAACCGTTCGGCAGAGGCGATGACTATCTTCGCCGTTATCTGTGCCGCTACTTATGTGGTATCGCACATGGGCCGCCCATGGTTAGCTTATTGGGTTTTACCTTTACCAAACCAATTCGGCTCACTTTGGGTAAACTTTAACTCGCCATTGGTATGGGATATGTTTGCGATCTCTACTTACTTCTCTGTATCATTATTATTCTGGTACACAGGTTTATTACCAGATATCGCTACCATCCGCGACCGTGCAGTGGGTACACGTAGAAAAATCTATTCTATCTTCTCTTTTGGATGGAGTGGAAGTGTTAAAACTTGGCAACGTTTCGAAGCGGTGTCGTTAATCTTAGCCGGTATCTCTACGCCACTTGTACTTTCGGTACACACCATTGTATCAATGGACTTTGCAACATCGGTAATTCCAGGATGGCACACTACCATCTTCCCTCCATACTTCGTGGCAGGAGCGATCTTCTCAGGATTTGCGATGGTATTAACTTTATTGTTGGTTGCACGTAAAGTATTGGGATTAGAAAACTACATCACTATGTTCCACATCGAGTCGATGAATAAAATCATCATCTTAACCGGATCAATCGTAGGTGTGGCTTATTTAACTGAGTTCTTCATCGCTTGGTATTCAGGTTCTGAGTATGAGCAATACGCATTTATCAACAGATCTACTGGTCCTTACTGGTGGTCGTACTGGATGATGATGACTTGTAACGTAATCTCTCCACAGTTGTTATGGTTCAAAAAGATCCGTTTAAGCATTAAAGCTACCTGGATTCTATCAATCGTAGTAAACGTAGGTATGTGGTTTGAGCGTTTCGTAATTATCGTTACTTCATTACACCGCGATTATATTCCATCAAGTTGGGCAATGTTCTATCCAACATGGGTTGATATCAGTGTATTCGTAGGTTCAATTGGTTTATTCTTTACCTTATTCTTATTATTCTTAAGAGTATTGCCATCAATCGCTATAGCAGAGGTTAAATTATTATTAAAAACTGCAAGTGAGCAAGCCAAAATGAAACAGATTAAAGAAGGGCATGAGAATAAAGAATACGTTGCAGAATACGTAGAGTCTTTAGAAAAATTTGATAGTGTTAAACAAGAAGATTACGCAAAAATATAACAATGAGTGATATCAAATATATTTTAGGCAGCTTTGGCGATCCTGACGAAATGATGCATGGCATCGAAAAACTTCAGGAAAATAACATCAGCATTTATGATGTATACACACCAATGCCTATACACGGAATAGAAGCCAAATTAGGAATTAAAAGATCTAGAATCGATATCGCAGCATTTTGCTTTGGTATTACCGGTACTTGCTGTGCATTCGCTTTGATTTATTTCTGCGCAGTTATCGATTGGAGAGTAAACATAGGTGGTAAACCATCATTTGCATTACCGGATTTTATTCCGATAATGTTCGAGCTTACAGTATTATTCTGTGCTTTCGGTATGGTGTTAACTTATTATGCATCTACTCACTTATTTCCAGGAAGAGCACCAAGAGTAATGGATTTACGTGCTACTGATGATCGTTTTGTTATTGCAGTTGATGCAAAAGACAATGTAGAACATACTGTAATTGATGGATTATTAAAAGATGCAGGTGCTTTAGAAATAAAGTATAATGAAAGGAAGTACATTAGCTATGAATAAGAATAAATTTGTTTACACAGCGTTTTTAGCTATCGCTTTTGCAGCTACCTTTTCTGCTTGTAAAGATAAACGCAGTACTGGCTTAGAATATGCCAGAAACATGTATGATCCGATTGCTTACAATCCGGACCAACCAAACAAAAATTTTAAAGATGGTAAAACAGCCCAGTTGCCACCTGCACATACTAAACCGGTAGGTTTTACTGAATATGATGAGTATCCTAATACAAAAGAAGGATATGAGGCAGCAGGTGTGAGCATGGTTAACCCTTTACCAGTAGATACTGTTAATTTAGCTCAGGGTAAACACTTATTTACCGTTTTCTGTAGCCCTTGCCACGGAGAAAAAGGCGATGGACAGGGACACTTAGTTAAAATTGAGAAATTTAGTGGTGTACCTGCTTATCAAACAGGTTCCTCATCTAGAGGTGGTAACATGGCCGATCTTACCGCAGGTAAAATTTACCATACCATTACTTATGGTGTAAATAACATGGGCTCGCATGCTTCGCAAATCTCACCAACAGATCGTTGGAAAGTGGTGATGTATGTTCAACAATTACAAAAAGGACAATAGTAAAGCAAATATAAATGGGAACTCACAATATTAATTTTAGTGAACAGTTTGAGTTTACAGGTAAAGTAAAAACATTAAGCATCGTTGGTATCGCACTAGGTATCGCAGCTATTGCTTATGGGTTTTTAGCTGGGGATAAAGTGATGCACGAGCGTACTTTTGCTAACCTGTTGCTTATGGCATATTACTTTGCATGCGTTTGTATGTCGGGTACATTTTTCCTGGCTGTTCAATATGTAGCTCAGGCAGGTTGGTCTGCATCAATTTTACGTGTACCGCAGGCTATGGCAAAAACTTTGCCTATTGCAGCTGTAATACTCATTGTCGTAATTTCGGCAGGTTTGTACACACATAACTTATACCACCACTGGCATGCAGAGGGTTTAACCGTAGAGGGTAGCCCTAATTACGATGCCATTATTGCTGGTAAATCGGTATTCTTAAATGTGCCTTTCTTCTTAGGCCGCCAAGTGGTGTTCTTAGGTATCTACAGTATATTTTCGATCATGTTTGTTAAGTTTTCTTATAATGAAGATTTAGCAGGTGGTTTAAATTCGTACAGAAAAAGCTTTAAAAACGCTTGTATCTTCCTGGTAATTTATGGTTTTACCACTCCAGTATTTGCCTTTGATACTATCATGTCGTTAGAAGCACACTGGTTCTCAACCATGTTCGGTTGGTATAACTTCGCCGCTATGTGGGTAAGCAGTTTAGCTACTATTGCAATTATTCTTATTTTATTAAGAAGAGCGGGTTATATGCAATGGGTTAACAATAGCCACTTGCACAATTTAGGCCAGTTTATTTTTGGTTTCTCTATCTTTTGGACATATGTATGGTTTGCTCAATTCTTATTGATCTACTATGCAAACATGCCTGAAGAAACGGTATATTTCTACAAGCGCTTTGAGTACTACAAGTTTTGGTTTTTCTTAAACCTTGCCATGAACTTCTTAGCACCAGTATTATTATTAATGGATAGAGATAACAAAAGAACAGATGCAAAATTATTGTTCGTTGCTATCGTGGTATTGTTAGGTCACTGGGTAGATTATTACCAAATGATTATGCCAGGAACGGTAGAAGAAGGGCATAATGGTTTCGGTATCATTGAAATAGGTACTGCATTAGGTTTCGTAGGATTGTTTACCTTTACGGTTTTAACATCATTAAGCAAAAAACCTTTAATTGCAAAGAACCACCCATTATTACAAGAAAGTTTGCATCATCAACTGTAGAGGTGATAAGATAAAGCAAATATTTAATTATTATTATAATTAGCAGTACAGCGTACTACTTTTAAGAAAATGAGTTTAAGAAAGTTTATAACGAATAAAACGACCGCAGCTTTAGCAGTATTGATTACTGTTTTTGCAAACACTAGCGTATTTGCGCAAGATGCAGCAGGTGCTGCCGCGGCACCGAAAGTTGATATGGGCGAGGTTTATAAATCGGTAATATTTTATATTCTGGTTTTCCTTGCTGTATGCTTATTCATTGCAATTATTGGTAAAGCAATAAAAGTGTATGAGTTAAGCCGCGAAGCACAAGGCAAACCTGTTGGCATTAACTGGAACAGGGTTCACGCAAGTTTATTTGCGCTGTTTTTGGTGATCGGTTTGTATGGTGTATATTGGGAATATACAGTGCATGGGTCAATGTTACTTCCTGATGCAGCATCTGAGCACGGAAAGAAAATTGATAAGATGTTTAATTTAACATTAATCATTACCACTATTGTATTTGTCGTTACACATATCTTATTGTTCGGATTTTCTTATATCTATAAATATTCTGCTAAAAGAAAAGCTTACTACTATCCACACAATAATACAATTGAAAAAATCTGGACGATTATTCCGGCTTTAGTATTAACTGTTTTGGTATTAATGGGTTTCTTAACCTGGAGATCTATTTTCTTCAAAGTCGAAGATCCAAACCACAAGCCTTTACAGATAGAAGTTACTTCTGAGCAGTTTAAATGGTCTATCCGTTACCCTGGAGCAGATGGTATAGTTGGGAACAAAAACTACAAATTAACTACAGCTACTAACCCATTGGGTATTGATTTTAAAGATATCAACTCTCGTGATGACGAAATGGCTGATGAGATGGTGATTCCTGTTGGTAAACCGGTTAAACTGATTTTAACCAGTAAAGATGTAATTCACAGTTTTTACATGCCACACTTCAGAGTACAGTTAAACACAGTACCGGGTATGCGGGTTTTCTTTGAGTTTACGCCTACAAAAACTACTGCAGAAATGCAGCAAGAAACTAACGATCCTAACTTCAAGTACCTTTTCTTCTGTGCTAAAATCTGTGGATCTGGTCACTACAATATGCAAAAGGTTGTACGTGTAGTTTCTGAGGCCGAGTATAAAACTTGGATAGCTGAACAGAAAACATACTTAAACGATGATTTAAGAAAACAATTTAATTTGCCAGTGGCACCTGCAGCTGTAAAATCAGTAGCAGATTCAGCAGCTAAAGATTCAGCAGCTGTAAAAACTAACCAAATGGCTTTAAATAAATAATATTAAGCAGGAGCGAACGAATTATGTCAACAATAGCATTACACGACGAACACAATCACGATCACGCTGATCATGGGCATCATAAAGAGACTTTGATTTCAAAGTATATCTTTAGTATGGATCATAAAATGATTGCTAAGCAATTTTTGATTACCGGTATTATCATGGCGGTAATAGCAATGGGCTTATCAATTTTATTCCGTATTCAATTGGCATGGCCAGATCAAAACTTCCCATTCTTAGAAACATTTTTAGGTAAATGGGCTGAAGGTGGTCGTATTAAACCCGATTTCTACCTTGCTTTGGTAACCATTCATGGTACCATTATGGTATTCTTTGTACTAACCGCCGGGTTGAGTGGTACATTTAGTAACTTACTTATTCCACTTCAAATTGGGGCAAGAGATATGGCTTCGCCATTCTTAAACATGCTTTCATACTGGTTCTTTTTTATGGCCTGTGTGATCATGATGTCATCATTCTTTATCCAAACAGGTCCTGCATCTGGTGGTTGGACGGTTTATCCACCGTTATCTGTTGTTGCCAAGGCAATGCCAGGATCGGGATTGGGTATGACTTTGTGGTTAGTGAGTATGGTACTTTTCGTAGCATCATCTTTAATGGGTGGTATTAACTATGTAAGTACAGTTTTAAACATGCGTACTAAAGGTATGGACCTTTGGAAAATGCCATTAACCATCTGGGCTTTCTTTTTGACTGCTATTTTAGGTATTTTATCATTCCCTGTTCTTGTAGCTGGTGTGGTATTAATGGTATTCGACCGTAGTTTTGGAACTAGTTTCTATTTGTCGGATATTGTAATGGGTACTGATATTTTACCAAACGAAGGTGGTTCTCCAATTTTATGGCAACACTTATTCTGGTTCTTAGGTCACCCTGAGGTATATATCGTAATTATGCCGGCATTGGGTATTTCATCTGAGGTTATCTCTGTAAACTCGCGTAAACCGATCTTCGGTTACCATGCAATGGTTTACTCATTAATTGGTATTACAGTATTATCGTTCATCGTTTGGGGTCACCACATGTTTGTAACCGGTATGAACCCATTGTTGGGAGGTGTGTTTATGATTACTACGTTGATCATTGCAGTACCATCGGCAGTAAAAACCTTTAATTATTTAGCAACATTATGGCGTGGTAACATCCGTTTCACTCCAGCAATGTTATTCGCTATCGGTTTGGTATCATTCTTTATCTCTGGTGGTTTAACTGGTATCTTCTTAGGAAATGCATCGTTAGATATTAACTTACACGATACCTATTTTGTTGTTGCTCACTTCCACCTGGTAATGGGATCTGCAGCAATCTTCGGTATGCTTGCAGGTGTTTATCACTGGTTCCCTAAAATGTTCGGTAGAATGATGAATGCTAAATTAGGATATTTACACTTCTGGTTAACTTTTATTGCAGCTTACCTGGTATTCTTCCCACTTCACTTCTTAGGTTTAGATGGTGTACCTCGTCGTTACTATGCATTTACCGAATTTGAGTTTATGAAAAAATGGTTAACGGTTAACGTATTTGTAACATGGGCAGCTATTATGGCAGCACTTGCTCAGGTAGCGTTCTTATTTAACTTCTTTTACTCAATATTCAAAGGAAAAGTATCTCCTCAAAACCCTTGGGAAGCTAATACATTAGAATGGACTGCACCAGTTGAACACTTACATGGTAACTGGCCAGGAGAAATCCCAACTGTTTACAGATGGCCTTACGATTATAGTAAACCAGGACATGATGCAGACTTTATCCCTCAAACTGTTCCTTTCTCTCAAACGATGAGCTCTAATTTACCTCACGATTTTGAAGGAAATGAAGAAGCGGAAAAAATACAGCAGGATTGGGAATTAGCTAACCCTGTTGCAGAAAACAAAGGCTAGTTTAAGCTAAAATAAAATTTTAAAAGGGGTATCTGATTAAGTTTCTGCTTATCCGGATACCCTTTTCATCTTAATAGATATATGGTCAGCAGATCAGAACAACGTTTCATTAGCATTAATCTGATAACCATCGTAGTTACACTATTGGTTATACTTGCCGGTGGTATTGTACGCAGTACCGGATCAGGTATGGGTTGTCCGGATTGGCCAAAATGTTTCGATCGTTATATCCCGCCAACTGATGTATCGCAGCTTCCTGCTAACTATAAAGAAAAATACGTTGCAGGTAGGTTAAAAAAGAATGAGAAATTTGCCAAATACTTGGAAAGTATGGGTAAAGTAGCCTTAGCTGATAGTATTAGGCACGATAAAAGTATAACCGTACCTGAAGAGTTTAATCCAACTAAAACCTGGACTGAATACTTGAACAGATTGGCTGGGGTAGCAGCTGGAATATTCCTGTTTTTAACAGTAGTTTATTCTTTTGCCTACCGTAAAACAGCCAAACGCATTATTGTACTCAGTATTTTAAATCTTTTTGTAGTAGGCTACCAAGGTTGGTTAGGTTCGATAGTAGTTTCTACCAACCTAACGCAATGGGTGGTAACTGTACACATGTTATTGGCATTAGTTATTTTAGCGATATCTATTTATACCTATAATTACGCAAAGCAATTAAACAAAGCGCCTTCTGTAATTATGTACCGTATAGCGTGGCTAAAGGGATTTTTGTTCTTTACCCTTGTAATTAGTATCGTTCAAATTGTTTTAGGAACCGAGGTTAGAGAAGCGGTAGATGTGATTGCAAAATCGCTTTCTTACGGAAGCAAGCATACATGGATTTCGAAAGTAGGAGAAGTATTCTCTTATCACCGTGATTTAGCTATTCTCGTAGTAATTGCCAATGCAGTAGTGTATAAAATGGTTATCGACCGTTTTAGTGGTAAAGCTGCACCGTTGTTAACCGCAAGGTTTATGTTAATAACGCTCCTCATACAGTTATTAAGTGGTTTTGCATTAGCATATATAGCTTTTCCATCGGCAGCGCAGGCATTGCATATTTTGTTCTCTACGCTGTTATTTAGTTTACAGTTTTACCTGTACTTATTGGTTTACCGAACAAGTACATATAAACAATAATATTTAAGAAAATTGAAACAATATCTTTCAGATTTTTCTAAACTTATCAAATTCAGGCTATCGTTTACGGTAGTGTTTTCGGCATCCATCTCTTTTTTGATCGGACAGAAAATGCAGGTAGGGAGAGGTCATATTCCTACTATTGATTGGGGAAACTGGTTAATCTTAATTGCTGGTGGTTTTTTAGTAACCGCTGCTGCAAACTGCTTTAACGAAATTATAGAGAAAGACCTGGATAAGTTAATGTCGCGGACTAAAGACCGTCCTATGCCAGCAGGTAGAATGACTACTGGACAAGGATTAATTTTAGGCGTGTTTATGGCATTTTTAGGTACCTGGTTATTGGGACATTTAAACCTCGAAACCGGTCTGTTATCCGTATTTTCGATCCTGTTATATGCTTTTGCCTATACACCATTGAAAAGAAAATCGCCGATTGCTGTTTTTGTAGGTGCAATACCCGGAGCTTTGCCACCACTTATCGGTTATTTAGCTGCCTTTGGTAGTTTAAAGTCTGAAATGTTTTATGCAATCGACTACAATATTGCCGTTATTTTATTCCTGATCCAGTTTGTATGGCAGTTCCCTCATTTTTGGGCCATTGCCTGGGTGTTGGATGATGATTATAAAAAAGCTGGTTTCAGGTTGTTACCAACCAAAAAAAGAGATAAAACATCGGCATTGCTTACTTTTTTAAGTACGCTGATTTTAATTCCGGTAAGTTTATTGCCAACCATTTATGGTTTTGGCGGTTATTACATTGCAGGTTTATCCTTAATAGCCGGATTGATATTTAGCTGGCTGGCTTTTAAACTTTTAATGAACAGAGAACTGATTGATGCAAAGAAAGTGATGTTCTGTTCGTTTTTTTACATCCCGGCCGTACAGTTGGGTTTATTATTAAATTTTATAGCAAAATAACTTATGGTTATCACAATGGAAAAAATCCAGGATACATTTGATCCAAAACCCAGAAAGTTTATTGTTTGGCTATTTGTAGTATCATCTAGCATTATGTTTGGGGGCTTTACCAGTTATTACCTGGTGTTTGCCGCATCTAAAGGTAAAGGGCATGGTTTAGTATTGCCCGACGCATTTATTTACTCGAGCCTGGTGATTATAGCAAGCAGTATAACCCTGTTTTTAGCGGCTAAGGCGCTACGCAAACTTAATTTTAGCTTACAGCGTAACCTGCTTTGGGTTACCGTTATATTGGCCATAGCTTTTGGCGTAATGCAGTTTAATGCATGGGGAAGCATGGTAAGAACAGGCGCTACCTTAGTGGGTAACAATGCCGCCATTTCTTTTATTTATGTGGTATCGGGTATGCACTTATTGCATATTATTGCAGGGGTTGGCCTTATTATTAATGCTTTAGCAGGTAGCTATAAAAGCCTTCCTGTTGCCAAAGTCCAGTATAGAATGCAAATCGCTTCTATTTTTTGGCATTTTATAGATATATTATGGATATATCTGTATGTTTTTTTACTTTTGAACCGTTAAATTTGTTAACAAACTATTATACTATTTCCAAATGAATGCAGTATCACAATTAGATCAAGTTAAAACCGGACCATGGAATGGTGGTCGTTCTCCGTGGTCGGTAGAATATGGTAAAATCATGATGTGGTTTTTCCTTTTGTCAGATGCTTTTACCTTTTCATCTTTATTGATCTACTACGGCGCTCAGCGTTTTTCTAAATTAACATGGCCAGCTCCAGATAAGGTTTTCCAATCTATCCCAGGTATTGCAGAACATGGCGCTCCATTGGTTTTCGTAGGTATCATGACGTTTATCTTAATCATGAGTTCGGTAACTATGGTTTTAGCTGTAGAGGCAGGTCACAGACGTTCTAAAAAAGAAGTTATCGGCTGGATGATTGCAACCATTATTGGTGGTTTCATGTTCTTAGGCTGTCAGGCAATTGAGTGGACTCACTTACACCACGATGGTTTCTGGTGGGGACATATTCCTTCGGCAGAAGAATTAAAACACTTTTTCCTTAAGCCAGAAGATGTATCATTAGTTGCTGCACAACAATTTGCAAACTTATTTTTTACCATTACAGGTTTCCACGGTTTCCACGTATTTAGTGGAGTAATCATTAACATCATTATCTTAATCATGACTATTAATGGAACTTTCGAGAAGAGAGGACATTATTTAATGGTAGAAAAAGTTGGTTTATACTGGCACTTTGTAGATTTAGTATGGGTGTTCGTATTTACATTCTTCTATTTGGTTTAATTTATCATATTATAAAAATATTTTTATGTCAGAGCACACACACACAACAGAAGAACACGGGCACGACGATCACGCAGGTTTATCAAAAGGTAAAATCTGGAAAGTTTTCGGTATACTTTTATTAATCACCGTAATTGAGTTTATCATTGCACTCGTATTAATCCCAAAAGGATATATGACCCAGCATATTGGTAACTATGTATATATCGTATTAACCCTATTAAAAGCATTTTATATCGTAGCATACTTTATGCACTTAAAATATGAGAAATTAGGCTTACAGCTTGCATTAACGGTATCATTTATTTTCATTATTTACTTTATTGTTTTAATGTTAACAGAAGGTGGGTTCTTAAATATCCACATGATGAATCATTAATGAAAAGAAGTCCTATAAAAAAGGTAATAATCCTGGTAAGCATTTTAGCTATACCGGGATTTTTGTTTTTTTACTTATTGCCACACTTCGCTAAAAACCGGTATAAGAGTTTACCAATCTTTGGTGAAAAGATAGTAGCGTCAACTTTCCATAGTGTAAAAGGGAAGAAAATTCCTGATACCATTTATCACCTGGTTCCTGATTTTAAACTTGTAAACCAGCATAAGGATACTGTTACCTGGAAATCGCTGGAGAACAAGATAGTGGTGCTGAATATATTTTATACTGGTGCAAACAATCAAGGAACAAGTAACTACGTTAAAAAACTAGCTGATGGCTATGAGCAGAAACCTTTAGTTAAGTTTTTAAGTCTGTCTGTTGATCCACTTGATGGAAGTAGAATAAGGGATTTTGCCGAACAGTTTAAGGCAAAAGCTGGAAAATGGGATTTTTTGGTAGGTGATACCATTCAAACCTATCCGCTAATTAGAAAAGGTTTGTTACTCGATGTAGTTGCAGATGAAACGAAAGATAAAACAAATTTCATCTTTAGCAATAAAATAGTGCTTATCGATAATTTACACCGTATAAGGGGTATTTATGATGCAGATAGTGCTGAAGCAAATGCTAGGTTGGAAGATGAAATAAAAGTTCTTATAGCCGAATATCTAAGGAATGTTAAAGACGGTAGGTAATTGGTTTAGCGTTCAGACTCCGAAGTCGATACATAAAATAATAATATAAGAGAGATTAAAAAACTCATGGAAAATAGCCCGATTGAGAAAAAATACAGTAAATGGATCATTATCCTATCCATTTTTATTCCTGTTGCAGTAGCATTTTTATTTGTGGTAAAGCTAAAAGATCTTGGTATCGATGCGCCACCCCTGCCTTTTTTGCCGCCTATATATGCTACCATTAATGGGATAACAGCCGTTTTATTAGTAGTGGCCGTATGGGCAATTAAAAACGGCAAAATAAACCTGCATCAAAATTTAATGAAAACAGCTATTGCTTGCTCTTTGTTATTTTTGGTGATGTACATTGCTTATCACATGACTACCCCATCTACCAAATTCGGTGGAGAGGGTACAATTAAATACGTATATTTCTTTATTTTGTTAACGCACATCCTGTTGTCGATAGCCATTATTCCATTGGTATTGGTTACTTATGTAAGAGCACTGGCAGCGCGTTTCGACCGTCATAGAAAAATTGCCAGGATTACTTTTCCACTATGGCTTTATGTTGCAGTAACCGGTGTAGTGGTTTATCTGATGATTTCGCCGTATTATCAATACCAATAGCTTTAGAAGCATTAAACAATAAATGAAGCCTTATCTTAAAAGTAAGGCTTTTATTTTTAATACATTTTTTTGGCGCGCAAAATTTCTTAATCTGTATATTTGGTTATAAAGTTGTATTATGGTTAAACTAAATAGTTTTAGTTTTCTATTAATTTATCTATTACGCCTCGGAAAATGAAATACAAGGCAATTATGATGAAACTAATTTATGGCAGTAAGCAATGTGGATAAAGAACGTGCCCTGATTGATAAAATCGTAGGAGGTGATGAGCAGGCTTTTTCTGTTCTTTTCTTTAAATACCTTCCTGTACTCCAGGTCTTTGCTACTAAGTTTACTAAATCTGATGATGCAGCAGAGGAAATTATTCAAGATTCATTTTTAAGGGTTTGGCTAAATCGCGATAAACTAGCAGAAGTGGATAATGTGAAAGCTTATCTATATAAATATGTTTCTAACGAATGTTTAAGCTACCTACGCAAAAAATTAAAAGAAGATAGAGTTGTTGATGCATTTGTGGCCAAGCAACAAAATAGCCATAACAATACTGTAGAAACGATTAATTTAAATGAGGTAACGAAAATTATTGCTATTGCTGTCGAAAAACTGCCTGATCAACGTAAAAATATATACCAATTGAGCAGGCGTGATGGTAAAACTATACCTGAAATTGCAGAAATACTCAATATCTCACCTAATACGGTTAAAAATGCCCTTGTAATTGCATTGAAATCGATACGTATACACCTCGATCAACACGGAATCGTATTCTTTTTCCCAATTGTTTTTTTCTTTTTGAAAATAAAATAAAAAAAATAATATCCGAGTAGTCCTAATTTTCTTTTGCTGCTTCTTAGTATCAGAATCTTTATGGAAGAACGTATACATTATCTCTTACAACAGTTTACCGCTAAGACCTTAAGCCAGGCCGAAAGGGAAGAACTTTTAGTTTTGGCGGAAGATAGCACTTCATTGCTTTCTGACGAAATCGTGAAAATGATTATCGAGGAGGAAGAACATGCGGTTAATGTTGTTGATGAAAAATGGAATCCGGTTTTAAATAAAATTCTGGCGGTAGACAAACCAACCGCATCGCCTAAAAGGATTTTAATGAACAGCTTAAAATGGGCTGCAGCTGCAGTTGTTTTTATTGTGTTTTCATTTACGGCTTACCTCTCTCTACAGAAAAAGAAAGAGCATGTTTTTGCTACCGACGTGGCGCCGGGAAAAAATAAGGCTATTCTCACCCTGGCCGATGGAAAGAAAATTTCACTTTCAGACGCGATGAAAGGCGATGTGGTTAAAGAAGCTGGTTTCTCAATTACTAAAACTGCCGATGGACAATTGGTGTATAATGTTGCCGGATCAGAAAATGTGAATGATACCAGATTAAATACCATTTCGACTCCAAATGGTGGCGAGTGGCAGATTCAGTTACCCGATGGTTCTACGGTTTGGTTAAATGCAGCATCTTCTATCCAATATTCGTTAAATATCGGAACCGCTAAACAGCGTGTAGTTAAATTAGATGGAGAAGCTTATTTCGAAGTAGCTAAAAATGCAGCACATCCTTTTATTGTAGAAACCGATAAACAATCTGTTGAGGTATTGGGTACGCACTTTAATATTAATAGCTATAAAGATGAAAAGGTAACTAAAACCACTTTGCTCGAAGGAAGTGTACGTGTTTCGCATAATACGACTAATGAGCATGAGGTGCTTAAACCTGGAGAACAATCGCTGGTATCTGTTTCGGGGATAGCGATAAAAGAAGTAAATGTTGATGAAGCAATAGCATGGAAAAAAGGCTATTTTATGTTTAACAATGAAAGGCAAGAAAGTATTTTACGTAAAGTTGCCCGTTGGTATAATGTAGAAATAGAATATGCAGATGCAGATGCAAAAAATGTAATGTACTACGGAACGGTAAGCCGTTTTGAGAAAATATCGAAAGTGCTAACCAAATTTGAACAAACTGGTGAAGTACGCTTTGATATTAAAGGCAATAAAGTTATTGTCTATAAAGAATAACCGAAAAAAGATGAAGACGTAACTAACCTTTATCTCTAAAAACAAAACTAATTAATCAACAATAACCTAAAAACCACTAACAACTAATGAATATACTTCGACAAAACTCCTGACGATCAAAAGTTGAATAAATAAAAAAGGAGTGCTTGCAACACCCCCTTTATTATCTGTTTAGCTATTCCGTAAACCGGAATCGATTAAAAATCAATTATTTCTTGGATAACCGCGAAACGCTTTTTGGCGTCTAAACTTTATTGCGCTTCGCACAAAAACAGACTATTAAATGTACAAAATTTATATTAGAATTTTATGTACGCATCGACGCTACATACCTAAATTGCTATTGCTTATGAAGTTAGTTACGGTCATATTGCTTGCCTCGTTAATGCAGGTAAGTGCAGCTTCATTTGGCCAGCTGGTTACATTAAAGGAAAAAAATGTGACATTAGAGAAAATGTTCAGGGAAATCAGACAGCAATCTGGTTATGATGTACTGCTCTCTACCAATAAAATAAGCAGTAGCACTACCTTTAATGCAAATTTTAGCAATTCGACCATTGAGGAAGTAATGGCCAAAATTATTGCAGGAAATGATTTAACCTATACCATTGAAGATAAAACCATTTTAATTAAGCCCAAAGACAAATCGTTAATAGATAAAGTGATTGGGTATTTTGTTGCGGTAAAAATAACAGGTAAAGTAAGAGATAAAAGTGGGTCGGCATTACCTGGGGTCAGTGTTCGTGAAAAAGGGGCTGCTAATGCAGTATCAACTAATGCGTCGGGTGATTATACCATTTCGGTAAAAGAGGGGGCTGTTTTAACCTTCAATTATATTGGCTATAAAACACTCGAGGTACCGATCGGTTCCAAAACCGTTATCAATGTTACTTTGGAGGAGGATGCTGCTCAGCTCAAGGAGGTAAATGTAGTTTCAACCGGTTACCAAACGCTTGAGAAGAAAACTTTTACCGGAGCTTCAACACTAATCAAAGCTGCAGATGCCGAAAGAGCCGGGGTTACAGATGTAAGCCGGATGCTGGAGGGCCAGGTAGCTGGGGTAACGATACAAAATGTTTCCGGTACTTTTGGAGCCGCCCCTAAAATCCGTGTTCGTGGCGCAACCTCATTTTCAGGTGATAATAAGCCGCTTTGGGTGGTTGATGGGATTATTTTAGAAGATGTGGTTAATATTTCAAACGAAGCTTTGACTACAGGAGATGCAAGTACACTAATCGGATCATCTGTGGCAGGTTTAAACCCTGATGATATTGAAAGTTTCAACATTCTGAAGGATGCAGCTGCAACTGGTATGTATGGTGCCCGGGCTATGAACGGGGTAATTGTAGTAACGACTAAAAAAGGTAAGTTAACCGAAGGAGCAGCAAAAATCAGCTATAGAGGTAACTTCACAACCTATGCAAAACCAAGTTATGCTGATTTTGATATCCTGAATTCAGCCGATCAGATGGCTGTTCTAATTGAAATGCAAAATAAAGGGTATTATCAGATACCAGAGGCATCGAGAGGAGTTAACGGTGGTCCATTTTATAAAATGTACAACATGTTGTATGATTATAATCCGGCAACCAATTCATTTGCCTTAAAAAATACCAGTGCCGATAAGATCGCTTTTTTAAGCAGGTATGCTAATGCCAATACTGATTGGTTTGATGTATTGTTTAAAAATTCACTGCAACAAGAACATTCTTTAAGTATAAACTCAGGTACCGAAAAGTTTAAAAGTTATGCTTCTACCTCTTTTACGAAAGATAATGGCGTAACAATTGGTAATAGTGTAAGTAGGTTTACAGGAAACTATCGCGCAAACTTTAATTTAACACATAAATTGAGTGCAGAGCTTTTAAGTACTGGTTCGGTACGTAATCAACAAGCACCGGGCGCAACAGCGCTACAATCTGACCCTGTTTATGGTAATTATTTCCGCAATTTTGATATTAATCCTTATTCATACGCTTTAAATACCAGTAGGATGCTTACGGCTTTTGATGAAAATGGTAATTATGAATATTTTAGACAAAACAGCGCTCCTTTTAGCATACTAAACGAATTAAATACCAATTACCTAAAACTAGGTGTATTAGATTTTAAAGTTCAGGGAAATATCGATTATAAAATCCTTCCTAGCTTAACCTATTCGGTTAATGGTGCTTACCGCTTTGTAAAGTCTGAATCGCAGATTTCTATTTTAGAAAGCTCAAATATGGCTACCTCTTTTAGAACTGTTGATGATGCTACCTCTTCGCAAAGTAATGGAAATCTTTATACGGACCCGGATTTACCAGGAAGTTTACCAATTAGTGTTTTACCGAGTGGTGGTTTTTACAAAACTTCAACCGACAACTTAAAAAGTTATTATTTCAGACAAAACCTTTTGTTTAATAAAACCTTTAATGCCAAGCATAATTTTGTAGCTTTTGGTGCCATGGAAGTTCGTTATATCGATCGTCAAAGAGAAGCTTTTGATGGGGTGGGCTATCAGTTTGATAACGGGGGTTTGGTAACGCCATATTACAAATATTTTAAAGAGGCTGCCGAAGAAGGTAAACCTTACTTTAGTATGGGCAACGAATTTGAAAGATATAGTGCTTTTTTCGGTAATGCGGCTTACACCTATGATGAAAAATACACCGTAAAATTTTCAGGAAGATATGATGGTTCAAATAAGTTGGGCAGGACAGCTACAGCAAGATGGTTACCAACCTGGAATGTATCGGCCAGCTGGAATATTAGCGATGAGAAGTTTTGGCCAAAAGGCGATATCCTATCTGGTGCTAAATTACGCGGATCATATGGTTTAGTAGCGAGTATTGGTAATGCCACAAACTCTGCAGCAGTGTTTTATAATCAGGTTTCAAGAAGACCTAGTTTAGGAGATCAGGAAGCGCAGATTTTTATTTCTAATTTGGAAAACTCAGAGTTAACCTGGGAAAAAGCTAAGGATTTAAATATCGGTTTAGATTTAGCTTTGTTAAAAAGCAGAATTAATTTCACTGTCGAATATTACAAAAGGAATATTTATGATTTAATCGGTGCGATACAAACCTCGGGTATTGGGGGGGAGTACACCAAAATTGCTAACTATGGAGCCATGTCTGGCCAAGGTTTTGAATTGGCCATTATGGGTAAGGCAATAGATCATCCAAATTTTAAATGGACAACCAATTTTAATTTCGGTATCAATAAAAACAAAGTAAAAGACCTGGAGATCGATCCAAGTATTTTCAAATCTGTCTCTAATAATGGTTCGGCGGTACTTAACTACCCGCAACGCAGTTTGTTCTCTATCCAGTTTGCTGGTTTAAACCATGATTATGGTTATCCAATGTTTTTGGGAACCGATGGTAAACCTACAACTTATGTGAATTTACAGGATGATAACTTACTTCAGCTAAAATATGAAGGACCTTTAGATGCGACATTTGCAGGAGGTTTTTATAACCAGTTTTCTTATAAGAATTTAACATTATCAGCTTTGCTTGGGTTTTCTGCCGGAAATGTGATCAGATTAAATCCTAATGTAAAAAGCAATTTTAACGATATATCTGCGATGAGCCGTGATGAACTGAACAGATGGGTAATGCCAGGCGATGAAAAGTTTACTACTGTTCCTGCTATTTTAGATCCGCTTTCTGCTTCTAAAATTGTAGATTCTAAAGGTGCTGTAGTTGATGTAAGATACCCTTATAATTTATATAACTTTTCGACCGAGCGTGTAGCAAAAGGAGATTATATCAAACTAAGACAAATATCTTTAAGTTATAACCTGCCTAAGAGTATTTATTCTAAACTTGGCATGTCAGCAGCTTCAGTTTCGCTTGTAGGTAATAACCTATTGCTGCTTTATTCAGATAAAAAATTAAATGGTCAGGATCCTGAATTCTATAATTCAGGTGGTGTAGCCTTACCAGTTGCCAGACAATACACCTTATCATTAAAAGTTGGGTTTTAATTGAAGGAAATTATGAAATTAAACAAAATATCACTCAGTATAGCTGCCGTTGCATTGTTGTTCTCAATGCCATCGTGCAAAAAATATTTAGAACAAGTCCCAGATAATCGTGCAGAAATTAATACTGTTGAGAAGCTGTCTCAGTTGGTTTCAACTGCTTATCCATCAAGAGATTATTTGACATTTACAGAAGCTTCCTCAGATAATGCTGAAGATAAGGGAGCTGGTATTGGTACTACTAATGATGCTATTGATATCCCTTATGCTTGGCAAGATTTAATTGGTGATGGGACCAATACATCTACTGCATATTGGAATGCGTGTTATGAAGCAATTGCATCTGCTAATCAGGCTTTGGAGTCTATTGAAACTAATAATCTTGGTGCAGGAGCATTACCGTATAAAGGCGAAGCTTTAGTTTGTAGAGCTTACGCACATTTTATGCTGGTTAATTTGTTTGCGAAGCCTTATCAAATTGATGGAGCAAATGATTCTCCGGGTATTCCTTATGTTGACAGGCCAGAAACAAAAGTAATACAGCCCTATAGCAGAGGTACTGTTGCCACTACTTACGCGAGGATTAAGGAAGATTTGGAAACTGGAATGAAATTACTTTCAGCATCAGCTTATAAAGTTCCAAAATACCATTTTACACCAGCCGCTGCACATGCTTTTGCTGCTCGTTTCTATTTGTTTATGGGCAAATGGCAACAAGTTATTGATCACGCTACTTTGTGTGTGCCTGCTAATGATTTCGTAAACAATATACGCCCTGTTTCTACTACATTAAGAACCTATACAGCTGAAGAACACAGGACAAATTATATGGGTAGCGGACAGAAATATAATCTGTTGTTAATTGGGACTTACTCTACCTATGCCCGTTTTACCAGTCCACGCCATGGCTTTGGTGCAAAATTGCAGAAAATGTTTTCTGCGGCAGGAAATATTACAGGTAAAACGTTGGCCAATTCTATATTACAGTATAGTGTACCAAACTATACCATGTATAAATTTAAAGAAAATTTCTTTTATACAAGCCCTGATATAGGTTACCCTTATCTCACATTTGCAGCATTTACAACAGATGAAGCTTTGATGAACAGAGCTGAGGCTTATGCTGAACTGGGTATGAATGATCAGGCATTGAAGGATATCAACGATTTTTACAGTGTGCGAATAGTGGGATATAGCCTGGCTAACGATGCAATTAACTTAACAAAAATTGCTAATTATTATCCAAGTATTTCCAGCCCAAAACAAGGCCTGATTAAGACTATTTTAGACGCTAAAAAAGCCGAATTTTTACAGGAAGGCTTAAGATGGTTTGATATTATCCGTCGTGATTTAACTGTTGTTCATAATACAATAGATATTACTGCTGTTGAAACTTTTGCAGAACTAAAGCCTGGGGATCCGCATCGAATTTTTCAGTTACCGGTAGAAGTTAAATTGTCAGGCGTTGAACAAAATCCAAGATAATTAAGATGAAAAATATATTTAAAATTAACATACTTATTCTTCTTATTTGTGTGTCCTTTTCTTGTCGTAAAACTGAAACACTCAATGTAGATTATAGCAGCTTTAATGCTGACGATCCAAGAACCAACACCGCGTTGGATCAGTGGTTAAAATCGAATTTTTTGGATGAATATAATATTGATGTAATTTATCGTTACAATCGGTATTATCATGGGAATACTGCTAATGTAGTGCCAAGCAAAATTGAAAATATCCAGCCAACTATGCAGATCGTTTTGGATGGATTTATTGGTCCTTACCGGAAAGTGGCTGGCTCAACATTCTCCAAAACTTATATGCCTAAGGAGTGGGTTTTGTTTGGATCTTATTCTTATGCAAATACTAGTGATCCCGGAGTAGCGGGTACAGCCTCAGGGGGACGTAGAATCACGCTATATGGGGTAAATGAATATCAGCCGCTTCCGGCAGGTCAGTTTTTTGCCTGGGACAGGCAGAGGATTATGCACCATGAATTTGGACATATCTTAAATCAAATCATTCCGATTCCAACTGATTGGGAAAGTATCTCAAAAGGTTTTTATAAACAACCTTATACTGATACACCAACAGAAACCGCTCATCAGAATGGATTTGTTACCAGTTATGCAAGTGGACAGCCAACAGAAGATTATGCAGAAACCATTAGCTGGTTATTAATAAACGGACAGGTGTGGTACGATAACTGGGCTAATACCGCATCGGCAGACGGAAAAAACAGATTGATACAAAAAGAACTTAATGTAATTAATTACTTCAATAATTTGGGTGTAAATTTTAAAGAGTTACAAAGAGAGGTTCAATTGTATATGAAAGGAATTAACCTGAATGAATCAAGATTCCCATATTGGTTAGGAAGAAAGCAATTTTCGTCGTTAACAATTAATTTAGAATCTGATCTTTACACTAATTACGGAATTTCTGATGATTTTAAGACTCCTTACAATCAAATGAAAGCAGCAATTTTAGCCTATAGTAGCAGTGCAAAATATCATATGGATAACATGCAGATTCTCTTCGATTCACAAACGGGGGCTACTGTAAGAATTCCTTTTACGGCTGCAGCTGGAGGAACTCAATTTAATGCTGATTATACTTTTACTTATACAGTAAACGCTGCAACCGGTGAGGTAACCTTTACTAAGGTAGCACAGGCAGGTACAACAGGGACCTATGCAAATGCGGCTCTCTTTACAACAGCTTTTACGAATTCGTTGCAAGCGTACCTAACGGGTAAAACTTTTATTGCAGATTGGATGCCTACTGGTATAAATGCAGCCAACTACATGAAATATGGTGGTTTTTCAGTAAAAAATGCTGCAACAAATTATTTTTATGGATCATTAGCCTACTAAATTATTGAAAATGAAAAAAATATTATTTTTAATTGCAGTGTTGGCAACGCTTATAGGCTGCAAAAAGACATCATATGTAGCGGTGTTTGAGAAAACTCCCCAAGAAAGGACTGGTGAGCAGATAGCTTTGGTTTCATCGACCCTTACATCAGCTACTAATGGTTGGATCGCAACGTTACCAACATTAGCAGGCGGCGGTTATTCTTTTTATATAACTTTTGATAATCAGCAAAATACGACGATGTATGGTGATTTGACAGATCAATCGGCATCGGTAGTAGGCACATCAAATTACCGGGTTAAGCAGGATATTGGTACAGAGCTTGTTTTCGATACCTATAACTATATCTCAATGCTAGACGATCCAAATGCGGCAATACTTGGAGGTGCTTCTAAAATAGGATATAGTAGTGATATAGAATTTACATACGATAGAATGAGCGGCGACAGTATTGTTTTTATTGGGAAAAAATATAGGCAGCCATTTAAATTGGTTAAAGCTACTGCTGCACAAAAAACGGCATATGAAGCCGCTGGTTTAAAGGCATCTATGGATAAAATAAAAGCCTTTTTTGCAAATATCAAAAATCCGTATGTTGAGGTTGCTGATGGAAGTAATACGTTAAAAGCCGGTATGTCTTTAAACTTCTCCAATAATTTAGCCGCAGGTAAAAGAGTTAGTTTTACAGGGGTTTTAGCCGATGGTACTTCTACCGCGTCGGGTACTGCAAAATTTGCGTTTAAGCTCGATGGAGCTGATTTACTGGGCGCGGGTTTAGTATATAACGGAACAACCTTTGTAAAAATGGGTTGGAAAGACGCAAATACATTGGCATTTTACGATAATACCGGAAAAGAATACATTATTAAATCGAGCCCGATTCCGTTAACACCGCTATCATTGTTGTTCGGGTTTCCAACCACTTTCCCATATAAAAAAATAACCATACCTACTTCAGGCTTGGCTACAGGGGTTACCTCAGGATTTAATGCGGCATACAATCAAATGCTGGCATTGTTTACTGCAAGCGGAAGATCTGTTGTTTCTACTACATTTTCTTTGGCTAGTAACACTACATTTTCGGTAGCTGTGGCATATATGTCTGGAACATCGGCTTTTACAGCTACAGTTAATTTTAATTATACACGGAACGGGGACGTGATTACCCTAGATAATATACCTGTGGTAACATCCGACAATAACTGGACAACAAGAGCGGTTCAGGTAAAACCATTAGCAGATTATATAGTCTCCGGGCCATTTAAAATTGATTGGGTTTCCAGTACTAACCCGAATAGCCCTACACTTGGCGGCCTTTATCGCACCGCTGATGCCAGTTCGTTTATATATGGAACATTATAATTATTAGAATCTAAATTTTAATCCATCTCTCCCGTAACCCTTGCCCTAAAAAGCAAGGGTTTTTTTATGACATAATTTTTAAACCCCTCCAAGCGTTTAATTCTTATATTTGTGACGAATGAAAAAGAAAGCAATTTTTATCCTGTTTGTATTGGTACTAACATTTGCAATAAGCCCCAATGTTAATGCCCAATGTTCTATGTGTACCATTAATGCTGAGCAAGGTGTTAAAAATGGTAATACACAAACAGCAGGTTTAAATACAGGCGTATTGTATCTTTTATCTCTTCCTTATTTAATGGCTGTTATTGTAGGTGTGGTATGGTATAAAAAATACCGCAAAAAGAATATTCACCTCAATATGAAAAAAGAACCTTTTAATTTAAATTAAAAGCATGTCTGATCAAACTACCTCAAAGGTTTACGCCATTGTGCATTGTAAATGTCCGCATTGTCGTAGGGGTGATATTTTTACAGGTAGCATGTATGGCTGGAATATACAGCATACCAAAGAAATTTGTGGCCATTGTGCGCAGCGGATCGAGATTGAACCCGGTTATTTTTACGCAGCCATGTACGTGAGCTATGCCATGAATGTAATAGAGATGCTAATCGCCAGTTTTATCACCTATTTAGTTTTCGGACCACTTACCGATGAAACATTCTGGCCCTATCTGATTGTTATTTTTGCAGGTTGTTTTATCCTGTACCCATTTAACTATCGATATTCGAGAATTATACTACTCCATGTTTTATCGCCGAACATTAAGTATAAGCCATATTACGATAAGAATTAGGTTAACTGTATAAACTGTATAAATCGGTTAACTGTTGGTTTGGTGCTTAACGATACGTGTTTGGCGACGATTAAACAATGAACCAATTTGTAGTTTACAATTACCAATAAACTAATGCTCAGTGAACGAATGAACCTCAGGATATGTTAAAAAAAGAAACCTTAAATTTTATAAAAAACGTTGCCGAAAATAACAACCGCGAATGGTTTGCCGCCAACAAAGAAGTTTATGAAAATGCAAAGGCTGATGTACTTGAACTTGTAGCCCGTATTATCCCAGAGTTAGCTAAGGTAGACCCAATGCTCCCGGCAGAAATGGATCCAAAAAAGTGTCTTTTACGCATTTATCGCGATGTGCGCTTCAGTAAAAACAAAGACCCTTATAAAAATAATTTCGGTATATGGTTCTCTACTAAAAAAGGAGGAAACGAGCCTGGTTATTATCTGCATATTCAACCAGAGAAAAGCTTTATTGCCGGCGGATATTGGATGCCGGATGCACCGCATTTAAAATTGATCAGACAAGAGATTGATTATAATATAGGCGATTTTAAAGAAATTATCAACGGGAAGGATTTTAAGAAAAACTTTAAATTAGGTGTTGATAACGCACTTAAAAATGCACCTAAAGGTTATGATCCGGCTGATCCAAACATCAAATTTTTAAAGTTGAAAAGCTTCGAGGCTACTACAAAAATCGACGATGAAGAATTTTTAAAACCAAACCTCGTTAATAAGTTGATAAGTTCTTTTAAAACAGTACAACCTTTAGTTGCATTTTTACGGAATGCCATTGAGCAATAACCAACTGTTAATTTTCAATGACCAATACCCAAAATAATCAATAACCGATAGTCAATGTTCAGACTATAACGGTCTTGATACTTGATACTCAAATCTTGACAATAAATATGAAAAATACCTTTTTTGCATTTGCGCTTCTCTTGTTTATCTCTTCAATTAGCTCTTGTGTTGTTCTTTCGCCTAAAAAATACAAAGCTTTATTGGGCACTAAAGATTCGCTGTATACTGCTTTTAACGAAGGCTTAATTAAGATTGAAAACCTAGAAAAGGAGGCCAGTAAACTTAAAAAAGATACCACATTAATGGCAGAAGAGCTTCGCGATCTGCAAAATAGCTACAATACCGTTGATGCAAATTACAAAAAACTTAAAAACAATTCTTCAAGTGAGATCACCAAATTATCAGGCGATTTAGCTGCCCGCGAGAAACGTTTAAAAGAAGTAGAAGAGGTGCTGCGCAAACGCGATGAAGCCACCAACTCACTCAAAGAAAAACTACAACAGGCCTTATTGGGCTTTACCAAAAGTGGTTTAACCGTAGAAATTAAAAATGGTAAGGTTTATGTTTCGCTAACCGATAAACTGTTATTCCCTTCAGGAAGTATTATTATTGATGAAAAAGGAAAACAGGCCCTTACCCAATTGGCAAACGTACTAAAACAGCAGCCTGAAATTAATATTGCTGTTGAGGGCCATACCGATAACCAGAAAATAAATAACCTGGGGCAGATTAAAGATAACTGGGATTTAAGTGTGTTAAGGGCTACTTCGGTTGTACGTTATTTAACAGAGAATGAGAAGGTAGAAAGTGTAAGGATGACGGCTACAGGCAAAGGAGAATTTCAACCCTTGGGTACCAACGCAAATGCAGACGGAAGAAGCAAAAACAGAAGGATAGAGATTGTACTTTCGCCTAAGCTAGATGAGCTTTATAACCTGATTAAATAAGATATAATACGCTATCGGTTGGTGTCTCACCAACCGAAATTCAAGACATTTTAAGGATAATTTTTTTATGGTTAGAAAATGAAAGTGCAGCAGTTCTTGGCAGTTTCAGTCCCGCTTTCCCTTCTGCCAATTTTGATGGAAAATCGGCATCCGTTCCAATCGGGTTTAGGAACAAGGGTTTCTGCACCTGGCAAGCCCTAAAAATGAAATAAGCTGTAGCCACCTAGCCCCTTGCCGGCGGGCAGTTGCGGCATTACCCTGCAGCAATGAGGCAGCGAAGCGTAAAAGCGTGAAATTTGGAAATGAGCGGCCTGTGGTTCTTCGAGGCCGTTGGTCCCGCTTTTCATTACAAGTCCTCGCTGCGCTGCGGGCTTTCCATTGCAATCGGGTTTAGGAACAAAGGTTTCTGCACTTGGCAAATCCTAAAAATGGCTTAATGTAACCAAGACGAATCGAATTTAAAAATACAAACTCTTTTTTACAGGTTTTGATGCCGGCGATAAGATTTTAAAATCTTAAAGGTATGCTCGAACTCATGGCTGCTTAGGTTAGAATAATCGGGCATAGAAAGTTTATGCACTGTTAAAAAGTTTAGCAGTTCTTTAATCACGTTTGATACTTCTTCCGATTCTTCGGTATGTTTTAGGGTATCGATCTTACTTAATAATAAGGCTATTTCGAATATCTTAAAATCATTCTTTTTAGTAATATCCAAACCAATATTGGTTTCTATAAGCGCCTGTTCGTAATTATTTGTGGCATTGTAAAAGTTGGCTTTAAAAATACTAAAGCTAGCTGATATAAAATTGGTATAATAGGTATAATCGCTGCTGATGATTTTATCTACGAATTGTATAATGCGCTGCGCCTTTTTAAAATAATTGAGTTTGATGTAGGTTTGACCTAAATGAAGCAACAAAAAAGGAGAGAAAACCGAATGTCTTACGTAAAAGATATTGGGGTATTTAGTCAGTATAGCCATAATAAAACGATGGCATTCTGCGTAATTTTTTTGAGAAAATAAAGTAATCAGTACCAATCTGTAAGAGAGTATTTCGGCTGACGTGATTTCTTCGTTTTTCTGTGGTTTACTCCGATCAATCTCCTGGCAGAGTTTTATTATTTTATCTTCAAGGCTTTTGCTCTCGTTAGGTTTGTTAATCAGGTTATTGTGAAAATAAAGGAGTAAATCGTAAGGGTTAATAGGAAACAGTTCGTTTAATCTTTTATAATTTCTCTTTAACAGCTGCATGGTATTGGCTAAAGCCACTTTATCTACGTCAATAAGATTAACATTACATTCAATTACGTGCAGCATAATTTGAACGTCTTCATTTAGTACATTCTCAGATATGGTTTTGATGGTTTCTTTATATAGGCTGCTCATGGTTCGCCCTGTAGCCATAATATCGATAAAATCTATACCGATGCTCAATTTATTGAAGTTGGAATTGGGTTTGCCCAGCTCGTATTTCGATACATAACAGATAAAATCGAAAGCACTGTTTTTTTCACGGTTGGAAAATGGCAGTCTGAAAATGTTTTTTAAAGCAGCAATTTCGTTCCGGTTGATGCAGAATCTGATCGACCAGTTAAGAATATGATCTCTTCGGGAGGTTTGACCAGGGAAACTGTTTAAGATGTGTTCGAAAAATGATTTACAGGGTCTATATTCAAATTTATCGGTGATCTGTATAAATAGGAAATAGGTATAAATATCGTCGTTTAAAAAACGGACAATTTCTGTAGGAATGGTTGTACTTAACCTTTTTTCTTCGATGATAATACCTGCATGTAAAAGTTCTTCGTATGCATCGGGATAGCAATTGATATAGCTCAGAATTTTTTCTTTAGAAACCCTTAATTTTTTGTTTCCTTCTGAAATGCAATCGCTTATTTTTTTGAGGAGGAATATTTTCTCGGTGCTTTTTTTTGCCAGAAATACGCGCCTTTCTAAGAAATAGCTAATTAATTCATAACATAACAGGGGATTATTCAGCTCAAGATGGTGGTGCTCATCTTTGAGCTTGAAATAAACCTGTAACCAGAATGGTGTTTTAAACTGGGTTAACAGCGGCGGACTTACATCTGTCCGGTTGATAATTTTATTTTCTATATGGCTTAAGGTATAGAGTACCTCATCAACATTTAGGGATGGTACATTACTTAGGGTTTCTTCATCATAAAACAAGCCCGTATACCAGGCTTTAGTTAAAGATGCAGAACCATAAATAGCAGGCTGAAGATTGATCCAGCTATCAGTCCGCAATCCAAATACAAGCTTAACAAAATTGTTTTCTTCTATGCTATATAAAAAGTCGATAAAAGTTTTAAAATAATTACTTCTTGCTAAATGTTCATCAATACCATCAACAATAACAATAAAACGCCCTTCTCTCTTTTCGGGATTTTTTTTAAAAAAACTGATTAACTCGGTAAGGCTTCCGAATTTAAATTCTTTTAAAAACCAGTCTTTTAAAGTATTTCCATTTTGGATAATGGTATTGATACTGGTAGAGTTAATCAATAAAACTATATCGTTTTTGTAGAGGGCATTTTCTGAAAAGAAAAAATACTCTACCATATGTGCCAGTAATATCGATTTCCCCTGGCCGGGCTGTGCGCTTATAGTTGTAAACTGATAATTGTTTTTTAGGAAATAATCAAAATCAGGGTAAAAAAAACTTCTGTTGGCGGTAGCATTAAACGGAACGCCCGAATTATTTTTACTGGCAATTAACGATACTTCTGTAATGGCATGCGCTTTTAGCTTTAAATCCTGCCAGATACTTTGAACAGAGATTGTCTGATTTTCTTTGTCTTTACAAAATGAGTCCCAATCGTTATAACCTATATATTGTGATAGGCTATTTAAAGTAAATAAAGAGAATTTATGTAAAGTGTTCGCAAAGCCAAAGAATCGTTTGATAGTTGTTTCACTTACATAATTTTTGGTTTCTTGAAATACATATTCAGAAATAATCTTACAATGAGCAGGGTCGATATTTCTCAAACCAGATTTTATGAGGACAAACTTCCTGAGTTCGATAAGGAGATCGTTAGCATTCATTAATTAACAGATGGGGATGACTAGCGCTAATGTCATCATAATTTCACAATTGAGGAAATCTATTCATGAAGAAAGCCCTGTATGAATAAAATGAATGAAATGAATTGCATAAAAATGAATAGTAATGGATAGGATAGGATGCTAATCTAGATTTAGATTTGTCATAATTATATAATGCCCCTGAAAAACATTTACCACAGCAGCATTACACATAGTAAGTCTCCTAAATAACGCCTGACATGATGAAAACTCATACTTCCTCGTCCCGAATAGGGATAATTCGCAATGCTTGTATTGCAATCATCATTGTATTAACGCTCTTCTCCGCTAAATCGTATGCGCAAACTAAAATTTTTGCAAATACTGTTACTAAATCAGATCATGTTGATAATGCAACAAATGCAACATTAAACAACAATAGCTTTGCTACAGTTAATTCGTATGGTGGAATTGCTGTTGGTATAGGGTCGTTTAGTGGTGAGTTGGAATTAAAATATCCGGCTTCAGTTGCTGCGGGAGTTACCTCCTATATCAGGATAGATTTTGACGGAGATATCCTAAACAGGTTACTGGGGGGAGTTTGGGTACTTTATTGGCTAATGTAGGCGGAACCGTAGTTCTTGGAAACCATTCGTTCCAGGTTGGAGCCAGAAACGGTGCTACTGCAGTACCCCCAACAGGCGGAAATAGTGTAGACGGATTTTCTTCAGATAATTTACGACTAGTAAAAGATGCAAATGGTTTCTTTTACATTGCAATAACCCCTACACAGGCTTACGATAGGGTGTTTATAAAAGATGTAACCAATGCGCTTTTGCTTTCAGTTGCTAATAGTACAAAGGTTTATTATTCATTTTATACTTCAGGAACTGATCCTTGTGCGCAGGCATTTACTACAGGTTATGAGGGCACAGGTATTACACTCGATGCATTGCAATTGGGCAGTTCGGGCGTAACCAATAGTGAAAGAGCTATTGATGCAGATCCAAATAATTATTCTCAACTAAGTTTAGGTATACTTGGCGTGACTTCGTCCATTAGCCAAAATTTTTATTTTACAACACCATCAAATGCCGGTGATGATTTCAACCTAAGACTGAGTTCTACTCCAGCACTTTTAACCGCTGGTGTTTTACAAAATATTTCGGTAACAGCTTATAACGGCGGCACCCAGGTTTACACCTCATCGGTATCAAACTTGTTAAATTTAGATTTACTCGGCTTATTAAATAGCGGACAGGCCGCATCGATACCATTTTCTCCGGGTGTACCTTTCGATCGCGTTAAGGTTACCCTCGGTTCGGTACTTACTTTAAACCTCACACAAACCATTAATGTTTATGGTGTAACCCGCTCAGCAGGCAGGCCAACACCAGCAAACACTGCAATTGCTGCATGTTATAATAGTACAGTAGCTCTAAACGCAACTACGCCCAATACCAACGAGCTTATTTGGTACGATGCAGTAGAAGGTGGCACAGCACTACAAACGGTTGCCTACAATGGTACCTATACTACGCCAGCATTAACCGCAACTAAAACTTATTATGTTTCTGCGAGAAGATTAGGCTGTACGGCAGAATCGGCAAGGGTTCCTGTTGTAATTACAGTTAACCCACAAATTATTTTTAACGGTGCAACATTGCCTAACGCCACACCAGGTTTTGCCTACTCTAAACAATTGGATGTAGCCACAGGTGGAACGGCTGGTTATACTTATGCTTTGGCTGCGGGCAGTACCTTACCAGCAGGTTTAACTTTATCATCAGCCGGTGCAATTACCGGAACACCAACTGTAACTGGTAATTCAACATTCGATGTTGTAGCCACTGATAGTAAAGGTTGTAAGGCAACTGCAACTTATAGTTTAACGGTAACAGCTTCATTGGTGCTTACGCCAGGTACACTTCCTGATGGTTTAACAGGAACGGTTTATCCAACACAGACTATTCCAGCAGCAACTGGTGGAACTGGGCCGTATACTTATACTGCAACCGGTGTTCCTCCAGGCTTAACCTTTAATCCAACAACAAGAGAAATTACCGGAACACCAACGCAACCTGGAATATATACTATACCAGTTACTGTTGTTGATGCAAACGGTAATACCATTACTTCAAATTATACTATAAAAATTACTGATCCTTTATTGTTACCAACTGCCACCCTGGCTGATGGTACTACAGGAACAGCTTATCCAACGCAGATTATTCCTAGTGCAACCGGTGGAACAACACCTTATACTTATTCTGCAACAGGTCTTCCTCCGGGTTTAACATTTAATCCGTCAACCAGAGCCATTACTGGTACACCAACAACACCGGGAACTTATACCGTACCAGTTACGGTTACAGATGCTGATGGAAAAACGGCAACTACAAATTATAGCATCACTATAAATAACCCTTTGGTATTGCCAGCGGCAACTTTGCCAGATGGAACTGAAAACGTGGCCTACGCTACACAAGTTCTACCAGCTGCAACAGGCGGTGTTGGCCCTTATACTTATGTAGCTACTGACCTTCCTGCAGGATTATCATTTAATCCAACAACAAGAGAAGTTACTGGTACACCAACTCAGGCAGGTAATTATTCGATAAATGTTACGGTTACCGATAGTCAAGGTAAAACAGCAAGCAACACTTATCCAATTAAAGTAAATGGTACGCTAACCTTGCCAACCAAAACTTTACCTAACGGAATTGTTGGTACTGCTTATCCGGTACAAACTTTACCTGCGGTAACTGGCGGAACGTCTCCATATACTTATGCCGCTACGAATCTTCCTCCGGGATTATCGTTTAATCCAACTACAAGAGAAATTACCGGAACACCAACACAAGGTGGTACCTATAATGTTTCTGTAACAGCTACAGATGCTAACAATAATAAAGCTACTACCACTTATGCAATAACTGTAACGGTTAATGCCCCGGTTGTGGCTTCAGCTACAGTATGTACAGGAAGCACAGCTACTTTAACAGTAAGCAATCTTCAGGCTGGTGTAACTTATAACTGGTATGCATCAACAGGAAGCACCCCATTAGCAACCGGTAACAACGGTACTTTTGTAACACCTGCTGTAAATTCGGCAACGGTGTTTTATGTTGAGGCTGTTTCTGGAACAGCAATTAGTTCGAGAACATCGGTTAGTGTTTCGGTTAACCCGCCTGCAACTTTAGCTACGGTTACAACCAACAACCAGGTAATTAATTCCGGACAAAGCACAACATTAACTGCAACCGCTGATGCTGGAAATACCATTGCCTGGTTTGATGCCGCAACAGCTGGAACACAAGTTGGGACAGGAACATCATTTACTACACCAGCTTTAACAGCAACCAAAATTTACTATATAGAAACTACAAGCAGCAATGGCTGTAAAAGCGCAAGTCGCGTTCCTGTAACTGTAACCGTAATTAACGGTGGAGGAGCAACCGCTTGTAATGCAGCTAATAGCCAGAATACAGGTATTAATGGTATCTGTTTATTATGCGGTATAAATGGTGCAGGTAACTCAACTGATGCTGATGCGAACAACTTCACCAGAATTTCTCTAGCTGTAGGTGTTGCAGCAACAGGTTACCAACAATTAATTTTCCCATCTACAGGTGTTGCAACTGATAGCATCCGTTTAGATTTAGCTTTACCAACTGGTTTAGCTGATGTTGGTCTTTTAAACAATGTAACCGTAACCGTATTAAATGGTACTACAGTAGTAAGAACAGTACAATTGAACGGTGGATTATTAAATCTTCAACTTTTATCGGGTAACCGTTTTGCTGCAACTGTTTTAGCAGGTGGTGCATACGATAGGGTTCAGGTTAGCTTTGGCGCATTAGTTTCTGCTTTAACTAGCTTAGATATTTATGGTGCAACCGTAGTTTATCCTAATCCAACATTTATTGCTGGTGCCCAATCTATTTGTGCAGGCAGTACAGCAACATTAAGTGCAACCGCAAATGGTGGTACAACCTTAACCTGGTTCGATGCACCAACAGGTGGAACACAGGTGGGTACAGGAGCAAACTTCACTACTCCGGCATTAACAACAACAACAACTTATTATGTTCAGGTAACTAAGGGAACTTGTTCAAATACAACAAGGGTTCCGGTGGTTATTACCGTTAACCCGGTAATTGTATTTGCAGGAACAACTTTAACCAATGCAACCATTGCATCTCCTTATAGCAAACAGCTTCCTGTAGCTACTGGAGGTACACCAGGTTATACTTATGCTTTAGCCGCTGGTAGTACTTTACCAGCTGGTTTAACTTTATCATCAAGTGGTTTGGTAAGCGGAACACCAACTGCAACTGGTAGCCCAACGTTCGATGTTGTGGCAACCGATACTAAAGGCTGTAGTACAACTTCAACTTTTACATTAACCGTAACGCCTGCTTTAGCTTTAGCACCTGGTGCATTGCCTAACGGTGTAACAGGCACTCCTTATACTACAAACGGAATTCCAGCTGCAACAGGTGGAACAGGTCCATATACTTATTCGGCTACAGGTATTCCTCCAGGATTAACCTTTAATCCTGCAACAAGAGAAATCACTGGTACGCCAACACAAATCGGAACCTTTACTATTCCGGTAACCGTAACAGACGCTAATGGCAATACCATTACAGCTAACTATACACTTAAAGTAACCGATCCTTTGGTTTTACCAGCGGCAACTTTAGCTAATGGAACTACAGGAACTGTTTATCCTACACAAACTATTCCTTCTGCAACAGGCGGATCAACACCTTATACTTATGCTGCAACTGGTCTTCCTCCAGGATTAACTTTTGATCCGGCTACAAGAGCAATTTCAGGTACACCAACACAAGCTGGAACATTTACTGTACCGGTTACGGTTACTGATGCTGACGGAAAAACAGCAACTAATAACTATACAATTGTAGTGGTTGATCCTTTATTGTTACCAGCAGCAAGCTTGCCAGATGGAACAGAAGGAACAGTTTACGCCACTCAAATTTTGCCTTCGGCAACTGGTGGTGTTGGCCCATATACTTATGTAGCAACTAATCTTCCTGCGGGACTAACTTTTGATCCGGCAACAAGGGGAATTTCGGGCACACCTACGCAGGCCGGTAATTATTCTATTGGTGTAACTGCAACTGATAGTGAGGGCAGAACAGCAAGTAACACTTATGCCCTTAAAGTGATAGGGGTATTATCATTACCTGGTGCAACTTTACCAAACGGCACTGTAGGTACACCTTACCCAACGCAAACTTTGCCAGCGGTAACGGGTGGAACAGCGCCATACACTTATTTAGCTACAAACCTTCCTCCAGGATTGAGTTTTAATACGGCAACAAGAGAAATTACAGGAACACCAACTTTAGGTGGAACTTTTACCATCTCTTTAACTGCAACAGATGCAAACGGAAATAAAGCAACAACAGCTTATAATTTAACTGTAACGGTTGATGCACCAGTGGTTGCGGCAGCTACGGTATGTTCTGGAAGCCCAGCTACATTAAGCGTTAGCAATTTGCAAGCTGGTGTAACGTATAATTGGTATGCTTCTACCGGAAGTACACCATTGGCTACGAATAATACAGGTGTTTTTGTAACGCCTGCTGTAACTGCTCCAACAGTATTTTATGTTGAAGCGGTATCGGGAACGGCTGTAAGTTCAAGAACTGCAGTTAATGTTTCGGTTAACCCACCAGCAACAGCAGCCACGGTAACCACCAACAGCCAGGTAATTAACGCCGGACAGTCTACCACTTTATTGGCAACGGCTGATGCTGGAAATACCATTCAATGGTACGATGCGGCTACAGGTGGAACACAGGTAGGGGCAGGAACTTCATTTACTACCCCAACATTATCGGCTACTACAACTTATTATGTAGAAACTACAAATGCAAGCGGTTGTAAAAGTGCAAGCCGTGTACCAGTAACCGTAACTGTATTAAATAATGGTGGTGGTACGGCATGTAACGCTGCTAACTCGCAAAACTCTGGTATAAACGGAATTTGTTTATTGTGCGGTATAACTGGCGCAGGAAATTCTACCGATGCTGATCCTTCTAACTTTACAAGAATATCTCTTGCAGTAGGTGTAGGCGGATCGGGTTACCAACAATTAATTTTCCCTACTGCTGGAACAGCTACAGATAGTCTTCGTTTAGACTTAGCATTACCAACGGGTTTAGCAGATGTTGGTTTATTAAACAATGTAACAGTTACTGTATTAAACGGTACTACAGTTGTAAAAACAGTACAGTTAAACGGCGGACTATTAAATCTGCGGTTGTTATCAGGTAACCGTTTCACTGCAACTATATTGGCAGGTGGTGCATACGATAGGGTACAGGTTAGTTTCGGCGCATTAGCTACAGTTTTAACCAGCTTGGACGTTTATGGCGCAACCGTAATTTATCCTAACCCAACAGTAACTGCTGGTTCTCAGACTATTTGTGCAGGAAGCACGGCAACGTTAACCGCAACTGCAAACGGCAGTACAACATTGGCCTGGTACGATGCAGCAACAGGTGGTACGCAATTGGCCGCTGGCGAAACATTTACTACACCAGCTTTAACAGCTACTACAACTTATTATATTCAGGTAAGCAAAGCGGGTTGCCCGAATACAACAAGAGTTCCGGTAACAGTAACGGTTACCCCTGCATTACCAACGCCGGTATTGGCAACAATTGCCAATGTTTGCGAGGGATCATCAGCAACTTTATCGGTTGCTAATCCAGATGCTGCAGTAACTTATAAATGGTATGATGCTGCAGTAGGTGGAAACCTGGTTTTCACAGGCGCAGTATTCCCAACACCAGCATTAACGGCAGCTACTACTTATTATGTAGAAGCCTCTCAAGGAAATTGTACAAGTACTGCACGTGCTGCTGCGGCAGTATCTGTAAATCCTCGTCCGGTTTTACCTGTAGTAACTGCAAGTTCATCAACAGTAAGTGCAGGACAAACTGCAATTTTAACAGCTAGTTCAGCAGATCCAACCAATACTTTCAATTGGTATACTTCTAACACATCAACTACTCCTGTTTATGTAGGTGCTACTTATGTTACACCGCCACTTTTGGCTACTACAACTTATTATGTAGAGTCTGTTTCTACTAATGGTTGTACTTCAGCAAGCCGAGTTCAGGTTACCATCACAGTTGATGGAAATGGATCTCCAAATCCTGTACCATGCGAGGCGGCAACAACACAAGTTAATGGTGTTACAGGTGTAGCTTTATTATCAGGCGTATTTAACCCAACATTAGCTATTGACAACGATACACAAACTGCATCTTCATTGGTAATGCCAGTTGGAGCGCTTGGTGCATCTGTTTATCAGAGGGTTGGTTTTGGTTCATTATCTAAAGTTGGCGATACCGTACGTGTTTTAGTCTCGTCGCCAGGAAAACTGTTATCACTTTCATTATTAGGAAACGCTTCAATTACTACTTATGTTGGAACCAATAGCAATGGTGATTCGAGATTGTTAAATGATAACTTAATCAATATTCAATTATTAAGCGGTAATACCCAGGCGCTGATCACTTTTGTACCAACGAATGTTTTCGATGGGGTAGAAGTAAGGTTAAATTCTGGTTTATTGGGTGCTTTAACATCGATCAACTTAAATTACGCACAACGTATTTTGGTGGCACCATCTGTAGTATCAGCAAATGTTACAGCGTGTGTAGGCCAGACTGCCCAACTTGAAGTAAGTAATCCATCGGCAAGTTTAACTTACAGATGGTACGATGCTACAGGCACTTATTTAACCGGTAAAGACGGTATCATATTTACCACACCAGTATTAACAGGCGATACTAAATTCTATGTTGCCGCAGTTTCTGCAACTGGTTGTGTGAGCTATAAAACAGTAGTTAATGTAACTACAAACCCAGCACCGGTAGCACCAGATCTATTATCAGCATCTGTTAATACTTGTCCGAATACATCTGTTACTTTCCAGGTTAAAAACCCAATTGTGGGTACAACTTATAACTGGTACGATGCTGCAACAGGTGGGAACTTAGTATTTACAGGCGATAATTTTACAACACCATTAATTACTGCAAATACCAGTTATTTTGTAGCAGCAGTTAATGGCTGTGGTTCGTCATCAACCAGAACAGAAGGCAAAATTATATTAGGAACCATTGATGTTCCGGTTATTACACCACCATCAATTACCATTAGTGAAGGTTCTGTTGCGGTATTAAAAGCAACATCAAGTACTGCTGGTGCAACCATTAACTGGTACACTACTCCAAATGGAGTAACTCCGGTATTTACTGGCGAAACTTATGTAACGCCACAATTAACCGCAACTACTACTTATTATGTAGAAGCAACTGTTCCGGGAGGGTGTACTGCAACAAGCAGGGCAACCGTAACGGTTACGGTAATTCCTAACGGTACCCCAGTAACTACACCTTGTGGAGCGGCTACAACAACAGTGGCGAGCGGCGTAACTGGAGTAGCTGTATTGGCCGGAGTTTACAACCCAACTTTTGCGGTTGATAACGATATCAACACAGGATCTAGTTTGGTTATCCCAGTGGGATTACTTGGTGCATCTGTTTATCACCAGGTTGGTTTTACAGGATTATCAAATGTTGGCGATACGCTAAGAGTGAAAATTACCACCCCAGGTGTACTGCTTTCGGTAGGGGTGTTAAACAATTTAACGGTAACTACTTTCCAAGGCACGACCAGCAATAACGATGCGGTTTCTATATCTAACCCATTAATCAGCTTAAAATTATTATCTGGCGGTACTTCTGCTATATTAACTTTCGTTCCAACCAGTAAATTTGATGGAGCAGAATTGAGATTAAGCTCAGGTCTTTTAGGGGCATTAACATCTGTTAATTTAGATTATGCACAGCGTGTAATCACCACACCAACAGTTACAGCTGCTACAGCAAGTGCTTGTCAAGGTTCATCCGCAACATTAAATGTACAGAACCCACAAGCGGGCGTAGTGTACAAATGGTACTTAGGCTCAACTTATCAGGCAGGAAAAGATGGAGCAACTTTCACAACAGATCCAGCTTTAACAGCGGGCACTTATACATATTCGGTAACGGCAACAGCTAATGGTTGTGAGACTTTAGGAACCAAAGTAGTGGTAACTATTTTACCTCCAGCAGTAGTACCGGTTCCATCAACAACCAATCCGGTTACAACTTGTATAGGCTCACCTGCTACCTTAAGCGTACAGGCAGTAGCAGGTATCACTTATAATTGGTACGATGCAGCCTCTGGCGGAAACATGTTGGTAACCAACAATAGTAGCTTTACTACGCCGGCATCACTTGCAGCAGGAACATACGATTATTACGTTGAAGCGGTAAGTGGAACAGGTTGTTCAAACCCAACACGTACCAAAGTTTCGATCACTGTTAATCCATCATCATTAGCAACTGATTTAACGGTAACTGGAACAACATCATTATGTGCTTCAGGTACAGCAGTACTTACGGCAGCCAGTACAACAGTAACTAGTCCGGTATTTACCTGGTACAGCGATGCTGCTTTAACACAAGTTGCTTTTGTTGGTGCAGTATTTAATACACCAGCCATTACCGCAACTACCAAATACTATGTTACCGTTAGCGGAACAAATAAATGTGCAAATACAGCAGGTAATGCAAAAGAGGTTACTGTAACGGTAAATCCGGTTGCTACCTCAGCTGATATTAACTTAGCTGGAACAAGTACTATTTGCGGTGGCTCTTCTGTTACTTTAAATGCAACAAGTACAACCGTAACCAACCCGGTATTTACCTGGTACAGCGATGCGGCTTTAACTACAGTAGCTTTTACAGGAGCCAACTTTATTACTCCTGCACTTAATGTAACAACCACTTATTATGTAACTGTTAAAGGCGATAATAAATGTGAGAATACGGCAGCAAGTGCAAAATCGATTACCATTACGGTTAATCCTGCTGCTACTGATTCAGATATTGCCGTTAATGGTATTACCTCTATTTGCAAAGGATCTACAGCTACACTGTCTGCGTCAACAACAACAGTAATTAACCCTGTATTTACCTGGTACAGCAACGCTGCTTTAACTACAGTTGCTCATGTAGGTGCTAGCTTTACTACGCCTGCACTTAGCGCAACCACTACTTATTATGTAACTGTAAGAGGTGATAATAAATGTGAGAGTTTAGCTGCAAATGCTAAGGTTGTTATGGTAACAGTTAAAGATTTTGCAACATCTGCAGATATTACAGTAAGCAATGCTCAAATTTGTTCAGGTTCTACCGTAATGTTAATGGCTTCGAGTACTACGGTTACTCAACCGGTATTTACTTGGTATAGCGATGCATCATTAACAAGTGTGGTATTTACCGGTCCAACTTTCACAGTAACTGGTTTAACTGCCACCACTACTTATTATGTAAGTGTTAAAGGTGCCAACAAATGTGAAAACAGTGCTGCAGATGCCAAAGCGGTAACAGTAACTGTTAATCCGTTGGCAACTAGTACTGATATTATTCTTAACGGAAGCACAACTGCTTGTGCAGGATCATCAGCAGTATTAACTGCAACATCTTCAACAGTAACCAACCCAGTATTTACCTGGTATAGTGATGCGACATTAACCAATGTAAGTTTCATTGGCGCAACATATACTACACCGGCCTTAACCAGTACCACAACTTATTATGTAATCGTAAAAGGAGATAATAAATGTGAGAATGCACCAGGTACTGCCAGGGCAATTACCATAACGGTTAGCCCTGTTTCTACTGCTGCTGACATAACTGCTGCTGATGCAACAATCTGCTCTGGATCTGGTACTACCTTGGTCGCAAGTACAACAACAGTTACTAATCCAACATTTACCTGGTACAATGATGCTGCTTTAACTTCAGTAACTTACGTAGGTACATCATTCGTTACACCTGTATTAACTGCAACAACTAAATACTATGTTACGGTTAAAGGCGATAACAAATGTGAAAACTCGGGTATTACAGCTAAAGTGGTAACGGTTAATGTGAACCAGGGTGCAACAGCTGCAGATGTTACTTTATCTACACCAACACTGGTGTGTGGATCGGGTACAGCTGTAATCAATGCAAGCTCAACAACAGTAACTAATCCGGTATTTACCTGGTATAACGATGCTTCATTAACCAGCGTGGCCTTTACCGGACCAATATTTACCACACCAGTATTAACAGCTACTACAACTTATTACGTAACTGTTAAAGGAACCAATAAATGCGAAAGCTCTGCGGTAAATGCAGCAACAGTAACCATTAAAGTTAACCCGATAGCAGTTGCAAGTGATATTGTTGTAAATGGATCAACAAATATTTGCGGCGGATCTGCAGCTGTACTAACGGCAAGTAGCACAACAGTTACTAACCCGGTATTTACCTGGTACACCAATGCAACCTTAACCAATGTAGCTTTTGTTGGTGCAGTATTTACCACCCCAACATTAACAGCAAACACCACTTATTACGTAACTGTAAAAGGCGATAACAAATGTGAAAGCAGTGCTGCCACAGCTAAATCTGTTAACATTGTAGTGAACTCTGTAGCTTCGGCAACTGATGTTACAGCGGCAGATGCAAACATTTGTGCAGGATCATCGGCCAGCTTAGTGGCCAGCACCACAACCGTAACCAATCCAATATTTACCTGGTACAGTGATGCTGCTTTAACAACACCTGTATTTACTGGAGCAACCTTTAACACACCAGCATTAACTGCAACCACCAAATATTACCTAACTGTAAAAGGTGATAACAGATGTGAGAGTTCTGTTGCAAATGCTAAAGTAGTTACCGTTAATGTAAATGCAGTTGCAACAGCAGCGGATATCACATTATCTACTCCAGCTAAGGTGTGTGGTTCTGGAACTGCAGTAATCAATGCAAGCTCAACAACCGTAACTAATCCGGTATTTACCTGGTATAACGATGCTTCATTAACAAGTGTAGCCTTTACCGGACCAATATTTACCACACCAATATTAACAGCTACTAAAACTTATTATGTAACTGTTAAAGGAACCAACAAGTGTGAAAACACTGCAGCTAATGCGAAAACAGTAACGGTTACTGTTAATCCAAGTGCTGTAGCGTCAGATATTACTGTAAATGGATCAACTTCAGTTTGTGCAAGTACAGCCGCAACATTGGCAGCAACAAGCACAACGGTTACCAACCCAATATTTACCTGGTATAGTGATGCTACTTTAAATACAGTTGTATTTACTGGTTCAGTGTTTACTACACCTGTATTAACCGCAAACGCAACCTATTATGTAACAGTTAAAGGTGATAACAAATGCGAAAATAGCGCTGCAACAGCAAGGGCCGTTGCCGTTACGGTAAATGCATTACCAAACAATCCAGTAGTGTCTGGTCCGAATGGTGGTATTTGTGCAGGCGATGGAGCTACACTAACTGTAACTAATGCACAGGTTGGAGTTACCTACGAATGGTACAATGCAGCAGTTGCTGGTAATTTATTATTCACTGGTACAACATATAATACTACTGCTTTAAGTGCCTCAACAGATTACTACATTTTAGCAATCGGAACAGGTGGTTGTAACAACAACGGTGGTCGTGTTAAAGTAACAGTAACTGTAAATGCGAAACCTACAGTGCCAACAGTAGCAGCAACATCTGTTAATGTTTGTACAGGAAGTTCAGCTGTATTAACAGTAACAAGTCCTCAAACAGGTGTAACATACAATTGGTACACTGCAGCAGTAGGTGGAACGTTAGCAGGAACAGGTGTAAGCTTTACAACACCTGCAGTTAATGCAAACATCACTTACTATGTTGAAGGAGCAAACGGAACTTGTATCTCATCATCCAGAACACCAGTAAATGTAATTGCACTGCCAGTACCAGTTGCGCCAGCATCGGTAACAGCAGCAAATGGAACACTTTGCTCAGGTAGCTCAACTATATTAACGGTTAATAATCCGGTAACAGGATTAGTTTACAGATGGTATGCTGCAAGCTCTGGTGGTTCTGTATTGGCAGAAGGTATAACCTTTACTACACCAAACTTAACTGCTACCACAATCTATTACGTAGAGGCAATAGCAGTGGGCGGTTGTGCAAGTCCAACAAGAGCAAGCGTAACAGTTAATGTACTGCCAGTATTAGAAAAACCAGTAGTTGTTGTACAAAGCACAACGCCAAACAGTGTAACCTTTGCATGGGCTGCGGTTACAGGTGCTACAGCTTACGAAGTTTCGTTAGACAACGGTTTAACCTGGATCAATCCAACAAGCGGATCAACTGGAACAACCTACTTAGCAACAGGCTTGAAACCAGATCAAAGTGTAACCATTGTTGTAAGAGCCAGAGGACAGCTTGAGTGCCAAACCAGCGCAAATTCTACTCCGGTAACGGGTAAAGCAGCTAATCCTTTTGGAGATCAGGTTTACATACCAAATGCATTTACACCGAATAACGACGGTAAGAATGATACCTTCTTAATCTATGGTAATACCATATCAAGTGCGAAAATGAGTATTTACACGCAGTGGGGTCAATTGATATTCCAATCAGATAATGTGGCAAATGGATGGGATGGAACCTTTAAAGGTGTAAATCAACCGATCGGTGTATATGTGTACATGGTTGATATTACATTCACAAATGGAACAACATCATTAAGAAAAGGCACAGTAACGCTGATTAGATAAGAAGAGGATTAATAATAAACAGATAAAATCAAAGACCATGAAAATACTATCGGCTTTAAAAATATATGTTGCAGTGTTAGGGCTACTGCTGTGTACAGCTAAGTCCTTTGCACAAACTGATCCGCATTTTTCGCAGTATTATGCAAACCCGTTATATCTTAACCCGGCCTTAACAGGCGTAATAGACGGGGATTACCGTGCAACTGTAAACTTTAAACAGCAATGGAGTGCGTTAAACAGTTCTTTCTTAACAGGTGGAGCGTCGTTCGATATGGCTCCCAAAAAGAACTTCGCATTTGGTGCAACCATTTTAAATCAAAGGGCAGGGGAGTTAGATTTTAACTACCTGTCTGCCCTCGTATCGGGCTCGTACCGTTTGAGGTTTGGTGCCGAAGGCTTGCAAATGGTGAGCTTTGGTTTACAGGCCGGCATAATTAACCGTAGTTTCGATTTCTCTCAGGCCAGGTTTGGTAACCAGTTTAATCCAATTTCAGGTTATGATGGCGGTATGATGAGCGGCGAAACAGTTTCATCTCAATCATCTTTGGTTCCTGATGTAAATGCCGGTATCATGTTTTTTGATGGTAATCCCAATAAGAGCGTAAATGTTTTCTTAGGCGCAAGTGCAGCGCATTTAACCAGGCCTATGGATCGTTTCTCTGGTTCAAATTCACGTATCCCTGTTCGTTTTACTGCACATGGCGGTGCGCGGATTAAGGCTTCGGAGTTATTGGATATTGTACCCAATGCATTGTTTATGTACCAGGGTAACACAAACGAGCTATCGTTAGGTGCTTATGCACAGCTTAACGTTAATCCATCTGCCAACATTTTGTTTGGTGGTAACTACCGTAATAAAGATGCTGCAATTGCCTTTGTTGGCCTACAGTTAAAGAATATGGTGTTCGGATTAAGTTACGATATTAATACCTCTACTTTTAATCGCGCTTCTAACAGTAACGGTGGTTTAGAGCTTTCGATTTCCTTAATTGGCCGTAACGGTCTTATTGGTCCAAACTTCTTTTGTCCACGTTTATAATTAATCAAATGAAAAAAATATTACTCTTTTTGTTAGTGGCATTTGGCGGTTTTGCAAACGCACAGTATGTGGTGAATTATAAAAAAGTAGCAGATACTTATTTCGAAAATAAGGATTACTACGCAGCATCTACTTTTTATAAAAAAGCCTTAAAAATTACTGGAGACAGTACCCAGGCCATTTTACCTTACGGTATGGAAAGGAAATCAGCTACTGATGATAAAGTGATAGACGATTATGAAGGATCGATTTATAACCTTGCTGAATCTAGTAGGTTGTATAGGGAATTTAACGAAGCCGAAAAATATTATGGCATAGCGATCACCTTTACCAATACACGTTTTAGAAAGGCGCTATTTTATTACGGAGAAAGCTTAAGAGCAAATAAAAAATTTAACCTGGCTATCGATGCTTTTCAGCAGTTTATCCAGAGAAATCCAGGCGATGCTTTAGCTAAAGATGCGCAAAAAGAAATTGAGTCGTGCAAATTTGCGATCGAAGAAATGCGTTTTCCACGTATGGTGCAGGTTAAAAAAGTACCTGGTAATGTAAATGGTTTAGGCTCTAACTATGCTCCTGTTAAAATCAACAACGAGTTGTATTTTACTTCATCTCGTCCGATTGCTGTAGGGAGTAAAAAAGATATGGTTAAAACTGATGCAGGAGAAGTTCAGGTATCAACTAAAACCAATCCATTCATTAATAATATTTATGTAGCCAAAGGCGAACTAACGTCAGCTGATATTGCAGTAAGAAAAATCGATATTATTTTCCCTAAAAGTATGGAAGTTGCTGCTGCTTCTTTTTCTCCAGATGGAAATACAGCTTACTTTACGGCCTGGAAGAATAAAGAAAAATATGCCATTTATTCTTCTAAAAAAACTGGCGATAAATGGTCAGATCCACAGCCTGTTGGTTTACAGGTAAATAGTAAAGATTTTAATTCAACTCAACCATTTGTAACCAGCGATGGTAAATTCCTGCTTTTCTCCTCTGATAGAAGCGGTGGTTATGGTAAGTACGATCTTTGGTATTGTGCCGTGCGGGAAGATGGTTCATTAGGTCAGGCGGTAAATTTTGGTCCAGCAATTAATACCGAAGATGATGAGCGTGCACCTTACTACAATACACTAACCAAAAAATTATTGTTTAGTACCGATGGCAGAATAGGTTTTGGTGGCCTCGATTTCTTTGAGTCAGAAGGCGATTTGGTAAATTGGTCTAGCCCTAAAAATCTGGGTTATCCATTCAACTCATCAAAAGATGATCTTTACTTTACTGCAACTGATGATAAAGGAACAAAAGGATACATTAGTTCTGATCGCGAATCATCTTGCTGTTTAGAATTGTTTGAGGTGAAAAAAGAATACCTTTCTATTGCAGGGCTTTTAACAGATTGTAAAACTAAATTGCCTTTAGCAGGTGCCGATGTAACTTTAACTAATGCCGAAGGGACACAGAAAATGACTACAGGTACGGATGGTATTTACAGATTTAAAGTAGATTCGAAAAGACCGATCAAATTGCTTTTTGCAAAAGATAATTATTTCGCAATCACCAAAAATTATCCTTACGAAGAACTGGCAAAAGCAGATACCTTAATTTATAAAGATTATTGCTTAAGTCCTTTCAAATTGGGTATTCCAATAGCTTTAGAGAATGTTTATTATGAATTTAATAGTGCCGAACTTACCGAGCCTTCTAAAAAAGTATTAGACTTCCTGATCCCTATTATGGAAGATAATCCTGAAATGGAAATCGAATTGGGCTCTCATACCGATAACATCGGAACAGATGAGTATAACTTAGATCTATCGAACAGAAGAGCAAAATCTTGTACCGATTATTTAGAAAGTAAAGGGATTGCTGCTGCCAGGTTAACTTCAAAAGGTTATGGAGAATCGATGCCAATTGCACCAAACGAAATCATAGTAAAACGCAAGAAAAAAGATAATCCGGAAGGAAGAGCAAAAAATAGAAGAACTGAATTTAAAGTAACCAAAAAATAAAATACAATTAACATCCCGGTGAGCCATCTTCTTTTTAGGAAGATGGCTTTTTTTGTATGTTGGTTAGGTCTGTAATCCCGAGCTATTATACTGGGGATTTTTAATCTACGATTAAAGGATTGAAAACCCTTAGTTCATTTAGACCGGATTACAAATCCCAGGTCACCGCAGCATTGCATGCATGAAATTGGCTGCTGAAAACTGAAAACTGCCAATTGATAATTTTTTTAAATTAATCTTTGTAATTTTCGCTTCTCATATAAATGCAATGAAGCTGAATATCCAACCAACCGTAATTTTTAGAACACCTAAATTTTCATATCAATCCGAACTTGTAGATTGTTGGGAGGAACTAAAGCTAGCCATTTCAATATCTTCCGCTGCTTTTTATGAAACCATAAAAGAAGTAAAGGCAAGCGAACTCAAAGATCTTCCACCTAAGGTTTATTTTACCATCTGGAAATATTTTAACCGTGCGAAATTTCGGTCAACCCCTTATGGTACCTTTGCTGGTTTTAGTTTGTTAAACAATGCCATTAAGCCAGCTGAAAGCAGGATAGTAATTGAAGAAGCCCAAAGCGTACGCCAACTGGTTGATTGGCCTTATAAAAATAATATTCAATTGCCATTGGCAGATCTGTTGCAAAAAAACTGTCTCTTATTTAGTAATAGCAGTTATTATTTAACACCCAATAGTATCCGTTATATAGCCTGTACCGATGGTGTTTTCGAACTGGCCGAGTTAGATCAAGACGATTTTGTACAACAAATATTAGCCGCCTGCTTAAAACCGATTAGGCTTAACGATCTGGTAAAACAATTAGAATTAAATGATGCTGAAACCGAGAATCTGTTTGGTTTACTACAGGATATGCACGATTTACAGCTTGTTTTTACGAACTACGATCCCAATATTATAGGAGATGATTATTTTGAACGTTTAGGCCTCCCTGTTACCGCTGAGCTACCAAAATATCTTATTGCGCAACGCACGGTTTTATCAGGTAATATTAATGAACGCTCGCTTCAGGCTATTCCAGGCTTGATCAATACACTCCATGCTATAATGCCTGCGAAAGATCGTGATGCCCTTAGCCAGTTCAGTGCTAGGTTTAAGAAGAAATTTGAAGATCAGGAAGTACCACTTCTATTGGCATTAGATCCAGAAATGGGTATAGGCTATGATGAGTTGGAACAAGCCGGTCAAAACAGCGAGTTTATCACACGCTTCAATAGTAAGCCGCCTAAAAAAGCGGAGACAGAAAATATTAAAACGGCATTAAAAACCTTCCTGAGGGAACAAAAATTCGAAAAAGGTAAAACTGTTTATCTGAACAAACTTACCTTGACGCCGAATCAGAAATTAGCCGCCTTACCTAATTCATTTAGCATGGTAATGTCTGTTCATGACGATTTGATTTTTATCGAACAGATCGGAGGAGCAACATCAAATGCATTAAGCGGAAGGTTTACAATGGCAGCCGATGATGTAGCACAATATGCTAAAGATATTGCAGAGGCAGAACAACAAGCAAATCCAGAGGTTCTGTTTTTTGATGTGGCCTATATGGTAGAGGCGAACGTAGATAATGTAAATAGGCGCAAACTGATTTATGGGCATCAATTGTCAGTCTTAAATTTTGATACCTCAGCATCGCCACTTGCTTTAAATGATATACAGATTTCAGTTCGGGGCACAGAGATTATTCTTCGCTCTAAGCACTTAAATAAGCGGTTGATGCCAAGAATGGCTTCTGCATACAATTACATCCGTTCAGATCTTTCGGTATTTAGGTTACTTTGCGATTTGCAACATCAAGGCATACAAACAAATCTTTCCTTTCCACTTGATACTGTTTTCCCTGATTTGGACTATTATCCAAGGTTACAATATCAAAATATTGTTTTAAGCAGTAATAAATGGAGAGTTAAAAAAGAAGCCCTTTTAGGTGCCGATCAAAAGTCACTATCCGTCGTCGACTGTAGGTCATATTTGAGCAATTTAGGCGTTAGCGAATATTTTAAAGCAGGTATGTCCGATCAAACTTTATGCTTTGCTCTACAAAACGACGATGATATAAATGCTTTTCTCCAATACGTGCAAAAACATGGCAATACTTACATTGAAGAGATGTTAATGCCACAAAATAGTATCGTAGTTGATGAAACAGCTAAGCCTTATTTAGCGCAGTTTGTTTTAAGCATCGGTCATAACGAACAAATTTATCGCGGTTTAGCTAAAACACCAACAGAAACCGGGGTAACGCGATCTTTCCTGCCAGGTAAAGAATGGCTGTATTTCGAAATTTATTGTCACCAGCAACGGAGCGATCAGATTTTGACAGAAGTAATTGCACCCTTTCTAACCACTCATACAGATCAGGTAAAAACATGGTTTTTTATCCGTTACAATGAAAATGGAAACCACATTCGGTTTAGGGTTCAGCTAAACAACCCAAGGGATGGGCAGTTGTTAATATCTGAACTCATGAATGAGCTAGAATTGTTTTTAAATTCAGGTTTGGTATCAGATGTGCAGATTAAAACCTATAAACGCGAGTTAGAGCGTTATGGCAGCAACTTGATCGAAGATGTTGAACAGCATTTTGCTACAGATAGTGAATTTGTATTATCGCTTTTAGAAACCCAGACCGACGATTTCAATAAATATAAGCTGTGTAGTCTTTTGGTTTCAAAGATTATCGGATCTGGCGTTATAGATAAGCTGGCTGTTAATAAGATCGTGAGATTAATGTCTGATAATTTTAATGAAGAGCATCGATTAGATCCAGCTGACTTTAAACAATTAAATATTCATTATCAGGAATTCCGAAAAACAGAATGGGCAACGTTAACTGTAGAGCAGGAGCAGGGGTTTAGCTTGTTTTCAGCCTCGTTTATCAAAATTCTTAAACAATGCGCTCCAGAAAACGCACTAAAGCTATTAACCGATTTAATACATATGCACGTAAACCGACTCTTTAACAAAGACCAGCGGACGCATGAAATGGTAATGTACTATTTTCTGTTAAAAGATATTCAGCGTCAAAATGCAACGAAAATTTAGCGGTTTAACCTGGCCAATGGATTAACAACAGTTACTTCTATTTCAGTAATATAGCGGTTAAGCGGATCTTTGTAATATTTGAATATATAGTCGTTACCATAAAAACTATTAAGGCGCTTGCCAATATTATCAATCCCTACATGATGGCTTTCAGTTTGTTTGCCTTTATTATCATTAATCATATTTATGGTGCTGATATTAAGCTTGTCTTTTTCGTAAGCAATTTTAATAAACGCCGGTTGCGTAGAGTGCGAAACATTTCCGTGCTTAAAGATGTTTTCAACCAAAGTTAGTAAGATAAGCGGTGGAAATCTTAATCCGAACATATCGCCCGTTACTTCAAGTTCCAGATTAATGTTGTTCGCCGTTCGGAGTTTATGGAGGTTGATCAAGTGCTCAATCTGCTCAATTTCTTCACTTAGCGGAACCATTTCTGATGCTTCAGGGCGTTTTAGGGCATAACGCATCATTTCAGCCAGATTCATAATTGCATCTGCTGCCATGGGTGCCTTTTTGCGGGCATCGTTATAAATAAAGTTTAAAGTATTAAACAGAAAGTGTGGATTGATCTGGCTGCGCAGATAATTGTTTTGCGATTGAACCAGATCGTTTTCTAAAGCCTGTTTTTCTATTTGGGTAACCAGGTTCTGCCGCTCTAATGCTTCTACTTTCTTCTGGTCTTGAAATGATTTGATTAGATATACATAACCCGTTGCAAAGCCGATAAAATATAAGGATCTGTACATGCAAGACAGTATGAAATCACTCGGGACAAAATTTGCCATATCGAATTCTATGACCCCAATTTTTTGAAATAATAGAAGGAGTACATAACTTGCTGCAATATAGGTTACCAACATTGTTGCAATCAGTAATAGAATGTTTACAATTCTGAGGGGGGTATTCTTTTTACTTAATACTTTCTTGAGCAAAAATGTATGGAGATAAAAAGTAGAAATATTAGTTAAATATATGAGAAGGTAAATACCTGGGGGTTTGAATTGTTTAGATGCATAACCTAAAATAAATACTTCATATATGATGTAAATACTCCAGATAAGTAGGTGGAGTTTATATTTTTTATACAATGTTTTGAGTGTGGAAAAAGTCATTTTTTCGCTTTAAATCTATTGAAATAGGGTTTTTGTCTCCTAAAATTGGGGTTTTGTGTAAAAAAATGGTTGTGGTTAATTTTACGCTGCATCTTTACAGAAATTAATAACAACAATAAATAATCACTATTAGAATACTAATATCATGAAAGCTCAACACACAACCAAACTAGCTAAAAAAACTGTTTTTGTTTATAAAAGCATCAAAGCTCAAAATAATTATTCAACTACACCTACAGGTGATCAAAGCCACACAGTAGTAATGACTAGCTGGATCGTAGACCTTTAGTAGTTTATTGATTTCGATTAGATTTTAACAAACTGCTCTGTACATAGTTGAAGAAGGCTTCTTTATAACCTTCGCCAATTTGGATCATCTCGTTATTTACCAAACGGATTATATTTCCATCTACTTTTTTAATTGCCGCTTTAGCAACAATGTTCGATTTATTAACACGGATAAATGCGTGGTTTTCTAAGGCCTTTTCTATTTCCTTAAGTGTAAGGTAGGTAGTGTGGATTTCGGATTTAGTAATAATCTGTATATAATTCTGCAATGCTTTGATGTAAAGTATTTCATCAATAGCGATGTTAGAAAAAGCATATTTATGGTCGCCTTTGATATAAAGTGCCGCAACCTGGTCAGTTTCTTTAGGAGTCGCTTTTGTTGCATTGGCCTCTTTCTTTAAAATCCGGTCTATGCCCAATGCGAATTTTGCAAATGAAATAGGTTTAAGTAGATATTGATCCGATTGTACATCAAATGCTTGCAAGGCATAATCAGGATGTGCAGTAGTAAAAATCAAATATTTTGCTTTTTCTCTGATATTTTTAGCCAGTTCCAATCCATTTATGCCTGGCATATCAATATCCATAAACAATAAATCAATTTCGTCTTCGGTACTTATCTCAGTAAGTGCCTGGACCGGACTGGTAAAAGTTTTAAAAACTGTTAAACCAGGCATTTCCGCAATGTGGTCAGTTAATACTTCAATTGCATGCTGCTCGTCGTCTATAACAACGCATTTTAGATTCATGAGTATAAATATGTTTGTTTTATTTGATTTGAATGCAAGTTAAATAAAAATGAATTGAATTAACAATTGCATCAAAAAAAACTTATCTCAGGTTTCGTCTAAAAAAAACCAGGGTTTCGTGTAATATTCTGGGTAGTTGATGTAAAAAAATTATCTGATCCCCTTCTTTTTATAATCTTTATACTGTTTGCCAAAAACAAAATAATTAGCAGTGAAAACTACTAATTGTGAAAAACATCTGCCTGCCCAATCTTGTGTAGCCTGTAGATAATAAAATTAAAAACAGGCCATACAATACTGGGTAAGATTACAAAAACTAAAAAACAAAAAATACCGAAAAGCAAAGAAATATTCCCCTACATCTACCAAGCCTCAACATGAAAAACAACGAATACGAATATTTACTTAATAAAATCTACTACAAGGGAGTTCTGAAAAATCAAGGAATCAACGCAGATATGTATCAGAGAATGCAAAATGAATATAGCAATCTTGATGGACAGAATCCTGTTAAAGGCCAATTAGATGGCGAATACGCATTCAGAAAATCTTTTTTAGTTGTGCGTAATTATGTTCAGCAAGCTATTAAAGATGGTATGAAAAGTTTCCAGTTTACCATGCGCGCTACTGATATCAACAAATTAACTTATATGGTTGATATGTTGAACAGAAACTTTTTTGATAAACAAAGTTTGGATCAAATTATTATCACTGCAAATTCGGTATTTAACCAATACAATTTAAAAAACTAACGACCTAATAATAGATAACAACATGGAATTGAAAGACGAAATCGGGCAGTTTGCCGTAAGAATTAAGAAAATGCTTCCACAAGTTCAATCTGAGGATTTAACAAGGAATGCGTTGGTTATGCCTTTTATCCAAATCTTAGGATTTGACCCTTCTGAAGTTCAATCTGAAGCTGTTCTAGACTTCGGGGTTAAAAAAAGTAAAAAAGTTGATTACACCATTATGAAAGATGGCGAACCAACAATCCTTGTTGAATGTAAACACCACAACGATAATTTAGATATTCATGATTCACGCCTATCTAAATACTTCCGTAAAACAAAAGCTAAATATGGTTTATTAACCAATGGCTTAGTATACCGCTTTTACACAGAGAAAATGGTGAGATCAAAGAAAAACCAAGAACCATTATTCGAGTTTAAAATAACCGATACCAAAGCTGCTACCATTGCTAAAATGATTGAAGATCACAAAGATTATTTCAATGTAGATCATAAAACCATATAGTAGCAATAGGCTAATAATATTAATTTTGATCTAAGAGTTCCCGAAAAATTCTTATCTAAAAGTCTTGATCTGATCAAGACTTTTTTTTATGCCCTCTCGCAAAAAAAAGGGAGAAACCAATTCGGTTTCTCCCTTTAAACTATAACAGGATTTCTCCTGATTAAATTAATTCTACACTTCTGCTTACAAAAGCTGTTAATTCTGCACCAGTTAACATGCCTTGCGCTAAAAGCGCTAAATCTACTGCTTGTTTAGCCAGGTTGCTTTGCTCTTCTCCTTCAGCTTTTAAAATTTTACTTACCAATTTATGGTTTCCATTAATGGCAACTTTATAATTGTCGGGCATTTGGCCGTAAAAACCCATTCCACCACCCATTGCAGCCATATCTTTCATCCGGCGCATAAATTCATCCATGGTAATAGTAACTGGTAATTCCTCCGGGTGTAAAGCCACAATTTCTACATGCATTCCCGGTTTGGTAATGGCTTTTTCAAAAATCGCAGTTACTTCTTTTACTTGATCTTCAGTTAAAACATGCTCGTTCTGCTCATCTTTCTCAATTAATTTATCCGCAACGCTCGAATCAACACGTTTAATTGATGTTTTCTCTAATTTTTGCTCCAATTGATTAATAAAGTGATTGTCAATTGGCGAATCCAGTACTAAAACATCATAATCTTTTTTATTGGCTGATTGGATAAAAGCATCTTGTTTAGCAGCATCATTGGTATATAAATAAACCACAGTGCCATTTTTATCCGTTTGTAAAGCCTTTACCTTCTCTTTGTACTCAGGAAGTGTAAAAAGCTCATTTTTAGTATTACCTACTAAAGCAAAATCTTTGGCTTTATCGTAAAACTTCTCTTCACTGATCATGCCATATTTAACAAAAAGACCAATGTCTTTCCATTTATCTTCGTAAGCTTTACGGTCTTTTGCAAATAACTCACCTAATTTATCAGCAACCTTTTTAGTAATGTAATTGTTGATCTTTTTAACGTTACTATCGGCCTGTAAGAAACTACGCGATACATTTAAAGGAATATCAGGAGAGTCGATTACACCATGTAATAACATCAAAAATTCAGGAACAATATCTTTAACCTCGTCGGTAATAAATACCTGGCGTGAGTATAATTTGATTTTGTTGCGTTGCATTTCGAAATCGTTTTTCAACTTAGGGAAATACAATACACCTGTTAAATTAAAAGGATAATCAACATTTAAGTGGATCCAGAATAATGGTTCTTCACTAAATGGATACAATTCACGGTAAAAGTTTAAATAATCCTCGTCTGACAAATCTGCAGGGGCTTTTGTCCAGATCGGGTTGGTGGTGTTAACAATGTTATCAACTTCAACATCTTTATATTTTGTTTTACCTTCTTCATCTACACCATCTTCAACTGATTCTGTTTTCGTACCAAACTTAATCGGAACCGGTAAAAACTTAGCGTATTTATCAAGGATTTCCTGCAGTTTGCTTTCTTCTAAAAACTCTTCCGAATCTTTGTTTACATGGAGGATAATATCGGTACCACGTGTGGTTTTAGTGCCTTCAGTAATTTCAAATTCTGTACTGCCATCGCAAACCCAACGTGCAGGCTCAGCGCCATCCTGGTATGATAAAGTTTGAATTTCTACTAAATCTGCAACCATAAAGGCCGAATAGAAACCTAAACCGAATTTACCGATGATTTCATTGGCATCTTTAGCATCTTTAAATTTCTCTACAAACTCACTTGCGCCAGAAAAGGCAACCTGGTTAATGTATTTTTTAATTTCTTCGGCAGTCATCCCCAAACCGTTATCGCTAATGGTAATGGTTTTTGCATCCTTATCAACCGCAACTTGCACCAATGGTTGACCAACTTCGCCATTAAACTGACCTAATGAACCTAGTCTTTTAATTTTCTGGACTGCATCTACTGCGTTAGAAACCAACTCGCGAAGAAAAATTTCGTTATCAGAGTATAAAAACTTCTTAATTATCGGGAAAATATTCTCAGTGTGTATGGAAATATTTCCTTTTTCCTGTATGCTCATATGTAAATAAATTGTTTAATCTACATCCTGCATAACAAGGGCTGTTCCAAAAGAATTTGTTTGCCAAAATGACAGTAAGGTGGAGAAGGATGCAGTGATTATACCCTGTTATAAGGCCTTTTTCAATGTTAGGCTAACTAATAAAACTTATAAATTGACAGGGCTTATTCATCTACATAATAATGATAAATATTTACCTGTTTATTGCAACCAAAAACTAGACTAATCCTTAAAAGACACGGACTGACTTATTACTACTTAGCAGAGAAATGGAAAAAAGCCGACAGAGTTTGTCTTAAAGTCGGATTTTGAACTCTTCTGCCAATTTTTCTTTATCTTAAAATAAAAATACAGACTCACTTAATCAGCTTGCGCGGAACAGTTATAGATGGGAGTAATACTCAATAAAATGTGTTTACTGGCTAGAAATCCTATGACAACATTCTAACTGATGGACTGTGAATGTGTTACTTTGTTGCCATAATCGCTAAAAGCGCATTGATGTGGATCACTAAGAATAATAAGGATTTTATACTAATGGAAATCGGATGTTGAAAAATCTATACTTGACAGGAACATCAAAGCAAAAAAACCTATCTTAGTTGAAAGTACACAGTGTGAACTAAGCATAAGTTGATGGCCTTTATTCCCAGATCATGTCAATTTGTACATATTTTATTATGCCAGAACGAATTTTAATTGAGGTTAAACTAGAACATATTTATCAGGAAACTTTGCAAATAGAGAAAGATATCTCTCTTTACAATGGGGAATGCGGGTTGTCACTTTTCGGAGTTCTGTACTCCAAGCATTTCAGAAAAAATCATCTGTCCAGTGAAATAATAAACAACCTGCAATATTTACTAAATAAGTCATTTGATGGTGGTTTCAAAACACTATGTTCTGGGAAAACAGGTATAAACTGGTATTTTAGTTATTTAAATGAAATTGGCTATTTGGGAATTGAGGATAAAAGGGAAGTGTGTTCTGATGATCTAATCCTCTCAAAAATAGCACTATTTTGGATAGAAATAGGAAATTTCGATTTTTTACATGGGGCGCTGGGAATAGCATATTATTTATTAAAGTCCAAAAGCATCCTTGTTAATTTTTTTGAAAAATTTTTCGAACATCTTTTTTTTCTTATGAAAAATAAAGATAACATGATTTATCATTTTGATTTTAACACTTTCAGGCCTGATAAAACCAGAATAAACTTAGGCCTTGCCCATGGAATTACAAGTATCTTAAAATTCTCCGTTGAGTGTTATAAATCAAATATCTGTAAAGAAAGGGCTTTAGATCTCATGAGTAAAGTTACCTATTTCTTTTTATCATCTACAAATACATTTCAGGACAAATCGATCTTCCCTTCCATTATAGTGTTGGGGACTAATATTAATCAAGCAAGTAGATTGGCTTGGTGTTATGGGGATCTTACCATAGCTTTCGTACTTTATCAAGCAGGGGTAGAGATGAAGGATCAAAAAATCATTGATTTTTCATTGGCCATTTTTGCAAAATCTCGTGACAGACGAAACCCTAAAGAGAACCAAGTTGTAGATGCAGGTATTTGTCATGGCACGTCAGGTATAGCCCATATTTACAATAAAATGTGGAAATTAACTGGACACCAAAAATTTAAGGATGAATGCGAATTCTGGATTGATGAAACATTAAATTACGGTACTTATCAAGATACAATCTCTGGGTTCAAAAAGTATGATCCCGTGCAAGAAAAATATGTAGCAAGTAAAGGGTTATTAGAAGGGAGTGCTGGAATTGGATTGGTATTAATCAGTTTTCTTACGGGTGATTGTTCTTGGGACAGTTGTATGATGTTAGATAGCTGATTGAAGTTCTTATTGCTAGCTTTAATTTAGTAATATTTATAAATTTTTAAGTTGGTGTCACAAATTTACAATTAATTAAACTCTCAAATTATTCCATGGAACCATTAGATTTTGTATTATTAAGAGCACCACTGCAAAGCCTTTTTTTAGCAACAACAAAAACCGATTTAAATCAAGAATTTATATCAAGTCTTCAGCTCGCCGCTCCAGAATTATACAATGAGTTGCAAAAGGCAGATTCTAGTAGTGCCAAAGAAAAATTAGAGGCGAGCCTTAAAAAGTATTGGCTTCGAAGTTGCACAAGGTGTACTCCATTCGGTGTTTTTGCTGGAAGTTCTTTGGTAAACATAAGCGAACAAGAAACTTCATTAAAGATTGAAAATAATAAACGACATTTTACTGATGCAAGGTTAGACATGGGCTATCTAACGGCTATAAAATCTCAAATTGAAAATGACCCATTGATAATACCCTATTTACAGTTTATAAACAATGACAGTCAATATGAAACCCCAACAGGATTTAGGTATGCAGAATATATTTTAAATGAAGAAACAAAATACTATAAACTTTCATCAGTAGAAAAAACGGAGTTCATTTCATTTGTTATCAGCTGTGCTAGGATACCCAGAACGATAGGAGAACTTTCATCAGCATTTTCATCGAGATTTTCTACATATAGTGAGGAGGAGGCGAGCGACTTTATTTTGGAAGTTTGGAAATCTCAACTTTTAACTAGCCATCTAGACTTAAATTTAACCGGTAGTGATCCATTGGAAAATCTTATAGGTAAACTTTCATTGATAAATTCAGCGGATGAAATAGTGAAAAAACTAAAATATGTACGATCTCTTTTAAAAACCGTACATACCGGAACTGATTATGGGGAATTAACCGCAAAAATAGTTTCAGCTTTTCCCTTAGAACATATGCCAAAAGATATCCTTCAGGTGGATTTAAGACTAGCTACCTCTGAAAAATTTCTTAGTAGACAACTAGTAAAGACTATCTTGCGTCATTGTGAAGAATTGGCTCCGTTGTCAAGATGGAATACCAATTCTAATTTGGAAAATTTCAAAGAGCAATTTATAGAAAAATATGGTGATGCTGAAATGCCGCTCAATTTGGTGCTTGATAGTGATCTGGGAATTGGCTATGGTAAGGATCACATTGAACAAATGCTTGGAAGCGAATGGATCGAAGGTTTGCCGTTGGCAATGAGAAAAAGCAAATCTATTGCTCAACATAGAGATCATATTACCGACTTTACTTTTTCAAAATATCAAGATTATATACAACATAACCTACAGGCAATAGAAATCACTGATAGTGAGCTAGAATCTCTTAACCTAACCGAATTTAAGTTCTCAACTAGCTCGTACCTAATTGGATCCTTAATACTGAACAGCGATAAAGCAAGCCCTTATGAATATATTTTTGATCTCCATGCTCCCGCTGGGCTATCAGCAGCTAATTTGCTTGGTAGATTCACCTCAAACGACAAACATCTAAGCAAACTTGTAAGTGATGCCCTAATAGAGGAGGAAAAGGAGTTTCCAAATGCGATATTCGCAGAGATTGTACACAATCCTCAAGCAAGAGTTGGAAATATTCTTCTCCGGGACCACTTAAGGAAATATGAAATTCCTTACCTAGGCCGATCGGGAATGAATGTTGAACATCAGATTTTATTGAATGATATAGTCGTCTCTGTAAATAACAACAACATTAATCTAAGGAGTGTAAAACACAACAAAAGAATATTTCCACGACTTTCATCTGCACATAATTTTTCAACACCTGCTAATTTACCGATTTACAGATTCTTATGTGACCTTCAGGGGCAGGGATTAGCCTATCCGATCATTTGGGACTGGGGTTTTTTGGGTGAAATAAATTTTTACCCCCGTGTCTATTACAAAAGCATAATTATTAAAAAGGCAAGATGGATTGTTGAGGAAAATGAAGTAAAAACCTTCATAGATGCTGAATTTGAGCCTAAAAGTTTTAGCGCATTTATTTTTAAAAGAAAGATCCCCAAAAAAATAATGTTAGTTCAGGGCGATAACACTTTATTGATCGATACCGAAGATCTAGTATCTATTGGGATTCTACTAAAGTACATCAAGAAATACAAAAAAATCACGCTTGAAGAATTTCTTTTCACCAATGAAAATTGCATTGTGAGAGATATAGCAAATTCTCCTTATACAAACGAATTAGTTATTCCTTTCAAAAGAAAATATGCTCAACCTATAAATATCAGTAATCTTGCAAGTGAAAATAAAAATGTTCAAAGAAAATATGCTCCAGGGAGTGAATGGCTTTATTTTAAAATATATGGTGGTGAAAAGACTCTTGAAAATATCTTAATAAATTATATTTTCCCATTTTTGAATACTGAAAATATTCAGGGCAATTACGAAAAATTCTTCTTTGTCAGATATAAAGATAAGTTGGGGGGTAATTTAAGGATTCGTTTTTACAATAGTAACCTACAAAACCAAGCCTTTTTGCAAAGGGAATTTATAAAACTGCTAAATCCATTTTTAGAAAACTATCAAATAAGCAATATCGTAATTGATACTTACGTTAGGGAACTTGAAAGATATTCTGAGGATTTGATTGTAGACTCGGAATCAATTTTTTATCATGATACAATTGTGGCTCTTCGTTTGGGCAAATTATTGGGAGAAATTGAAGAGCCAGATAAATATCGTTTACTCTTTGTGTTAAGAAGCATTGATACCTTCCTGGATGATTTTGGATTGATAATGGAAGAGAAACTGGTACTGGCTAAAAGGCTTTCAACAGCATATTTTAATGAACATGGTGCGGCACCACAATTAAAACACGCACTTAACGATAAATACAGAAAACTTCAAAAGGTGCTTTTTTCACATATGGACAGATCTATGGACTTAGATAATGAAATTCAAGAAGCTATTGATATCTTGAATATTAGAACCGCTCAAAATAAAACCTTCATAGAACTTATTACCAGCAAACTCAAAAGCAGAAATGTTGAAGATGCAAAAAACAAGCTTTTAATCGACTATATACACATGTTTTGTAATAGGCTATTTATTTCTAAACAACGTAGGTATGAGCTTGTGGTTTATACTTTCTTGGACAAGTATTACTCATCACAAGAGGCAATTAAATCAAAGAAAAAAGGATACTTGGAGTCCTAACTATTTTATATGAATCATGAAGGTTCAGTCGCTTCTCAATACCGGGTTTGCTAAACTATATTAGATTGAACACTAACAAAAGTAATATCCTGAGGTTCATACAAAATTTCATCAACTTAAGATAGTGGGAATAAAATTGACTCCTCAAGCCTGATGCTGCCAAATGTTGCTAAGCCAAGTGTCGATTATTGCCAGTTTTGAGGGGCCCAAGATATTTTGCGTCTCGGTGCCCCGTGTTAATTTCAGTGCAAAAAACATTTATTCGTTGTTGAACAGTCGATGTGTTTTACAGTTCAAGCTCCTTATTTAACAAGGGGCCAGGGCAAACGCATCTAATTTTTGAGAATATTGAGTAAATAATCGTTGTCCCATCTTGCAATAAGTCTTTTCCCTTTAACGCTTCTCTTCTTGCTGGTTTCATTTTTGATCAGGTTAAGTGTAATCCTGCAGATGATAGAGAAGTTTTCAGCGGTTTTGCCAGTCCGTTTTCTACTGCTGTCCTCATTGAAAGCAACATCAAGCAGCCAATGCAGTGAATTTTCAATGGCCCAATGGAAACAAACCGCGCTGCCTATTTTTGCTGCATCAGCATCCCGATTGGTAATATAATAACGTTTCTCTTTTTGTTCCGTCTGAGAAGCTTTGAGGTAACGCGTACTTTCCATGCAGCTGCACATGGAAAAGGTTAGTATGTACCGAACAGGTACGGGTTACTACCCTGCCATGTTCCGTATCCACCTCTTGGTGCTGCGATACGTGGCTGCAGAAGCGAAGGGTATCTTCCACATCTTGCTCCAAATGTCCTTGACAGCAATAACGTAATTCGCTCCCGAGTCCTTAATCTGTTTGGCTGTTTGGTACCCATCGCGTCAATAGTTACAATACAGCCTTTTAATCCCAATACGCTCAATAGTTTGGAAATCGCTGTAATCTCGTTGGATTTGTCGGCTGTTTTTACTTGCTCTAAACCATGTTATTTGTACCGGCCCGGGCACTGACCATATGCATAGCTGATTTTGTACCTTTGCCACGGGAGCCGCGGAATGGTTTTGCCATCTATGCTGATGATTTCCCCTTCAGTAAGCTCGGCTACACTTTTTACCCAGGCCAGAAAGCAAGTTTCAAATTCCAAAGAATCTAAAGCTGCAAATATCCGGTTAAAAGTGTCATGAGAGGGAATCCCGCTGGGTAATTGCAAAAATTCGGCAGCTATTCCCGTTTTGACTCCCCGTAGGATTCTATCTCATTCCAATTCTCACATCCGCGGATTACCGCAGCTATAGTAATGAAAATAATATCTTCTAAAAAATACTTTTGGTTCTATCCAACGGGGGATCAGTTAGGGATGAAAAATGTTTCATTGGGTCGCTCATAAGTCTTTTTTATACAAAAAAAAGCTTATATTAAAACAGCTTTATAAAACTATTTCTAAACATATTTTAGCAGCGTATTACAAGGAACACTTGCATTTGTTATACATTCTGCTCCAGTAGTACATAAAACTGTATCTCTTTCCTCATATAGGCTCTTTACATAAACAACTGCAGGTCCTGTTCCTTCATACTCTTCAATCACTTGTTTCATTTCTGAGGACGTAAAACTACCGATTTCTTCTTTTCTCAATTTGAGAAAAGAAGTATTTAAATTGATTTTTTTCATATCTTATTAATTTAGTTTTACCTAAGGTAGCATTTTTTTTTTGAAAAATATTAAATAGAATTTTTGATATTGAGGTCATGCCTGAAGTGCTAAATTTCAAGAAAAAGCAAAAATACTTGATTCTATTTGTCTGCCCAAGTTCGAAGATATTTTTTTTCTGAATTTAATAGTGCAAATATCCTGAAATGCACAAAAATGGTTTAAGGTTTCTTTATCCAGCACGCAAGCTAATCCTGCATCTACATTGAAACCAAAAAACTCTCCTTCGTTAAAATCAATAAGGTCTTCTGTGCCGATTAACGCTTCTTCAAAGCGTATGGCATCATAAGCTGTAAATTGCACTTTAACAGCGGCGTATCTGGCACCATCTTCATCGTCAGGAACTACTACAGCTGCAGTTACCGGGAATTCGCCTTTAGGAACTTTAATTAAATAGGGCTCGGCATCTTTTTGGATATATACAAGCGGATCTCTAACCAAAATTTCTCCTGTTGGAATAGAAACACTTCCCAGTTCTAAGTGATCTATCTTTTTACCAGCTACTGTTGTTTCCTCAAAATAATCATTCAAGTTATTGGGGCAGGCTAGTAAAGCACGTTTCTCGTTCCAGGTTTTTAACCATTCATTGCTTGGTATCATTATCATTAATTTATTCGATAGAGAGGCTTTTTTATTCTTATGAAAATAAAAAAGCCAAGAAAATTTAAAGGTCTTCTTGGCTCGTTATTTTAATGTCAGCTTAATTAATTTAAAAGAAAACTTGGTTTATCTTCTTCCAGTGAAAGAATTTTAGTGATCTTTTTAAGTAACACGTCCATTTGGAATGGTTTCGATAAGAAATCGTCCTGGCCGTAGTTTAAGGTTGTAAAATCTTTTGGATCATATAAACCAGAAATAAGCAAAATCGGAATTTTAGAGGTGCTTTCAATCGATTTTAACTGTTCGCATAATACACGCCCATCGATGTGCCCCAGAGAAATGTCTAGTAAGATTAAATCAGGGCTAAATTTTTCAATTCTGTTAAAAATCTCCTCACCATCATTCAGTGCAGAAACTTTAAATCCTCCGATTTCCAGTATTAATTGTATGGTTTCTAAAACCTCAATATCGTCATCTACTACCAGTATTCTCTTCATATGTGTGTGCATTTATATGCCGTTAAGAATATAACAAAAGTTTATGTTGTTATGTTTACAATCTTAAGAATATTTTAACAATAAATTTATAGTAGCTAAAAAATAGACTTCGATTTTAATTCACTTGTTGGTACTATCCCTTCTTTGTTTAAAATAAAATTAAATAGCTCTTCAATAGGTTTCTGTAATATTTTCCCAGGTTCAATGCCATTTTCTAATAACACTGAAATTAATGTTTCCTGATAATAATAGGCTATAGAGCCTACAAAGTGGCATGGAACACTTTTGTGTTTAGGATAATCTTTAACATTGGTATCTACAAACTCCTGAAAGCCTGTTCTTAAAATGTCCTGAATAAATGGATGGTCTTTATGGCTGGCCATGAAGCGGCTAAAGCCTGCTAGATAGATATTTGGGAAAGGTTTTTGATAAACATTGGTAATAATCTGTTCTTTTTCTGCCGGGAAAGACTTTTTAAATTCTGCAGCTAGGGTTGATGGCATTTTATTGTACAAATAGCTTAGAAGTACTTTTTTTCCAAAGAAAGTACCAGAACCTTCATCGCCAAGAACGTAGCCTAAGCCATGATGCCCATCGTGGATTTTCTTTCCATCGAAATAACAGATATTCGATCCGGTGCCTAAAATACAGTTTAAGCCTTCTGCATTTCCGCAGGTAGCATATACCGAGCCCAGAAGATCGTGGTCAACTGAAATAAAAGCATTACCAAAAACGGCCGACAAGCCATTTGAGACTACTTCATGTTTATCGGGTGAAGAGCAACCAGCTCCAAAAAAGTAGATTTCTTTTACCTCATTAGCGTATTGTAATAAGGATTCATTTTTAGAAATCAGCTTTGTAATTTCTTGCTCACTTAAGAAATAAGGGTTTATTCCAGGAGTGCTAAATTTAATGGTTTCGCCATTATGATAGCCCATCCAATCAGTTTTCGATGAGCCACTATCTGCAACAAGTATCATGGACTAAATATAAAAATTAATTAGATAAATTTATATTTCCACTGATTTCTTTCAGTGTAGTTTCGGCTATTTTCGCTTGATATTGCATTTCGATGAAACGGTTTTGTGCATCAATAGCATTACGCTGTGCTTCTCTGAGTTCTAAAGGGGCTATGCTGCCCAAACGGTATTTTGCTAGGGTAATATCTAAGTTTTCTTTTGCAATATCTACATTTCGCTGCTCTAATTTAATCAGATCCAGGTAGGTGCTGTAATTTTGATAAGCAGTAAGCAATTGCGAATTTACATCCAGCTTGGTTTTGTTCAGATTAAGGGCCGAGTTGTCGATCTCTATTTTTGCATTACGCTCTTGTTGGCGCTGTAAAAAACCATTAAATAAATTTATACTTGCCGTAACGCCATAAGTAAATCCATTCGCAGCAAATTTTTGGTTAAAGCCTGTAGGGCTGGTACTGTTTGCCCTGCTGTAGCCAGAGTTTAAACTTACAGATGGATACCTTGCCCCACGGATAGATTTTAAATTTAAGGATGCAATACGTTGATTAATAAATGCATTCTGCACATTAGGATTCTGCTGCTCGGCCATTTCGGCCATTTTACTGAACAGGATACCTTTATCTACATCAATGTGGTTGTCTACAGAAAACGAAGTACCGATATCTCTCACCATCAATTGGTTTAAGCGCACTTTAGCTACCTGTAAGGCATTTTTGGTTTGCAGATAGTTTGATGTATCGGTATTGTAATCAACCTGTGCGGTTAACACATCCAATTTAGAGCCACGGCCAAGTTGTAATTTTGTTTTCGCAATATTGGTACGTAATACAGAAACGTCCATTGCACTATCGGCAGCAATAACCAATTGTTGTTGCCTTACAATGTCGTAATAAGCCGTAATTACATCAGCAACTGTAGTTAAAATGGTTAACCGGGCGTTTAACTCGCCTTGTTTTTGCAACTCTTTTAAGCGATCATAATTGGCAAACATGCTAAAACCATTAAAAATAGTCCAGTTTAATTCCGCACCATAACTGTTATTGGTACTTTTTGCGCCTGTAATTACCCGATCAGGACCAGTTGCAGGGGTTTGCCTGGTATTCTGGATACTTCCACCATTGGTATAACTTCCCGTTAAATTAGGTAACATACCCGCGTTGCCAATATTGGCATTGTTTTTTGCGATATCGATCTGGTTTTTACTGATTTTGATATCGTAATTGTTCTGTAAAGCAACAGTTATCGCCTCCTGTAAGCTCAGTTTTTCCTGAGCAAAGCCCGAAAGGGATAAACTTACCAACAGGATAAATATTTTTAATTTCTTGCTCATCTTATTCTTCTGTATGTAAAGCTTCTTGTTCAAAACGATGGGCTTCTTTTAATTCTTTATTCGGTTTGTACGGTTTGGCCCAGTAAGAGTAAATGGCTGGTATTACAAATAAGGTTAAAACCAAAGAGAACAATGTTCCACCTACAATTACGGTTCCCATACTCATTCTGCTTTTTGCAGCGGCACCTAAAGCAAGGGCAATTGGTAAAGCTCCAATCGCAATGGCTAAGCTGGTCATTAAAATTGGGCGCAAACGCGAAACAGCAGCTTCACGTATAGCTTGAGGAATCGCAATCCCTTTTTCTTTTAGCTGGTTAGCAAACTCAACAATTAAAATACCATTTTTGGTTACCAAGCCAATAAGCATAATGGTACCGATCTGGCTGAAGATATTCCAGCTTTGGCCACATAACCAGAGCGATAAAAATGCACCGGCAACGGCCATGGGTACAGTTAAAATGATGATAATGGGATCTTTAAAGCTCTCAAACTGTGCCGAAAGAATTAAATAAACCAGAAGGAGCGCCAAACCGAATGCAAAGAAGGTATTTGAAGAGCTTTCTTTAAAATCCCGAGATTCTCCACTTAAATCGGTAGAGAAAGTTTCGTCTAATACTTTTTTAGAAATGGCATCCATGGCATCTATACCTTCGCCAATACTTTTTCCCGGTGCTAAGCCTGCCGAAACAGTTGCCGCAATAAAGCGGTTGTTCCTGTACAGCTGTGGCGGACTACTTTCTTCTTTAGCCGTAACCACATTGTCTAGCTGAACCAACTCACCCTTATCATTACGTACATAAACAGAACTTAAATCTAATGGATCCTTCCGGTCTCCACGATCGAACTGACCAATTACCTGGTATTGTTTTCCATTCATGAAGAAATACGAAAACCTTTGACCACTTAATCCTAAATTTAAGGTTTGTGCAATAGCAGATATAGAAACACCTAAATTTTTGGCCTTATCCCTGTCGATGGTCAAGTTAATTTCAGGCTTGTTAAATTTCAGGTTTACGTCTGATACGGTGAATGTTGGGTCTTTCGAAACCGCATCCATAAACAAAGGGATTTTCTCTCTTAGTTTTTCGAAATTTTGGGCCTGGATAATATAACTGATGGGTAATCCGCCACGGCGACCTACTGAAATGGTTGGCTGTTGGCTCACAATGGTTTTACCTTCGGTATATTTTTTGGTTACCCGGGTGAGCATATCGGCAATGTCTTTTTGCGAACGTTTACGCGTTTCGGGATCTGTTAAACCCATTCTTACAAAACCAGAGTTTACCGCACCCGAACCACCAAAACTTGGCGAAGTAATGGTAATGTTTACGTTTTTTTCGGGAACTGAATCAATTACCAACTGATTCAGTTTCATAATAAACTGATCAGTATAGGCAAAGGAGGCACCTTCGGGAGTGCTTGCACTGATATTGATTGCACTTCTATCGTCATAAGGGGCGGTTTCTTTTGGTAAAACCTTCCAGAATAAGAAAATAAGCCCCATACACACTATAATAATTGGAATGGAAAGCCATCTTTTATCCAAAAATTTGTTCAGGTTAGATTCGTATGCATCATTTAATTTTATAAAATAGGGTTCTGTCCAGTTGTAAAATCTGGATGGTTTATGTTCACCCTTTTTCATCAGGTAGGCATTTAACATCGGTGTTAAAGTGAGTGATACAAAGGCAGATACCAGTACCGCGGCACCTATTACCACGCCAAACTCTCTAAATAAACGGCCCACAAAGCCCTGTAAGAAAATTACCGGTAAAAATACGGACGCAAGGGTAATGGAAATCGAAATTACAGCAAAAAAGATTTCATTTGATCCTTTAATGGCTGCCTCGAAAGGCGACATGCCTTCTTCAACTTTTTTAAATATATTTTCGGTAACCACAATACCATCATCTACCACCAATCCTGTAGCCAGTACAATGGCCAATAAACTCAATACATTGATTGAAAAGCCGAAGGCGTACATGATGAAGAAAGTAAAAATTAAAGATACCGGGATATCGATTAAAGGTCTAAAAGCAATGGCCCAATCTCTGAAAAAGAGATATATGATCAAAATTACCAATACCAGTGATAAACCAATAGTCTCGGCAACTTCGGTTACCGAACGCTTGATGAAAAGGGTATTGTCTAATGCAACTTTCAATTTAATATCCTGTGGGATATCGGCTTTTAATTTATCAAAACGTTTGTAAAACTCTTTACTGATATCGAGATAATTGGCTCCGGGCTGAGGGATAATGGCAATGGCCACCATTGGCCTGCCCGATTCACGTAGAATGGTTTCTTCGTTTTCTGGTCCTAAAACCGCATAACCAACATCTTTTAGTTTAACTACCTGATTGCTGTCGGCTTTTAAGATTAAGTTATTAAACTCGCTTTCGTTGGTTAGTTTTCCCAGGGTTTTAACTGTTAGTTCGGTAGTAGCGCCGGTGATTTTTCCTGATGGAAGCTCTACGTTTTCATTGTCTAATGCAGTAACAATATCCTGCGAGGTTAAGCCGTAAGCACTTAGTTTATTGGGATCCATCCAGATACGCATGGCATATTTCCTTTGACCCTGGATTTGTACACTACTTACCCCCGGAATGGTTTGGATACGGTCGGCAATTACGTTTTCAGCAAAATCACTTAATTCCAGTGTATTGCGTTTATCGCTCTGGATCGTCATCGATAAAATCGGGTCAGAGTTGGCATCAGCCTTACTTACTACCGGTAAACCGTCAATATCTTTAGGTAAGGTACGGGCAGCCTGCGATACTTTGTCACGCACATCATTCGCGGCTTCTTCTATATTTTTATCGAGGTTAAACTCTATGGTGATATTGCTTGTTCCCTGGTTGCTTGATGAAGAAATATTTCGGATCCCATCAATGGAGTTGATCGATTTTTCTAAAGGTTCGGTAATTTGCGATTCGATAATATCTGAGTTGGCACCAGGATAGGAAGTTCTTACCGAAACCACCGTGGGGTCGATAGATGGATACTCGCGTACACCTAAAAAGGTATAGCCGATTATCCCGAAAAGGACAATCAATAAGTTCATCACAATGGCCAAAACCGGCCTTTTTATACTCGTGGTTGAAATACTCATTATTGATTGTATTTATTTTTTTTATGCTCGTTGTTCACTCTAAAACAATATATTTTGGCTTCTTTTGGTAAACCGGTGTTAGCTATAGTTAGTCTGTTTTGTACTTCAATAGCCGCACTATCTATATTTTTATCCATATTAAATTCAACTATAATATTGCCAGCACCTTTTTGGGATGATGTTGATATTTTATGGATATTGCTGATCTTTGAAATTTCTTTTTGCAAAGGATCTAAAACTTTCATTACTGTAGCCGAATCGGCTTCTTTATAGGATACATATACCTGCATCACGGCACGCTCTTTAGGGCTTTGCTTGCAGCCAACGAAGCCAAAGACTATAGTCGCGAGGGCAATAAAGGTTACTTTTTTTAAACCCGTGGTTGAGATACTCATAATTGTTTAACCAAATGAACTTTTACCTGGGCATCTTTCTTCAATGCCATCGACCCGGTTGTCAAAACCGTATCGCCAACTTTTAATCCTGACGTAATTACAATATTTTCATCGGTACGGGTACCTGCTTCTACTTTTACTTCCTGCGCTTTTCCGTCTTTTTGTACATAAACAATTTTGCCTTTTAACACAGGTATTACGGCTTCGTTAGGAATTAATATGGCATTTTGTACCGTATTTAAAGCCAGTTTAATTTTGGCAAAAGAACCTGGTAATAAAGCATTATCTGCATTAGGTGCCAAAGCCCTAATCTGTAACGTTCTGGTAGCCGCATTAATCCCCGGTTCTATTGCGTAAACTTTTCCTTTATTTTCTTTGGAAGAGCCATCGGTCGTAAATATAATTTCTGAATTTACTTTAATCTGTCCCGCATATTTCTCCGGAACAGAAAAAGTAATTTTAACCGGATTGGTACTTACCAGGTTGGCTATTACAGTTGCTGGTGTTAAATAGGTTCCGGCCGAGATGCTACGCAAGCCTACTCTACCGGTAAAAGGTGCACGGATAGCGGTTTTGGCGAGTTGCGCCCGAATTAATTGTGCTTGCGCCTGTAGGGATTTTAAATCGGCCAGAGCAGTATCGTACTCCTCCTGGCTAATAGCGCCTTTGGCCAAAAGCTGTTTTGCACGGTTTTCATTTGTTGATGAAAGTTTTTGCTTGGTTAGTGCATCCTGTAATTGTGCCTGTATATCTCTGTCGTTTACTTTTACCAATACACTTCCTTTTGATACGGTTGTACCTTCCTGAAAATAAATTCCGGTAACCAATCCCGATACTTCACTTTTCAATACAACCGATTCGTTGGCATCAATGGCGCCGGTTACTTCCAAATCGTTATCAAACGATACTGGTTTTACCACAATTCCATCAACTACCAATGGAGCAGAAGCACTTCCCTTACCATCACCTTTGCCTTTTCCCGCCCCAGATGCACCGCCTTTCCCTTCGAGTTTTTTATTTGCGTTAATTCTGTAATAGACCAAATAAGCCAAGCCTATAGCTAAAACAGCATAGATAATATACCTTTTCTTCATGTTTATTATTTGTGTTGTGCGTATTCCAACATTAAAACGAAATTAATGTTTAGAATTAGAGCGTAAAAATATTCAAATAGTTTAGTCCTAAATTTGTTGTATTAAGGATGTTACCGATTTTCAGTTTGGAACGGACAGCTTTCAGTTTTGAGTAAATCTGTCTGAAGATATAATATTACTAGCTTTTATATCCTCATAACTCAATTAAAGATGCGAAAGCCAATTTATTTTTGGGTTTAGTTAGCGTAAAAACCATCAGCCATCAGCCATGAACCAATGAAACCGAAACAACTATTTTACACCACATTTAGCTATTTTGTTCTAAAACCCCATCAATAAATCTAAATTTGCAACAAAACACAGTCAATATCAATATGTTTAACAAAAAATCAATTTTAAGTTTAGTTTTACTACTAACGTGTATTATGGCAGCGAAGGCGCAGGTAAAAATAGGCTTTGAGGTTTCTTTTAAAGAGCCACAGGCACACTATGCCGAAGTTCAGATGAATATTTCTGGCTTGGCAAAAGATTATGTAGATGTAAAAATGCCAGTTTGGACACCGGGTTCTTATTTGGTCCGCGAGTTTGAAAAAAGTGTAGAAGAATTTAAGGCTACTGCAGCTGGTAAAGCCGTAAAAGTTGAAAAAGTAAGGAAAAACACCTGGAGGATTTTCTCAGCTAAGGCTGCCAATATCCAGATCAGTTACCGTGTTTATGCATTCGAAATCTCGGTGCGTACGCCTTTTATCGACGAATCTCACGCATTCTTATCTCCAACAGGAATTTTTATGCATCCTGATGGCATGATCAAATCGCCAAGTACTGTAAAAATTGTTCCTTTTAATACCTGGACTAAAGTTTCTACCGGGTTAACCCCGGTTGTAGGTGAGCAGTTTACCTATAAAGCTACTGATTTTGATATTCTTTACGATAGCCCTATTGAGGTGGGTAATCAGGATATTTTCGAATTTACAGCTGCTGGTGTTCGCCATGAGGTAGCCATGTACGGTGGCGGTAATTACGATAAGGAAAAACTAAAAGTAGATATGGCTAAAATTGTAGAAAAAGAAACTGCAGTTTATGGCGAAAATCCTAATAAATATTATCTCTTTATTGTCCATAATTTCTTAAAAGGTGGCGGTGGTTTAGAACACTTAAACTCTACAACCTTAGGTGCAACCAGAAATGCATACAATACAGCTGAAGGTTATAAAGGCTTTTTAGGCCTGGTTGCTCATGAGTATCACCACCTTTGGAATGTTAAGCGCTTACGTCCGATAGCACTAGGCCCTTTTGATTATGACAACGAAAATTACACGACCAACCTCTGGGTGGCTGAAGGATTTACTTCGTATTACGAAAATAAGTATTTGCATAGAGCAGGTTTTACTGATGTAAATGAATTTTTGAAAGATCTTGCTGACGGTGTAGGTACGGTGTTGAATACGCCTGGTGCGAAATATCAGTCGGCTGCTTCATCCAGTTATGATGCATGGATTATTGGTTACCGCCCGAATGAAAACTCAAAAAACAATTCCATTTCTTACTACAATAAAGGAGAAGTGATTGGTATTCTAATGGATCTCGAAATCATAAATGCCACTAAAGGTGCCAAAAGTTTAGACGATGTAATGAAAGCCATGTATTTGCAGTGCAAAACCTTAAAACGTGGTTATACTGATGCAGAATTTAAAGCCATGGTTGAAAAGATATCAGGAATTAGCTTTACTAACTTTTGGGCAAAATATGTTAACGGCGTAGATGACGTAGATTATGTAAAATATTTCGCGTATGCAGGTGTTGATGTTTCTACAGAAAATGCAACTCCTGGTAAACCGGTTACTGGTGCAGCGGTTCAATTGGCTACTAAAGGTTTAGAAGTAACTTCGGTTGCCAGAAACTCAGCCGCTTGGGTAAGTGGTTTAAATGTTAACGATATAATTGTTCTGATTGATGGCTCATCATTGAGTGATGCGCTGAAAAATGTGAAATTAAAAGAACCGAAATTTTCATTAGATATTTTACCTGCCATTACGGATAAAAAAATCGGCGATCAGCTAACCGTTAAGGTAATTCGCGACGGAATTGAAAAAGAAATTTCTTTAAGCTTGAAAGAAAATCCAAGTGTACGCTTAAAAGCAACCGTAAACGAAAATGCAACGCCAGCTCAAAAAGCAGTGTTAAAAAAATGGACAGGCATATAGGCAGTTCGCAGTTAAAAGTTTTCAACTTGCAGTTTAAAACTCCATAAAAAATCCCGTAAGATTAATTTCTTACGGGATTTTTTATTTCAGATATTTGTTCAGTTACAAACCAGCATATGATAAAACATTTAGGCTTTATATTATGTCTTTTAAGCTTTTCTTTTTTAAAAGATAAGCAGGGCTTTGTACAGCAAACTTCTTGTAAGGGCTATTACGATACCGAATCGCATCTATTCGTATATACAGAAGTTGATGAAATGCCCGAATTTCCTGGAGGAATGACTAAATTTTATAAGTTTATCTCTAATGTACCACTAAAAGGAACAGATAAAGAGCCCTTGCAATCAGATGTTTTTCCAACTTTTATAATTGATACCTCTGGCCACGTCAAAAGCATAGGCATTTACCAGAAGCTACCTAAAGATTATACACAATTGGATCGTAACATGATAAAATTATTAAAGGCCTGTCCAAATTGGGAACCCGCACAGTGTAACCATAAAAAAGTAGCAATGAGCTATCGAACACGGGTTACCTTGTGATATACTAATTAAAATATTAAATTATAATTAGAACCTGTTTATATAAAAAAATCCCATAAGATTAATCTTATGGGATTTTTTTATGTTTTTTAAGTTTACGCTTCGCGCCGAGCGCCATACGCTTTGTCTAGAAGGTATATCTAAAACCTAGGCCGAATCTTCCAGCGTTAAAATCGCTGTCGTTGCTGCCCAAATAAATTCTTGGTCTCCAGTCTAAAGCCAAAGCCAATGGCGCACCGCTAAATTTATAATCCAAACCAACCATCGGAACCAGGAAAAAGTTAGAACCTCCATCATACAATTGGATTGACGGACCACCACCAAGATACCAATCTAAACCTCTGGCACCTGGAATTGATGAATTGTATTGAAGGAAGCCTTGGATAATAGTAGAGTTTCCGCCAAATAATACATCGCCTTGAATAGCTGCTTTTGGGCTAAAGTGGTGTCTGATAGATGGACCTACCAATGTAGCGCCATCTCCAAAGTCAATACCTAAACCAAGTCCGGTTTTATAGTTTTGAGCTTTAACGGTTGTTGTAGTAAGGGCAAACAATGCAATGCATCCTAAAATTGTAAATAACTTTTTCATAATTTAAATGTTTTGTAAAATAATTATCAGCTTAACAACTTTAATGCCGTTTCTGTTTTTTTGGTAAAAATCCGTTAGGATAAAAAACAATGCTTGCATAGTAATTTTGTAATTGCTAAGTTTATTTAAATATTTTTTACAGAAAGTAAATACAGCGTTTTATTAACTACGTGGTATTATTTTCATTAAAAAGGCATATAGATGTTAATCTTTATGTTTGATTTTTTAACTTAACCAAATAATATACAATTCATATGGCGGCAGAAATTAAACGGGTTTTTGATCTTTTGAAATACAGCCTCGAAAATCCTAAGCAAGAATTCATCAGCGGAAAAATTAACGGAAAATGGATAAATTATAGTACAGCCGATTTTTGTGCCGCTGTAGATAACCTAAGCCGTGGATTAATTAAACAAGGCATAGGCAAAGGAGGCAGGGTTGCTGTAATGTCGCATAACCGGCCTGAATGGAATATTGCCGATTTTGCGGCCAACCAGATTGGCGCTTATCAGATTCCTTTATATCCAACCTTAGCTGAACACGATATTCAGTTTATCCTGAAAGATGCAGAAATCGCCATTATTTTTGTAGCCGACGAAGATTTGTATAAAAAAATTAAGCCTTGTGCCGATGCAATTAATTCAGCCATTAAGATTTACAGTTTTAATGAAATTGCAGAAGCCGAAAACTGGAATACATTAATTGAATTAGGCAAAGCGAGTACAGACATTGATTTGGAAGAACATCGTGCTAAAGTTGCCCCCGAAGATATATTAACCCTAATTTATACATCTGGCACTACGGGTACGCCAAAAGGTGTAATGCTAACGCATCATAACCTGGTTGCAAATTTTGTTAACTCGGCTGTGGTAATACCCGAAGGTGTTAAAAAAGGCTTAAGCTTTTTGCCGCTTTCGCACATTTTCGAGCGGATGATTATTTATTTATACCTGTTTAATTATACCGGAATTTATTATGCCGAAAGTATGGAAACCATTGTAGCCGATATTCAGCATGTAAAACCCAATGTGTTTTCTACCGTTCCAAGGCTTCTCGAAAAAGTGTACGATAAGATCATGGAGAAAGGAAAAGCATTAACAGGAATTAAAAAAGGTATTTTCTTCTGGTCGGTAGCTTTAGCTGAGAAATATACAATTAATGCGGGCGCCTGGTATAACTTCAAACTCGGAATTGCCCGTAAACTGGTTTTTAAAAAATGGCAGGAAGCGCTGGGCGGCGAAATTGTAGTGATCGTATCAGGAGGAGCAGCGCTAAATCCGCGTTTGGCCAGAATTTTCTGGGCTGCGGGTATGCCTGTTTTTGAAGGATATGGACTAACAGAAACCTCACCGGTAATTACTGTTAATCATTTTGGCGGAACCATGTTCGGTACTGTTGGCGAGGTAATTAAAGGTGTAGAAGTTAAAATTGCACCAGATGGCGAAGTTTTAACCCGGGACATCAGGTAATGAAAGGTTATTATAACCGACCTGATTTAACCGATGAGGCGGTAGATAAAGAAGGGTGGTTTCATACCGGAGACATTGGTGAATTGGTTGATGGCCGCTTTTTAAGAATTACCGACCGTAAAAAAGAAATGTTTAAAACTGCTGGTGGTAAATACGTTGCCCCACAAATGCTCGAGAATAAATATAAAGAATCGATTTTTATTGAACAGATTATGGTTTTGGGCGAGAACAGGAAATTCCCGTCTGCACTGATTGTTCCAAATTTCGAAACCTTAAAAACCTGGGCAGGCAGAAAAGGCATTACTTTTAACTCGAACGAAGAGATTATTAAAAATGAACAGGTGCTCGCTAAATACAACGAGGTTATCGAAGCTGCAAATGTGGGCTTTGGTAAGTGGGAACAGGTAAAAAGATTTGCATTGTTACCTAAAGAGTTGAGCATAGATGGCGGTGAGCTTACCCCAAAATTAAGTTTGAAAAGAAAAGTGATAACCGAAAAAAATAACGAGGTAATCGAAAAAATATATAAAGATGCAGAAAACTATAAAGCCCCTCAATAACCTTAAAAAATCGTTAATATACTTAAGTGTTGTACTGTTATTGGCTGGTTGCGTAACCGGACAATTGGGTAAAAACAACAGTGGCGAATATAAAAATGGGATGGTGGTTTCTGCCCATCCAGAAGCGTCGCAAGTAGGAATAGATATTTTAAAAAAGGGGGGGAATGCCGTTGATGCTGCTGTTGCGGTTCAGTTTGCGCTTGCCGTAGTTTACCCTAACGCGGGGAACATTGGTGGGGGTGGTTTTATGGTATATCGTGGTACAAACGGCGAAATAAATGCCTTAGATTTTAGAGAAAAAGCAGCTGCGGCAGCCAGCAGAGATATGTATCTGGATGCTGTTGGCAATCCAATTGTTGATAAAAGCCTTTATGGCCATTTAGCTGCAGGCGTGCCAGGATCAGTAGATGGCATGGTAGAGGCTCACAAAAAATATGGAAAGCTTTCCTGGGCACAGGTATTGCAACCAGCGATAAACCTCGCTCAAAACGGTTTCAAGATCACCAAGCGACAAGCTGGGGAGTTGAATAGTTTGCATCGTAAATTTATGGAATTTAACCCTGGTGGAACTGCTTTTGTAAATTTGGAAAGCACCTGGCAGGAAAATGATGTGCTTGTTCAAAAAGAGTTGGCCAATACGTTAAAACTAATACAGGAAAAAGGTAGGGCAGGTTTTTATGAAGGCGCCGTAGCCGATTCGCTGGTGGCCGAAATGCAGCGGGGCAAAGGACTCATTACAAGAGCAGATTTAAAAAATTACCACGCAACCTGGCGTAAACCCATAACAGGTAACTATAGGGGCTACAAAATTATTACCATGCCACCTACTTCGAGTGGAGGTATTGCCCTGATCCAATTGCTCCAATCTGTAGCGCCTTATCCTTTAAAAAAATGGGGACATAATGCAGATTCTACAGTTCAGGTAATTGTAGAAGCCGAAAGAAGAGTGTATGCCGACCGGGCAACACATTTAGGCGACCCTGATTTTTATGCTGTTCCACAACAACAGCTGTTGAATGCCGATTATAACAAAAACCGCATGGCAAACTTTAGCTGGGCAGCAGCAACACCAAGTAGCGCTGTTTTGGCCGGCGAAATAAAAGGAGCAGAGCACGAAGAAACCACACATTTCTCTATTGTAGACCGCGATGGGAATGCCGTTTCAATTACTACTACTTTAAATGGTTCTTACGGATCGTTAGTTGCAGTGAAAGGAGCTGGATTTCTGTTGAACAACGAAATGGATGACTTTTCTGTTAAACCTGGAGCGCCCAATATGTATGGCTTAGTTGGTGGCGAAGCCAATGCCATTGCACCCAATAAACGAATGTTAAGCTCTATGACACCGAGTATTGTAGAGAAAGATGGAAAATTATTTATGGTGGTAGGTACACCGGGCGGCTCAACCATCATTACATCTGTATTTCAAACTATTATTAATGTAATCGATTTCGATATGTCTATGCAATCGGCTGTAGCTGCTAAAAAGTTTCATCACCAATGGTTACCAGATGAGGTGTATGTAGAAAAAGATGCCATCGATAGTTTAACAATAGAAAAATTAAAAGCAAAAGGCTATAAAATCGTGCCTAGAGGCCCAATTGGCCGGGTAGATGCCATCTTAAAAACCAAGTGGGGCAATTATCAGGGGGGCGCCGATCCTAGGGGAGATGATAAGGCCATCGGCTGGTAGCAACTTCTCAATCTATTTTTTTATCTTAGCAGTAGTCAATCTTTTGCCATTCAATTAGTTTTTCTAATTCAAAGTTTAAAGAGATGGAGAAGCGCATATTTAATCTTGCCCAAAATTATCCAGATTTACCAAAGGTAAATTCAGCAATCTCTTTTGGTCCTTTTATCAAATACCTGCAGCGAAAAATTAAAGAAGAACAGACTGTAAAATCTATTCTTTATAGGAATGCCTTAAAAGAATTTAAAAAACAGGGAATTGATGACCAGGCTATCGCTATAGATGATATTTATCAGCACGAGTTACTGTTGGAACATATGTATGCCTGTCTTTCGCCTGCGCTGTTGACAGAAGAGCATCAGGCTTGGGGGCTTTGTGCACCAATGCAGCCCATTACTTTTTATGGAACGGAGCTGATGTACGAGCTGCTCGAGCACGAAGAAAAAGACCAGAACAGTTTTGTTGGTTCAAAAACGTTGAAACAACGTGAACATGATCACCTTTATTTTATCTATTCCTTCATTCTTAACGAATTATATGCGTTCCACTCACCTTTAAAAGAAAAATACCATTCGGGTATCAATGCAGATACTGGTTTGCCGGGTTATTTCCATATTGGAGTAAATGCCAGTTTCATCGAAGTTAAGGTGAAACAGCCGTTACCAGATCTTAGCTACCGCGAGTTACAACAATATTTGAATGAAGAATCTGGATTGGATAAACTTCAACAGGTGCTGCCATTGTCGCTTTTTGAGCTCAACGGTATTTCTGTGCTTACCATTACTGATGTTACCGCAAAACAGGCAGTAGAAAATATTAAAAATGTAAGGTTGAGCCGCATACCAGGCAGCGAGAGTGTCGCTTATGGAGAAGTGATACAATCGTTAAAAGTGCTGGTGCAAAATGCCAATATCCAATTCGATCTTTTCCCTTTCGTAAGGGTAAACAACAAAATGGTTTATGGCTATGTAAAAGGAGGCAGTGGCCTACTGTTTTCGGTGTGGGGCGAAGAAACCTTGAGCCCCGAAGCCTTTCAGCAGATTGCCGAAGGTTATGCCGCGAACCCTAATTCTTTTTACTCGCCCGATATTTGGGCAGAAAGTAAAGAAATGTTTCCCTGGTTAGACAGATTTAGGGAGCTAAACGTAAAATCGATGGCGCTTATACCAGTATTTCATAACCAGATTTTAGTTGGCGTATTGGGCATGCATACCTGGGTTGGCGAAACTTTCGATGAAAAGAAAATTACCTTATTGGAGCCTGTTTTAGCACCTATTGCTCAACTCTTACAAGTATATATAGATGAGTTTAATCTCGAGATCGAAAATATCATTAAAGAAAAATATACCTCTATCCAACCAGCGGTACAATGGAAGTTTAATGAAGCAGCCTGGCATCATCTTTACAATAAGAAAAAGAATTTGCCACAGCGTAATGAGGATATAAGTTTTGCAGATGTTTACCCTTTTTATGGCGCAATAGATATTAGAAATTCTACTGCAGAACGCAATGTAGCCAGTAAAGCCGATTTAAGCTTTCACCTAAGCCTGTTTCGTGAAACGCTAGAAGAGCTGGGCAAAACTTATAGCGATGCATTGTTGGCAGAAATTATTTTTAACTGCAATAAATGGAGTGATATTTTACAGGGCGACGAACTAAATACAACTGATGAAAACAGCCTCAATATTTTCCTTAAAGAAGAAACCAGTGATTACCTAAGGCTCATTTCCCAATCGCACCCTAATACTCAAAAGATAATCAATAAATATCTCGACCGCATTTCAGCACCTTATGGCGAGGTATATAAGCATCGCCAGGCTTTGGAAACATCCATGCAGCTAATTAATACTGCCATTAACAATTATTTTGAAACCGAACGCGAAAAACTACAAGATTCTTATCCCTGCTATTTTGAGAAGTTCAGAACGGATGGTGTTGAGTACGATATTTATATTGGGCAGTCTATTGCGCCCGATCGGATTTTTAATCACTTCCATCTTAAAAACTTAAGGTTATGGCAACTGTCGTCAATGGCTGAGATTGCCAAAATGGTTCAGCAACTCCAGCCCGATTTGACCGTTAAGCTGGCCACTACACAACTTATCTTTATTCACAACCATCCAATAGACATTAGCTTTAGGATCGATGAGCGAAAGTTCGATGTAGAAGGAGCTTACAATATCAGGTATCAGATGATCAAAAAAAGAATCGATAAGATACTCATTCGTAACTCGCAGGAGCGCCTTACCCAGCCCGATAAACTGGCATTAATCTATTTCAATAAAAGAGATATTGACGATTACTTTCCATTTGTAAAATATTTGCAGGAAACAGGGGTGTTGAAGCCAGAAACCGAGGATCTTGATTTGGAAGATTTACAGGGGCTAAGCGGATTAAAGGCATTGCGCTTAACTATTTTATAAATGTTTAATTAGGCTACCTTTAATCTAATATCTTCAATAAGTTACACAGGTACCCTACAGCAAATACTTAATGGTTAGCTATATTGCATCAACTAATTCAAAATGCCCCAATCGCTATGCGCAAACTATTTTATCTGTTTTTGTTGCTAACAGTTACAGTACAATTACACGCTCAAACTAATGAAGCCAGCCTCGTGAGTCCGCTGATTAATCAATACCAATCAGACGAGACCATGCTTAACCGAAAATATGCACTCAAGCGATCTGAGGAATATTTTAAACGGATGGAACGATTTTATACAGACTGGCAAAAACAATTAAAGGATTTGACTTTTAACAAGCTAACTGTAAATGAAAGGGTAGATTATATTTTGCTTAAACGCGATATCCGGTCAGATTCAGCAAGTTTACAACAGCAATACGCCGAATTTAAAAGCTGTATTTTTATGTTGCCTTTTGCCAAAACATTATTAGATTTTGAGGCGAAGCGCAGAGTTGGCCAACAACAAGACGGTAAAATTACCCAAGAACAATTCGAACAGCTTAAAGCGAATATTCAGAAAACCACAAAGGCAGTGGAAAACAAAGATTTAGCTGTTACACCGGTACAGGCTTCTTGGGCACAACAAACTGCTAATCAGTACTTATCTGTATTTACTGAAGCCTATAAGTTTTATGATGGCTACGATCCGCAATTTACCAAAGCCACAAAAGCAGTTTACCCCGATGTAGTAGATGCAATAAAGGATTATGCTGCTGTACTGGGCAAAATAGCTAAACCCTCAAATGCGAAAGACGATGGGAGTGGTATTATTGGTAATCCGATTGGGAGAACTGCTTTGCTGAGCAATTTAAATGATGAGATGATTGCCTATACACCTGAGCAGATTGAGGCTATTGCCATGAGGGAGTTTGCCTGGTGTGATGCCGAAATGCTTAAAGCCTCGCAACAAATGGGCTTTGGCAACGATTGGAAAAAAGCATTGGAAAAGGTTAAAACCGATTATCCTGAATTGGGAAAACAGCCCGAACTGGTTTATGAATTGGCCAATGAGGCCATAGATTTTGTAGAGAAAAATAAACTCATCGCTATTCCGTCCCTGGCCAAAGAAGGTTGGCGTATGCGCATGTTAAGCCCGCAGGAACAATTGTTTGCACCGTTTTTTCTGGGTGGTGAATCGGTATTAATTGCCTATCCAACAGAAGACATGACGGAGGAGGCCAAAATGATGACCCTTCGCGGCAATAACAGGCATTTTTCTAGAGCTGTAGTTTTTCATGAGCTTATTCCCGGACACAACCTTCAATATTTTATGCAAAGCCGATACAAACCTTACCGCAAAGTATTTGGTACACCTTTCTGGACGGAAGGTTGGTCGTTGTACTGGGAGATGCTGTTGTGGGACCAGAACTTCGCGAAATCTCCGGAAGATAAAATTGGTATGCTTTTTTGGCGTATGCACCGCTGTGCACGTATTATTTTTTCAATGAACTACCATTTGGGGAATTGGACGCCCAAGCAGTGTATAGACTTTTTAGTAGACCGTGTGGGATTTGAACGTGCTAATGCAGAAGCTGAGGTACGTAGATCGTTTACTGGAGGTTATGGCCCATTGTATCAAATCGGGTACATGTTGGGTGGATTGCAGTTTAGAGCATTGCACAAAGAGCTGGTAGAAAGCGGCAAGATGACTAATATTCAGTTTCACGATCGTATATTACACGAAAACAACATGCCAGTAGAAATGGTAAGAGCTTTGTTAACCAACCAAATATTGCCCGAAAATTTCGGCACCCGATGGAAATTTGCCGGCGATATTAAATAGTAGAATATCTGGCAGATGTATTTATAACTTTATGAAATGAATGATCCAAAATGGGGCTTTTTCCATGATTCGCAAGAAGAGCTTATCCACCTGATAAGTTGGCATTGACCTATTTTAAAGAGCAATACTGACAATTTTTTCATTCACAAATATTAACATGAAAAAGTATATTGAAGCCCAAACTTAAAAATCTGATTTTGGAAGAATTAGCTTAAACGGATTGAAAGAGATGCGCCCATTATGTTCTAACGTATTTTTTAGTTTGTCTGATGTATTACGTTAGGTATTAGTGTTGAAAAGTTGATAAGTATTTTTACAAGCCTGTATTTTTGGTATGGCTATTGTAATACTTGGAAAACGCTTATTCAACGTTAATAGAAAATTTATGAAATTACAGCTATTTAAAACACTCCCAGTTGCACTCGCTGGTTTACTCATCGGGTCGGTTGCTTCAGCTCAGGAAAGCACGGCAACTTCATCAACAACATTAAGAACATGGTCTATCGGTGTAAACGCCGGTGTACTTACTCCACTGTCTCCATTGGGTGGAAAAAATGATTTCAGTAATAACAAATCAAGTTTAGGTTACGGTCTTTACATTAAAAAACAATTTACACCTTATTTCTCTCTTCGTTTAGATGGAGTTCGTGGTAAATTAAAAGGAGATAATACCGAACCTTATAAAAGTGGTTTGGTAAATAACTCTCCTGTAAAATCCTTCGATACAGATTTGTCTTATTCAGGAAGTTTAAATGCCGTGGTAAACATGTTCAACATTGATATGTTTAAAAAAGAGAATACTTTGCAGCTTTATGCTTCTGCCGGAGCAGGTATTGCGGCCTATAAACCGACTATTACTACAGCAGCAGGAACCTCAAAATTTAGTGGTGACGATAACATCCACGAATTAATTATTCCTGTAGGTTTAGGTGCAAAATTTAAAATTTCTGATGCGGTTAATTTCGATTTAGGTTGGACCATCAATTTTGTTGATGGTGATAATTTAGATGGTTATTACAGAAATGGAAACGATAAATACAACTATGCTTATGCTGGTCTAGAGTTTGCCTTAGGTAGCGGAAAACAATTGGCTTTCCATAATCCGGTAGCTTTAACTTATGATGAAGCTTTAAAAGCAAAACAAACTGCAGAAGGTTTAAAATCTGAATTAAATGCCCAAAAAGCTGATAATGCAAAATTACGTTCAGAATTAAATGATATCTTAAAAGATTCAGATGGTGATGGTGTTGCAGATAAATTAGATAAATGCCCTGATACACCAGCAGGTACTGTTGTTGATGGTTCTGGTTGTCCATTAAAAACTCCTGAAAAAGTTGTAGAAAAAGTAATCGTAACAGAAGAGGATCGTAAAGTTGTTAACGAAGCGATTAAAAACTTAGAATTCGATTTAGGTAAAGCAACTATCCGTTCTAAATCTTATGCTTCTTTAAATAGAGTTGCAGCATTGTTGATTCAGAAAAACTTTAGCTTAAAATTAGCTGGTCATACAGATAATACAGGTTCAAAAGAATTAAACTTGCGTTTATCAAAAGATAGAGCAGAATCGGTAAAAGCTTATTTAGTTTCTCAAGGTGCAAATGCATCACGTATTGAAGCTACAGGTTATGGCATGGGCCAACCAATTGCTACTAACAAAACAGCGGCTGGTCGTCAACAAAACCGTCGTGTAGAGTTTACACTTTACTAGTCTGTTTTAATCATATTATAAAAAGTCCCGGTGAAAATCGGGACTTTTTTAGTTTAAGAGGTTTTGTTCTAAAAGCTGACTACTATTTAGCTAATATTCATAAAGCGGATTTGTTATCCTGAACACCGTGAAGGATCTTAGTTAGATTGATTTTGGTGCAATAGGCTTCTAAAATAACCAGGCCAATTGGTCTGGTGTTGAGAATGACAGTGCAATAGTTATAATTTTAACTCAGCTTATTTAAGCGAAACAATTACCTTTTTAATCTCACTTAAGTCATTCATCTCAAAACTTAGTGATTGAGGATAAAATCTTTGATAAATAATTTTATCGTCTTTACTATCGTATACACTAATTATTTTATCTCCAGATCGTTGCGTGTAAACCACATATTTAACATTAGTGGTTTTGTTCAGAATTAAACTATCAAGTGCTTTGTACGATACAAATTTGAGTTTGTAATTATAAGGTTCAGAAATTATGCCCGATTGTGGCACAAGTGCTAATCTCGAAGAAAACACCTGCTTAATGTATTCAGGTATGTATAGCGTTTCCTTAGCCAGCTCGGGTAGGCGTACCTTATTATAAAATTGGTAGTCTATATTGCAATTTTCATTTGCAAGCAATCCATCATTAATCTGTTTTAAATAACCTGTTAAAAAGCCGGGCGACCAGTTGAAGAAATTAGACTTGTTATAGAAATATGATAAAATATTATTTCTTACACTTCTTTTGCTGCCATATTGTTGATCTTGTGTTCTGACCAACAGATTGGTGTTAGGGTCAGCAAAAAGTGCAACTGTTGCCAATATACTTTCTTCTTTTAGCTTAGGGTTTTTAGATGGCGTTATTAATTTTAGTGTATAAACCACATTTACGTTAGTTGTACTGTCTAACTTCTCTGCATAACTGTCGAAATAAAAAAAAGAATAATTTTTTACTGTGTCGTAGCGCGCAAGCTCTTCGGGCTTAATAATTTTATAAGGTGTAACTGTCCAGTTTTTTTTAATAGCCTGATCAAATTTCTCCAATTCGGCATAATCAGTATATTGTAATGTAAATAAGGTAGTTGTTTTTTTGAAAACTGCTAATTTTTGACTGTTTAAAAGAGCAGCCCCGAAATACGATACCTGACTTTGGCAAATCGTAGCCCATAAAATAAATAGACTAAACAAGAGTATTTGTTTTACTGTTAACATATCGAGTGTTTCATTTTGTGTATGACTATGATAAGAAAAATTTGACAAATATTTTGAATTTTTCTATTGCATTAACAAAATACATTCGTTAGCTTTGTTATGCAAGCATAATAAATTAGTGAAAATGAAACAACAACAAACCATAGATTACCACGTTAAGTTTGCCTGGCAAAATATGTTTAATAAGTACAATCAAATGGCATCCGGTTTTGGGATTACACAGGCCATTGGTTACATGCTTATTAATATAGATGATGCTGAGGGAACTGCGGTTTCAAATTTAGCTGGCTTGCTTGGAGTTAAGGCAACCAGTTTATCCCGTATGTTAAATAATATGGAAGAGGCCAACCTCATTTATCGTGAAACATCTGCAGGCGATAAACGTTCGGTAAAAGTTTTCCTAACTGATTTTGGTAAAGAGAAAAAACAATTGGCCAAAGGGGTTGTTCGAAAATTTAATGAATACCTGGATGAGCACTTTACCAAAAAAGAAAAAGAAACATTCATTAATCTATTGATAAAACTAAATGAGATCACGGTAGCCTATACTGTTGATTAACAGGATGTAATCTGAGGCAAAATAAATTCACTTTGTACAGGTTTAATCAGGCCTAAAGAAAAATATATAAAGTAATGAAACGAAGCATTAATAAAGTTGCTGTTTTAGGTTCAGGTATTATGGGGTCGCGTATTGCATGCCACTTCGCCAATATTGGCGTAGAGGTTTTGCTGTTGGATATTGCCCCAAAAGACTTAAGCCCTGAAGAGCAGGCAAAAGGATTAACACTGGATAACCCAGCTGTAAAAAACCGGATTGTGAATACAGCTTTGCAAACGGCTGTGAAAACAAATCCATCGCCGGTTTATACCAAAAAAGTATTAAATAAAATCAAAACCGGAAACTTCGACGATGATATGTCGAAAATTGCCGGCTATGATTGGGTAATTGAAGTCGTGGTCGAAAATCTTGATATCAAGAAAAAAGTTTTCGAACAGGTAGAGCAATTCCGTAAGCCTGGTACCTTAATCACTTCAAATACTTCTGGTATTCCTATTCATTTAATGGCCGAGGGAAGAAGTGATGATTTTAAATCACATTTCTGTGGAACACATTTTTTTAATCCACCGCGTTATTTAAAATTATTGGAAATTATTCCTACGCCGCATACGCAGCCAGAAATTGTTGATTTCCTGATGCAGTATGGTGATAAATTTTTAGGAAAAACAACCGTTTTATGTAAAGATACCCCAGCTTTTATTGCAAACAGGGTAGGTGTTTATTCGATTATGGCACTTTTGCATTTGGTCGAAAAATTAGATTTAACCGTAGAGGAGGTTGATAAATTTACAGGGCCAGCATTGGGTAGACCAAAATCGGCTACTTTCCGCACATCCGATGTGGTAGGTTTAGACACCATGATTAAAGTGGCTAAAGGGCTTTACGATAACTGCCCGGATGATAAAGCGCACGATTTGTTTAAACTTCCTGCATATGTGCAAAAAATGGAAGAGAACAAATGGCTTGGCGATAAAACCAAGCAGGGTTTCTATAAAAAAACCAAAACAGCCGATGGTAAAACCGAAATCTTGGCTTTAGATTTAAAAACCCTGGAATATAAACCTCAGCAAAAAGTAAAATCGGCTACCTTAGAAATGACTAAGCCGGTGGAGAACCTTCGCGAGCGTATGAAGATTTTTGCCAAAGGAAAAGATAAGGCAGGCGAATTGTTCCGCCATTCTTCATTTGGTTTATTTGAATATGTATCAGATAGAATCCCTGAAATTTCTGATGAGCTGTACCGTATTGATGATGCGATGCGTGCAGGCTTTGGCTGGGAACTTGGTCCTTTCGAATTATGGGATGCCGTTGGCGTAAAAGAAGCCATTGAAGGAATGGAGCAGTATGGCAATAAAGCTGCGGCCTGGGTGCATGAAATGCTCAATGCCGGAAATACTTCATTCTATAAAGTAGAAAACGGCGTTAAAAAATATTACGATATCCCTTCTAAAAGTTATAAAGCTTTACCTGGTACCAATGAGTTCATCATCTTGGATAACCTTCGGGAAAATAAAACCCTTTGGAAAAATTCAGGTGTTTCGATTATCGATCTGGGCGACGGCATTCTAAATGTAGAATTCCACACCAAAATGAATACTATTGGCGGTGATGTGATTTCGGGGATTAATAAAGCAATTGATATGGCCGAAAAAGATTACCGTGGTTTGGTAATCGGCAACGATGGTGCAAATTTCTCTGCCGGCGCAAATGTGGGAATGATTTTTATGATGGCCGTAGAACAGGAGTGGGATGAATTGAACATGGCTATCCGCATGTTCCAGAATACTTCGATGCGCATCCGTTATTCTTCTATCCCGGTTGTAGTAGCTCCGCATAATTTAACATTGGGTGGTGGTTGCGAGTTTAGCTTACATGCCGATCATGTACAGCTTTCTGCCGAAACTTACATGGGCTTGGTTGAATTTGGTGTTGGCGTAATCCCTGGTGGCGGCGGTACTAAAGAATTTGCTTTACGCGCATCTGATGAATTTAAGGATGATCAGATTGTGCAAAATGCACTGAAAGACCGTTTCTTAACTATCGGAATGGCCAAAGTTTCTACGTCAGGTTACGAGGCTTACGAACTGGGTTATCTGCAAAAAGATAAATTCTCGATTTCGATGAACCGCAACCGTTTATTGGCCGATGCAAAAGCCAAAGCTATTGAACTGGCCGATGCTGGCTATACCAAACCCGTTCAGCGTAACGACATCAAAGTTTTAGGCAAGCAAGGATTGGGAATTGTTTATGCAGGTGCAAATAGCATGTATGCTGGGCATTTCATCTCCGAGCATGATAAAAAAATCTCTGAAAAATTAGGTTATGTAATGTGCGGCGGAGATTTATCTTATCCAACAGAAGTAACCGAACAATATTTATTGGATCTGGAAAGAGAAGCATTTTTATCACTTGCTGGTGAGCGGAAGAGTTTAGAAAGGATTCAAAGTATTATTACAAAGGGGAAACCGTTGAGGAATTAGTGAGTTAAATATTTAGATATGAGTATCAAGATAAGAGTATCAAGTATCAAGATATGATTGTCGAAAAAAAATGACTCATAGTAAATAACAAATAAAATAATAATGCTAGAATTAAGTCTCGATACTTGATTCTGGCTACTAGATACTAAAAGAATGGAAGCATATATTATAGCCGGATATCGTACAGCTGTGGGCAAAGCACCCCGGGGCGTATTCCGTTTTACAAGAGCTGATGATTTAGCCGCAGAAGTAATCAGGGCTTTAGTGGCATCGGTTCCGAATTTAGATAACGAACAAATTGATGATGTAATAGTGGGTAACGCTACACCAGAAGCAGAACAGGGGCTGAATATTGGCCGTATGATCTCATTAATGGGTTTGGATACCGATAAAGTACCAGGGGTTACCGTAAACCGCTATTGTGCATCAGGTTTAGATACCATTGCCACTGCAGTTGCTAAAATTAAAGCAGGTATGGCCGATTGTATTATCGCCGGTGGCGTAGAAGTAATGAGCGGAATGCCTTTTGGCGGATGGAAACTCGTGCCGAATGCAGAAGTTGCAAAAAACAATCCAGATTGGTATTGGGGCATGGGCTTAACCGCAGAAGCAGTAGCTAAAGAGTATAATGTGAGCCGTGAAGATCAGGATGCTTTTTCGTTAAAATCTCACGAGAAAGCCATTCACGCTATAAAAAATGGTCATTTAAAAGATGGTGTTCTGCCAATCACGGTAAACGAAAATTATCTTGATGCCAACCTGAAAAAGAAAACCCGTTCTTATGTGGTTGATACTGATGAAGGTCCGCGTGCAGATACCACCTTAGATAAGTTGGCGAAACTGAAACCCGTATTCGATGCGGTTGGAAGTGTAACTGCGGGTAACTCATCGCAAACATCTGATGGAGCAGCTTTTGTTTTGGTGGTATCTGAAAAGAAAATGAAAGAATTAAATGCAGAACCGATTGCCAGGTTGGTAAGCTACGGTATCGCAGGAGTTCCGCCGCGCATTATGGGTATTGGTCCGATTGAGGCGATTCCAAAAGCATTGAAACAAGCGGGTTTGAAAAAAGAAGATATCGATTTAATCGAACTGAACGAAGCTTTTGCCTCACAATCGTTAGCTGTAATCAGAACATTAGATTTAAATCCTGATGTAATTAACGTAAATGGTGGTGCAATTGCATTAGGGCATCCGCTGGGCTGTACAGGTGCAAAACTTACGGTGCAAATCATGAACGAACTTAAAAGACAGAACAAAAAGTACGGAATGGTAACCATGTGTGTAGGAACAGGGCAGGGTGCAGCGGGGATTTTTGAGTTACTTTAATTAGTATCGAGATATGAGTATATAGTATCAAGATTTAATAGCAGGCGAATAAGCCAGTTTATAAAATCATCCCGACATATTACTCAGTCACTAATACTAATATAATATATATGCATAATTTTAAAGAACTAAAAGTTTGGCAAAAATCAATCGACTTAGCTGTTGAAGTTTATAAAGCGACATCGCTCTTGCCAAATGAGGAAAGATTTGGATTGATTTCACAAATGAAAAGATGTTCAGTTTCAATTGCCTCGAATATTGCTGAGGGGGCTGGTAGAGGGAGTGGTCCCCAGTTTAAATATTTTTAACGATTAGTCAAGGTTCAGCATTCGAGTTGGAAACACAGCTAATTATATCAAATCAACTTGGGTTATTAGAGGACATCTTGTCAACGGGATTAATTGAGAAAGTTACTGAAGTTCAAAAAATGATTTATGCCCTGGAAAGAAAATTAATTTGATGTGGGTATTAGGAAGAAAGATGTGAGTATCAAGTATCAAGATTGGATTATACAATAGTAAATTTTTTTTGATATAGACTTTGTCTTGATACTGATGTCTTGATACTCAAATCTTAATACTCGCTACTAGATACTATTAAAATGGAAACAACTGAAAAAAAGACAATTAAAGGTGGTGAATTCTTAATTAAGGATACCACTTATCAGGAAGTATTTATCCCTGAAGAATTTGATGAAGAACAGCAGATGATTGCGCAAACCTGTCGCGATTTTCTGGCGGCTGAAGTTTATCCTAATTTAGATAAAATTGATAAGCAGGAAGACCCAGAGCTCATGCCAACACTTTTAACCAAAGCTGGCGAACTGGGCATCTTAGGCGTTTCGGTTCCTGAAGAATACGGAGGTTTTGGCAAAAACTTCAATACTTCCATGCTGGTTGCAGATGTGGTAGGTGCAGGCCACTCTTTTGCTGTTGCGCTTTCTGCCCATACTGGAATTGGTACATTGCCAATTTTATATTATGGTAACGAAGCACAAAAAGCAAAGTATATTCCTAAACTCGGTTCGGGTGAGTGGAAGGCTGCTTATTGCTTAACCGAACCAAACTCCGGTTCGGATGCCAACTCTGGTAAAACCAAAGCTAAGCTGAGCGATGATGGTAAACACTACATCATCACTGGTCAGAAAATGTGGATTACTAATGGCGGCTTTGCCGATGTTTTTATTGTTTTTGCGAAAATTGATGATGATAAAAACTTAACCGCATTTATTGTGGAGAAAGATTTCGGTGGCATCACCATGAATCCGGAAGAGCATAAAATGGGTATTAAAGGTTCTTCAACCCGTCAGGTTTTCTTTAACGATTGCCCAGTGCCCGTTGAGAACATGTTGAGTGATAGGGAAAATGGTTTCAAAATCGCGGTTAATATTTTAAATATCGGCCGTATTAAATTATCAGCGGCAGCTATTGGCGCTTCAAAAGCAACTCTAAATACGGCGATTAATTATTCGAATGAACGGATCCAGTTTGGCCGCCCGATTTCCAAATATGGTGCTATCCGTTTTAAAATTGCAGAAATTGCTGCTAAACTTTACGCTGTTGATTCAGCGAACTATCGTGCCGGACAAAATATTGATGATACTTACGATCAACTGGTTGCAGGTGGAATGGAATCTGGTAAAGCGAGATTAAAGTCTGTTGAACAATTCGCAGTAGAGTGTGCCATTTTAAAAGTATGGGGCTCAGAAGCTTTAGATTATACTGTAGATGAAGGTGTACAGATTTACGGTGGTATGGGCTTTAGTGCCGATGCACCAATGGATAGGGCGTATCGTGATGCACGTATCAATAGAATTTTCGAAGGTACAAACGAAATTAACCGTTTGTTAACCGTTGATATGATGCTGAAACGTGCCATGAAAGGCGAACTGGATTTAATGACCCCTGCTACAGCAGTTGCAGCTGAACTGATGAGCATTCCTGATTTTGGCGAAGAAGATACCACCTTATTTGCTGCAGAGAAAAAGGTGCTCTCAAATTTGAAAAAAGCGACTTTAATGGTGGCTGGTGCTGCGGTTCAAAAATTGATGATGACCTTAAGTAAAGAACAGGAAATTTTAATGAACATTGCCGACATGGCCAGTTATGTTTATGTGCTTGAATCGGCTTTATTAAGGACAGAAAAGTTAGTGCACACCCGTGGAGAAGAAGCAGCAGCAGGTCAGCTGGATTTATTACGCATTTATTTGGTAGAGGCGGTTGATGGTATTGCTAAAGCTGGTAAAGAAGCACTTTGGGCTTTCGCCGAAGGAGATGAGCAGCGTATGATGTTGGTTGGTTTACGCCGCTTTACAAAAGTGGAACCGTTTAATGTTAAAGATGCCCGTCAAAGAGTTGCCCAACAGCTTATTGAGGCAAATAAGTATATTTTTTAAGCGTAAAGCTTAAAAAGTTGAGGGTTTAAGGTTTGGGTGTATAATCCAGATTTTAAACCCTTTTCTTGTTTTGTGAAATGAGGTTTGGGCGATGTAGGTTAACAGCACCACGGAACTTGCCTAATTAGCCCTGATTGAAACGTTATCCTTTTTTGTAGATGGAAATTTTTCTTTATACATAATTCTACAAAAAAGATAAAAGTGCAAAGCAGGACTACCGCATCCCAAGCAGTAGAAGATTGCGCTTCAAAAAAAACATAACCCATTAGCTTTATGTTATTAAAATCTTATTTTCGCACATGTTTAAATTTAGATTTCTTACCATACTCTTTTTATGTTTAGCTGCGTTTTCATCTTGTAAAAAGAATGAGGATCCTGAAAAACAGATTTCCGATTTCATCAAACAAAATAATATTAATGCCGTTAGAGATGATTCTGGCTTATATTATCAGGTTATAAAACCTGGTTCTGGCTCGTTTACTTATCCGAATAATACTAAAATCACCATTAAATATGAGGGAAGATTATTAAACGGCAGTGTATTTGATAATGGCGGTGGCAAAGAGCAAACATTTAATCTTGCAGAGTTGATTGAAGGCTGGAGAATCGGTATTCCTAAAATTCAAAAAGGTGGCGAAATCAGGTTGATCGTTCCGCCTAGCTTGGGTTATGGAAGTGGTGCTGTAGGCTCTATTCCAGGTAATTCGGTATTGGATTTTACAATTCAGCTTTCGAATACGCAATAAGCTTATTTGTTAAAATAGGTTAAAAATTGTAGCATCCGTATTAAAAGCTTATTTTTGCGGATGATGGTTAAGTTTAAATATTTTATACTCATGATCTGCCTTGCAGGGTGCTTAGCAGCCTGTAAAAAAAATGTGCCGGTAGATGATTACGATCCTACTCCACAATTTAAGGCCGATACTGCTGCAATAAGCACTTTTGTTAAGACCAATAATATCCCGGCAACAAAAGATGCTAGTGGTATTTTTTATCAGATTATAACTCCTGGGACGGGAAACGTAAGTTATCTCACCTCTACAGTGATTACTGCAGATTATGAAGGCAGATTATTAAACGGTACTATTTTCGATAGCACCAAAGGAACCCCAACCTCTTTTAAATTAGGAAATGTAATTTTAGGATGGCAGTTTGGGATTCAAAAAATACAAAAAGGAGGAAAGATCAGGTTAATTATCCCATCTTACTTCGCTTACGGAACACAGTCGCCATCCGCATTAATTCCGGCAAATTCAGTGCTTGATTTTACCATAACACTTACAGACGTACAATAATAAATGAACAAATTTACTCAACTTAGCCTATTCACACTTTTATTGGCTACTACAATCTTCAGCTCATGTAAAAAAGAGTACGATTCTGCTCAAACTATAGATGATGCGGCTATAAAAGCATATATATCAAAAAACAATCTAACTCAAATGCAACCTGATTCTGCTAAAACAGGATTTTATTTTCAGGTTACAAACCCTACTGATGGTTCGTTTTTCTTAAATACAGATTCAGTATTGTATGATGTAACAGTTAAATCTATGACGAATGGCACAACTTATCTCCAGTCTCCATCGAACGGCAATTTGGGTACATATGTTGGATATTTAAATAGCTTTTTCCAATCTTCTTTATCAACAACCATTACCTATAATATACCCGCTATAAGAACAGCTGTGCTTAAATTAAAACCAGGAGGTACAGCTAGGATTTTGTTGCCATCTTATTTAGGCTTTGGTAAAAATGGTGCTGGTCCTATTCCCTCAAACGAAAATCTTGATTTTATAGTTAAAACTTATCCATACCGCAAACAGTGGTTATTTGATGATGCAAAGATCCAAAGTTATTTAACTGCTAAAAATTTAACAGCAACTAAAGATTTAAGCAGAGTATACTATATTGTTGGAACCGAAGGCACTGGTTCGGATGTAATCACCAATGAAAGTACACTCATACTTAAGTATACAGGAAGATTTTTAGATGGCACCAGTTTTGACTCTTCAACAGATGGAACTTTCTCAACGACATTGAATAGCGTAATAGCTGGATGGGGATTACTTACTAAGTTTAAAGCAGGAACAAAGGTTAGGCTTTTCATCCCTTCTGATCTCGCTTATGGAACTGGTGGACATACCTCTATTCCACCTAATGCTGTATTGGATTTCGATATTGAAATTGTAAAGGTTACAAATTAGATAAAGCCTCTTTAAAAACTTTTAAAACCCTTTCCCTTGCAAAAGTATGCTCAACTATTGGTTGGGCATATTTTTTTGTTCCAAATTCTGGTACCCACTTTTTAATATATTCGAACTTAGGGTCGAATTTTTTAGTCTGGAGTTCAGGGTTAAAAATCCTAAAATAAGGTGCGGCATCATTTCCTGATCCTGCAGCCCATTGCCAGCCACCCACGTTGCTTGCCATTTCGTAGTCTAATAACTTTTCTGCAAAATACGCTTCTCCCCAGCGCCAGTCGATGAGTAAATGTTTGGTTAAAAAACTGGCCACGATCATGCGTACACGGTTGTGCATCCAGCCGGTTTGGTTAAGCTGCCTCATGCCGGCATCTACAATAGGGTAACCAGTATTGCCTTCGCACCAGGCTTTAAATTCATCTTCGTTGTTTTGCCATTTAATTTTATCATATTGCTTTTTGAACGAATTGGAAGCTGAGTGAGGGAAATGCCAAAGTATGGTCATATAAAATTCGCGCCATGCCAATTCAGAAAGCCAGACATCCGATTTCGCTTCCAATGCATCCTTAACCGCTTTCCTAATGCTTAACGTTCCAAAACGTAAATGCAGTCCAATATGAGTGGTACCATCAAGTCCAGGGAAATCACGTTTTTTTGCATAATCATCAAGTTTGTTTTGATAACTGATTTTCGGAAAATCCAGCTTACGCTTTTCAAAGCCCATTTCATACAAACCTGGGTAAGGTAAATGTTTGATTTGCAATAAATTTTTGAGATATTTTTGAGTAGGATAGGCCTCTACATAAAAATCGTTTAACTTGGCATGCCATTGTTTGTAAAAAGGAGTAAAAACAGTGTAGGGTGTTTTATCGGCTTTTAAAATTTCGTTTTTTTCGAAAATAACCTGATCCTTATATGTTTTGAATATTATTTTTTCGCTGGTTAAAAATTCGGCCATGTTATCATCACGTTCGCAGGCATAAGGCTCATAGTCATGATTGGTATATACGCCCTTAACATCGTATTCCTTTAAAATTTCAGGCCATATTTTTTCGGGCTTGCCATATTTAATCAATAAATCTGATCCATATTGCTGAAGTTCTCTCTTTAAATCTTCAATGGTTTGATAAATGAAAGTTACACGGGCATCATCTTTCGGGAGTTTATCTAATATATGCTGGTCAAAAATGAAAAGCGGAAGAACAGGATAATCGCTTTTAAGGGCATGATATAATGCAGCATGATCTGCTAAACGTAAATCGCGACGGAACCATAGAATTGATATTGAAGTCATTGAGGGGGATTACAAATTAATGATTTACATCATGCTGAACTTGTTTCAGCATCTTTTATAGTAGTACAGTTATAGAGATAAGATTCTGAAATAAGTTCAGGATGACGGCCAGTTATCCAATTTAAGCTATTTGTATAAATCTTTCAACGCGTCCTCCAGATGTGTGAATTTAAATTTGAATCCCGCATCTAGAATTTTTTGGGCTGAAGTATTGTTGCTCATTAATACGGCCTCAACACGCTCTCCTAATAACAATTCCAATGCTTTTTTGGGGACCTTAACAGGCCAAAAAGGTCGGTGTAGCCTTTTGGCAATGGCTTTGGTTAACGCTTTATTAGTTACGGGAAACGGCGCGCAAGCATTATATGAATTCTCCATTTTAAGATTTTCAATGGCCTCAATGTACATTTCTACCATATCATCAATGTGCAGCCAGGGCGTCCATTGTTTGCCCGTACCTAAAGCGGCTCCGGTAAATAACTTTACCGGTTTATCGAGCTGTGGTAAAGCCCCTCCATGATTACTTAAAACGATTCCCGTACGGAGTTTTACAATCCGGAGGCTTAGTTTTTTGCCCTGATCTACTGCATCTTCCCAAAGTTTACAGCATTCGGCTAAAAATCCGTAACCGTTTAAACTTTCTTCTGTTAAAATTTCATCACCGCAATCGCCATAAAAACCAACTGCCGAAGCAGAAATGAACGATTTTAGCTGATGGTCGGGTTTAGATTTTATGGTTTTAAAGAGTAATTCGGTTGATTTTACGCGACTATCGATGATCTGTTTTTTGCGTTCATCGGTCCATTTTTTATCGGCAACTGGTTCTCCCGCTAAATGGATAATGGCATCTACACCATTCAAACAATCAGCATCAAGCGTTCCTTTGTAAACATCCCACACAAAATTATTGGGATTATTGTCTTTCTTTCGCGAAAGTGTATTCACCTCATAACCTTTGCTTAGCAGATGTTTTTTCAGCGCAGTACCCACAAGTCCTGTAGCCCCGGTAATCAGAATCTTCTTTGCCATCTTTTTAAAACACCAAAGATACAAAAGGGTTTTTATGCTATCATTTAAAACGATATTAATTCGGCTCTAATTCTTTTGTTACCTATTTGTAAAGAATTATATAGGGGTTTGATGAAGAAGAAAAATAAGATAAATTTGTAAACGCGTTCTTACACCCTTTTCGATAAAAGATGTCCAAAAAAATTTTAGTCTGGTTTAGAAATGATCTTCGCTTGCATGATAACGAAATGCTGGTTGAGGCGATTGCTAAGTCTGATTCGATTTTACCTGTTTACATTCTCGATCGCCGTTCTTTTGGCGAAACAAAATACGGTACGCTAAAAACGGGTAATATTAGAGCGCAGTTTATTTTAGAAAGTGTTTTAGGTTTACGCAGTTCGTTAAAGCAGATTGGGGGTAACTTGCTTATCGCCGAAGGTAATCCCGAAGATATTATTCCGCAACTTGCTCAGGAATATGAGATTACCGAAGTTTACCATCACCGCGAAGTTGCAAGGGAAGAAACGCATGTTTCAACTTTGGTAGAAAATGCACTTTGGAAATTACGCATCAACCTGAAACATTTTATCGGTCATACCTTATATAATAAAGAAGATTTACCTTTTCCAATTAAGGATATTCCAGATGCCTTTAATCAGTTTAAGAAAAAGATTGAGCGCGATTCGATTATCAAACCTTGTTTTGCTGCGCCCGACCGCATTAATGTAGCCGAAGTGATTGATTGGGGAGTATTGTCATCGCTAGAAGAACTTAACCTTTTGCCACAACAAAAAGATCAGCGTGCTGATTTTGAATTTGTTGGTGGCGAGGCCGAGGGTTTGGCCCATCTTCAAAAAGTGATTGTAGCTATGCAACAGGCTGCAACAACCAAGAATTTAATTCTGGCTTCAAAACTATCGGCATGGCTGGCCATGGGCAGTTTATCGCCACGAAAAGTGTACTGGGAAATTAAAAAAATGGAAGGTGTGCCCAATACCAAGGCCATGTTCAATCATATTTTATTAGGTCTGCTTTGGAGAGATTACTTCCGTTTCATGTTTAAGAAATATGGTAATACGTTTTTTAGTCCGGATGGATTTGGTAGCCAGGGGCTTATTGATGTTGTAAATGAGCAGGATAACTTTAGTAAATGGAAGAATGCGCAAACAGGTTTTGCTGTGGTAGATGCGGTGATGACAGAGCTAAATCAAACCGGTTTCATCTCGAATATCGCCAGGCAAACAGCAGCTTTATATCTGATCAATAATTTAGAGGTAAGCTGGGTTTTTGGTGCAGCATATTTCGAAGAAAAACTGATCGATTACAACCCGGCAAGTAATTGGGGGAACTGGGCTAATGTAGCCGGTGTAGGTAACGATCAGAAATCAAAAAGTGTTTTCGACCTTGATAAAAATATCAAAAATCTCGACCCAAAAGGCAATTACTCCTTAACTTGGGCATCATAGTTGTAATGATTGATGATTGAGCACTGAATGAATGAATTTGAAATTTTATCGATTAATACAAGTCATATTTTTATCATTCTCTTATTCAATAATTCTCTCACTCAATAATTCTCATTTTAATCGAGATTTTTGCCATTTATATAAGGTAAAATTCTAATTTTGTAATGCTTATAGTAAACAGTTAATAATGGATAAATTATCTTATCTTAATGGCGCAAACGCCGAATATATAGAGTCTTTATATCAATCCTATCAACAAGATCCTGAGTCTGTTGAATTTGGTTGGCAGAAATTTTTCGAAGGTTTCGATTTTGGAAGAGGATCAGAAGCCCCTGCAGTAACAGCAGAAACTCCTGAACAATTTTTAAAAGAGGTTAATGTTTTAAATCTGATTGATGGCTATCGCAGCCGCGGTCACTTGTTTACACATACCAATCCGGTTCGCGAAAGACGTAAACATTTACCAACATTAGATCTGGCAAATTTTGGATTATCTGATGCCGATTTGGAAACCGTTTTCAACTCTGGTGTGGAAATTGGTATCGGTGCAGCAAAATTGAAAGATATTGTAGCCTTTTTAAAACAAACATACGCAGGTTCTATCGGAGCCGAATTTAAGTTTTTACGTACACCTGAAGTGTTGAACTGGATTCAGCAAAAAATGGAAAGTGCGCGTAATACCCCTAATTTCTCGATCGATGAGAAAAAACGTATTCTTCGGAAATTAAACGAAGCAGTAAGTTTTGAAAATTTCTTAGGTACAAAGTTTCTGGGCCAAAAACGTTTTTCATTAGAAGGTGCAGAAGCTTTAATTCCTGCTTTAGATTCAGTAATTGAAAAAGGTGCTGAACTGGGAATTGAAGAATTTGTAATTGGTATGGCACACCGCGGTCGTTTAAACGTGCTGGCCAATATCATGCAAAAAACATACAAAGATATTTTTGCTGAGTTTGAAGGTAAAAGCTACAATCCAGATACCCCATTTGGTGGCGATGTGAAATATCACTTAGGTTACTCTACAGATGTTGCTACCGTTTCGGGCAAAAGCGTTCACTTAAGTTTATGTCCTAACCCATCGCACTTAGAAACAGTTGACGGTGTGGTAGAAGGAATGAGCCGCTCGAAAATCGATTTCAAATATGGTGGCGATAATAGTCGCTTAGCACCAATTTTAATTCATGGCGATGCATCAGTTGCCGGACAAGGTATTGTTTACGAGGTAATTCAGATGGCAGGTCTTGAAGGTTATAAAACTGGTGGAACTATTCACTTGGTAATTAATAATCAGATTGGTTTTACCACCAATTATAAAGATGCCCGTACCAGTACCTATTGTACCGATATTGCTAAAGTAACTTTATCTCCGGTTTTCCACGTAAATGGTGATGATCCCGAGGCTTTGGTTTATGCAATTAACCTGGCAATGGAATACCGTCAGAAATATAAAAATGATGTTTTTATTGACATCCTTTGCTATCGTCGCTTTGGGCATAATGAGTCTGATGAACCTAAGTTCACGCAGCCATTATTATACAAAACCATCGAAAAACACCCTAATCCAAGGGAAATCTATATCGATCAGTTAACCAAAGAAGGTAAATTAGAAGCTGGTTTGGCAAAAGAAATGGAAAAAGATTTCCGTAATATTTTGCAGGAACGTTTAAACGAAGCTAAAGAATTTGTTGCGGGTAATGCCGAAGTTAAATTTGGTGGTGCATGGGCAGATTTGCGTATGGCTACACCTAAAGATTTCGAATCTTCACCGGTTACTGCGGTTAAAAAATCTACTTTATTAGAAATCGGTAAACGCATTACTACTTTACCATCAAATAAAAAGTTCTTCAAGAAAATTGAAAAATTATTTCTTGAGCGGACCAAAATGGTTAACGAAACACATGTTTTCGACTGGGCAATGGGCGAGCAGTTGGCTTATGGTACTTTGTTATCAGAAGGTAAACGTGTTCGTTTAAGCGGTCAGGATGTAGAAAGAGGAACATTCTCTCACCGTCATGCGGTACTAACGTTAGAAGATAGTGAGGAAGAATATGTACCGTTGGCAAACATTTCAGATCAACAAGCTGCTTTCGATATTTACAATTCACACTTATCAGAATACGGCGTTTTAGGTTTCGAGTATGGCTATGCTATGGCAAATCCAAACGCATTAACCATTTGGGAAGCACAATTTGGCGATTTCTTTAACGGAGCACAGATTGTTGTCGATCAGTATATTGCAAGTGCCGAAACCAAATGGCAACGCGAAAACGGTTTGGTTATGTTATTGCCTCACGGTTACGAAGGCCAGGGACCAGAGCACTCATCAGCACGTATTGAGCGTTTTATGGAGCTTTGTGCCGATTACAACATGCAGGTAACCAACTGTACAACTCCGGCAAACTTCTTCCACGTTTTACGTCGCCAGTTTAAACGCGATTTCCGTAAACCATTGGTTGTATTTACTCCTAAAAGTTTATTACGCCACCCAGCCTGTGTTTCTAAATTAGAGGAATTTACCGAAGGTGGCTTTAAAGAAGTAATTGACGATGTAAATGTTAAAGTTGCAGATGTAACACGTATTGTCTTCTGTAGCGGTAAAATTTACTACGAGTTATTGGAGAAACAACAGGCTGATAAATTGAAACACGTAGCCTTGGTTCGTGTAGAGCAGTTGTACCCAACTCCGGTTGATCAGATGGAGGCCATCCAGAAGAAATATAAAAACGCTAAAGAAGTTTTCTGGGTACAAGAAGAGCCAGAAAACATGGGGGCATGGCCATATCTGTTCCGTAAGTTGTACAAAACGGCTTTAAAGGGCATTGATGTAATTTCGAGGAGAGAAAGCAGCAGTACCGCAACAGGTTTTGCAAAACAACATGCTAACCAACAGGCTTATATTTTAGCAAAAGCTTTAGAGATTTCGGTAACGGATGATGTAAAGGATATTGCCAAAAAAGCAACAAAAAAATTAGTTCAGATCGATTAAGTGCATTGTGCTAAGCGTTTGGCGCATAGCGTTTGATATTGATTATTAGAAGATAAAAAACATAACATTACAAAAATGAGTTTAGAGATAAAAGTTCCACCTGTAGGTGAGTCAATAACCGAAGTTGTTTTATCACGTTGGATAAAAAACGATGGCGATGTTGTTGAAATGGATGAAGTTATTGCCGAATTAGAATCGGATAAAGCAACATTCGAATTAACTGCAGAACAAGCTGGAACTTTAAAAACCATAGCAGCCGAAGGCGATACTTTAGCCATTGGTGCAGTAGTTTGTAAAATTGAAGATGGTGGCGCTGCTCCAGCGAAAGCTGATGCACCAAAAACTGAAGAAAAGGCTGTTGTTGCTGAAGATAAAACTGCAGCTCCGGTTGCCGAAAAATCAGGCGAAAGCTATGCTACAGGAACCCCTTCTCCTGCTGCCGGTAAAATTCTTGCAGAAAAAGGGATTGAGGCTAGCGCTGTAAAAGGTACTGGTGTTGATGGTCGCATTACCAAAGATGATGCTGTTAAAGCAGAGGCTGGTAAAAAAGCAGAAGCACCAAAAGCGAGTGCTCCGGTTGCAGCAGCAGCTGCTCCTGCAGGTAGCCGTGGCGAGCGTCGTGAGAAAATGTCTCCACTACGTAGAACGGTTGCAAAACGTTTAGTTGCTGTTAAAAATGAAACCGCAATGTTGACTACTTTTAACGAAGTTAACATGAAGCCGATTATGGATTTACGCGGAAAATATAAAGATCAGTTTAAAGAAAAATTTGGTGTTGGTTTAGGTTTTATGAGCTTTTTCACTAAAGCCGTTACCGAAGCTTTGAAAGATTTTCCTGCGGTTAACGGCCGTATTGAAGGCGAAGAATTGGTTTACAATGATTTTGCTGATATTTCGATTGCTGTTTCTGCACCAAAAGGTTTAGTCGTTCCGGTAATCCGTAATGCAGAAAGCATGACTTTAGCTCAGATTGAAAAATCAGTTTTAGAATTGGCTTTGAAAGCACGTGATAGCAAATTAACTATCGAAGAAATGACTGGCGGAACATTCACCATCACTAACGGTGGTGTATTTGGGTCGATGATGTCTACACCGATTATTAATGCGCCACAATCGGCTATTTTAGGTATGCACAACATCGTTGAGCGTCCGGTCGCTGAAAAAGGTGAAGTGGTAATCCGTCCGATGATGTACGTTGCCTTATCTTACGATCACAGAATTATTGATGGACGTGAGTCGGTTGGTTTCTTGGTTCGTGTAAAACAACTGTTAGAAGATCCAGCTAGATTATTATTAGGTGTCTAGACTCCTAAATCCCTAAAGGGACTTAGATATATTTATTAAAGAAGTCAAGTTTTAATGGCCAGTGCTATAAAAACTTGACTTCTTTTTTATACCCGAAAAATGAAATTAACGTTTAACTCAAAATTCCTCTTTATTTTTCTTGCGATATTCTTAACTGAAATCTTAATCGCAAAATATCTTCATGATGCATTTATTCGCCCATTTGGTGGCGACGTATTGGTTGTTATCTTGATTTACGTATTTTTTAGGATTTTCCTTAAAACAGATAATAAGAAGTTAGCTTTAGGCATCTTAATTTTTTCTTTCGCAATCGAGTTTCTCCAAAAGGCAAATTATGTTTCCTGGTTTGGTTGGGAAAACAACAAATTAATGCGCACCATATTGGGTACCTCCTTTAGCGCTTATGATCTGCTCGCTTATTTTGTAGGTTATTTAGTGGTCGTCACCTTGAATTCATTTCAGGGGCTATCAAGCAGGAAAGATGCTTAAATAAATTTACTGCGTAGCTTTCCGCTGCGCTACAGGTCAGCATGACGATCGCATTGGACTAAATAAGTATAAATTAAAAGAAATAAAGCTATTTAGACAACGTTTTAATTGGTTTTAGATCTAGCTGTTTAAACTCTACCTCGCTACCTTCTGCCTGTAAGGCAATCTGCCCGCTACTTGCTGTACAATTGGTGCCATAGTTTACCAATGTACCGTTTACCCAAACTTTAACTTCGTTATTTAGGCATTGTATGATCATGGTATTCCATTCGCCAACAGGTTTTTCACTGTCGTCTGTTAAATTTTTTATCCTGCGGAGTTTATTCCCATTTATACCCCAGTTTTCTTGAGGTCCACGTCTGGCAAGCATATCGGGTACTGTAATATCTTCTTCGATACACCAGAAATCGCCAGCATCATTATGTTGCATCTGAACTTCCAGCGATTTTGGAAACATGCCATACAATGCTCTTGGTGTTGATGCATGAACTAAAACGCCACAATTACCTGGTTTACCAGCAAAGCGGTATTGTACAGTTAATTGGTAATTTTTATAAATTTTATCGGTTATTAAGTGCCCGCCCGGTGTACCTAAACTCACCAGCATACCATTGCGTACAATAAACGGATTAATGGTGTCAGGCTTTTTGTCCATTGCAGGTACATCTACATGCCAGCCGTTTAGGTTTTTTCCGTTAAAAAGGCTTTTTTGTGCAAATGTTGAGCTGCTAATCATAAATAGCAGTAAAAAGGCATAATAGCGTTTCATGATATATTTGGTTTTTCGTATCCCAAATATATTTTAAAAAATTAGAAAACCATAGTGATGGTTGTGATCCTGAAGGAATGAATGATCTTTATTCTATACTTCGGATGCTTGTATTTTCTTTATCTTGTATTCTAAACTACGTTCAGATTGAGGATTGTTGAATTAAATTTTGCAACTCAACAGCGAGTCGGAGACTCTTTTCCATGCTGTAATCCGTAGAGCCCTTCGGAACTCTACGGATAGATAGGTATATTCTTCACTGCGTTCAAAATAACAGCAGGAATCAAATTTCAGTAATAATCTTACAAAAAAAAGCCCATTTCAGTTAAGAAATGGGTTTGTATATTTCAAACGTTTAAGATGCTGAATCAAGTTCAGCATGACGAGACGCAAAATTTAATCTTCTACAATCTCACTGTTGATGCTTACATCATCCTTTACATCTTCTTTAAAGTAGTTTTTCTGGAAAATGAGGATGAGTATCACGCCAACTGAAATGGCAGCATCTGCAAGGTTAAAAACAGGTCTGAAAAAAACAAACTCTTCGCCTCCCCAAATTGGTACCCAAGTAGGGAAGTGGCCTTCTGCAATTGGAAAGTAGAACATATCTACCACACGCCCATGAAACCAGCTTTCGTAACCATAAATCTTTCCGTAAAATACAGAATCTATAATGTTTCCAAGTGCGCCAGAAAAGATCAGTGCAACATTTAGAATTAAACCCCGGTGATATTTATGCTTAATTAGATAATGTAAGCCATAACCAATTCCTGCAACGGCGGCAATACGAAAAAGTGATAAAGCTAATTTACCAAATTCGCCACCAAACTCCATCCCAAAAGCCATCCCATTATTTTCGGTAAAATGGATGATAAACCATTTACCAATGATATGAAACTCCTGGCCAAGGTACATATGTGTTTTAACCCAGGTTTTAACCAGCTGGTCGGCCAGTAAAACTAAAAAGATAACAATTAAAGGTTTTGTATAGCCTTTCATTAACTTTGCTTTAATTTAGCTTCCATGCTTAACGTTGCATGAGGTACAGCACGTAAACGCTCTTTTTGAATTAATTTACCTGTTTCACGGCAAATACCATAAGTTTTGTTCTCAATACGCACTAAAGCATTCTCCAGGTTATCAATAAATTTTTTCTGACGGGCAGCTAATTGATTGATTTGCTCTTTTTCCATTGTTGCAGAACCGTCTTCTAAGGTTTTGTATGCACCTGAAGTATCTTCTGTTCCATTGGCATTTGGATTACTTAAAGAAGTGGTTAAAGAGTTCAGTTCCTCTTTCGCCATGCGTAATTTATCTTGAATTAATTCTTTAAATTCTTGTAATTCACTGTCTGAGTAGCGTGTTTTGTTGCTGTTTTCCATGTTCTTTTTCTAATTTTCTAATATATGGATTTATATTTTAGTTACTGAAATGCTTAACTCAACATCATCAATCACGATTTTGTTTGCATTATTTACAGTATCTGTTAATTCAAATTCGTCGGCTAATATTTCGGCGCAAATGTAACCCTTGTTTTTTGCAACTGCATCGGCCACCAAGTTATCATTTTGTAACGAAACTTTAATCCTATCGGTCACCTCAAAATTTAATTCTTTCCTTAAATTTTGGATACGGTTAACCAGTTCGCGCGAAATACCTTCCTGTTTCAGCTCTTCGGTAATGGTAACATCCAAAGCAACGGTTAAGCTGCCCAGGTTGGTTACCTGCCATCCGGGAATATCTTCCGCAAAAACTTCTACATCATCATTTAAATTGATGGTAAATTCTTCACCATTATTGCCAACTACGATGATGAAGCCATCATTTTCTAAACGCTGGATATCATCCTGATTTGAATTTTCTAAAGCCGCTTTAACCAGGCTCATATCTTTTCCAACTTTTTTACCCAACGATTTAAAGTTCGGTTTCAGCTTTTTCTTCACAATGCCATGTGTATCGGTAATGAACTCGATATGTTTTACATTTGTTTCAGAAAGGATATAATCGGCCACTTTTGAGATTTTTTGTTCGAAATCACCACTTAAAGATGGGATTAAGATTTTCTCAAGTGGTTGACGCACGTTGATGCCCGATTTTTTACGCAGCGATAAAACCATCGATGAAATATCCTGGGCGTAAACCATACGCTCATTCAAATCGGTATCAATCAAACTTTGGTCAGCCTCTTTCCATAAGGTTAAGTGGACAGATTGTTCCGCATGCGCATCGGTAATCGTTAAGTTTCTGTATAACCAGTCGGCAAAGAAAGGCGCAACCGGACTCATCAACTGTGCTAAGGTTTCTAAACAAGTATATAATGTTTCGTAAGCTGCACGTTTATCATCAGTCATTTCGCCTTTCCAGAAACGACGGCGGCTTAACCTGATGTACCAGTTACTCAAATGTTCATCAACAAAAGCCTGAATAGCGCGGGTAGCTTTCGTTGGTTCGTAAGTATTGTAACTTTCATCAACTTCGTTGATTAAGGTTTGCAATAACGATAAAATCCAGCGGTCTAATTCCGTCCTGTCTTCAACTTTGCTCAGGTTGTTTTTATCGATCTCGAATTTATCGATATTGGCATACAGGGCAAAGAAAGCGTAGGTGTTGTAAAGTGTTCCGAAGAATTTACGGCGCACTTCAGCAATTCCATCAATATCAAATTTTAGGTTATCCCAAGGATTTGCATTAGAAATCATGTACCAACGCGTTGCATCAGCACCATATTCATTAATGGTTTGGAATGGATCAGCAGCATTACCCAAACGTTTAGACATTTTTTGTCCGTTTTTGTCTAGTACCAGTCCATTCGACACTACATTCTTGTACGCTACTTTATCAAAAACCAATGTAGAGATCGCATGCAGGGTATAAAACCAGCCACGGGTTTGGTCTACACCTTCTGCAATAAAATCTGCCGGAAAATCTTCATTTCCGTCGATGGTTTCTTTGTTTTCAAAAGGATAGTGCCACTGCGCATAAGGCATAGCACCAGAGTCGAACCAAACATCAATTAAATCACTTTCGCGGCTCATCGGTTTGCCTGATGGAGATACCAAAACAATCTTATCGACCACATTTTTATGTAAGTCGATCAAATCATAGTTCTCTTCAGACATGTTCCCGATTTCAAATCCCTTAAAAGGATTTTCTTTCTGGAAACCTGCTGCTATAGATTTTTCAATGGCGTTATAAAGTTCCTCAACAGAACCAATTAACACTTCCTCTTTTTTATCTTCAGTTCTCCAGATCGGCAAAGGAATTCCCCAGTATCTCGAACGTGATAAATTCCAATCGTTAGCGTTTTTTAGCCAGTTTCCAAAACGCCCTTCACCAGTTGATTTTGGTTTCCAGTTAATGGTTTCATTAAGGTCGAACATTCTGTCTTTAACATCCGTAACTTTAATAAACCACGAATCTAAAGGATAATATAAAAGTGGCTCATCAGTTCTCCAGCTGTGTGGGTAACTGTGAACATACTTTTCTACTTTAAAAGCTTTGTTCTCTTCTTTTAATAAAATAGCAATTTCTACATCAACCGATTTTTCAGGTGCTTCGCCAGCATTGTAATATTCGTTCTTCACATATTTGCCTGCAAAAGGACCAACATGTTTAGTGAATTTACCCTGTAAATCTACTAATGGAACGGGGGTATCATTCTCATCTAATACCAACATTGGCGGTACTTCCGGAATGGCCTCTTTAGCTACTTTAGCATCATCTGCACCAAAAGTAGGGGCAGTATGAACAATACCAGTACCATCTTCAGTAGTTACGAAATCTCCGGAAATTACTCTAAATGCGTTTTCAGCATTTTGATATGGCAATACATAAGTTAATAGTTGTTCATATTTAATTCCAACCAACTCACTTCCTTTGCATTCGGCAAGTATCTGATAAGGGATTTTTTTATCGCCCGCTTTAAAATTTGTAAAATCTTCAACTTCATTGCTTTCGAAGAAAGTTTTACTAAACTGCTTTCCAACCAGGTTTTTTGCCAAAATTACATTTGTTGGCAAGAATGTATATTGGTTAAACGTTTTGATTAAAACATAGTCAATTTTTGGTCCAACCGTTAAAGCCGTGTTTGATGGTAAAGTCCAGGGTGTTGTTGTCCAGGCCAATAAATAAATATCATCAAATCCCTGTAAGAAACTTGGTAGCGTATCGGCTAGTGCTTTAAATTGAGCAACAATCGTTGTGTCTGTAACATCCCGGTAAGCTCCAGGCTGGTTTACCTCATGCGAGCTCAATCCTGTCCCGGCTTTTGGAGAATAGGGCTGGATCGTGTAACCTTTATAGATTAACCCTTTATCGTAAATCTGTTTCAGAAGCCACCAAACCGACTCCATATATTTCGATTTGTAGGTAATATATGGATCATCCATATCTACCCAATAGCCCATTTTTTCAGTCAGGTCGTTCCACACGTCAGTGTAGCGCATTACTGTTTTTTTACAGGCTTCGTTATAGTCTTCAATAGAAATAGTTCTACCAATATCTTCTTTAGTAATTCCTAATTCCTTTTCAGTGCCAAGCTCAACAGGTAAACCATGGGTATCCCAGCCAGCTTTTCTTTTAACCTGATAACCCTTAATTGTTTTATAGCGGCAAAAAATATCCTTAATTGCACGCGCCATTACGTGGTGGATGCCCGGCATGCCATTTGCAGACGGTGGTCCTTCGTAAAAAGTAAACGGATTAGATTTAGGACGGGATGAAATACTTTTTTCAAAGATATTTTCCTTTTTCCAAAAATCCAGTATTTCTTGCCCTATTTTGGCAAGTTCCAATTGTTTAAATTCGCTATACATCAATCAAGTACCTCAAAAAATTAAAGGTTGCAAAGTTAACAGATTTGCCTGAATTTTGGTAGTTTTGATGTAAATACTTTTAACGTGAAATTATTTAATATCGGGCTTGCATTGATGATTGTGGCCGTAATTGCGCTGCCAATTGTTGCGGTGATCAGTCCGGCAAACCGCGATTTTGTACTTTATGCATTTTATTTCTGCGGCCTGCTCGAACTAATCGGGCTCATCTTTGTTTTAGTACATATTGTTACACTTAAAAGAAAGAACCCATGATTAAGCTCTTAAAATTGCAGAAAGCCGTTTTCATCCTCATCGCTGGCGTACTTTCTTTTATCGCCTACAAGATTTTAGATGCAAATGAGGTAAAAGGAAGTATCTATTTTCAAATGCTGGCGGGCGTGCTGATTATTATTGGTGCGTTGTGGCTGTTATATCCAATTTTATTTGCCAAAAAAGATAACGATGGCAATGCAGAAATCATTACCGATCCAACAGTAGAAGTTCCGGTAGATGAAGAGGAGAAAAAACCTGCTACAGAATAAACCCTCACCCTATCTACGCTTTTTTGCTTTATCATCTATCTCTTAGAGCCCTCTTCTCAAGGAGAGGGAGATGTAGTTTCTGCGTTTAACCACTAACTTGGATAGAGAGAGGTTTTGTAAAGCAAGGCCTGCATTTATTTTGATGTTCGCCCTGCTGTACGCTGTAGCCCTCATGCTTCGGGGCTGTCGCTACCATCAGGTTTAGGTAACTTGGGCCTGTGTAAGAAATAAAGGCACTCCTTTCCAAAGCCAATTAAATGTTTTAAAAAAAAATAAAATCCACGTAGGGGTAAATTTCCTGTGAGTTGTATTAGCTCTAAATAACAAATAGAGATAACTATGATTCCTGCATTAATTATTTGGCTTTGCAAGAAATATTTTGCTCCAAAAACCTACAAAACATTCTCCTCCAAAAGCCTAATCAATCCAAAAAGTGTTGCTTCGGTGCTCTTTCTTATCTGTTCATTTTCATCGGCTTTTGCACAGCAAAGTAAATTTAACATTAAGCGCAATGGCGAAGTAATTGGTCAGATGCATTTTCAGCAGAAAGATGAGGGAGATGATGTTTATCTAAAAATAACTTCAAAGGTTCAAACCCGATTTCTAATCAAAATTAATGTAGAAACAGAAGATTTGGCACATTTTAAGAATGGCAAGCTGCTCAGTTCAAATGTAAATAGAGTGGTAAATGGCAATACCAAAGAAGCTAAGAAAACAAGTTGGGTAAATAATGTTTATCAGCTTAAAACAGGCGATAAAGCAAGTATAATAACCCAATCCATCAGTTATAATATGATGCTTTTATATGTTAAAGAACCAGTTAATATCCCCGAAATTTATTCAGATAATTTTCAGTGTTTTATTCCCATTCAAAAAAATGGAGCCCACCAGTACAGGGTCAATCTTCCGGACGGGAATTATAACGATTACTATTTCGAAAACGGAATATGCAAACTGGTCGTTGTAAATCATTCATTGTACACCATTAGAATGGAAAGGGTTTAGTATGGAAACAGTAGCAAATAAATACCTTAAGGTTTTGGTTACGGGTGCATCAGGCTTTATCGGCCGTAAATTAAGTTTTGCCCTGGCAGAAATGGGCTACGATGTAGTAGCCCTTTGTAGAGATATCAATCATCCGTTTCTTATTCAGCACAGAAATATCCAGTTTGTAAAAGGTGATGTTTTAAATCCTGAAAGCTTAGAAAAAGCAATGAAAGATTGTTATCAGGTTTATCATACCGCGGCGATGGCTAAAATGTGGTGCAGAAACGAACAGGATTTCTACGATGTAAATGTAATTGGGACAAGAAATGTACTCAATTGTGCATTGAAAGTAGGCGTAGAAAGGGTAGTGCATACCTCAACCTGTGGTGTGTGGGGCCCAACATTAAATTTACCGATTTCGGAGAACGACCCAAGGGCAGTTGGTTTTCCCATCAGTTATGAACGTACAAAATACCTGGCTGAGTTAGAGGTGAAAGAATTTGTGAAAAAGGGATTGGACGTGGTAATTGTAAACCCATCAAGAGTATATGGTGATGGACCAATTACGGATAGTAATACGGTGAGTAAAATGGTTACGGGTTATATAAAGGGTACCTGGCATTTTATTCCGGGCGATGGAAAAGCAATTGCCAACTATGCTTTTGTAGATGATGTGGTGGATGGGCATATTGCGGCCATGCAATATGGCAGGAATGGCGAACGATACATTTTGGGTGGTGCTGATGTTTCTTTTAATGGGTTTTTCGGCATGTTAAGACGGATCACGGGTAAACAAAGAAATTTGTATAAAATTCCCGTAAGCATTATTAAAACGTATAGTTTGCTTGAATATTTAAAGTCGAAACTCTTTAATCTTAGTCCATTTTTTCTGCCAGAGTTTGCCGATAGGTTGAAATGCAATCAACAATATTCGAGCAATAAAGCCATTACTGAACTAAATTATCGGATAACACCTTTTGCAATAGGTTTAGGTAAAACCATTAATCACTTTAAATCTAATTAGGTTAAAATTATCGTCCTCGTTTGTAACGAGGGTGGTTGAGAGCCACATTTGTAATGTGGATTATAGGATTATTAAAAGTCGATACAATCGACGTTCTCCTACATCCCCATTATAAAAGGGACGATATATAGAAAATATAAAAATGAAACAATTAACAGCATTAATTACCGGTGCAAGTGAGGGGTTGGGTAAGTCTTTCGCCATCGAATCTGCCAGACGCGGACTTGGCTTGGTATTAGTCTCTTTGCCCAATAGTGGACTGGAACATTTAGCAAATTATCTGCGTGTAAACTTTAACAGTAAGGTATTCTGTATCGAAATAGATTTAACTAAAAGTACTTCTGCTGCCGAAATATTTGAGAAATTAAAGGTAAACAAGATCGAGGTTAATGTTTTGATCAACAATGCAGGCTTAGGAAACTGGAGCTGGTTTGAAGATAAAAATGTCGATTTTTATAGAACACAGATCGAGCTTAATATTACCAATACGGTTTTGCTTACACGGTTATTTTTAAACCATATCGATAAAAGTAAGGCAAGCTATATTTTAAATGTAGGGAGTTTAGGTGGACATTTTATCGTTCCAAAAAAACAGGTTTACGGAGCTACCAAATCTTTTATAGGTTATTTTACCCGTTGTTTACAACTTGAATTAAGTGGCACTAATGTGCACATCAGTTTGCTTAGTCCTGGCGGAATTAATACCAAGCCAGAATTATTGGTAATGAACAATGAGCTGAAAGGTTTTGCCAAAGCTACAATTTTGGAAGCCGATTATGTAGCCCAGATAGCCATGGATGGTATGCTGAAAGGCAAGAAAGAAATTATACCGGGGTTGGCCAATCGTTTTTTATTGGTGTTGGATAAAATTATACCAGCCTTTTTAAAAGAAATTATAATTAGACGTAAATTGAAATCGATTTTAACAACTTAGATTTTAACCCCAAATCTGTAAGGTTTAAAAATCTTGCAGGTTTAGCTTTATGGAGAGTAACGATACCCATCTTATCGGATTAATTAAAAGCGGTAATAAACAGGCTTTCGACGAAGTGTTTTTGAAGCATTTCAAAAGCCTGCATGCCTATGCTTTTACCATAATTAAAGAAAAAGATGATGCTGAAGAGATCGTTCAAAACGTGTTTGTGCGCATATGGACAAAAAGAGCGCAACTTAAAACAGATGGGTTTTTAAAATCATTTCTCTACCGTTCGGTGCATAACGAAAGCCTAAATTATTTGAAACATCAAAAAGTAAGATCAAATTTTAACATTCATTATGCCGATGCTGTGAAAAACGATATAGGAAACTTAAATACAGAGATTGTGGCTACAGAACTGGAAAAAAATATCCATTCGGCAATAAACGAGCTGCCCGAAAAATGCAGAAATGTATTTCAGTTGAGCAGGTTCGACCAGATGAAATATCAGGAAATCGCCGATGCACTAAATATTTCTATCAAAACGGTAGAAAACCAGATGGGGAAGCCTTAAAGATTTTGCGCCTTAGGGTAGTAGATTTTCTGATCCTCATTTTTATTTTATTGAAATAAGCTTATGAATAAAAATTATACAAATATTAATGATGATTTACTGGCAAAATACTTGCTCGGAGAAGCTACTGTGCCCGAAATTGAGCAGGTTGAAGCTTGGGCAGCATCAAATCTGGATAACCGCAAGCAACTAGAAGATTTTAAGACAATACTGGAGAAAAGCAAACTTCAGATCGATCCTGAAATTGACGAACAGCAGGCTTTAGCACGATTAAATGCTCGTTTAGAAACCGAAAAAAAAACAATCAGCAATACATTTATTTTACGTTGGGTGGCTGTGGTATTTATATTTTTTAGTGCCGGCTTATTTTTCTACAACAATTTAATCGGTAATAAAATAAATGTAAATAGTGGAGAAAGCACTTTAACACAAGCGCTGCCTGATGGTTCTACCGCAATACTGAATAAACAATCTGCACTTTCTTTTGTAGGTGGATTTTTTAATAAAACCCGTGACGTGAAATTAAAAGGAGAGGCTTTTTTTAAGGTCAGTGCCGACAAATCGAAGCCTTTTATCATCAGCGTTAACGATGTTCAGGTAACTGTTGTAGGTACGGCGTTTAATGTGAAAAGTAACGGAAAAGATGTTGTAGTAATTGTAGAAAGCGGGATCGTTAAGGTAAACAATCAAAATGATAGTGTACGTTTAACTGCTGGAGAGCGGGTAGAAGTTAGTGAAGATCAACGGCATTTATCTAAGGGAGAAAATCAGGGCAAACTGTACAATTACTATTATTCGAATGAATTGGTTTGCGATGGAACGCCGCTTAACGATCTTGTGGCTGTACTTAATGAAAAATTTAAATCCAATATTGTTATTGTAAATCCTGCATTAAAGTCGCTTCCAATCAGTACAACATTTAAAAACGAATCGCTTAAAGAAATCCTGAATGTAATTGCCGAAACTTTTAAGATTAAGGTAGAATACGGACAGGGTATAATTAAACTTAAGTAAAAACCAATGCGTACGCTCAAAATCACTGTTATTTTTCTCCTTTTTTTCAGTTCCAACATAAAAGCACAATCCAATTTATCCAGAAATATCTCCCTCAATATCGAGCAGCAAAAACTAGGTTCAGTATTGGCGATGATAGAGGAGAGAGGCGGATTCAGATTTTCTTACAACAGTAATATATTACCTGTAGACAGTTTAATCAGTATTCACGAAAACAACTTAAATATTGCCGAAACGCTCGATAAAATATTAAATCATAAGTTCGAATACCGCCAATCTGGTAATTTTGTGATTATCAGGTATGCGCCGCTCGAACTGGTTTTGTTGGTTAACGAATCGGTTGGTAACCCCGAGCATTATACCATTACGGGCCAGGTGGTAGATAAACAGACCAATAAACCAATCCGAGATGCTAGTATTTACGAGCGAAATCTGTTGGTTTCCGAAATATCGGATGGGAACGGTTATTTTTTGATGCGGTTAAAAAACATCACACAGCCTATATCGTTAACGGTAAGTAAAGAAAATTATAAGTCTACTGTTACTCATTTCCTGGCTGAAGTGAACATTACCAATAGAAAGGAAGACTCTGACGAAAGATTTTTGAGTGGCAATTTGGGCGATGTAGAAAGGACCTGGTTGGGTAATACTTTGGTTACGGCACAACAGAAAATCCAGTCGATTAATATCGGTGGTTTTATCTCTAAAGCCCCGTTTCAGTTTTCGCTTATTCCTAGTTTAAACTCACATGGCTCATTGAGCGGTCAGGTAGTGAACAAATTTTCGCTTAATGTTATTGGCGCTTATAGCGCAGGGGTAGATGGGGGTGAAATTGGTTTTATTTTCAATATCAACAAAAGCAATGTGCAGTATTTCCAGTTTGCCGGAGCTTTTAACCTGGTTGGGGGAAATGTACGCGGAGCACAGATAGCTGGCTTTTTTAATGATGTAATAGGCGATGTCCAGGCCGCTCAGATTGCTTTAGCTTATAACCGTGTAGGCAAGAGTTTTGAAGGCTTTCAGATAGGTGGGATTTATAACAAAGTGAATCAGGATTTCAGGGGGATGCAGGTGTCATTAGGTTTAAATGATATTGGCAAAAACTTTAATGGCTTTCAGATTGGGACGCTAAACCTTATCCCTGAAAAACAGGAAGGCGTTCAAATTGGGCTTGCCAGCAATATCGTGAACGGAGAATCGCATGGTATGCAGATTGCCGGAATAGTCAACTTGAATAAAGAATCTAATGGATTAAATATAGCAGGACTCGGAAATTATACTGCAAATACCGCAAGTGGATTACAAACAGGTGCAATCAATTACGCTAAAAATTTAAAAGGTGTTCAGCTTGGAGTTTTTAATATTTCAAATCAAAATGATGGCTATTCAATTGGGCTCATTAATGTTGCATTAAAGGGCTATCACAAATTTAGTGTTGGTACCAATGAAAGTACCACTTACAACTTTACCTACAAAGGAGGTAGTAAACGTTTGTACAATATGCTGATGTTCGGTATGAACAAAAAATCTGTCGAAAAAATATACACCGGTGGACTGGGTTTTGGAAAAGAAATGAAATTGTTCAATAGTGTTTCCTTAAATCCCGAAATCAGCTGCCAATTTGTATACCAAGGCAGCTGGGATTATATTAATCTGCTAAACAAATTTGAACTCCCGATAAACATCAGGTTAAATAAATGGCTGGCCATTCAGGGTGGCCCATCGGTTAATGTGTACCATACCAAACAAAATACGAAAATTGGTGATTTTGGACTATTGCAGGAAAAACATAAAGATTTCACGTTCAACGATTCGAGATATACAGGATGGCTAGGATGGAATGTGGGCTTGGTGGTTTTATAAAAATAGCCTTGGGTTTAAACCCAAGGCTATGAATGATGTTTATTCTGTTTTAAGTTAGGCCCCTGAACCCCAAACTGCCAACTCATTAGTGGTCAAACTCACCAATATTTTTTGCGGATTCTTCATCAGATACCAGTTTCCTTACTTTCTTTTTGTCTAACCATAATACCAGTGCTGGCAATAAAGTTAAATTGAAAATTAAAGCCACCAATAGGGTTATGGATAGGAGCAGGCCAAGTACTACCGTTCCTCCGAAAGTAGAGGCGGTAAATATTCCGAAGCCGAAGAATAAGATTAAAGCGATATGTGTCATGCTCACGCCTGTTTCGGTAATGGTATCGGTAATTACTTTTGGTACACTGAAATTGGTCAGGTTTAATTCCTGCTGATAACGCGTTAAGAAATAAATGGTCTGATCGGACGCTAAACCAAAGGCGATGGTAAAAATTAATATAGTAGAAGGTTTTAAGGAGATTCCAAAATAACCCATAATCCCTGCGGTAATAATTAAAGGAACAATGTTGGGCAATAGCGAAATAAACATGATGCCCAAACTCTTAAACTGTGCTAGTCTTAAAAGAGAGATTAATACAATAGCAAGTGCAATGCTTTCTACTAAATGCCTTAACATATAATCAGTCCCTTTCGAGAAGATAATGCTCGAGCCAGTAAGTTCTACATCAAATTTAGATGGAGGTAAGATACTATCGATACGCGGTTTTAACTCGGCCATTATAGCGTCTAAACGTTTCGAGCCAACATCAGCCATTTGAAAACTGATCCTCGTACTTTGATTTCCTTTGCTGATAAAGTTGGTTAACAAACTTGCATTTCCTTTGCCGCCATTGGCAATATAGGCCAAAATAAAATTCTTTTCTAAATTATCCGGCAAACGGAAAAAGGTAGAATCGTTATTGTAGAAGGCTTGAGTAGCATATTTTAAGCCCATGTTTACCGAAATAGAACGCGAAAACTCAGGATAGGAAGAAATCATCTTTTCCAGCTTCTCCATTCTTTTCAGATTGGTTAAATTGAAAACACCATTCTTTTTCTTGGTATCTACGCTTACTTCTAAGGGTAAAATGCCCTCAAAATTTTTCTCAAAGAACTTTAAATCCGTTAAAATCTCCGAGTTTTTAGGTAGGTCATCAACCACATAACCATTAACATTAATTTTCATCACACCAATAAAGGCAATGATGGATATGATAATCGTTCCGATATAAATCAATCCACTTTTATGCTGCACCAGCGTATCGGTTTTGACTAATAATTTATGCAAAAAGCCTTCTTCAACGTGGTTTTGTGCCTTAAGTTTGGGCGCTGGTAAGTAGCTAAAAATAATCGGGATCAGACATAAACACATTAACCAGGTAACCATTACGTTAATAGAGGCTACACTACCAAATTGCATCAAAAGTTCACTTCCGGTAAAATATAATACCCCAAATCCGATAGCCGCAGTAATGTTCGCAATCAGCGTGGTAATAGCAATCCGTTCGATGGTTATGCTTAAAGCTTTTTGTTTATCGCCATGCTTTCTGAGCTCATTCTGATATTTATTTAGCAACAAAATACTGTTTGGAATACCGATAATTACAATAAGTGGTGGAATCAGCCCTGTTAAAATAGTAAGTTCGAAACCAAACAGTACCAATGTGCCAATACTCCAGATTACCCCCATTACTACCACTAAAATAGGAAAGAACACCGCATAGAATTTCTTGAAGAAAAACAATAAGATCAGGGCAGAAACCAATATTGATAAACCTAAGAACAACACAAACTCGTTACTCACCAGTTTACTTACAGCAGTGCGGATATAAGGTAGGCCCGAAATATGCACCTGAATTTTTGTAGTCGTTTGAAAAGCCTTTGCCTTTGCCTCAATCTCTTTTAAAATAGGGTTACGCTCAGCAGTATTTAAGATTTTGGTATCAAAAGTAATGGCCATTAAGGTAGCATTCTGACGGTTGTAAACCAGCCCCTCAAAAAAAGGATTGCTATAAATGGTGTTCTTAATCGAATCCATCTCAGTATTGGTTTTAACCAGGCCACCAGGTAACGGTTTTAAAATAAATTTTTGGTTTACAGTATCTTTTTCCAGTTGAAAAATCCTTCCTGAAGATAAAACCTGCTTAATGCCTTTTAATTTCTGGATCTCGTTCGAAAGCTGAACCCATTGGTTGTAAACTTCTTTTTTAAAAATATCAGGCGATTGTATCCCTAACACCATCGCACTTCCATCTTCCCCGAAAGTTTTTTTAAAGGCATTGTATTTGATGAAAGCGCTATCGGTAACAGGCAGGATTTTACTCCCGGTGTAGGAGAGTTTTACATTTTTGGCCTGATAAGCCATAAAAATTGTTCCTAATACGAAAAATACGATGATTGCGATACGGTTCTGAAGAATAAATCTCGATAGCTTAACCCACATGTGCAGCTTAGTTTTAATAATATTAATGGCAAAACTAATCTTATTTGTAAAACGTGATTACTTTTTGCACAATTAAATTTGCACAAATAACATACTTTTGAAAAAATTGTTTTGATTGGATGTTGCACAAAGTTAGGGGCATAGTTTTAAAGACTACAAACTACAGCGAAAGCAGTGTGGTGGTGCAGGTGCTTACTGATAAATTTGGTATGCAGTCTTACCTCATTAATGGTGTTAAAAAGCCAAAGGCGAAGATTAAGATGAATATGCTGCAATCGCTCCATTTGTTGGATATGGTAGTTTATCATAAAGCAAATACCAACATTCAAAGGGTATCTGAAGTTAGGCAAACGCCAGTTTTTAAAAGTATCCCATATGATATGATTAAAACCAGTATCGTTATTTTTTTAAATGAGGTACTGTATAAAAGTATCAGGCAACAATCGGCCGATGAGCATCTATTCGATTATATTTTTAATTCTATCGCCTGGTTTGATGAAGTTGAAGAGATCAATCCGAATTTTCACCTGTCGTTTTTATTGAAACTTACCCGGTTTTTAGGTTTTTCTCCTAATGAGAAAAGAAGAAATGATCAGATTTATTTCGATCTGCAGGAGGGAGAGTTTACCTCCAGACTGCCCATTCATTCCAATTACCTTCAATTGGAAGATGCTATCGGGTTTATTTCGCTTTTTCATACACCACTCGAAAAAATTTCCGAAATAAAAATGAGCAATACACAGCGCCGGTTTTTGTTAGATAAGGTGTTGGTATTCTATACCTTACACACTGCCTCATTCGGGGTAGTACAATCGCATAAAATCCTCGAAACTTTGTTAAGTTGAAAAAAAAGAAAAAAAGATTTGCAGAACAGTTTTATAGCGCTATATTTGCATTCCCAAACGGAGGATGGGGCATTAAGTTTGACAAATATAAAAAGGGAAATTAGCTCAGCTGGTTCAGAGCACCTCGTTTACACCGAGGGGGTCGGGGGTTCGAACCCTCATTTCCCACCAAGCCTTTCAGGAAACTGAAGGGCTTTTTTATCAAACTTACATATACAAAGAAGGGAAATTAGCTCAGCTGGTTCAGAGCACCTCGTTTACACCGAGGGGGTCGGGGGTTCGAACCCCTCATTTCCCACCAAGTCTTTCAATTTATTGGAAGACTTTTTTTATATCCAAAAAATTAACTCGGTTTGTTTACGAGTGCTAAGTTACGCATGGAGCGTTGTTCAGATTGTGGTCATTTCCTACTCAAAGCCAATAGTTCAATATACATTCACCTCTTATTTGCAATGCTGGGTTTAACAGATAGCTATCCAACCAGAGGATAAAATGGATTAAACATGTTATCTAGGCTCCCATAACTCAATTTTATTGCCTTCTGCATCCATAATATGGACAAATTTTCCAAAATCATAAGTGGCAACTTCATCGAGTATGGTTACACCGTTTTCTTTAAGTTTCTCCAATAGCGCCTCAAGATTTTGAACACGATAATTGATCATGAATTCCTTTTTTGATGGCGAAAAATATTCATCCCCTTTTTTAAACGGACTCCACTGCAAGGTTTCAACTTCATCAGGGTTGTTGATATTCCTGGAGTCAAAACTCACTGATCCCCATGCGTTAACTTCTACCCCTAAGTTTTTCGCATACCAGTCTTTTGTTTCTTTTGGATTGTCTGAGAAAAAGAAAATGCCACCAATCCCTGTTACTTTTGGGGTGGTATCGGCAGTTGAAGTTGAGTTTTTTAAATCTTCCATATCGTTGTTAGCTTTTTGAATTATAAATTTAACCAATTGGCAATAGCTATTTATTAATCGCTTTTGTTGTTAACTCTAAGATAATAGAAAATCAACTTTATTATTTACCTTATTCAATTATATATCCGAAATTGCCTGTCGATAAACAGTAGCAAATGTTGGGTAAAATGATCAGGTTCGTTTTTTTTGGAAACTACTTCGTGGGTATTCTGGCTGTTGCCCTAACACTCGAAGCTACCTTCCAACTAAGGCTACCATTTAATTCATTAAATTACTACCTATTGCTTTTTCTGGCACCAACCATCTATTATACTTACGCCTACAATAAAGTTTCTACTGCACCATCCTCAACCAATCCCCGCAATCAATGGTATTTCAAGCATAAGCAATTTATCAATTGGAGCCAGGCAATACTTTTTGTAAGCTGTATGCTGTTGGCTATTAATCTCCTCTACCAAAACTTTCAGCATATTCTGGCCCTTCCGCTTAGTTATTGGATAGCGATATTGATTATCATCACTGCAGGAGGGTTATACTACGGTTTATTGCCCAGGTCTTTCCTCAAATTTAATCTTCGGAATACGGGCTGGTTAAAAGCTTTTGTAATCGGTTTCGTATGGGCCTGTTGTGCCAATGTGTTACCGCTAATTATGCTTAAAATTGAGACAGGAGTGGGTTACCATGATTCTGTATTGTGGACTTGGCTATTTATTAAAAATTGGATGTTCTGCACGGTTAATGCAATCATTTTTGATATTAAAGATTACCCAACCGATGCGAATAAACATTTAAGAACCTTTGTTGTACGTTATGGTTTGCGCAGAACAATCTTCAGTATCCTCATTCCATTGCTGATTATAGGTTTAGTTTCTTTAGGTATATTTGCCAGTTACAAAGGATTTGGAGTGCCACAGGTTTTATTTAATGTGTTGCCATTCATCCTGACCATTTACGTGGCCTATTCCATGCACCGCAGAAAAAATATCCTTTATTATCTGATGGTAATTGATGGATTGATCCTGTTTAAGGCCATCTGTGGAATAATCGGGATGCAGTTTGTACAGTAGGTTGAAAGATCTAAGCAAATTTTATATTTGAAAGCCCTGTCTTGATACCTAATTCTGAATACTTGATACTCAATACCCGATACTATGCTTAACAACTACGATAAAATAGCCAATCATTACGATACTTTAAGTCGTTTGGTGTTTTTTAAATCCCAGGTTAATGCACAGATCAATCAACTCCCGTACATTCAGGAAAATAGCCGTGTACTAATTGTAGGTGGTGGAACCGGGTGGATCTTGGAAGAACTCGCGAAGATTTATACCAATGGCTTAAAGATCGTTTATGTAGAAATATCTGCTAAAATGATTGCGCTTTCTCAAAAACGAAACTATAAAGACAACCAGGTCGAATTTATGAATGTTGGCATAGAGAATTTTAAAACTGACATGTTATTTGATATAATTTTAACACCTTTTCTATTCGATAATTTTGCTGAGCAACGTGCTGCAAAGGTGTTTAGACAGTTAAATGAATATTTAAAGAAAAACGGACTATGGTTTCTGGTCGATTTTTCGCTCAATAAAGTCAATGGAAACTGGTGGAAGAGACTGATGCTCGGATTGATGTATAGCTTTTTTAAATTGCTGGGTATTGTAGAGGCAGATAAACTGATCGATATGCCCCCTTATTTTTTCAAAGCTAATTATCAGATTGTTGAGGAAAGGCTCTATTATAGCGGTTTTATCAAGGCAACAATCTTCAGGAAATAAAAATGACTTTATTTTAATGCAATAATGTTGCGTTTGATGATTCGTTTTAGATCTTTGCATGAAAAGATTTAGATATGGATTTTGATGTAATCATAATTGGTGGGAGCTACGCTGGTTTATCTGCTGCTTTAGCTTTGAGTAGGGCGACCAGAAATGTTTTGGTAATCGACGCTGGTAAGCCATGCAACAAGCAGACCCCACATTCACATAATTTTTTAACGCACGATGGCGATAAACCTGCCGATATTGCTAAAGCTGCGAAGGTAGAAGTGCTGAAATACCCAACAGTCAGATTTTTAGAAGGAAAAGCTATTTTGGCCAGGCAAATAGATGGAGGTTTTAGTATTGGCGTAGAAAATGGAGAAAATTTTACTGCACGGAAAATATTGTTAGCCACTGGTTTAAAAGATGTATTGCCTAATATTAAGGGTTTAGCTGATTGTTGGGCCATTTCTGCAATACACTGTCCTTATTGCCATGGCTACGAGGTGAAGAATGAAAAAATAGGCCTGTTAATGAATGGTGATTATGCGTTTGAGATGGCCAAAAATTTACATCTTTGGAATAAAGACTTAACGATTTTAACTAATGGTAAATCGCAGTTAAGTGCCGAACAGACTGAAAAACTGCGATCTAAATCCATCATCATTATAGAAGATGAAGTTGTTGAACTACTGCACAACAATGGTTATCTCGACCATGTTGTTTTTAAAAATGGTGAAAAAATAGCCTTAAAGGCGATATACGTTAAATCGGATGTTGAACAACATTACAACTTCAACGAGCAACTTGGATTTGAATTAACAGATTTAAAAACAATAAAAGTAGATGAGCAGCAGCAAAGCACTGCCAAAGGCGTTTATGCCGCAGGAGATTGTGCAACCTTATTCAGGTCGCTATCTATCGTAACAGCTGCAGGAACAATGGCTGCAGTGGTCATGAATAAGGAAATGATTTCTGAAGATTTTTGATCAATCATCGGAAATTTAAAATAAGATCGCACCAACAATAGTAGCAATAAATATAGCTGCAATCACAATTCTATCGGCCGTGATCCATTGCGCTCTAGTAAGTGGTGTAACACTTTTTTTTATCGTTTCTGCTTTGTGCCTGGAAAGCCTGAAAACGGATGTGTCTAATTTAATAAGCATAGAGATGAGTTTAATAAGGTTAATTTTCTTAAGACAAATCCCAAGCCAAAAATCAAGAAAAATGTTGAATTGTTAATAACTTACATTTTTCTGTTATTCAACTGATATTTATAAGTTTATCAATACAATTGAGAGGAGAAACAGATGGTTAAGCTGTCTAGAAAATCAAACAGCTTAATCATGCTATGTATGTAATAATGAGTTTATTACCTGTTATTCTGCCTTATCTTTCAGTGCTTTTAATTTGCTATTCTTTTTACCGTACCAAAAGTAAATGGCTAAGCCAATAATTAACCATATGGCCAGCCTCAACCAGGTTTCCCAAGGTAGGAATACCATCATGGCAATACAGGTTAAAATGCCTAAAATAGGGATTAATGGTACGAAAGGAACTTTAAATGGGCGTTTAGCTTCGGGATTTGTTTTTCTTAAGATCAAGATGCCAATACAAACCATTAAAAAAGCCAACAATGTACCAATGCTTGTCATTTCGCCGACCACATTCATGGGGACAAATGCCGCAAAAAGTCCAATAAATACACAAAGTATAATGTTCGATTTGTACGGCGTTTTAAATTTTGCGTGTACATCAGAAAACATCTTTGGCAGTAGGCCATCCTTACTAATGGAGTAGAACATTCGCGACTGTGCCATTAAATCAATTAAAATTACTGAAGTATAACCGATCAAAATAGCCAGAATAATAGCCTGACTTAACCAGGCGTAAGGTGTTTTTTCGATGGCAATGGCTACCGGGGCACCGCTGTTGGCAAATTCTTTATAATTGGCAAGGCCCGTCATTACATGCCCAAACAGCCCAAATAAAACCGTACAAACCACCAACGATCCAATAATACCGATTGGTAAATCTCTCGCTGGATTCTTTGTTTCCTGTGCCGAAGCCGCTACGGCATCGAAGCCTATAAATACAAAAAACACTAAACCCGCACCACGTAGAACACCACTCCATCCAAACTGACCAAACGTTCCGGTATTTTCGGGGATGTATGGATGGTAGTTTGCCGGATCGATATATTGCCAGCCCAGCGCAATAAAAACCAATACCACACCAACTTTAAGAAATACAATAATTCCATTTACAATGGCTGATCCTTTGGTACCACGGATCAATATGGCGGTCATTAATACCACCACCAATGCTGCGGGGATGTTAATAATACCATTAACGGTTGAGCCATCGGCAAGTTTAGCAGTTTCGAAAGGGGATAAGGTTAATTGCGGAGGGAGATAAATATGCAAGCTGGCTAAAAACTTGGTTAAATACTGTGACCAGCTAATGGCGACAGTAGCACAGCCTACAGAATATTCCAATACTAAATCCCAGCCTATAATCCAGGCGAAAAGTTCGCCCATGGTTGCATAAGAATAGGTATAGGCACTGCCCGCAACCGGAATCATGGATGCAAATTCAGCGTAACATAGGGCCGCAAAACCACAGCCCAATGCCGCGATTACAAAAGATAATGTAACTGCTGGCCCAGAGTGATTGGCCGCTGCCAAGCCTGTAATCGAAAATAAACCTGCACCAAGCGTTAGGCCTACGCCAATTAAAATAAGATTGATAGGGCCTAAAGTTCTTTTGAGCGTTCCTTCGCCGCTTTCGTTTGCCTCAGCAACAATGCTGGCAATAGATTTTTTCATGAAAATAAGTTAAGACGCTGCAAAATTATTAAAATATATTAAATCTATAGTATTTATATATTATAGAGGATAATATAAAGTTTAGGTATCGTGTGTACGGGCCGATTTCAAAAATCTAAACGGTTAGATGAATTTCTTCTTTTTAGGAAAACCACGTGCTGCTTTTCATGGGTACAGCAGTCCCGCTCTGTGGGGTTTATTTACAGGGGACTGTTCCAAAACCACAAATAGTAACACCAACCCGCTCCATCTTAAACCTGATAGAACCAAATAGCTCCCGATTTTATTGAATATTTTATATTTAAAAGGTATCTAAATCGGGACTATAGGTGATAGCAGGACTGTAGGAACCGAAGCATTACAAAGCCTTGCTTTTCTAAAAAAAACATTAAAAATTTTCAGCTTTTAAGGAATTATTTCCTAAACACAAAATTTTATTTAAAATTATCTCATTGATAATCATTGATTTACAAATTTACTTTGATTTATTTTAGTACTATGTATTGCATGGTAGTATATAAAACATATATCTTTGTTATATGATAGCAGAAAATACGCAAACACAAATGCGGAAGGGAATTCTGGAATACTGTGTTTTATCAATCATCTCGCGGGGCGAAATATATGCTTCGGATATTATTGCCGAATTAAGGACGGCAAAGCTATTGGTGGTTGAGGGCACACTATATCCATTATTAACAAGGCTTAAAAACAACGGTTTGTTAAGCTACAACTGGGTAGAATCTACCTCAGGCCCGCCGCGTAAATATTATACCTTAACCGAAGATGGTCGGGGCATTTTATCTCAACTAGATCAAACCTGGCAGGAGCTGGCTTATGCTGTAGGTATTTCACAAAAAGGAGCCAATTCATAATCATTAGTAAAAAGGAAATGGAAAAGACCATCATCATCAATATAGGAAACACGATTATTCACATTGAAGAAAGTGCTTACGAGCTCTTAAAGGCTTACCTAAACGAAGTAAAGCAATATTTTGCCAACCATGCAGACGACCTTGAAATTGTAACGGATATTGAAAACCGGATTGCCGAACTATTAACCGAGCAATTGGAAGAGCAGAAAAAACAAGTGGTAGATTCGGCCAACGTAAATTCTGTTATTGCGCAAATGGGAAAGGTAAAGGATTTTGATACAGTAGAAGAAGGTGAAGAAGAGCCTGTAATCAATAATACTTATCAGCACCAGTATGCCGAGAAAAAATTATACCGCGATATGGACGACCGCGTAGTAGCAGGCGTTTGTGCAGGTATAGCACATTATGTAAACGCCGATCCAAAATGGATCAGGGTGGCAACGGTGCTTACTTTTTTCTTAGGTGGATCGGGTATTTTAGTGTATGCCTTACTTTGGATCATCATGCCGAAGGCCAAATCGCGTATTGAGCGTATGGAAATGAAAGGCGAGCCGGCCAACCTTCAGGGTTTTCAAAAGAACCTGGATGAAGAATTGCTGGCAGTTAAGGAGCGTTTGGGGGAAGTAAATAAACATGCGCAACCGATATTTGCCCGACTAGGTAATTTTATCGGTGAGTTTTTCGAATGGCTCGGCCGCTTTATATCGGGCACCGGAAAAGTAATTTTTAAAGTAATTGCAGGTGTTATCGTTGTATTTGGCGTACTCTTTTTACTGGCACTAATTACTGGCACAGCTATATTTCAAGGATTTTGGGATGCAAGTATTTATGAATATTTCCCATTCTCCATTGTTAATGAAGGCAATAGAGGGATCATTTTGTTTGGTGCATTTATTGTATGTTTTGTTCCGGTTTTGGCTTTGGTGTTATTCTCGATCAGGATTGCCTTTAACAAACAGACTACTAATAAAACACTTTCTTTCGCCCTGTTAATTATCTGGTTGGTAGGTGTAGCAGTAACAGGCTATCAGGTTGCAAAGATTTTATCAGAATTTAAGCAACATGCGGAGTTAACACAAACAACCGACCTGAAAGCTTATCCTGTGTACACCATCAATATCGATAAAAGTAAATATTTCAGTAAAGAGGATAGCGTGGCTTACCACATTGATGCGAACAACCGCCACCAGATTGTAGTTGATGATTTTGAAGACGGACCGTTTGTTTCGCCGAACCGTATCCGTATTGATATTAATAAAAGCGAAACTGGTGTTACCCGTTTAACACAGAAATATGAATCGCAGGGCAAAACCTTTCAAAGTGCCTTGCAAAATGCACAGAACATTAGCTACAATTATGTAATGAAAGATTCGGAACTGATTTTTAGTCCGAGGTTTCAATTGAGAAAGGGAGCCATCTGGCGAAACCAGGAAGTAAGGCTAAATCTTGAAATTCCGGTGGGTACAAAATTAATTTTAAAGCAGGATGCTTACCGTTACGTTAATAATTACTGGACCTGGGAATGTAACGACAGCGAAAATGACCATAACGATTCTAGTATATGGGTGATGACAGATGATGGTTTGAAATGTGTTGCAAAATTGAAAGAAGAGGCCCTAAAAAAGGAACAGTTAGAGCAAGAGTTACGTGATTTAGACCATTTGCACAAAGATAAACCTAATGATACCCTTTATCAGGATTCTGTTTCAAACCGGATTAAGGAAGTTAGAAAAGAGTTGGGTATTGAGCCTGAGCAATAATCCTGGCCGGCGAAGCCTAATCATTCCCATGCAAATTGGCATTAAGATTAGCTTCGCTGAACACTACGTGGTTCCTGCCTGCGCGGGAAAGACGATCACGTTGCTGTGAAAAAGCTGACAATCACTGATTTTATCTCCGTAAAAAATAACGCCTAAAAAAGAAGAAGCCATGAAAACATTATTTACGCTAATTGCATGCCTAATGGTGTGTGGGGCTTCTTTTGCCCAAAAATTAAATAAACTTACAGGGAAAATTATTGATGAAAAGACTGTTCCGGTGTCGTTTGCCATTGTTCGGGTTTTAAATTATCCTGATACCACAGTGATTAAAAGTGTATCGACCAATATTGAAGGGGAGTTTGCAATCGATCAGTTGAAAAGTGGTGAATATGTGTTATCGATCTCAATAGTGGGTTTTAAAAGTAAAAAGACTAATCACTTTGCGCTTAGCGAAGATTTGAAATTACCGGCCATTACGATCGAAAGTTTAAGCAAACAATTAAAAGAAGTGAGCGTTCAGGGCAAAAAACCTTTTATTGAACATCAGATTGATAAAATGGTACTTAATGTAGAGAACAGCATTATTGCAACAGGCGGTACGGCGCTCGAAATTTTAGAGAAGGCGCCTGGTGTACAGTTAGACAGGCAAAATGACCAGATTTTATTGAACAATAAATCGGGTGTAATGGTAATGATTGATGGAAAGAACAACTTTTTATCGAGTGCCGATTTAACGGTTTATCTAAATGGCTTAAGCAGCAGCCAGATTGCTACCATTGAAATTATCACTAACCCATCGGCTAAATATGATGCTGCTGGCAATGCTGGTATCATCAATATCAAACTAAAAAAGAATAAGGCATTTGGTACTAACGGAAGTGTTTCATCAACCTATCGTAATGCAATAAGGGCTAACTTACCCACCAATATTTACGGATCGGAGCTTAACTTCAACCTAAATCACCGTGTAGAAAAGTGGAATTTTTTCACCAATGCCAACGCTTCAAAAAACAATAATTTTTCAAATTTATTTTTAGAACGGAGCACCAATGCCAATGGTTTACAGAGTAACTTTAACCAGAATTTTCGGAAAATATATACAGGATCGCGGTTAGCCGCAAAACTCGGGGCCGATTATTACGCAGGTGAAAAAACAACCATTGGTATTATGCTTGATGGCAGTACGAATACACGTAAGTTGGATAATTTCTCTCAAACGTTTATAAACGAAATTAAGGGTGCGGTTGCCGGCAATAATTCGTTAATCCAATATTCGGATGCGAATACCCCAAACAAAAATTATAGTGCAAATTTTAATATCAGACATGATTTTAAAAAAGAAGGCGCAAGTTTAAACTTTGATGCCGATTACTCTGGCTTTGATTATTCGGGACTGGAAAATTTTAACACCAATTTTTACGATGATAAAGGTGCTGTTTATAATAATACAGTGATTAAAAATAATAGTAAAACAGTTATTGATATTTATGCTGCAAAAACTGATTTTACCTGGCCGATTTCGAAAACTGCAAAGATAGAAACCGGTTTGAAAAGTGCTTATGTTAAAACCAATAACGATTTTTTATCCTCGGCATTGGTCAATAATGAATGGCAAAATGTTGTAGGGCAAAGCAATAACTTTATTTATAAAGAAAACGTAAATGCAGCTTATGCCAATTTATCAAAAGATTGGGATAAGTGGCAAGTTCAGGCAGGTTTACGGGCAGAGTATACCCAATCTACAGGAACATCGGTAACCAATAATACATCGGTAAAACAGCATTATTTATCGTTATTTCCAACTGTTTTTGTTAGTCAGAAAATTTCGGAGAGCAGTAATTTACGTTATTCCTACGGCAGGAGGATAGATCGGCCAAATTACCAGCAATTAAATCCATTTAATTTTTATATGGATCCTTATACCATTGCGCAAGGAAACCCTTATTTAAAGCCTCAGTTTACCAATAATTTCGAAGTGAGCTATAATTATAAAAGTGGATTGTCATTTTCTTTAAGTTATTCAAAAACTAAAGATCTTATTTTAGACAGTAAAACTGCACAAAACGATAGCACCAGGATTGTTACGGTTGGACAGGGCAATATAGGCAGCGGACAATATTATACAGCAGGCTTATATTTTCCGCTTACCATTGCTAAATGGTGGAGCCTTCAAAACAATTTTAATCTTTTTTATAATAAATTTAAAGACGATAACCTGGAAGGAGCCCCTTTTACATTGAGTAAAGTAATGTACAATTTTAACATTAACAGTTCTATAACTTTACCCGATAACTGGACTTTAGAAACCAATTTCTGGCTAAATTCGCCGCGTGTGCGCGGGATAGAACGCACCATAATTTACCAAAAGGCCTTAAATATGGGCGTACAAAAAAGTTTCTTAAACAAAGCTTTAAAACTTAGATTAAATGTTGATGATATCTTCCAAAGCAACTACTGGAAAGGAACGCTCGACTATCAGAATGTGAATTTAAGGGTGCAGAACAATTATATCAGCAGAAGAGCGACATTCAGCATCAGTTATAGTTTTGGTAACCAGAATTTAAAATCAAACCAGGATAGGAAAACAGCGGCTGATGATGTGAAGGGAAGAGCTGGGGGGTAGTTTTTTAGTCCTTAGCCTAAAGCCATCAGCTTAGAGTCCAGGGGCTGAGCTTGGAGGAAGAAGTTCCGGGAAGACTGTGCCTTGCGATAACAGATTTGTCTCAGTATTAAAAATAGAACACCTAAAAAGAAGAAACCATGAAAACATTACTTACGCTAGTTGCATGCTTAATAGCATGTGGGGCTTCTTTTGCCCAAAAATTAAATACATTGACGGGGAAAATCGTCGATGAAAAAACTGTTCCGGTATCGTTTGCCATTGTTCGGGTTTTAAATTATCCTGATACCACGGTGGTTAAAAGTGTATCCACCAATATCGAAGGTACTTTTACAATCGACCAGTTAAAAAGTGGCGAGTATATACTGTCGATCTCGATTGTTGGTTTTAAAAGTAAAAAGACGGATCACCTTTCAGTCAATGGTGATTTAAAATTGCCGACCATCACCATCGAAAGTTTAAGCAAACAATTACAAGAAGTGAGCATTCAGGGCAAAAAACCTTTTATTGAACATCAGATTGATAAGACGGTACTGAATGTAGAAAATAGCATTATAGCAACTGGAGGAACAGCTTTAGAAGTATTGGAGAAAGCCCCAGGCGTGCAGATCGACCGCCAAAACGATAAGATTAAACTGAATAACAAAAGCGGTGTAATGGTAATGATTGATGGAAAATCGAATTTCCTCTCTGGTGCTGATGTTACCACTTTGTTGAGTAATATGAGCAGCGATCAGATTGCTACTATCGAACTCATTACCAATCCATCTGCCAAGTACGATGCTGCCGGAAATGCCGGGATCATCAACATCAAACTAAAACGTAATAAGGCTTATGGTACTAATGGTACAGTTTCATTAAACACCGGGCAGGGTATTATGCCCGATTCGCCCAGCGATTTATTCCGCGCTGGTGTAAACCTGAACTTAAACCACAGACAGGGGAAATGGAATATTTTCGGTAATGGTGCTGTGGCACGCAAGGCCCAGTTTAACAATACCTTTTTAACCCGTACCACCTTATCTGAAGGTTTGGCCAGTACACTTACGCAAAATTTCGACCGCAAAAATAAAGGGGTCGGTTTTCAGGGAAAATTAGGCGCAGATTATTATGCTTCTGAGAAAACCGTTTTTGGGGTAATGTTAGATGCCAATACGGTAAATACCAGGCTGACGAACTTTAGCAATACCAATATCAATGCGGTGCAAAATGGTGCTTCTAATCTGAGTTATATTTTGCAGGATGCCAATTCGAGCTCTCCTGTAGGTAATTTAACGGCAAACTTTAACATTAAACACGATTTCGATAAAAAAGGCAAGGGCCTTACTTTCGATGTAGATTATTCGGGTTTCAGCAATAAAAAAGATGAAAATTTTTTAGCCAATTATTTAAATGCAGGTGGCAGTTCGACCAACAAAACCAGTTTAAGAAATAATACGGATGCCGAGATTAACGTGTATGCCGCCAGAACGGATTTCACTTTGCCAATTTCTAAAACAATGAAGATTGAAACCGGTTTAAAAAGCAGCTACGTAGTTACGAAGAACGATTTTATTTCTGAGCAGTTGATTGGTGGGGTGTGGCAAAATGATCTGGGTAAATCGAACAATTTTGTGTACAAAGAAAATATTAACGCCATTTATGGTAGTTTCTCTAAAGAATGGAAGGTGTGGCAGATTCAGCTGGGCTTAAGGGCAGAACATACACACTCTAATGGCACTTCTGTAACTGACCAGAAAGAAGTAGACCGTAATTACCTTTCGGTATTCCCAACTGTTTTTGTAAACCAAAAGATCAGTGAAAACCATAACATCCGTTACTCTTATGGCAGAAGGGTAGACCGTCCGAATTATCAACAGCTTAATCCATTTGTATTTTATATGGATCCTTTGGCGGTTGATCAGGGAAATCCTTATCTGAAGCCTCAGTTTACTGATAATTATCAGATCAGTTACAGTTATAAACAAGCTTCTTTGTCGTTGAGCTATTCGAATACCCGTGATATGATTACACAAATTAGTAAGCAGGATGATGCTACCCGGGTGATCAGTGTAATCCGCCAGAACCTGGGTCGTTTCCAGAACTATTCTGCCGACTTGTATTTTCCGGTAAAGATCGCGAAGTGGTGGAACCTGCAGAACAATGTAAGCGTTTATTACAGCAAATTTAATGACGGTAACATCGAAGGAGCTGCTTATAATGCAGGTAAAGCTGCGGTAAATATTTTTACTTCTAATTCTTTTACCCTGCCTCAAAATTTTAGTATCGAAATTAGTGCATGGCTAAACTCACCAAGGGTTTCAGGAGTAGAACAAACCACCATTTATCAAGGTGCTTTAAATGCCGGAATCCAGAAAACTTTAATGGATAAAAAGCTTAAATTGCGTTTAAACATGGATGATATTTTACTCACCAACCATTGGGAAGGGAAACTGGTTTATCAGAACATTAATATGAACGTAGTGAACCGTTACACCAGCCGAAGGGCAAATTTCAGCATCAGCTACAATTTCGGAAACCAGAATGTGAAATCGGCCCGTTCCAGGAATACAGCTACCGATGATATTAAAGGTAGAGCAGGGGGCTAGTTTTTTAGTCCTCAGTCTAGAGTCAGAAGTCCGAGGTCTGGGTGGTAAATCCCCAATTATAACCAGTTTAAATAGTTAACCATTTCAAACAATTAACCAAAAAACAATGAAAAATATAGTATACAGTATCGCGATTTTATTTACCACTTTAGGTTATGGATGCCATAATAGTGGCGGTTATTTATCAATAAGTGCTACAGATACCAATAGCGACTTCAAATTTGAAGCAAAGTACGCCGAAGATAAAACAGGCAAGCTGGAAAAATACCTGGACAGTGCTTTAAGCAATGAACTACCACTGGATCAGAATATTGATCTATTTGTGAACTTAAATGGCAGCGATAAGTTTAACCTTAAGGCCAAAAAAGGCTGGTTAGTGATCGACTTTGATAAACGGAACAGTTCTTTGGCAGGTTATATGAAAGTGAAAAAACTTACGGAAGGGATTAAGCAGAAATTAACGGAATAATCGTGTTTTAACCGCAAAGATCACAGAGAGAAGACGCAGAGCGTGCAAAGCTGGATGGTTTTCTACTACGCTCATCCTGACAATTTATAAAGAAATATCTGCGGATATCTGTGTGATCTGCGGGAAATGATTAAGATGTTCTTGGTTTTTCTCCCGCAGATTTAGGGTGATGGGCGCAGAGGTTAAAGGCGATGGTTATTTCTGAGCAGGTGGGAACCCTGTAGTGTTCAGCGAAGCTAATGTTAGTTTTAGTTGTTTCAGTGCGCTTCCATGGCTTTTTAACCGCAAAGTACACAAAGAGAAAGTCGCAGAGGACGCAAAGTTGGAGAGCAGAACAAAAGTTGTGATGTTGTCTTTGTTATATTAGTAAATCACAAAAAAATCATCTATTAATGCCCCATTCAAGGCAAAAACCAATCTGTAATAACCTATTTTATTTCCATCCTGATCGATTTGGCTTTTGAAAGCAATCGCATCTCCATCAAGCAGTTCAAAATCAAGTTTTTCGATTTCTATAGAAATATTCTTGTTACTAATGTCTAAATCTGCACACGTATTTTGATCCAATAATGAGCTGAAAGATTTGATGAAGGTATCAGATACATTGTAGTTTTCTATGAAATTTTTTATTTGCGGGTCGTTCATGATATTATTTCTATTCATTACAAGTCAAAAGTTTTATTGCTAACCCCCTAAACTTTATATGTATATCTACTGATGCATTTATAAAACTTAGAATATACATGTCTTCGGATTTGCTATCCCTTTCTAATTGTACCTCATCCGTATCAAATTCAAATGTCCTATTATCTTCGTTCATGAAATCGATCTGATAGTTAGTTACATGCGTTAAAATTAATTCGTAAAAATGCTCGTTTACTTCATGTTCTTTTTCTGTTGGTTTTAATAACATTACTTTTAATTCAACCTTACTCTCTATCCCTTCATCTTCAATGGATGTGTCGATTGTAGAATAATATTGAATTGTTTCAATCGAAACAAGATTTAACAAAAATATAGGGTTTAAAATTGCTTCAATTTTGGACATTGGTTTTTCGTGATCTATCTCCATTTATTTACATGCTCTACTTTACTTTGAAACTGTGCTGCCAATGATTTTATTCTTGATTGTAAGATCAATTTTCTGCCTTCGATGCTACGGGTAAATATTAAATCGCAAGCACCTACACATAGTTCCCATTGATATTTAAAGTGTTCGGCCAGGTTTTTATTTCTTCCAATAACCTCTGGTACAGCATGATAATCTTTCTGCTTTACAAACAGCATAAATTTGTTTTTTCTGATAATTACGTAACGTGGATTATCAATAGGTGCAATTACTTCTTGTAGTGCATTAATAAAAGTCGATTTTTCGAAAGTGGTTCCGCCTGCTAGATGGCAGAAAATGGCACCATATTGGTCTATCTCACTTTGCACATAAATTTGTGAAGTATCGGTTTGGATTACTCCTGCCTTAATTAATGCACTCAAAAGTGCTTGTCCAATTTGATAAATATCTTTTGAAATGTCGCGGTACTTAATATAAAGTGTTAGGGTTTTGTAGGTTAGCCGACCGAATATGAGCATCCCTATAGTACCAATAATGCCTAGCAGAGTGTACAAATCATGTGACGATTTGAAATACCTACCTCCTCTAAGAAGGATTTCCAGGCTTTGCAGCCCAAACCCAGCCAAACCCGAGCCCAAAGTAGCCAAAAGGTTGGCAATTGTTTTATTCAGGTACATGGCTTTAACTTCTTGGTATTCTTGTTCTTCCCGAAATGGGATTTTAATTTCTTCAACAAGATTTAAGCCCACTTCGAGCGCAGTCTTCCAACGTTGTTTTAAATTTTCTCTATCGGCAGCATAGGCAAACATTTCTATATTCTTTTTCTCTGCTTCTGCTACCTGGCTAATGTTTTCGGATAAATTTAATCTGTTCACCCCGTTTTCAATACCCGGTTCCTGTTTAAAGGAAACGCCAACGAAACTTTTAAAGCGCCTTTTTAAGAGAGCGAAGTCATCTCCTCCTGTTTTGGCTGTGGGATCGATTGTAACCAGATGCCAGATATTTCCGGTCTTACCCATATTTCCATTTTGTGTTCTGATGGCTCTGCCGCGCATCTGATTGGAAGAAACAAAAGAGCCAACAAAGCTCGCTAATATTAATGAATTGATGGCTGGGGCATCCCATCCTTCACCGAGTAAAGATTTTGTTCCGATCAATACTTCAATTTCTCCTCCCTCAAAAATTTCGGTTACGAGGTGGATCAAGGCATTTTTAATCTGTTCTGTTTGCTCAATAATGATATAATCATGATCGAAAGGAACAGGAGATAAGCTGATTTTTGTAATACCCAGTTTAACTGCTTTTGCTTCGAATGCTTTACATGCGGTTCTTGGTATAATTACCATCGAACCGGTAAGCACACCTATTTTTTATTGGTTGTGTTTTCGCGTCTTAGTTTTTCGAAAATAGGAATTACACCCATTTTGGTTAATTCGAGCTGATTCTCTGTTGAGTTGATATAGAATTCTTTGCGGATATAATCAGATAGGATGACCATTCTTAAATGATGGCCTAAGTGCTTAAACTCGAAATCTACAATGCTGCTAATTCCACTGAGTTTGCTTATGCTTGAAGTTAAAAAGCTTGTAATCCGTTTATTGTTAGAGAAATTGATCTGTCTTTTCTCCATAGCACCACATCGCCTCAACTTTGATTCCAGTTGCTTCCGATGTTCGTCGAATGCCTTGAAACGTTCCTTTTCCTGAAATAAATAGAAATCTAAAAGTGTTTCCAGCCAATTGTAATCCAATGGTGGGATTTCTAATTTTTGATCGCCCACCACTTTGATATGGAGCTGATGGATTTCCCTGCCATTGGCATGAAGAAAAATTAAACAGGCCGAATAGCAAGAAAGATTAGTATAGATCCATTCGAGATGTTCGGTTGGATGTACCCAGATGGGATGATCTTCGATGGCTTTTATAAGCGTTTCATCATGCTTAATTTCATGAAACAGCAATTCGATATCTGCCCTGAATTTGATGATGTTTTCATTTTCTGCCGCGGTTGGAAAGGTAAAATGGACATAGTCCTGATGTGGGCATAAGTCGCCCTCAATCACCAATTCGGGTACTGATATTTCGGCATCAACCGGACCATTAAATTCGATATAGCGTAACCATTCAGTTGGTGTAACATCGTACGGTGGCGTGGCGGTTAAGCCAACAATAATTGGATCGAGTTTTTCTTTTACTTTGGTTAAGGTTTGCCACCACTCATTTTTTAAGTGATGGGCTTCATCCACTACGATCGTGTTAATGTTCTGCAATTTTAATCTCTTTACTATATTATCAAGATTAGGATTAGATGATTTTATCGTTTCTTCCTCTTCTTCTTCATCAATTTCTTCTTCCTGCACAGGTAAATTGTTACAGGCCGCATGGAGACCCTGGAAAGTAACCACAGTCATAAATTTGGGGTTCCTGATATCTTTCGAAATCCAGTCTGGCACGGTTTCAACCTGAAGAAAAAGATCACAGAAACGTTGTATCCATTGGTTTCGTATGGCAATGGTAGGGGCGAGGATCAATGTTGGTTTGTTTAAGCGGATAGCTACTTCGAGCCCCAAAACCGTTTTACCCGAACCCGGTGGCGCAATAATATGTAGGTGCCGATTGGCAATGTAATCATCTAATTGATCGAGAACCCGTTGCTGATACTTTCGCCAACTGGATATAAATTTTATTTCTTCAGGATAGGAGGTCAATTTTTAAACGGATTAATATAACGCTTTTTTGTTTGTTAGATGGTATGGAAGCATGGCCGTTACAGCTTACTCTACATAAAACCATGGGATATTAAATAAACCTTCTTTTAGATCGATATTTACGGTTTGACCGGTCTGGATTCCGTTGTACTGATCGCTTGTAACAGAAATTTCTTCCTGATCGTAATGATGGCCCCAGGGCGTAACTTTTAGAATATAAGATTTCGACCCTCTTCTACCCCTGCTAATCCTTTTATTTACAACCTCAGCTTGATAAACAGTCGGTTCCGAATTGTCGTAAACACAGTTTGCCCCATAAGCGCCTGCATAACTATAAAGAAAAACATTAACAATAAGCGATAGGTAAATCCAGTTTTTGCTTTTATCGGTATTGATGATATGATTATGTGTAGCAAAAAGAATGATCAGCATGATTGCAAAGGCTACGGTACCGGGGATGATCAAACTATAAAAGCTTTCAAATTTATAATCGATAATTACACGGAACAGGATAACCCAGGCGGCAATGTCGATAAAATCGGCTACATCGTATTTATCATTCCCATCCTTGTCTTTCCAAATTTCTACCAAACTGGCAATACTTGGCCTGCCTGTTAAACCATTTAATATAAGGCCAATAATTGGCATGCAGAGCAATACTGTAAAAAGGATCTCGTAAGGTTTTGGGAAAAATAAGAACCATACACTTAAACCAATGGTCAGGTATTCTAACCAGTTGAGTTTATGGAAGGTTAATTTAGAGAAGGTAACTTTACTGCGCTGTTGTTGTCGTTGGTTTCTTCTGACTTTGCTCATATTAATTACCTGTATTTTTTAAAACGTGTTGTAAATAACTTTGGAAATTACTGTAACCGTTTTTTTCAGGATGTTCAAGGTCTAGCATCTCTCCATTTCCCGTATCAAATATTTGCCAATCGTATAATTTTGCAACGTTTATTAGCACAAAAAGTGCTTCCTCGCCATAAAGGCTGAATACCTTATTGCTTACAGGTTCGCTATCAAAAAAATAATCTATAATGTATCCTTCACCTTTTATTTCCCTATTATTTTTGTTAGCGATAATATTGATAAAATGCTTTTCTAGAATAATGTTAAAATCTATTGCTACAAGTAACTCTTCGTCTACTTCTTCAACAGCCCTTATTTTTTGTTTCGAACTGAATATTACAATATCCCAACTCATATTATTATTATTTGTTATTTAAGTTTTATGCTATCGCTCCATTTTTCTCTACCTCCATTCTTTAGCGAAAAGATATGGGCAGATAGATGAATGATGTGTTTATTAGGTTCGTAATTAACTTTTATCTCATTTGGATAGGTAATTACGTTGTAATATTCCTTTTGGGTTATCCGGTATTCGAAAACAGGTAACCATGCAACAGTTTTATAAATTTCTACACGTGTGCCCCTGTAATCGGAAATGGCATTACCAATAGAACGTTCCCTATAAATTATATCATCGCTCAATTTTTTTTCTGCATCCGCTTCGAAATCTGCAACAATAAATCCTACGCCCAAAATGCCAAGTGTGCCCGAAAGATAACCTATTCCAAAAGTGCTTATCATAAGCAAAGTGCCGATAATTTTTAAGAATTTATTCGGCTGAAATTGCGACCACCACAATATAAGCGATAGGTATAGGTAAAAACCCGAAACCAATAACCAGTTTACCATTATCGATATAGTTGAAAGCTTAAATACTAAAGCTAAAGTGGTTAAAACGGTTAATATAATTGAAATTTTAACCACCCATTGCCTTGTTTTGGGCTTATTTTTAGTTAATGCAAAAAAGATTAAGCTTAAAATAGGATAGGCCCACAGCGCTACTAATGTAATAGAAAATGGATTCATTGAGCGTTAATTTTAATCTGTATCGAGTTTTATGCAGTCAGTTGTACCTATTTACCCTTGCAGGTATTTAAATATTTAGTATACTCATTGATAAACCTGTCGCGTTGTTTTTTATAATCACTAAGGGAAGTAAAGTTTCTATATTCGAGTTCCATATTGTTGAAGTAGAAATAAATAGTGGTGTTATTTCCGGGGAACAAGATAAATGTTCCTAGTATATTGCCTGTTTCAATTGTTGCCCTGTTAATTCCGTAAACTGTATAACCATTAAATTTAAGTTCTATTAGGTTCTTACTTTCCATACCCGTTGTGTGCGAGGCTAAAAAAATTAAATTTTCGAGCAGCTTCTTTTTATCGAGGTTATAACTCTTTTCTTCAGAAAGCTCAACTTTTAAGTTTACGAATGGGGCTTTCTTATCGTTGTTGTATAAAATCCGATAACCGTCTGTTCGGGTTACGTTCACGCCTCCATTTGCAGTTGATACCGTTCTATATTTCTCTGTGCCTTCAGGAAGACGATCTGGATTGGCTGCCACTAAACCCGAAGCAGATTTAAATGAAATATAACATTGTTTAATTTCATTTTTGTCTTTAAAACTAATTAAAACAGTTGCCAATAAAATAATCGAAAAAAGCGCTGGTTTTGATTTCATATTTTTTTGGTTGTTTCATTAATGCTTAGTGCAAAGTATAAGCGGTTAGACTTAATCATTTTTTGATCAATACATATTTGCCGAAGTTGCGCAGGCATGTTGGTTGAGAGCTGATGCATTATCCAGGTTACTTAAACTGGTGGGAAGATATGAATAATGTAGAATAGTGCAAAGTGTGTTGTTATAACATAACGGAGATTAGTTTCAACCCGCATAATCTTGAGGAAAACCCTACGAATAAATTGCAAATGGTCATAAAAACGCCTTTATATTGTCACGATTGCCCCTCATGCGTGTGGCTCTTCCGTTGTAACTTTATCATCATCAAATCAATAGAAAATAACATGAGAAAGATCAAAATAATGGAACACATCTCGCTTGATGGTGTGATGCAGCACGAAAACAGCGAGGATTTTGCACATGGCGGATGGACAACACCTTACCGGAGTGCAGAAGGTTTAGCCGCAGTACTGGAAACTCAGGGTACTCACATCGATCTGCTGTTGGGCCGCAAAACCTACGATAGCTGGACCCAGTACTGGCCAAAAGCAGGCGATAATCCGATGGCAAACAGTTTAAATAATGGCAAAAAGTACGTCGCTACCCATAGGCCCGAGAGCCTCGAATGGGGCCCGGTTGAAGATTTAGGTACAGACATTGTAACGCGTATTCGCGATCTCAAATTAACAGAGGGGCCTGACCTGATTGTGTACGGTAGTTCGACGGTGGTTGCTGTGTTATTGGAACAGGGACTGGTTGACGAGCTTGTGCTAATGGTATACCCGGTATTGCTGGGCACGGGCAAACGTTTCTTTTCGGATACTGCCGATGCACGCGAGCTGGCTTTTGTAAGCACGAAAACTACGCCAACAGGAGTTCAGCTGAACACTTATCGATATGTTGGAGAGCTGGGAAGTTAATTAGTTTGGAGTTGAGCGTTTGGAGTTTGGAGGCCGGAACGTCATTGCGAACTGAAGGCTAGGGGGTGTGAAGTGGCGTGAAGCAATCTGTATTGTGGAATAGTCCAAAGTTTGGATTTTGGAAAAGAGGATTAATTTGGAAAAGTTTTTGGAGCGCAAGGGCAGTGATCCTTGGTAGGCTTCGGTCCTGCTGTCCGTTGCACTCCCATCAGGGCTATTTAACCATGGGCTGTACCTCGAGAACAGATAAAATGAGAGGCTAAATCTTGATAGCTATTTCCCCTTAAACAAAATCAACCGGAAATCTTGATTATTCCCGGTTGAGTAAGTGATTTCTAACCTTTAGGTTCCGAAATATGAGTATTATTTGATATGGGCAAATTAATCTTTCACTAACCTTACCGCGGCGCCAGTGGTTTTACTATAATCGGTTACACGCGGTTCGCTGTATTTGTTAAAATCAAGATAGTAGGCAAAGCTGTCGCCGCTTGATTTGGTCGTGCTCGACCACCAATAGCTTAACCATACGCCATATTTGAATGATTGGCCACCGCCATATTCATCACCACCTGCACTGCCATTGGTCAGTAAATTGAGACCTGATGAGTTATCGCCATTGCCATGCGCAAATTTGTACGAATCCTTTATGTCCCAACCGGTAGTTCCACGCATTTTTTTACCGGCTACCTTTTCCCCACCTAAAGCTGCAATAAGTGTTAAAAATTCATTGCTGCTAGGTACATGCCAACCAGCTGGTGCTAATCCACGACGATCGGTAACTGCATAAAAGTTATAAAGCTTTCCGTATTTCTTTTCATTACTGCTATCGAAATTAAGATAACAATAAGCCGGAATTTTTTCTCTGCTTACTTTTTCCCATTCTTTTTGGTTGGCCGCGTAATAAATCTGCTCGCCGTTTCTATAGGTGCTCACGTTTAAATTGGTACTTGTCCACACCTGGTTGCCAATTTTTACCGGACCTGTAATTTCAGGTGAGGCATTGTATATTTCTTTTAACTGCGCCGCTTGTGCTGCATTACAGCTCCAAACAAAGTTGGTAGGTTGTATGCCGCCGCTTCTTTTTAAACACTCTTTTGTAGCTATTGCATCAGCCTCTTCTTTGGTTTTTGCTATGCCCCAGCCAAATGCGGTGCCTACATTGCCATTTATGGTGCGGTAGGCTGCACAACCTGTGCCCGAATAGGTGAGTACAATGCTACAAGATCCGCCACGTTTATTGCATTCGTCAACCGCTCTTTTCTCGGCTTCTGCCAAGTTTGGCTGATCGAATGAAAAACCATAATAAAAACCATTAGATCGGTCTATAGCTAAAGCGCCGTATTTGGTTTTAACCGGAACCGCCGCTTTGGCTGGCGATTTTTTTACCTGCGCCATCACAGTAGATGCCGTTGCCAATAGCACAAGCAATGGTGCCATTAGTAGGAGTTTGTTTATTTTCATACTTTAATTGTTTGTTTGTTATTGCCAAATCTCCCAATCATATATGAAATAAACAATACCCCTTAATGGGTATATTTATGAGGGTAGTGAGAAGTTAGGAGGCGAAGTTTTGGTATATAAGGCGAAACGGTACGTCATTGCGAACGAAAGGGCAAGGTTTGTGAGGTGGCGTGAAGCAGTCTTTTTTTAAAAAAAAAACGCCCATTCACTTCATCTTTCTTACTTTCAAAAAGTTGTTTGAACTTATTCATGTGTTTAGCAATTCTCAAAATTTCACATACATCATATGTGCGCTAGCGGAGATGTTAATTCAGATTCCTGTTTTTTTACTGTTATTTCTTTGCAGAAGGATTCGTGTATTGAGGAAAGGGTTTCGAGTTAGGTTCTGAAACAATTTTCTTTCTCATCTCACCTTTGCTAGTAAAATGTCTTGCCAAATCATAAGTCTTTTCAGTAAAATCTGTTGACCCGTCTTGACGTTTATAATAAAATATTTTTATAGATTTACATTTGCTGTGTTCAAAAATTTCCTTTAACATGGTTCTGTCAGATAGCCCGCAAGAGTGACCCACTATGAATACTTGGTAATCGTCATTTTCTAAAAATCTTATCAAAGAATGGTAGTTTACAGTTTTAAAATAAGAAAATGATTTTATATGCGTAAATAGATGATTTTGCTTATGTTTTTCAAATAATAAGTAATCATCATCATACTCATCTCCATATCCAAATATTATTGGATTGCCTGGGGTATTTAGGCTGCCATGAATGTAATTAATATCATCAGGTATTTTCACTCTTTTATTGCTAACAGAAGCACCGTAATTACGGTTGCCTCTATATTTTTCTACAGTATTTGTGTAGTTGAAATTCAAGAATAGTGTTTTGCTGATATCAGTGCTTGATAACTCTAATACAATGTCGTCCGAATCTATCTGTTCATGAAAAAGATCAAAGATTTCTTTGGACGGCTCAAAATGTTCCAGATCTAATTCAATCATCGATAGATATTCGTGAAGCTTCAATTTTATGAAATTTAATTGATCATTTAATGTTAAGATACTGCTGTAATCTCCGTTTTGCTTAGCATTTGAAGTTAATGATTTTAACTGATCAAAATATTCATTTTCAAGATCTACCCACTTGCCGAATTTTGTATTATTTATTGAATGAGCTAGTATTGCACTTTTATACTTAACGCGTGTATTGGTAGAAGGACCTAACTGGCTAAGCGAATAATAAACACTTTCAATGGTAACTGGAACTGGATAAATATTAGTATAATAACGATGTTTATTAATATGAGTGATCTCTAACAAAGGATCATCGTAAAACCTACTTTCTGCAAATATATTTAAGGCATTAGTGAGGTAATTATTAATGAAGTCACAATAGCTCGTTTTTAGACCGTGGGCAAGGTCGAATCCATTGCCAATTATAATTAATCTATTCATACTGTTTGATACACTTGCGTCATACTTAATTTGTTTACCGAAAAATCACCTCCATTATTAATCTTTGTACTTTTTCTACTTAAGAAGCTTAAACATATCCTCAATAGGTGTCATAATTTGATCAGAAGTAGTAAAGTCGACTGGCCAAGTGTTTTTAAGCAAACAGAAGTAGTTTTGTCTCAAATCAATGTGATTTCCAAAGCCTCCCCAATTAACTCCGGTCATTACTAACAATAAAGATTTAGCGTTGGGGAATTCAGTTTGTAATTTAATGTGTCGATCCAAATATTGTTGTTCCCAGTTATCACGATTCCAACCAAGCTGTGTCTTACATTCTATAATAGCTACAACTTCATCTCCATTCCATATGGAAATATCAGGACGAATAGAGTTTTTATTTTTTCGAATTTGTCTTTCTGAATGTACTTCTAAATTATTGCCAAGCTCTTTTAAATAGAGTTTTAGAAAGAAGAGTATTGTTTCTACGAAATAATCTGATGCAGCAGCTAAGTAACGTTTATTTAAAAAATCTTTAATTTTTCCTTGCGTTAAATAATATACTTTCAAGCGTTGAATAATAGCTTCAGTTACCTCAGTTTTATTAAGGTCAAAATGATAATTATTTTCAATATTGATATATGACTCTTGTAATTTTTCAAATATTTTATTGAAAGATTTTAAGTAAATATTATCTAATTCTATTAAAGTATTCATTTTTTTGCGAGAGATTGTGTGTCACTAATTAAAATTAGTCATTAATATATAGTCGTGCACCTAAGTTGGAATAGGTTTTTTCAGTCTATCTGCTACTTGCACAAGTCTTAGCGGGGCAGTGGTATGGATGACTTGTGCTTTACAGTAGTTAACTAGTTATGATTTTTTTAAAAAGAGATTAATGTATTAATTTAACGAAATCACAAGTGAGGCCTTCACTTGGGCTTGGAGCTAAAGGACGTGCGGCAGTAGGAGATCATTCTAAGTTTAAATATTTTAAATCCTCATCTGTTGCTTCCCTGAATTCTATCTTCCGACTTATTTTACAATCAGCTAAAAAAGAATTAAAATACGAATCATCTTTCGGTGTTTTAATGATGTTCATTAATTCTAATCCTTCTTGAGTTAGTTGTGTAACATCAAAAGTTAAGTCTTTATTAGTGCCAGGAATAAGAACATACATCTTATCTCCACGCGAAATAAAACAGCCATTAACACCTTCATATAGGGGTAGGAGAGACACGAGATTGTCAGCTGAATGAATTAAACGGGCCGATCTTAAGATTTGCAAATCAGAATATCTTAATCCGAATTTTTTGTAAATTTCACCTCCTGGAGGGTGATAAATTCCAACGTGATCAAAAGAAAATGAGCAAAACATTTCAAATATTTTACCTTCTTTTTGAGAGAGATTACTTAGAACTTCTAGCGTTCTAATACTTGTTTTTCCAGGTTTATCTATTTCATTTGCGAGAATGTTTGCCCATATCTCTTGCATTTCATCATTTGAAATATCTTTTGCCTTATTGAAAAAACGGGTTTTCCAATCTTGATCGATATCCTCAGGCACATCCGATTCTTTAAGGTACTTTACAGTCTTTTGTGCAATATCTTCGATATTTATTTGACGATCTATCTCCTGAATCACTACCCTATTGTGAGCCTTTTCTGCTATTGTTAGTTCAGCTTTAGATGAAATAATTAGACCTTTTGCCTTAGCTTCTGCAATCTTTTCAATTCGATATGCTTCGGCATCTGCTTTGCGTCTTATTTTTGTTGGTTCGTATAAACTACCGATGCCCTCACCAATGAGTGTAATAAGTTTTTCAAGAGGTTTTCCGGTTATAATTAAGGGATTTTGCATTATCGAGAGCAATATTTTGTCAGCAATATAGACAAAAAATATTTTATTAGGTATCTTCATGTTCCCTTTTCCCATTCTAGCGCGAGTCTTAGCGGGCGGGATAGCAGGGGCGGGTTGACTTGTGCTTTCCAGGATTATTTTAAAGCACAAGTCAGTCCTTTGCACCGGCCTGTAGCACCAAAACTTGCGATAGGGTAGGAGGGACACTAAATAAAACCATACTACACTACTAATTGGCTTAATTTGTTTAGATTCCTACAAATTCAGATGCTCTTACGGCAACTGCCTTTTCTAATATTACCCCTAAACTATTGCAAACTGTTTTTAAGTCACTAATTGCTTGGTTAGATGATTTGTTTGGGTGCCATAATGTTGTATTTGGCAAATATTTCTTTGATTCACCAGTATTTGTAAAGTTGTCATAATAACCCAAAAGTTCTAGACTAGCTTTAACTTGTGTGTGCAATTTATTGACATCATATGATATCAATATGTTTCCAATTGTTGTTCCCATAATTTCTTTATTTAAATTTTGAACAAGATAAGGAGGGTTAGTAAGGTAATATTCTGGTTTCCCGTAAAATGAGTATTTATTTTATCAATAGACAGTAATCAACCTCTCCGTAGTGTTCAGCGCAGCGTCACTACGGAGTAACACAGAAGATTAAGTTATGAACGCACAACTCCTCTAAAGTCCAAAGAACAAATCGGTATCTGGTTTTTGTAAAGCTATTTGCTATGCATGCATTATAAAACTGTTATCTTTGCGGCGTTTATCAATATCCGCATTCATTAACATTACATATGGGCAAAAACAGCATCGGCTCTACCATTACCTATTTCTTTTTAGGCGAGTACTTTTCTGATGCCCTGCGCACCACCATTACCGTGGTATTGCCCATTATTTTATTCTTTTACCTGGGCAATCCTGAAGCTGCAAAAGGAATAGGGGTTGGCGCTTTATTGATTAGCCTAACCGACTTACCCGATAACCGGCTGAATAAATTGAAAACGGCACTGTGGAGTATTATCGTCTTTTTCGCTACCACACTGGTGGTTTCGTCGGTTTTAGATCATGTTTATCTCACCGCGGTTGTGGTAATCATCGCTGCTTTCAGCTTTTCGATGTTTGCTGTATACGGGCAGAAACTATCGCTAATCGGCACCATGGCGTTAATTGTATGTACCTTCGTAATGGGGCTTCACCCGGTGCGGCCGCTTTATTTTAGCAGTTATATCTTGCTTGGTGGGGTTTGGTATTATGTAATCAGTTTAATCCAGATTTTGCTGCGGCCTTATCGCTCGTTGCACCATGCCATTTTTGAGTGTTTGATGAGCAGCGCAATGTTCTTGAATGCCAAAGCGAAGAATTATGATGTGGATGTTCCGCTCGATCTGCAACAAAAGGAAGCCATAAAACTGCACATTAAGGTAAACCAGAAACACGAGCTGATCCGCAACCTGTTGCTTACCGATAAATATGCCATGAATCCTGATAACCCCAAAGGCCAGTTGTTATTGGAGCGGGCAAGGTTACTCATCGATTTATATGAGCAGTTGAATGCGGTACATTATGATTATGCTTTAGTTCGAAAAACTTTGGCTACAGGCCCGAGTTTAAAACTAATTGCCTCCTTAATTGAGTTGCTGGCCAAAGAGCTGGAGCAACTGGGCAGGCACGTTCGCTCGGCAAAGGCTTATAAAGGAGAGGTGGCTACCAATATCGAATATTACCAGAAACGCGTAATGCTGTTGCAGGAAATGGAGCATTTAAACGAAACCCAACGGAGAATTGTGCTGAAGGTGGTTTCGAACATGAACGATATTGTGCGTATTATCGAAATGATAAGGGGCAACGAGCGTACGCCAGAGAAACGCTTACAAGAACTGAGCGGATCGATTTCGTATCCTTTATTTATTACCGGCGATCGCTTTTCGATCAGGGAGCACCTCACCTTAAAATCACCCATCTTCAGGTTTTCGCTGCGGTTGGCTATTTGTTTCCTGTTTGGTTTCCTGCTCATCTGGCAGCTGGAACCCAGCAAATACAGCTACTGGCTTTTTCTTACCCTGGTAATTGTGGCGCGGCCGAAGTTTTCGATTACCTGGAAACGAAACTTACAGCGTTTAAAAGGAAGTTTAGGTGGCGTTGTAATCGGATTGATTATGATCTATTTTGTAAAGAGTCCGGCTGTGCTGCTTTCTTTTTCAGTGATTTTTCTGTTGGGTTTTTATGCCTTTAACCGTTTAAATTATACGGTAAGTGTATTGTTTATCACCCCTGCAGTTATTTTAACGTTAGGCAGTTACCAGGGCCATTTCGATCATATTGTACACGACAGGATTATATTTACGGTGCTGGGCTGTGTGATTGCCATTTTTGCCACTTATCTTTTCCCCATTTGGGATAGCCGCCAGTTGAAAGAGAAAATAAGCAAAGCCACAAAAGATAGTTTGCACTATTTGCAGGTGGCGATAGAAAGAAAGGAAAACCTGGGCGAAAATGTTTCGCGCATGGCCAGAAAAAATGCCAACCTGAGTTTATCTGCACTAAGCGAAGCCATTGAGTCGGCCAGCCAGGAGCCGATGCGGAAACACATCGATTTTAATGGTTTGTATGGGGTACAGTCTACCATTTACCAGATTAATGCAATTATTACTTCTATATACCTTTCTGTTAACCATAAACCGGAGCAGGCCGATCCATTGTTGGTTAAGCAGATTGTAAGTAACCTGAGTAATGAAGATGTGCTAGAAAATGATGATGTGCCTGATGTTGAGGTGGTGGATGTAAACCATGATGACCATTCTACCAAACAGAAACTGGCGCACATTGCGGTTTTATCGTTGGATTTTAGCAGGTTTAGTGCTGGTTTCAGGGGGTGAATTTAATTGCTTGTTAGTCTAAAGAATAATTTGTTTAATAAAAATCAATCTGAGTGGTGCCACACTGCACAGTCTTGCCTCGGCTCACCGCCGCCGAAGGGCTCTTTCTTTTTGGCATCAAAAAGAAACAAAAAATGCCGGCTGAAAATTTTTCTTTTAAAGCCAGTTTTAAGGCTCGGCCAGTGGAATCCGAAAAATTTGTTAGGCCGGATTTAAGTAGAACGGAGATATAGTGCCATGGGCCTTACTAAGTGGAAATGCATAATTCACAAGTCAAGAGTTAATAAATGATTAATAAATAACGCCAATGATAGCAGATTCGCGAATCTAATCAGTTGTCAATAGATTGCTTTGAGTTGGTTTTTTGAAAATGAAAGGGTAGTAGGTCTTGGCAGATGGTAGTCCTGCTTTCCATTCCAAGTCCTCTCCCGATGAAGAATCGGGATTGCGGGCTTTCCATTTCAATCAGGTTTATCTACAAAGTTCGGTGCTGGTTTCGGGGGTATATTTAATTGTTTGTCACGTTGAGCCTGTCGAAACGCCTTTGAAGCATTTAAAAGAGGATTTAACGTAAAAGATCCCTCGGCTACGCTTAGGATGACAGATTCCTATAGAAAAATCGTCATTCTCGCGCATGCGGGAATCTTAATGCAAACGTTTTAAGATTCCCAATCAAGTTGGGAATGACGATCTCTCGAGGGATACTACCTGATAAAATTTATCTGTTAATCATATTGATTTTTATACAAATAAATTATCCCTCAGGATAACAGATTCCTACATGTCAATCACAACGTAAACCAGCGGTAATAAATTTGTTTGATTTACCCACCGCCAGTAGTATATTGCTATATTGGGTCCGTTTTAAACATTCTTATATGAAAAAATCATTGTTTGTTCTGCTTTGCCTCTCTCTCTTAACCATAACTACTTTTGCCCAAAAGAAACCTAATTTTTGGGATGATGTGCAAACCATTAAAAAGTACGATCAGATGTACAGGCCACCTGTTCACCCGGTGTTGTTTGTAGGAAGTTCATCTATCCGCAAATGGGACAACTGTACACAGATTTTCGCGAAATACAATGCTTTAAACCGTGGAATAGGTGGTGCTGTAATTAACGATATTACCTATTATTTAAACGATGTTGTTTTTCCTTACCAACCTAAACAGATTGTATTGTATGTGGGAGAGAACGATTTGCCAAACGAAACGGTTACACCTGATACTGTTTTAAACCGGACCATCCACTTATTCCAGGCCATTAGAGCAAAGCTGCCAACCGTACCTATTGTTTACATCTCGATTAAACCAAGCCCGAGCAGGGATAAATTTAAGGAGAAAGCGATAGCATCTAACGCGTTAATTAAAAAGTTCCTTGCCGGAGAAGCGAATACGAAATTCGTTAATATATATCCGTTGATGTTAACCAAAGATGGACAACTTAGGCCAGAACTTTTTGTAGATGATATGCTGCACATGAATGCTGCGGGTTATGCCATATGGAGGAAAGCGGTTGAACCACATTTGTTGAAATAGATTTTTAGTCTAAAGTTCGGTGTCAGAGGTCAGCAGACTAAAGTTAAATCCCAAAGCGGAAATTCGTCATTTCTACCGTAGCGGCGAAATCTATTGCGGGATATCGAGACTAAAATTCATTGGAGTAGCGTAACGATGCAATCGTTAGGTTATTTGATGCACGCGTTAGAAACGCGCGCAAGCCTGAAATCTATCTAGAAAGACTTGGAATAGAGGGACTAAAGTTTAAAGATTGATATATCCAAACTGTTTTAAAATTTCTTGTAGTTATGAAGTTAACTAGCCCCGATTGAACGGAAAGCCCGGAGCGAAGCGAGGACTTGAAGGGAAAGCGGGACTGAACCCAGCCCATTAACCACAGGTTTTGCGCTTCATAAGAAGACAAAAGCTAAAAGACCAAAGACTAAAGCTGAAAACTTGAGTGTTCTTAATGTCTTAGGTGGTTAAAAATATTGGTCGCATTAAACGATGCAATCGTTAAGCTATTTATGCATGCGTTAGAAACGTGCACAAGCCACTGAAATTGTAAGCTAGGCTAACCGGAATTAAAATTATATATTTATTATTGCGTTTTAACCGTCCCCCTAACCTACATGAAGAGACTTCTACTGGCTATATTATTCTTCCTGACTGTTTATTGTGCCCAGGCCCAGGTGCTACTGGGGATTCCACAAGTGGTAAATTACAATAACGAGCAGTATAATGGCGGTATTCAGAACTGGGATGTAGAGCAGGATAAAAATGGTATCCTCTATTTTGGCAATAATGAGGGGCTGCTTACTTTTAACGGCCGCTATTGGAACCTGTTCAGGTTGCCCAATCTTACCTCGGTACGTTCGGTGGGGATCGACTCTAAAAACCGAATTTACGTGGGCGGGCAAGATGAGTTTGGATATTTCTACCCGAATGCGCAAGGTGTTTTAAAATACACATCGCTACTAAACCTGCTGCCTGAAAACATGCGGAAACTAGCCGATATATGGGGCGTTTCAATTGTGCGCGATGAAGTGTTTTTTAGGTCGATACATGCCATTCTGCATTATAAAGACGGGGTAATTAAAAGTTATAAAACCAATACTACCTGGCTGTTTATGGGCGCGGCAAAGGGGAAAGTTTTTTCACAATCATCTGATTCGGGCCTGATGATTTACGACCACGAAATATGGAAGCCTTTTTGCGTAGACAGCGTTTTAAACCGCTCGGGCATTACAGCGGTATTGCCTTATGGTGGCGATACCTTATTGGTTTCGATGTTAAAAAAAGGCTTCTTTCTCATCGTTAACCACCAGCTAAAACCTTTAAAAACCAGTTTGGATCAGGTTTTTTTAAACGAAAGGGTTTATTTTACCACTCAAATCAGTCCGGATTTATATGGTGTAGCCACCACCTCTGGCGGGGTGTACATTATGAACAAGCAGGGTAACCTGGTACAGAAATACAACTATAAAGAGGGCTTACAAAACAATAATGTAAGGGGCATACTGCTTGATAAGGATAAGAACATGTGGCTGGCCCTTGATGATGGAATTGCCTATGTGGCCATAAACAGTGCTGTTAAAAGTATTTATCCCGATCGAAATAAGCAGATTACCAGTTACGCTTTTCGTAAATATGGCGGATCGATCTACATTGGTACCTCTTATGGTTTGTACCGCACTAAAATTAATACGGCTATGCCCGATTTAAGCTATTCGACAGCCAGTTTTGAAGAGGTAAAGAACACCAAGGGGCAGGTATGGGGGCTTGATGAAATTAACAACCAGTTGCTAATGGCACACGAGGACGGGACCCTACTCGTGAAAGATGATGCTGCCACCCGCTGTACAGCTCAATTGGTACCTGGATGTACCAAAGCATGGATAATGTTTACCCGAGTAAAGAGGTAATTGCGGGTACTTACGCCGGACTACAAGAAATAAATTACGATGGAAGCCGCTTTACTAACGGTGGCAAAATTGCCGGAATTAACGAAACGCTGCGCTTTATTGTGGCCGATAACAATAATCCCGATCTGATATGGGCTTCGCATCCTTACCATGGTGTATATAAGATAGAACTAAAGCCCGATCATAAAAGTATCCTGCGTACTACCTTATGCTCTGATCGGGATGGCTTGCCTACCAAGCTCTATAATTACGTGTTTCGCCTTAAAAACAGGGTGGTAATTGCCACTATAAGCGGAATTTTTGAATATAGTATGGCCAGTAAAAAGTTTACCCGTTTTAAATTGTTGGGGGCTGCACTCAATGGTGTTCCCATCCAGTACCTTAAAGAAGATAACGATGGCAATATCTGGTTTGTTACCAATAAAAAGGTAGGGGTAATCGATTTCCACAGGCCCCAGGGTAAAAATGCTTTCAGTATTTTATACCTGCCCGAGCTAAACGGCAAAGTGGTTGGTGGTTTCGAATCGATATATACGCCCGATAGCAAAAACATATTTATAGGGGCCAACAAAGGTGCTTACCATATCAATTACCAGAAATACATTCAGAATATAACCCGGCCAGATGTAGTGTTAGGCACGGTTAAATTAATGGGTAATAAAGACAGTGTGGTTTTTGGAGGCTATTTTGTAAACAAAGGGAGCATTGTGGCCCGCCAGGATCTGAATGAAATACCTGAATATGTGTACAGCTTAAATTCTATCCATTTCGAATATGCCTCTACACTTTTTGAGCACGATAAAAACATTAAATTCAGCTACCAGCTTATTGGTTTTGATAACGAATGGTCGGCATGGAATACTAAAAGTGAAAAAGACTATACCAATTTACCTGCCGGGAAATATACCTTTAATGTAAAGGCCAGTACCGGTATCAGTAACGAATCGGAAGTAGTGAGTTATACATTCGTGGTTTTGCCTGCCTGGTACAATACCATTTGGATGCGTATGGTTTACCTTGTTTTGATTGTAATGGCTCTGAGGTTAATTATCAGGTGGCAAAAAAAGAAGCACATTAAAGAACAGGAACGCATGAGTTACCTGCACCAGCTGGAACTGGATCGGAACGAAAAAGAAATTGTAAGGCTGCAGAACGAAAAGCTTGAAGCTGATGTAAATTATAAAAACAAAGAACTTTCTACCATGACCATGCATCTGGTTCAGCGTGGTAAAGTCTTGGCAAAAATTAAAGAAGTTATATCTGCGGTAATTAAAAACCACGATCTTAACGAAAGCTCGCCAAGTTTCAGGCACCTGATCAGGCTGATTAAAGATGTAGAAAAGAAAGATCAGGAACTGGATCATATGAGTGTGCATTTTAACCATGTAAATACCGAGTTCTTTGCCAGGCTAAAAGATCTTTATCCAGACCTAAGCCAGAACGATCTGAAATTCTGCGCTTACCTGTCGATGAATCTTTCTTCAAAAGAAATGGCCCAGCTGATGAATGTGACCATTAAGGCTATAGAAGTGGGACGTTATCGCCTTAGAAAGAAACTTCAGCTTAAGCCAGAAACCAATTTGTACGAATTCCTGATCGAAATAGCACGACAGAAAACGTCTTAAACGTACGTTTTTGTTACAAAAGCTGTTATTTTTGTTAAAAAATTTAAATACCTGTAAAACAGTTTTTTATACTTCTCTTGTAGGGCTTATGTAGGCCTATTTTTTTTGTTTTTTAGCCTTTTTGAGGGTTGGTGTATGGTTCGTGTAGTAGTGGCAAATTGTGCTATTGCTCATCGCGTCTATAGATTTGATTTATGAAACAGCAGCCAATAAGACTGTATCATGAACTAACCAAATATCATTAACTAAAAACTAATTTCTATGAGAGGAAGATTTACATTCGTATTCTTCATTTACTGTCTCCTGGCTTTCCCGTTTGCCTTAATGGCGCAAGACATTCCGGTTACAGGAAAGGTAACAGAGCAAAATGGCGCACCGCTACCTGGTGCCACAGTTAAGTTAGATGGAACGACAAGAGCAGCATCGACTGATGCCAATGGTGTATTTACCATTCAGGCTCCGGTAGGCGCAAAGCTCACCATCAATTTAATCGGTATGACGGCACAAACGGTAACTGTTCCGGCAGGAGGCCGCATTAATGTAACGCTGACAGCTGATTCAAAAGACCTGACCGAGGTAGTGGTAGTGGGTTATGGTACACAAAAGAAGAGTGTGGTAACCGGCTCTATTTCGAGCGTTAAAGCCAAAGATTTAGAAAGCATGCCCATTAACAGGGTAGAGCAGGCTTTGCAAGGCAGAACATCTGGTTTAACCATTGCCAGTGGTAACGGACAGCCAGGTACCTCTTCTACCGTTCGGGTGAGGGGATATACTTCTTTTGCTTCGGGGGGTAATAATGATCCGCTTTGGGTTGTAGATGGGGTAATTGTAGATAACGGTGGCATAGGTTACCTGAACCAGGCCGATATCGAATCTATCGAAGTTTTAAAAGATGCAGCCTCGCAGGCTATTTATGGTGCCCGGGCTGCTAATGGGGTAATTATTATTACAACCAAAAAAGGTAAAGCAGGTTTAATAAGCGTAAATTATAACGGCTTCTACGGTACTTCTGCACCTGCCAAAAAACTCGATTTATTAAATGCCACCCAGTATGCTACCATCAGAAACGAATCAGCCGCTAACTCCGGATTACCACAGCCCTATGCAAATCCGGCTGCTTTAGGTGTAGGTACCGACTGGCAGGATCAGGTGTTTAACGATGATGCCCGCCGCCAGACACATGAGTTCAGCGTTAGTGGAGGAAACGATAAATTTACCATCTACAGTTCGATGGGCTACATTAAACAGGATGGTATTGTTGCCAGCCCTATTTCTAAATGGAACAGGGCAAACGTAAGGATCAATTCTACCTATAAACCGGCAAAATGGATTACTTTTGGCGAAAATTTAGGTTATAGCCATTCGGTAAACAGCAGTTTAGGTAACACCAATAGCGAATTTGGCGGACCATTAAGCTCGGCCATTAACCTCGATCCGATTACGCCGGTAGTAGAAACCGACCCGGCTTTAATTGCCAAATCGCCTTATACCATTGCAAACACTTTAAGAGATGCTAACGGATTCCCTTATGGTATCTCGCCGATTGTTGGTCAGGAAATGACTAACCCGGTAGCTTATATGCAAACCCGCCTGGGTAATTACAGCTGGGACCACAACATTGTTGGTAACGCTTTTGCGGAGATTGAACCCATCGCCAATTTGAAATTCAGATCAAGTTTAGGTACTAAAGTAGCCTTCTATGGTGGTGATTCGTACACCCCGCTTTTTTACCTGAACTCTTCTTCTAAAAATGATAAAAAATCATTCTACCGCGAAATTAATACGGTATTAAACTATAACTGGGAAAATACTTTAAGCTACTCGCGCAACTTTGGTAAACACCATGCTTTCATTATTGTGGGGCAAGGGTATTACATGGATAACAACAGCAGAAGTTTAAATACTACCTACCAGAATATCATTGCCAATAGCTTTTACGAAGCGAATTTAAACTATGATCCTGGAACCGCTAATAAACTTGTAGGTGGGGGTGATGGAACGTTACATGTTGTAAACTCATTATTTACCCGTGTTACTTACGATTATGATGAAAAATACCTGTTTACCGGTATTATCAGGCGTGATGGTTCATCGCGTTTTGGTACCAATAACCGTTTCGGTTATTTTCCTTCGTTCTCATTGGGTTGGGTGCCTTCAAAAGAGGCTTTCTGGAAAGAAAATGATATCGTGAATTTCTTGAAAATCCGCGGAGGTTATGGGGTTACCGGTAACGATGCTTTGGGCGATTTCAGGTACGTTTCTTTAGTTAGTAGTGGCCGTAACTATACCTTCGGTACAACCGATCAAAGTATGATAGGCTGGAGCCCTGCTGCTTTATCTAACCCCGATCTGAAATGGGAAGAAACCCGCCAGACCAATATTGGTTTTGATGCAACCCTGTTTACCAATTTTACCTTATCGGCAGAGTATTTCAAAAAGAAAACTGTTGGGGTATTGCAAACGCCAGATATTCCATTGTACGTTGGCGCAGCTGGAGGCCCGACACAAAACGTGGGCGATATGCAAAATACAGGTTTTGAGTTCGAACTGGGCTACCGCAAAAAAATTGGCGAATTTAACCTGGGTGTAAACGGAAATATATCCTTCCTTAAAAATAAAGTGACCAAGTTATTACCGGGTAAAACCTTTATCGAAGATAATGCACAAAGCTTCCAAACCATGGGCAACTTTACGAGGACCGGCTTAGGCAGATCTTTCAACGAATACTATGGTTACGATATGCTTGGTATTTTCCAAACCCAGGCAGAAATTGATGGTTATGTTGGTCCGGCCGGTACTAAATTACAGCCTAACGCTAAACCAGGTGATATTAAATATGCCAACTTAAATGGCGATAATGAAATCAATTCATCAGACAGGACGTTTTTAGGCAGCCCGATTCCTAAATACACCTATGGTTTAACCATTAACCTGGCGTATAAAAACTGGGATCTGGTGGCTTTCGGTAATGGTGTTGGCGGAAACCAGATTTTTCAGGGCTTACGTCGTTTAGATGTTACCTATGCCAACTGGCAAACCAAAATATTAGACCGCTGGACGCCTTCTAACCCGTCTACTACCATGCCGCGTATTGTTGAAACTGATCCGAACGGAAACTACATCAAGTTTTCGAAACTATACCTGGAAAAAGGCGATTATTTCAGATTAAAAACCTTACAGGTGGGTTATACCCTTCCTCAAAATGTATCGAAAAAAATTGGTGCGCAAAAAGTGAGAGCTTATTTAATGAGCGAAAACTTATGGACCATTACTAAATACACGGGATATGATCCAGAAATCGGCGGAACGGTATTAGGTGTAGACCGTGGTGTTTACCCGCAGGCACGTTCATTTATGATTGGTTTAAATGTTGGATTTTAATAGTTGAACAATGAAAAAAAGTATTTTTTATATCGCGGCTTTGGCCGTCTCATCACAATTGTTTGTCTCTTGCAAAAAACAGTTGGATGTAAATCCAAGAGAACGCATTTTGGAGACTGGTTATTACAAAACGCCTGCAGAAGCATTAACATCGCTCATTTCGGTGTATGACGTTCTGGGAAATCAGTCTTCAGGATACCTAACGAAAGTGAATATTTTATCGGCAGGTTCTGATGACCATTTTGCCGGAGGCGATTCGCCATCTGATATCGGCGATTTACAAACCATCAATAACTACACCTTAACTTCTACCTCTGGGGCGGCCAGCCATTTATGGGGCAAGGGCTTTACCGGTGTTTACCGCGCTAATGTATTTTTACAGAAAGTAAATGGTTCAGGTTTAGACGATGCCACTAAAACGCGGTACATTGCAGAAGTTAAAGCTTTAAGGGCAATCTATTACTTCGATCTGGTTAGGTTATTTAAGAACATTCCTTTGTTAACCGATGTGGTTGAGCCTAGTGCCATGTTTGATGTATTACAGGTTCCTGCAGATCAGGTTTATGCTTTAATTGTTAAAGATTTATCGGAAGCTATTCCTAATTTGCCAACTACGGTTCCAGTCGCTTCGCAAGGTGGCAGGCTTACTCAAGGTGCCGTACATGCAGTTTTAGGTAAAGTGTACATGTGGCAGCAAAAGTGGACTGAAGCTGCGGCCGAATTTGCATTGGTAAACGGACCTAGCCCTGGAGCGAGCACATATGGCTATAAACTACTGCCAAACTTTGCCGATTTATGGAACGTTAAAAATAAATTCAATTCAGAATCGATTCTGGAAATTGTGTATAACACCACCTCTGATATGGGCTGGGGAACAGTAGGCAGCCGCGAAGGTAACGTAATGAGTATTTTGGTTGGCCCGCGTAACTATGTGCCTGTAAATGCAGCTTTGGCTCCCGATTATATTTCAGGCTGGAGTTTCTTGCCTTTCACTAAAGATTTCTTTGATCAGATTCATTACGACCCGAGGAATAAAGCAACCGTTGCCAATCTGGATAGTTTGGAAAAGGCAAATATTGTTACCTATAAACATGCATATGCCAATACCGGATATTTTATAGAAAAATACGCTGGCCGTACTTCTACCAAAGCGGCCAGTGGCCAGTTAGAACTTAATTTTGGTCAGGATATGTATGAAATCCGTTTAGCCGATACTTATTTGTTAGAGGCAGAAGCATTGCTAAAAAGTGGTGCAGGTGTTGGTGCCGGAACAAAAGCTTATCAAGTATTTAACGCGGTAAGGGCAAGGGTGGGCTTAAATCCGCTACCGGTAACTATGGATAACATTATGCGCGAGCGCCGTTTGGAGCTTGCCGCAGAAGGACACCGCTGGTTTGATTTGGTACGATGGGGCCTGGCGCCAACTGTATTAGCTGGTAAAGGTTTTAAAGCCGGTAGAAACGAAATCTTTCCAATTCCGGAAAGAGAACTGGCCAACTCTAAAATTTTACAAAGTAAAGAATGGGGCGGTTCTAAATAATGCCCGTCTATATATCCTTAATGTTTAATTGTTACAGGGAGAAAGCTAAGTCTTTCTTCCTGTTTTTTACCAGATCATCTTCCTTGTATGCTATTCACCAAGTCCTTTGGACTCTTAATAGGTTGTGCTTTCACTTTTTCGGTTATGGCACAAGGCCAGCCACAAATGTGGTTAACCAAAGCCGATCGTACGGCCTTATTTACCCGTCAATCTACCGGTTTAAGTTTGGTCAACGCCAAAAATAAGCAACCTACCATTTTTGTAAACGATAAAGAAATTTTTCAAAGTATAGATGGTTTTGGTTTTGCCTTAACAGGGGGAAGTGCACAGCATATTATTAAAATGTCGGCACCAGCCAGAGCGGCTTTATTGAAGGAGTTATTTGCTACTGATGGAAACAATATTGGAGTGAGTTATATCCGCCTGAGCATTGGTGCTTCTGATTTAAATGAAAAAGTATTTTCTTATAACGACCTTCCCGAAGGACAAACCGATTTAACGCAGGCTAAATTTGACCTCGGCCCAGATAAAATGGATGTGATTCCGGTAATGAAGGAAATCCTTGCGATCAACCCCAAACTAAAAATTATGGGCTCGCCATGGTCTCCTCCCTTATGGATGAAAACCACTTACGATGCCCGAGGCGGGATGTTAAAGCCCGAATATTATGATGCTTACTCCAGGTACTTTGTAAGGTATGTACAGGAAATGCAAAAGGAAGGTATTCCTATTGATGCGATTACCGTTCAAAATGAGCCTTTACACCCGGGTAATAATCCCAGCTTGCTTATGGTTGCACCAGATCAGGCACTTTTTGTAAAGAAATTCTTAGGGCCTGCTTTTGCAAAGGCCAATATTAAAACCAAAATTATTGTGTACGACCACAATGCTGACCGACCTGATTATCCGATCAGCATTTTAGATGATCCTGAAGCCAAAAAATATATCGATGGATCGGCCTTTCATCTGTACGGAGGTAAAATAGAATCTTTAACCGATGTGCATAATGCCCATCCCGATAAAAACATCTATTTCTCTGAGCAAATGGTGGTTGAATCGCCCGATGCCGCAACCATCAATATCGTAAATCCGGTAAAACGTTTAATTATTGGTGCTACGCGTAACTGGAGCAAAAACGTTTTGGAATGGAACCTCGCTGCCGACCCTGAAAATAAGCCTTATACCGATAGGGGCGGTTGCTCCATGTGCCAGGGGGCAGTTACCATTAGTGGCGATAAGTATAGCCGTAACCTAGCCTACTTTTCCATTGCCCATGTTTCGAAATTTGTAAGGCCGGGCTCGGTACGCATTGCTTCTAATGAGCCGGATGGTTTAGCTAACGTTGCATTTAAAACACCTGATGGTAAACATGTGCTTATTGTGGCCAATACCGGTAAAGAAGCTGCTTCCTTTAACATCAGTCAAAATGGTAAAACATACGCTGCGGCGCTCGATAAGGGCGCAGTAGCCACTTATATCTGGTAATTATCAATTATTTAAACTATGTTTTTAAGAAAATCTCTTTTATCTATTTTTCTGTTCAGCAGCATTTCGTTTACCGGCTTTAGTCAGGGCTTTTTAAAAGCGTCGGGTACAAAAATTGTTGATGGCCAGGGCCAGAATGTATTATTGCGTGGCATTGGCCTTGGAGGCTGGATGTTGCAGGAAGGTTACATGCTCAAAATCAATAAGGAAGCACAGCAGTATCGAATTCGTGAGCGGATAGAAGAGTTAATGGGGCCGAAACAGACCCAGGAATTTTACGATGCCTGGCTGGCTAACCACATGCGTAAAATTGATGTCGACTCCATGAAACGCTGGGGATTTAATTCCATCCGCCTGCCTATACATTATAATTTATATACTTTGCCGGTAGATAAAGAACCCGTGGCCGGAAAAAATACCTGGCTCGAAAAAGGTTTTGCCTTAACCGATAGTTTGCTCAACTGGTGTAAAGCCAATAAAATGTACCTTATTTTAGATTTGCATGCGGCACCTGGTGGGCAGGGGAACGATTTAAACATTGCGGACCGCGATCCGTCAAAACCTTATTTATGGGATAGTGAGGCCAACCAGCAGAAAACCATTGCCCTTTGGCGAAAACTGGCCGAACGGTACAAAAACGAACCTTACATTGGCGCATACGATATTATAAACGAACCCAATTATGGTTTTACAAATCCTGAAGACGATAAAAACGGTACCAAAGAAAAAGTAAATGCGCCTTTAAGAAAACTGATGGTAGAGATTACCAAAGCCATCCGTGAGGTAGACCCGCAACACCTGATCATTATTGAAGGTAATGGCTGGGGCAATAATTACAATGGTGTTTTCCCGCTGTGGGATAAAAATATGGCTTTAAGTTTCCATAAATACTGGAATTACAACGATCAGGCTTCAATAGCGCACATTATTAAAGCCCGCGACGAGCAGCAAGTACCCGTTTGGCTGGGCGAAACAGGCGAAAATTCGAATGTTTGGTTTACCGATGCCATCCACCTTTTAGAAAAAAACAATATCGGCTGGTCGTGGTGGCCTTTAAAAAAAATCGGGTTCAATAACCCAATGGAAATTAAATCGAACCCCAATTACGATGCGTTGGTTAAATACCTGAACAATGGCGGTAATAAACCTAAAGATAGCAACGTGTATAGTGGACTGATGGAACTGGCTATTTATTCGAGGTTAGAAAATACCATCATTCACCGCGACGTAATCGATGCGATGATTCGCCAGCCCTTTAGTAACGAAACCAAACCTTTTAAAGCCAATTTAATTAAAAACAAGAGTATTATTTACGCGGTTGATTACGACTTGGGGAGAAATGGTTTTGCCTACTTTGATAACGATACAGCCGATTACCATACCTCAACAGGAAAAAGAAGTGCAGGTAACCGTGGCTGGATTTACAGGAATGATGGGGTAGATATTGCAAAAGATTCTACACAGTATGAGAAGTATTATGTAAATCACATCGAAAAAGGAGAGTGGTTGCAATACACCATAAATGTGTCGCAAAAAGGAATGTATACTTTAAAAATAAGTGCAGCAGCAGGTGAGGCTAGCGGACGGATGAATATTTCAATTGATGGTAAAACCGTTGCTAAAGAAGTAACCGTACCCAATACTGGCGATGCGAAAAAGTTTGCCACTTTCGAGATCAAAAATGTACCATTAAAGGCCGGAAATCAAAAAATTAGGATTTTGGCTGCCATTGGCGGTTATAATTTTAGTTATATTCAGTTTATAAAATAAAAAGCAAAACATCATCTTGAAAGGTATAAAACGGATTGTGGTTATTTTAGGAGCTATGGCGATAGTCATCATTATCCTTTCAAGATGCATGAATGCGGCCGATCAATTGCCTGAAGATGCGAGGGGAAAGGCCTATACCGGAGCGGCTACCTGCATTAAATGCCATAAAGATTTATCACAGTCTTATGCACACAGTCCGCATGGTTTAACTTCTAAACCCGTGGTTGATGCCGCTTTGTTAAAAGTTTTTTCGCCTGATTCAAACAGTTTTTTGTTCAGCGCACATCAAAAAGTGGTGATTGAAAAAAGAGATAGCGGCATATTTCAGGTCGCTTATCAGGATGGAAAAGCCGTTCGTGCGCAAAAGTTTGATATGCAGTTTGGTTCAGGCGAAAAAGCCTATACTTATACTTATTGGCAAGGCAAGAAAATGTACGAACTGCCTTTATCTTACTTTGCTGCTATTCAGAACTGGGCCATCAGCCCTGGTTTTCCAAAAGAAAGCTTTTATTATGACCGGGCAATAACCAGTCGTTGTTTAGAGTGCCACGCCTCTTATGTTGATATTAAACTCACGCAACGATCTACCTTTTCAAAAGACGAGGAGATGGAGAAAGGTTCTGTTATTTATGGGATAGATTGTGAGCGCTGCCACGGACCAGGTAAACAGCATGTGGTATTTCATATGGAAAACCCTCAGGAAAAGACAGCGAAGTTTATAACACTTTATAAAACACTTACCCGTAAACAAAAAATGGATGCCTGCGGGGTATGTCATTCTGGAAATGCCTTAGTTGCCCAAAAATCGGTATTTGGTTTCGAACCTGGCGATAATTTGGATGATTACTACACACAGGATTTTGTAGGTTTTGGCGGTGGTGACCCAGATGTGCATGGTAACCAAACCAGCATGTTAACCGGATCGAATTGTTATAGAAAGAGTAAAAACATGACATGCCAATCGTGCCACAATACACATGAAAATATTAAGGGCAACTTAAATCTTTACTCGCAGCGCTGCATTAATTGCCACCAAAGCACCAACCATAGCAAAACCACTTTAGCTAAAGGATCGCTTAGTACCAATTGTATCGACTGCCATATGCCTAAAGAATCTTCAAAATTGATCACTTTTCAACAGGCGGGAAAAGACCATTTGAGCCCATATCGCTTACGCTCACACCATATTGCTATTTATCCCGTTATTAATAAGTAAAAACCAAACTTGTATTAAGAAATTCCCCACTATCCATTAATAGGACTTGGATTTCGTACATTTGGTTTCCACCTTAAAAATTAGATAGTAGCCGATATGCCCATAAAACACTACTTAGCTTTATTTTTCCTCCTTTTTCTCTCCACCTCTACTTTTGCTCAAAAGAAATTTACCCTGAGCGGCACCATTCGCGATGCAGGTACAGGTGAAACCTTAATTGGTGCAACGGTAAGGATTTCTGGAGTTTCTACCGCTGCAACCTTAACCAATAACTATGGATATTTTGCTTTGACACAGGCCGAAGGAACCTATACTGTCGCGGTAAGTTATACCGGATATACCTCCATTGTTAAAACCATCAATTTAACAAAAGATACCAAGTTAAATGAGGAATTAAAAAGTGCAAACGATCTTGCTGAAGTAACCGTAAGTGCCAATAACCGTAAAAACGAAAACGTTAAAAGTGCGCAGATGGGTTTGGAAAGGATCGATATGAAATCGCTTAATTCCATTCCTGTGCTTTTGGGCGAAAAGGATATTTTAAAAACCATTCAGCTGCTACCAGGCGTAAAATCAGGTGGCGAAGGAAATACAGGTTTTTATGTTCGCGGCGGTGCTGCCGATCAGAATTTAATCATTTTAGATGAGGCTGTAGTGTACAATTCATCGCACCTTTTGGGCTTCTTTTCTACTTTTAATGCCGATGCGATTAAGGATGTAAGCCTGTATAAAGGTGGCATGCCGGCGCAGTATGGAGGCCGTTTATCGTCTGTTTTGGATGTTAAAATGGATGATGGCAACAATAAAGAATTTAAGTTTCAGGGCGGTATTGGTTTAATCGCTTCGCGTTTAAAAGCAGAAGGTCCTATTGTAAAAGACAGAGGCTCGTTTATGGTGAGTTTCCGCCGCACTTATATCGATGCATTTTTACGCTCTTCGCCAGATTCATCTGTTAATGGCAGTACCCTGAATTTTTATGATATTAATGCAAAGGCGAATTATAAAATCAATGATAAAAATACCATTTATATTTCTGGCTATTTTGGTAAAGATAATATCGGCGTTAAAGATCTGTTCGAAAATAATTGGGGCAATGTTACCACCACCATTCGCTTAAACCACATTTTTAACGACCGCTTGTTTTCAAATACCTCATTAATTTACAATAACTATAATTATACGGTTCGCCTGTTAAATGATGCCACGAATTTTAAAGCCACCTCATTGGTACGTGATTTTAACTTTAAACAAGATTTCCAGTATTTCAGCAATAAACATATACTCCGTTTTGGTGTAAACGCCACACAACACCGTATCTCGCCGATTGATATTGATAGCGATGAAGCGTCGCAGGTAAATTCGCTTACGCAGGAAAGGCGTTATGGGATTGAATCAGCCGCTTATATTTCTGACGAATGGGCCGTAAACGAACATTTAAACTTTTTATATGGTGTGCGTTTGGCGGCTTTTTCTTTAATGGGGCCAGGTAATTTTAGCACCTATGATGCCAATGGGAATATTGTATCAACAGAAAATGTAGCCAAGGGTAAATTTCATAAAAATTACTTTAACCTCGAGCCACGTTTCTCGGTAAGTTACCTGTTTAACGAAGAAAATTCGATTAAGGCTTCTTATAACCGGAATACACAGAATGTACATATTTTAACCAATGCTACGTCTAGTTCGCCAACCGATCAGTATGTGTTGAGCAGTACCAATATTAAACCTGAAATTGCCGATCAGGTGGCTTTGGGGTATTTCAAAAACGTCCAGGATAACAATTACGAACTCTCGGGAGAGGTTTATTATAAGTGGCTCCAGAATCAGATCGACTATAAAAATGCAGCTGAATTATTGGCCAACTCCAACGTAGAGTCAGAACTTTTATACGGGGTAGGCAGGGCATATGGATTAGAGTTGTTTTTTAAGAAAAAATTTGGCAAGCTGAACGGTTGGGTAGGCTATACCTTATCGCGTACCGAACGTAAATTTACCGAACTCAATGATGGTAAATATTTTCCGGCAAGGCAAGATCGTACGCATGATATCTCGTTAGTAGGAATTTACAACATGACCAAGCGCTGGACTTTCTCCTCGAGTTTTATCTACAGCACGGGTAATGCCGTAACTTATCCGGCAGGAAAATATAGTATTGGTGGACAGATGGCATACTACTATACACAAAGAAATGCAGGCCGAATGCCTTATAATATGCGTTGGGATGTGAGTGCAACCTTAGAAGGGAAACCAGGAAGGAAATACCAATCAAGCTGGAATTTTGGGATTTATAATTTATTGGCCAGAAAAAATCCTTATTCTATTGAGTTTATTACCGATCCGAACGATCCGACCAAAACTGCGGCACAGCAAACCTCACTTTTCGGACTTATTCCATCTATTACCTGGAACTTTAAATTTTAAAACAATGAAAAAACGCATTATATACTTTTCGCTGTTCACTCTATGTTTAGCTTCTTGTAAGAAGATTATTTCTATTGATACTGAAAATGCCGCGCCTCAAATCGTAATTGAAGGAAGAATTAACGATCAACTGATTGATCAAGAAATTAAGATCAGCAAAACCATTGGTTATACAGAAGCCAATGTTTTTCCGAAAATTTCGGGCGCTAGTGTTACCGTAACAGATAGTAAGGGAAACACCTATATTTTTAAGGAAGGTACAACGCCAGGAACTTATATCAATAAAATGAAAGGCCAGCCAGGGGTTACCTACAATTTAAATGTAAATGCCGAAGGACAAACCTACACGGCCAGTTCGAAAATGCCTAATGTGGTTAAAATGGATTCCATCGGGGTGATCAAAAATTTTTTCTTTGGGAGAGAGCGTAAAACTGCTGCTGTATTCTTTAAAGATCCGGCCAACGAAACCAATTTTTATCATTTTAACCTCTATGTTAATGATGTTTTATCTGAGCGCTTTTATGTAAATAACGATCGTTTAACAAATGGAAACGACTTAAGAATTCAGTTATTTTTTAAACCTCCTACTAACGACCACGATAGTGATGAGTTAAACTCGAACGATAAAATTAAAATAGAAATGGAGTGTATCGATTCTAATATTTTCGATTATTGGTATGCTTTAAGTCAGCAATCAAACCGGGGGCCAAACCAGGGCACCACTCCAGCTAATCCAACTTCTAATATTTCCAATCAGGCACTCGGCTATTTTAGCGCCAATACTTACCAAGTGCTATCAGCAACTGTGAAATAAAAATCTTTTTGATAATTCAAATTGATTAAAAACACCTTATAATTTTTACTGTTAAATAAAATATGAAAGTATTTATAAGTGGCAACATTGCTTCAGTTGGAATAAAAAAACTGGAAGAAAACAATATATCCATTACCCAGTGGAAAGAAAACCGACAAATTACACTTCAAGAATTGATTGAAGCCTGCCAGGATCAGGATGCTTTGATTAGTGTAGGCCCAAATAAGATTAATGCTGAATTTCTGAAAGCTTGTAGTCATTTAAAGGTTATTGCGCTACATTCAGTAGGTTACGATAACGTAGATGTAGCTGCAGCAAAGGCCTTGGGTATTCCAATCGGAAATACACCCGGGGTGTTAAGTGCCGCCACTGCTGATACCGCTTTTTTATTGATGCTGGCTGTTTCCAGAAAGGCTTTCTACTCCCATAAGAAAATTATTAAGGGTGAATGGAAAAACTATGAACCCAGTCCTGAACTTGGTATTGAAATAAATGGCAAAACCCTTGGTATTTTCGGCCTTGGAAAAATTGGGTTAGAGATGGCAAAAAAATGCATTGGCGCTTACAGCATGCAGGTAATTTACCATAACCGCTCGCGTAACGAAGAAGCTGAAAAAGAAATCGGTGCCAAATATGTATCTTTTGAAGAACTTTTGGCTCAAAGTGATGTACTTTCTATCCATACGGCACTAACACCAGAAACCAAGGGTAAATTTACGCTAGATGTTTTTAAACAGATGAAACCCAATTCTATTTTTATTAATACGGCCAGAGGTGGTATTCATAACGAAAAGGATTTAATCAAAGCCTTAGAGGAGAAAATGATATGGGGGGCAGGTTTGGATGTAACGAACCCAGAACCGATGGATAAAAATAATCCCTTGTTAGCGATGGAAAACGTTGCCGTTTTACCACACATTGGCTCAGCCACGGAAGAAACCAGAGCCGCGATGGCTAAAATTATTGTTAAGAATATTATGGCGGGATTGAAAGGAGAAAAACTGCCTTTCGAGGTGAAATGAGATGATAAATCCAATAGAATTGTCCTCATCTCGACTGTAGCATAGCGAAATGTTCCAAAGGAACTCCTTCGGAGGAGAGATCTTTTACTAAGTTATCTAATCAAATTTAAAAGATTTTGCTTCGCAGAGCCTTCGGGTTCTCCACTGCGGTCGAAATGAAGATACTTCGATCATTCACTTTCTTTATCTGTCATTCAATTGATTTTTATACCATAAATTATCCTTTAGGATGACTATGTTTGGTTACAGTTAACCAATTTAAACCATTCACCAGTTAAGCCGCTTAATCTGTTTCAGCTCGCCAAAACAAGCGAACCTTAACTTCTATTTAACGAGGTATTTAAACACCGATCTTCCTAAATTTCCGTTGGCATCTATTCCTTCAATAATTACTTTATACTGGCCTTTGCCATCTGCATTATAATATTCGAAAGAGGCATTACCCGTTGCATCAGTAATTACTTTAGGGTTCCAGTAAATAGTGGTTCTTAAATCGTTACGGTTCATGCTTGCAGGAACATCATATTTAGGTGAGTAAAACTGTTTTTCTTTGTTATAGCCCTGGGGCGAGAAAGTAAGCTCGTAGTATTTTGGAAGCATATCCATCAACTGTGCTTTCGTAATTTTGGTTCCTTTAGGTGCCTTTTTCTGGTTAAATACAATTACACCGTTTACATTATTGGCACGGTTAACCAAGCCTAAATCATCTCTTAAAAATACCTCAACCGATTCGAGCTGATTAGGATCTAATGTGTTGATCTGGTTTACGTCTACATTCATCCCGTTAATGAAAATACCCATCGGGATTTTTTTGCCCTGATTGTAATCTCTGGTTACATAAAAATTATTATCAACGAAGGTAACACCGGCAAGCATACCTTGTAAACAGTTAATCAATAAACCACATCCTTTAAATCGATCGCCACTAACCTCATGGTCGGCCATTTGACTTAGTCCGCTCAGTGCAGGATAATCTTTATGACTTACTTTTGGAACCACAGCGGCTTTAATGTTTACATCTTTTAGTGTATGTAAATAAGCATATTGCCTTTTGCTGTTATCTAAATAACTGGTTAAAGCACTATCGATATTCAAAACCTCTTCTGCCGCACTAAAGTTTCTGGTGAGTGTAGGTACCGGTGCACCATTTAAGCTTAAGGTCATGTTTTTGTAGTTAACATTGTACTTAGCGGTAATGGTCACTTTAGAGGAATCGTTAAACATCAGATTTTGGAATTTAAAATTCCCAACAGGGTCAGTGGTACTTTCTAAATTGAAACGTTTATCCGGTATGGTTAATAATAAGGCTCCCTTTCTAACCGGAATGCCATTGTTTTGGCGTAAAATACCCGAAATTTCGATGCCTTGTTCTGGTAAGAAATCAATTTTAGGTAATTTATTGGCAATAATATCGGTGTATTTGAAACTGCGGTAGCCCTGGGTTAGTAATAGTACATCTAAATCTGCATTTTTCTTCGCATCTGGCGCATTAAAGTAATAATTTGCTTTTTCGATATAGCCTTTAACATCGCTGCTTAATAAAAGTCCTGTTAATATGGTACTGGTTGCATCTTCGTTTGATGGAACTTTTGACTCATCTACAACAGCTACCGAGAAGTTACCTTCTACGGGGGCGCCATCTTTTTTGGCAGCTACATTTATTTTTACCTTTTTCTTAGTTCCGTAAGTAGTTGCAGCACTGGTTAAAGTTACCGCCATGGTATTTTTGTGCTGAACAAAAACCAATCGCTCACTTAATGGTTTACCAAACTCATTAAACAAGGTAAATTGTGCAATTCCATTCGGGAATTTGGATTTAAGTACGGTTGTATTGTACTCTTTGTTTGATAATGCCGTTTGTGCACCATAACAGATAACGCCTTTACTCTGCGCTATTAAATAAAGCTTTTTGCCCTGATTCTGTTCAAAGAAAGCATCGTTAGCCAAAATTTTTATGGCTATATTATCTGCACTGCTATTATCTATATTTACGGCAGCACCATTTGCAACAACTGCCGGCAAATTATAATTTTGAGTGGTGCCGTCGGCATAGGTTACAGCTGCTTTGTAAGTTTTTCCGGCTTCAGCCAATAAACTGAAACTGCCCATTCCTAAATGCTGAGCAGTAAAAGTGGCAACAGTTTTGCCATCATTATCGGTTACCGTACCTTTTGAATTAATGCCTAAACCATCACTTTTAATGGCTTTAAAGGCTACTTTAGTGTTTAGGCCAGCGATTAAACTCCCGCCTTCCGGAAAAAATTGAAAATCTTTGCTTACAATAGCGTTTTTAAGTTGAAAGCTACTGCTTGCTACATCTTTATCAGTGGTATTAATACTGGTAATCAGTTCGCCTTTTTGTAATTGATATTCTGCCTTTTGTGCATTGCTCATCGCGATGGTTAAATATCCGTTGGTATCTGTTGTGCCCCTTCCTTTGGCAATAACTGTATAACTGGTAACCACTTGCCAGCTTACATTTTTATTGGCATAAGGTTTATTATTGGCATCTTTAAATTGTACACGTGCGTCAATCTTTTCTAACTTATCAGTAGAGGTGTTTTTATAGGTGATATGGGTTTTTACCTCTTTATCGATTGCTTCACCTACATAAAAAGTTTTGTTAAAATAAGCAGGATCTTCACTGTTAAGCATCCATAAAGTATAAGCCCTAATATGGTAATTGCCTTGTTTGTAGTTGATCTGATCTAAGGGAAAACTGCCATAAGCAAAACCACCTGTAATGGGTAATTTTATAGTTTGGATAAGCGAATCTTTCTGATTGATCACATCCACATAAATGATCTTACTGATGGCTGATAAGAAATTTTGGTTTTCGGTAACATAAGCTTTAAACCAAACCGTATCGGCTACTGCGTAATAAGGTTTGTCAAAATGAAGATAAATCTTTTCAGCTGGGTAATCGCTCAATACCTTATTCGTTTTGGTAATAATACTGTTTATGCTAATGGTATCGGTTTGGGCCGAAGAAGAAAAACTTAGTGCTGATAGAAGTAACAGTATGATAAACGATAATCTAAAAATCTTCATGGATTGGATATTAAATGCTAAGTCCGTAAATATATCCAATTATAAATAGAGCACATAAAATGTGATGATGTTTAACATTTTTTTACAAAAGATTTAAGTTTATCGGTTTATTAGTTTAAACCGCTAACTGTCAACAGAACCGGTTACTTGCCTGTCCTTGCCTGTCCGTAGTGTTCCGAAGGGCACTACGGATTTAAGAATAGAAGAGCGTCTCCGACTCGCTTTTAGGTATTGAGTTATAAACTCAATCTTATTAAAAAATCCGTAGAGACGCTACGCTTAACTCTACGGACAGTATCTAGTGATTTTATCGTCAAAAAGCCGCCTGTCCTTAGTGTTCCGAAGGGCATGGATTTCAGCATAGAAGAGAGTCTCTGACTCGCTTTATAATCATAGAGTTACAAGCTCAATCTCTCAGCAATCCGTAGAGACGCTACAGATGGTATCTTAAAACAAAACAGGCCGCTAAAAGCGGCCCGTTTTAAATATAATGGTGTTTGCCTGTTATTTAAACTCAATTAAGAACTCTTCTTTAGGGGAACGTACCTTTTTAAGGTTTACCAACCAATCGCCGGCTTCATCTCTGTTTCCTAATGGCAATAGGGTAACACTTTTTAAGCCTTTTTTATCTAAACCTAAAAGTTCATCTAAAGCAGGGCCGTTAAAGCCTTCCATTGGGGTAGCATCTACTTTTAACAAAGCTGCTTCTGCAATAGCGATACCGAAACCGATATACGCCTGACGGGCTGCATGGTTAAAGTTTTCTTCAGCAGTTCTGGATAAGATCATACCTTTTAATTGTGCTTTGTAAGCATCGGTTCCACTTTCAGGTAAACCACGCTCAGCATTCATTCTGCTAAAAACAGCATCAATACCTTCTTCTGTATAGTTTTCATTGGCTGCGAAAATCAATAGGTGAGAAGAATCGATCACTTGCGATTGGTTATAAGCAATCGGTGCGATTTTCTCTTTTAACTCCTGGTTGGTAACCACAATAACTTTAAATGGCTGTAAACCTGATGATGTTGGTGCTAAATGTGCAGCAGCAATAATTTTATCAACTTTTTCTTGTTCAACAGGTTGACCGTTCATTTTCTTAACGGCATAACGCCAGTTTAGGGCATCTATTAAGCTCATATTTTTGAAGATTTTTTTTAAATTTTATGAAGCAAATATGGAGATAAGGAATAAACCTATTGTTGATGTATGATAAGAAAAATTTTTGTTTGGCCTCCTTTGGCTGAAGCCAGCGGTAAAGAGGGGCGCTTAACCGTTGACTTCAGTCAACAGAATAAGATGCGAAATAAAGAAACAGGATTATTCTATCGGTTGGTGTCTCATTGACTGAAATGGAATAAATTCAGAATGACGAATTATGAAAGAGCCTGATTAAAATTAGAAAATGAATGGCTTGTGGTTCTTGGCAGCTTCAGTCCCGCTTTGCATTACAAGTCCTCGCTACGCTGTGGGCTTTTCATTACAATCTGGGTTTAGAAACAGAGGTTTGTGCACCCTGCAGCCCCACAAATGAAATGCTACTGTGGCCATCTAGCCCCGGTTGAGCAATACCCTGCAGCAACGAGGTACGAGGAAGCGAAGCGTATAAGTGTAAAACGGGAAGAAACTTATTGTTTTGCACAGGGATTGCGCTCCAAATTGAAATTAGTATTTTAAAATTAGGAAATGATTAGCCTGTGGTTCTTGGTAACTTCAGTCCCGCTTTGCATTACAAGTCCTCGCTACGCTGTGGGCTTTTCATTGCAATCGGGTTTAGGAACAAGGGTTTGTGTACCCTGCAACCCCAAAAATGAAAAACGGGAAAAAACTTATTGTTTTGTACAGGCATTGCGCTCCAAATAAAAAATCATTAAACGACAATCGAAAGCGCGATTTTTTCCATCGCCATGGTTCGTGTTTTCACGCACCATAAAATCGTAATTAAGCCTTAGGGAACAAACCTTAAATCGCTGCGTACCGGAAAGTGATCGGATAACTTGGCCTTGGTAATTTTATAATTTAACACCTCAAGTTCCTTAGAAGTAGCAATGTAATCGATCTGGAAATTTGGGAATTTACCATTATAGGTTTTTCCGAGGCCATTGCCCTTTTTAATAAAACTATTATTTAAACCAGCTGTAATTTGGGTAACTACGTACGATGCTGGTGTATCGTTAAAATCGCCTGCAATAAGGTAAGGTGTTTTACAGGTGGCCATTTCTTTTTTCATAATATCTACCTGACCGCTACGTTTAAAAAAGGCACTTTTCAGCATTCTTAAAATCCGTTTAGATGGCTGCAGTTCTGTATTCATTTCCTTAACCTTATCTAAATATTCGTAATCTTGTTTTTCGAAAGAAATTGATTGAAAATGTACATTATAAACCCTTAGCGTTTTTCCTTTAATGTTTAGATCAGTATAAATACTCATATTACCCGGGAAACCTTCAACAAAAGGAATTTTACCAGAATTTTTAATCGGATATTTAGAAAATATGGCTAAGCCTGTAGCTTCGTAATCGTTTTTATTGGTGGGTACGAAATAGTAATATTTCGTATTTAGTAGGGCCTTCAGGCTATCAACAGTATCAAATGCACCCTTATAGCGGGTAAAAAACTCCTGGAAACAAATAATATCAGGATTTTGGTCTTTTACCACCTGAAGCATTTTTTCTTTAACCGATTCGGTATTGTCTTCGCCATATAGTTTAAAACTGTGCACATTATAAGTCATCATTCTGATGCTATTGTCTGCCTTTTCAGCGCCACCTTCATCGCCACCAATGGCAAAAGTTGCTTTTAAAGTTTTGGCACCGAGTGCAATAACCAGAATGGTAGCGATTGCAAAAATCCATTTTTTGCTTAAAAACCACCAAACCAAGAAAATAATATTAGCGAATAGGACAAAGGGGTAGGCAAGCCCGAAAAAAGCAATAATGGCATGTTTCCTTGGATCCATATTTCCGGCCAGAACTCCCAAAAGCAAAGCTATTGCCAACATAACGGCAATAGGCAAGAGGAGTTTATCCATGAAATTATATTTCTTCTTTTTTGTGGCCATTAATCTTTACTCGCCTTAAATAATTTCTCTTTTTCTGCTGCTGTTAATTTATCGTATCCTGAGGTTGATATTTTGTCTAAAATGGCATCTATTTCCTGTTGAGAAACGCCTCCCTTAAACTCGGGCTTTTTAACCGGCTTTTCGTTGCGAACCACTTTTAGTTTTGGTTTGCGCTCAAACAGTTTGCTCCAGTCGCTTCCGCTTTGCAGGCGTTTAATAAAAATAAAACCAACCAGGGCACCCCCTATATGCGCTAAACTTCCGCCTGCATTTAGCGAACCGATGGCTAGAAAGTCGAGTACAAAATAAACAATGGCAATCCATTTTATTTTAACCTCACCAAAAAAAAGCAGCATGATGCTGTAATTGGGTACCAGTGTTGCTGCAGCAACAATAATGGCCATTACAGCGGCTGATGCTCCTACAATAGTTACACTTGCTAGTCCGTTGGCATAAAGCGGAAATATATTTAATACAGCAACGGCAAATAAACCACCAAAAAGACCGCCCGCCAGGTATACAAAGTGGAACTGACGGCTTTTTAAAAAATTCATGAATATGTTGCCGAACCAAAATAAGCCGAGCATATTAAACAAGATGTGAAGAATCCCATCATGGATAAACATGTAGGTAAATAGGGTATAAAATCGTTCGGGCAGTTTTGAAATACTGGCGGGTAAACCTAAATAATCGCTAACAAATAGACCAACAATATCACCTTGGCCACTAAGCCTGCTAAATAGCCCAATAACAGCGATAACCAGAAACAAAAGTACGTTTATACCAATGTAAAAGAATATTGGATTGCCCGATTGAAAAACCTTGTATTTTAAATCTTTGAAAGTATTATTCATAGAGTGTATAAAATGTATCGTTTTTGTCTTTCCATATTTTAACAAGTATAAAGCCGATTAGAGCCCCCCAAGGTGAGCATAATGGGCAACCGAATCGCCTTGGAATTTCCCAACACCTAAAACCAGTTCAATTATAATATAAATTGGAATAATATACTTTGCCTTTACTGGAATTGGAATAAACATAATTAGTAATTCGGCGTTGGGGTAAAGCATTCCAAAAGCTACAAGTAAGCCAAAAATTGCACCCGAAGCACCTAACATAGGCCCGTAGTAAATATCACCTAAAAGATCCCTTTCTGCAGGATTTTTGGGGACATATGCCGAAATATCAGAAATAAAGTGCCCGGCTACATGATATATTTCATAAGATTGAACAGCCCATTGTAGTGCCAGTGCACCTAGACCAGTTATGAAATAAAAGATAATGAATTTTTTGGCTCCCCACCGTTGTTCTAAAATGCTTCCAAAACTGTAAAGTGCAAACATATTAAATATGATATGGAAATAATCGACCGGGCTATGCATAAACATATAAGTTATAGGCTGCCAGATTTTAAAACTTGGGGAATCAAAATAGTAAACAGCAAACCACTGTACAAATGGATACACATCGTTAGAGCTATATATCAAAGTACCGATAAAAAATAAGATGTTAATAATCAGTAGGTTTTTTACTACCGGTGGAATATATATGTTATTCATTTAATTTTTTTCTTGTTTTTAAACGGCAAAGTTTAATCTTCAGTTGTTTTCCCTAAACCCTAAACCCTAAACCCTAAACCCTAAACCCTAAACCCTAAACCCTAAACCTATTTCTCAAACTTCTTATCCAGCTCCGCCAAGGTAATGGTTTGGATAATCGGTTTACCGCTCACGCTAAAGTTAGGTGTTTTACAGGCAAAAAGCTCATCAATCAAAGTATTCATTTCTTCCTGGCCAAGGCTTGTTCCGGCTTTAATGGCACTATTTTTTGCTAAACTTCTGGCAAGGCTATCGCGTTTGCTTAATTTTAGTTCCTGCTGTGAGTTTTTAAAGCCTTCAATCAATTGTTCAAATAATTGCGTTTCGTTAATATTACTGCTACCCAGATCAACCGGAACACCTTCTACTACCAACGTATTTTTCCCAAATTCCCGTACATCGAAGCCTAAACTTTTTATATCGTCCAGTAAACTTTTGGCCAGTTCAAAATCATGGGCATTAAGTGTAATGGTTTGCGGAAATAAACTCTGCTGCGATGCGCCTTTGCGGTCATCCAGATGTACGAGAAAACGTTCGTAAAGGATTCGTTCATGTGCCATTTGTTGATCGATCACCATTAACCCTGATTTGATCTGCGAAACAATATAGCGGTTATGCAATTGCATGTACTGCTTCTGCTTGGTTTCTAAAACAGTTTCATCAGCATAAATAGAGGTTTGCGCTACAATTGGCTGTTCTGTTATTTCATAAAGCGACCCCCAGTTTTTAGCACTCGGTTTGGCTTCATAATTTCTTGATGAAGTCGCATATCCCGAAGTAGAACTACTATCACTGGCAAAAGGATTAAAATCAGGGTTGAAATTAATGCTCGGTGGTATAATATCTTCTACCGCTTTATGGGTAATCATATTGCTAAAACCAGTTTCCTGATCAAAATCTAAGGTTGGTGCAATATTATACCGACCAATGGAACGTTTTACAGCCGATTTCATGATTGCATAAATAGATTTTTCATCCAGATATTTAATCTCTGTTTTAGTAGGATGTACGTTTACATCGATTTTCGACGGGTCTATCTCTATAAACAATACATATAGCGGGTAACTGTCGTCGGGCAATAACTCTTCGAAAGCAGAGCTTACCGCATGGTTTAAATAAGGATCTTTAATAAAACGGTTATTCACAAAAAAGAATTGCTCGCCCCTGGTTTTTTTTGCAAAAGCAGGTTTACCAATATATCCTTTAAGGTTAATAATAGTCGTTTCCTCTTCAACAGGAACCAAACGTTCGTTATAGTTGTTGCCAAAAAGGTGGACAATGCGCTGTTTTAAATTGCCTTTTGGCAGGTTAAAAATCTCGGTTCCATCGTGATGCAGACTAAAAAAAACACCCGGATGCGCCAATGCTACCCGTTGAAATTCATCCAGAATGTGGCGCATTTCAACCGGATTACTTTTAAGAAAGTTTCTCCTGGCGGGGGTATTAAAAAACAGGTTTTTAATCGAAATCTGTGTTCCGGGCGAAGTAGCTACCGGTTCCTGATTGGTTACCTGTGCACCTTCAATAGAAATGCAAGTGCCAATTTCGTCTTCATGCCTGCGGGTTTTCATTTCTACCTGCGCAATGGCCGCAATAGAAGCCATGGCCTCGCCGCGGAAACCCATGGTACGGATGGCAAATAAATCTTCGGCTTTTTTTACCTTCGATGTAGCATGGCGTTCGAAACACATTCTGGCATCGGTAACACTCATTCCACAGCCATTATCAATAATCTGAATTAATGCTTTCCCAGCATCTTTTACTACCAGTTGTATTTTATCTGCGCCGGCATCTATCGAATTTTCGAGCAATTCTTTTACCGCAGAAGCAGGTCGTTGAACAACTTCTCCAGCAGCAATTTGATTGGCAACAGCATCAGGCAATAAGTGAATAATATCAGTCATGTATTAGGGCAAAGTGAATGCGCTAAATTATGCAAAATAAGCTTAAAGAACCCGATTTGTTTAAAACTCAACATGTAAATGACTGTTGGTAAATAGAATTACTTTGTTGGTCTTCATTGCAAAGAACAGTTTATATAAATTAATCCTGTATCGCTTTTTTTGAAAAGCAGGTTCCTGTGCCAATCGGTTCTGGTAGTCCCGCTGTACGCTGTATCTTTTAGCCTGCCATCCTGAGCGGAGTCGAAAGGCAGCCCAAAAAGATGCCGCTCCCATCTGGTTTATTTCACTTAGGCCAGTTGTCATAAATGCAGCAATCCATTCACTGGTTTATTAAGAGTCGTCCTCCGGATCCGATAACTAGCGGATTTGTTTCAGCATCGCTTACCTCGGCCTGTGTCCTCACGGATAGAAAAAGATATTATTGAGATAGGCAGGATACAAAAATGATAATCTATTAGTTTGTGAGACAGTGACCACGGATTAAGACTAATTCCGTGTATCCCTTGGCAAAATAATTCTTTATACAGATTCCTTTCTGTAAAACCGAATTTACAAGTCCAAATGCTTTCAATTTTCTATCTTTATCGATATGAAATCCATTTTATACAGCCTTTTTTTTATTCTGCTGCTCACTTCCTGCACCAAAAAGGAAAAAGTTGATGTAATTGTTTTCAACGCAAAGGTTTATACCGTTAATAGTAAATTTGATACGGTTGAAGCCTTCGCTGTGAGGAATGGTAAAATTCTGGCCCTTGGCAAAAGTGATGATATTCAAACCAAATATACTGGCAAAGAAGAAATCAATGCAGAAGGCAAAACCGTTTATCCAGGTTTTATAGATGCGCATGCTCATTTTTATGGTTATGGCAAAAGTTTGCAAACGGCCGATTTAAGAGAAACAAAATCGTGGGATGAAGTGCTTGCTCGCCTAAGCGATTTTGCTAAAACGCACCCTGAGGGTTGGTTAATTGGTAATGGCTGGGACCAAAACGATTGGGACAATAAAGCTTTCCCTACCAATGAACAGTTAACAGCGCTTTTTCCAGATCGCCCGGTATTTTTAAACCGGATTGATGGGCACGCGGCCATTGCTAACCAAAAAGCGTTAGATGATGCCGGCATTAAAAGTGAACAGAAACTGGTAGGCGGCGATATGCTTACCCAAAATGGAAAGCTCACCGGTGTATTAATCGATAACGCCGTAGCTTTAGTAGCGCGTAAAATCCCTTCACCAGATGCTAAACTGGCCGAAAAAATATTTATAGATGCGCAGAAAAACTGTTTCGCTGCTGGTTTAACCACTATTGATGATTGCGGCTTAAGTTACCAGGCTGTTGAATTCATCGAGAAACTGCAAAAAGAAAACAAACTGAAAATGAGGCTCTATGTAATGCTTTCAGACGAGCCTGATAATTATAAATATCTTTTTAGTCGCGGGCCGATTAAAACCGATCGGTTAAATGTCCGGGCATTTAAAGTTTATGCCGATGGTGCTTTAGGTTCGCGTGGTGCCTGCCTGTTGCATCCTTATAGCGATATGCCTCACAAAACTGGTTTTCTATTGAGCGATCAGCAACATTTTGAAGAAGTAGCTGCAAAAATTGCTGCCAATCATTTCCAGATGTGTACTCATGCCATCGGCGATTCGGCGAATCGGGTAATCCTGAATATTTACAATAAAATCTTAAAGGGGAAAAACGATAAACGCTGGCGTATTGAACATGCACAGGTGGTGAATGCCAGCGATTTTGACCTGTTCGGAAAAGCCAGCATTGTTCCATCCGTTCAGCCTACGCATGCTACTTCTGATATGTATTGGGCAGGACAGCGTTTGGGTGCTGAAAGGTTAAAAAGTGCCTATGCTTACAAACAATTGTTAAAACAAAACGGTTGGATTCCATTGGGTACCGATTTCCCGGTAGAAAACATTAATCCATTATTAACGTTTTATGCAGCAACAGTGAGAGCAGATGCAAAAGGTTTTCCAAAGGGGGGCTTCCAGAGGGAAAATGCTTTAACGCCAGAAGAAACCTTACGCGGAATGACCATTTGGGCCGCCAAAGCTAATTTTGAAGAACATGAAAAGGGCAGCTTGGAGAAAGGCAAATTAGCCGATTTTGTTATGCTCGATCACGATATTTTAAAATCAACACCACAAAAAATATTAAAAACCAAAGTCTTAAAAACCTATTTGAACGGAGAAAAAGTATATGAAGCGAAATAGATTGTATATCCTGGCTGCGGCGAGTTTTTTTAATGTTTTATGCTTAATGGCCTGCGCACAGGAGCATACCACAAATGAGAAAAAACTGGCTATTGCCAATGCCATTTCAAACACAACCGTATTATTAAATAACCAAGATGCTATTATCCCGCTAAAATCGCTTGAAAAGAAAAATATCGCTTCTGTTAGCCTGAGTTTTGCCTATAGTAATGTGTTCGATAGTCTGGCCAATAAATATGATAAAATTACTTCATTTTCTGCTGATTCTTATAAAGATAGCTTGAATCTGAATGATTTAGAAGATGATCTAAAATATTTCAATACAATTTTAATCAGTATCGATGATCAGAATGTAAACAAAGCTAAATACATCAATTTTATCAACAGCATCAGTAAGAATAAACAGGTAATTATTTCTTTTTTTGGTAACGGGCCAGGTTTAAAATCATTTGATCTGTTGCAATCGCCGATTATATGGACGGCACAGAACAATGCTGATGCCGCTGCGATTGTTCCACAATATATTTTTGGTGGCATTGCCGCTATGAATAAGTTAACCACAGCCTTTTCTGCCCGTTATACGATGGGTTCAGGCTTTGTGACCACCGCTACCCGCTTAAAATATACAGTACCTGAAGATGCGGGAATCAACTCCAATAATTTAAAAGAAATTGATGCCATTGCTTCCGAAGCGATAACACAGAGAGCAACCCCGGGATTGGTGGTTTTGGTAGCGAAAGATGGTAAAGTTATTTTTAATAAGGCTTATGGTACGCATACCTACGATACCAATGTGCCCGATAAGGTAACAGATATTTTTGATCTGGCCTCGGTAACCAAGGTAACGGCAACCACACCTGCAGTAATGCGTTTATTTGAAGAAGGAAAACTAAAACTAGATACCAATATTGGTGCTTATATCCCGAAAGCACGTACCACACCCATGAACAATATTCAAGTGCGGGAAGTGATGTTACACCAGGCAGGTTTTATCCCTTATATTCCTTTTCACGATTATATTAAAACAGGCGATTATAGCAGAGATTCATCTGCGGCCTATCCAACCAAAGTAGCCGATAACTATTATATTAAAAAAGGCTTTTTTAAAGATTTTATGTGGCCTAAAATGCTCAATTCGCCCATTAAAACACGTGGTAAATATGTGTACAGCGATATCAGCATGTATGTGATGAAAGATATTGTAGAGCACATCAGCGAAGAGCCATTAAATCAATATACTTACGAAAATTTTTATAAACCACTTGGCATGCAAACGGCAGGTTTCTTGCCGCGGAACCGTTTTAAACCGGAGCAGATTATTCCTACCGAAGATGATAAATATTTTAGAAAAACCCTGCTTGTAGGTTATGTGCATGATCAGGGTGCCGCTTTAGCAGGCGGAGTTTCAGGTCATGCTGGTTTGTTTGCCAGTGCCAACGATCTGGCTATTATTTATCAGATGCTTTTAAACCGTGGAACTTATGGTGGTGTAGAATATTTTAAAAATACAACAGTAGATATGTTTACCTCAAAACAATCGAATGTTAGTCGTAGGGGTTTGGGTTTCGATCGCTGGGATCCGGATACGACTAAACATTACCCTTCTGAACTGGCTTCGCCACAAACTTATGGCCATACGGGGTATACCGGAACTTGTGTTTGGGTAGATCCATCCCGAGGTTTGGTGTATGTATTTTTGTCTAACCGTGTTAATCCTACTGTTACGGATAAACTATCGAACTTAAAAATTAGGGGTAGGATAGAAGATGTGGTGAACAAAGCCATCGACGAATCGAAGAAATAAACCTGTAAAATTAAAAGACCATTAAGAAGTGAAGGGAATTAAGGTAGGTTGAATTAAGACGCTATGGTAATTTGGGTAGATACAAATGGCTTCCAGTTTAAGTCGCTAATTTTGAGGCCTGTAATAGGCATCAAAAAGCTTATTTCTGAATTTATAATTAGGATCGTATTTTCTTTCAATTTAAAAAAGGCCTCTGCATTTGGGTAGGCTTCCAAGAATTGTGATTGAGTAGCCTGTATTTGATAGGGCAGGTGTTTGCTAGAGAGTTAATAGCTCTTAAGCTAAAGATTTAGAATCAGCTTATAAATTACCGTTTTAAGTTCTTCGTTATCACGATCTTCACAGAGCAGGAAAATTGCACTATGCTCGTTTTGGCTAAGCAAAGTGATGCCTTCAAATTTATGTTTGCCCGAAATTTTATTGCTGAAGGTTAGCTTCAAAGTCTGCAGGTTAATACTGCCAATAAAACTGCCCAGAATTTTGCCATCGGCATAAGTCGATTTGGTATCTTCGGCGGTAGCAATAAAAAATATTTCATTTTTTACCAATAAAGCATCGGTAAAAGAGGATTCAACATGATCAATATTTGGAAGCTTAAAAGGATTGAACTTAGCTTGTTTAATTTTGGCTAAATCTGCTTCCTGGATATTAAATATACCATTCTTTGCATTAATCCCATTGCCTCGGTTAAAAAGTAGCCACTCATTGCCTGTAAAGGCTGCGCCTTCGAGGTTAAAGTTCTGATCATCTATTTTGGAGATAGATTTAAGCAAGGAGTAAGTTTCAGTCAGGTCTTTTTGAAAAACTTTTTGCGTTTTCAGGTCGAATTCGATCATCAGGTTTCTTTTGGACGTAGAGCCCGAACCTAAAATGTAGAGCTTGTTGTTATGCTGGCAAAGGATTTCGAAATCGGGTTTTAAGGGTTTAGGGATATTTTCTAACTGATCGAGCGTTTTATCAAATAAAATCTGAATTTTGCGTAGCTTTTTGGTTTTGATATTGTATTCATTCAAATGGCCACTATTATCGCCAATGATATATAGTAAATCATTGTGAAGGAATAGCCCCGAAGCAGAGCCGACGCCATCAATCTCGGCGAAAACTTCTAAAATTGTTGAGTGCATAATTGAAAATAGTAAAAAAGCACCGGTTTTGGCCGATGCTTTTATTTTTGTTTACGATTCGCGAGGGACTCATGACTGAGGACTCACGACTCCGAACTACTTCTTCAATCCAATTTCTCTTAATCTTTCATCCAAATATTCACCAGCTGTCATATCGCTATAAGCTTTAGGGTGTTCAGCATCAATGGTTGATGGTAAACTAGTTAAATCCATGTCGCTACGTGGGTGTAAGAAAAAAGGAACAGAGAAACGTGAAGTTTTCATCAACTCACGGGGTGGGTTTACCACTCTATGTGTCGTCGATTTTAATTTATTGTTGGTTAAACGCTGTAACATATCGCCAACATTTACAACGATATCAGTATGATGTGCTTTAATTGGTAACCACTCATTGCTGCGGGTTAACACTTCTAAACCATCTGCACTGGCACCGATTAATAAAGTAATCAGGTTAATATCTTCATGGGCACCTGCGCGTACCGCGTCATCAGGAATGGTTTCAGGGTTTTCGATCGGGAAGTAGTGGATACCCCTTAAAATAGAATTTCCGTTATGGACATGTTTGTCGAAATAATTGATTGGTAATTCTAAGTAAGTTGCAATGGCACGTAATAAATGCGTCCCATTTTCTTCCAGTTTTTTATAGATTTCGCCTGTTACTTTGTTGAATTCTGGTAATTCCTCTAAAATCTCGTTATCAGGATATTCATTTTTAACCGGATCGCCATCAGTCACTTCCTGCCCAATTTGCCAAAATTCTTTTAAATCTGGTGTTTTGGCACCTTTAGCCGTTTCTTTGCCCGCGCTGGTATAACCGCGTTGCCCGGCTAGCTCTGGTTTCTCGTATTTCCTTTTGGTTTCAACGGGTAACGAAAAGGCTGCTTTAATGTTTTCGTAAAGTTTATCAATTAATTCCTGACTTAAGCCATGGTTGGTAATGGTAACAAAACCCGAATCGTTAAAAGCTCTGCCCAATTCATCAGAAAATTTTTTACGGTCTTCTGCTGAGCCATTGATGTAAGAGCCTAAATCTAAACAAGGAATATACGGTGTAGACATAATTTTATATTTAATGTTATACGAATTTAAAAAGAATTGTTAATAACTGCATTTTGGTTGGGTGTTATGTATTTAACGAATTAATATAGAGATTTTTAAGTTATTAACAAAATTGCAAATCAAAATATGATGTCTGATTGTCACACCAAATCCATTATAATTTATACGCAAACTAGGCTTTGTTTAATTTCGTATAATTAACTAGAAAATAATGCAGCTGGCCTGTAAGGTAAATGGGTTATTTGCGACTAATAAAATAAATGAACACAAAATGAGACCATCGTGATTTGCCATCTCAACAATTAGATAAAAAATCATGATAGCTTCATTACAGTTAAAAACAAATAAACACACAATGAAAAAAATAATATTAATTCTATTGTCGGTGTTGGCTTTAAACCAGGCCAATGCACAGCCTAAAAAAACAGAAAAGGCCACATTTGGTATGGGCTGCTTTTGGTGTACGGAGGCCATATTTCAAAGGTTAAAAGGTGTAGTGTCGGTAAAATCGGGTTACGAAGGCGGTACATTAAGCAATCCAACTTACGAAGAAGTGTGCACTGGTGCTACCGGGCATGCAGAGGTTTTGGAAATTACCTATAACCCCATGGTGATTTCTTACGATGATTTGTTAGAAGTTTTTTGGAAAAGCCACGACCCAACTACTTTAAACCGCCAGGGCGCCGATAGCGGTACCCAATACCGTTCAGTTGTTTTTTATCACACGGCTGAGCAAAAAGCTTTGGCAGAAAAGTATAAGGCAGAGTTGAATAAAACCAATGCTTATGGCAAAAAAGTGGTAACAGCAATTGAAGCAGCCAAACCATTTTATATTGCAGAAAATTACCATCAGAATTATTTTAACAAAAACGGAAGTGAGCCTTATTGCAGATTGGTGATTCAACCCAAAATAGAGAAACTGGAAAAAATATTTAAAGCCAAGCTTAAAAACTGATAAGCGTGCTTGACTAGCCCTGCAATAAACATTGCAGGGTTTTTTGTTATCTTCGGAATTTAAACTTCCATTTATGGTAAAAAGAATAGTGCTTAATATTGATACCCAAAAAATTGCTGATGCAACCAGTTTTTATAAAGATATTTTAGGGCTTGATCTGCTAATGGATCATGGTTGGATTGCCACTTATGGGGCGACAGGACAAAAAATGGATGTGCAGATCAGTTTTGCTTCCGAAGGCGGATCGGGTACCTCTACACCAGACCTATCCATCGAAGTTGAAAATGTTGATGAAGTATTGGAAAAGGTGAAAGCCGCCGAATTTCCGATCGAATACGGTCCAACTGATGAACCATGGGGCATTAGGCGGTTTTATACCAGAGATCCTTTTGGGAAACTGATTAATATTTTAAGTCATCTCGATTAATTCCCGAATCCTTCCGCTTATGAATTTGTCCTCTTGAGTAGATGCTAAAATTTATCTGTGTGTATCTTTTATCCGTGGTTAAAACTTACCATTAGTTCAAAAAACCTTTAGCTTTTTCGAGCAGTTCGCTGCCTTTCTTGCCAATCTCTTTTTCCCCTTTTTCTATAGTTGAAGGTTGAGTATACTCACTCACCGAATTGGAAAGCGCTTTAAACTTGCCTATGCCAGCAAATACTTCTTCGGTGTAAGGAACACCCTGCTGTTTCATCAGTTTTTTCCAGTCTATTTTCGAGAGTACCGCAACCATGTATTTGGTGGCAATTTTACCGATAAACGCTTTGTCGTATATATTGGTTAAAGCCTTGTCTGACTCGCGGTCTTTTACATAAACCATAGTTTGTTGCAGTGCTTCGCGTTCGCTGTTAGAGAATAATGGGCTTTTGCTCAGCTTTTCCAATGCCGGAAGTGATTTCTCGGGCTGCTCTTTCTTTAAATTTAAATAAGCGGTTATTCCCCAAACCAGTTCGTTTTGGATGCCGAGTTTGTTCATGTCGTTTAAGAAAGCCTCAAAATCTTCGAGCGATCTTTCTTCATCAATTTTTCGCTCCATTCTCATTCGGTCGAAACCTCTAAAAAGATAGTTCATGCTATGGAAAGCCAAATGTGTCTGCTCATCGTTTAAACGGCTCCAGCCAAAAAATGATTTGGTGTAGGGGAGTGGGATTTTCTCGTTTTTTTCCAGCCATTTAATGTTTCTCGAAAGGCCATCTTCAGATAAATAAAACAGGTTGTTGCTAAAAAACAAGAAACCGCGCACAAATTCTAAAAGTGTTTTAATTTCGCAATCATCAAGCAGTTCTGGTTGGGTTTTAGCACATTCATATAATGCAAAAGGTTGCCCTAAATCTCTGGTGGCCAGTACAGCCATGCTTAAAATGGCATGTTCTATATTTTGATAGTAGGCCTTGTTTGTATCTTTAAAAAATGGTTGAGGCGTTTTTACGCCCGTTTTCATCGCGATAAAACCGGCGGTAAGCAATGGAAAAACATCTTCATCGGTTTCTTTTACAAATTGTTTAACCGATCGATATTCTTTATATACCATCAGGGCATCGATTACTGAAATATTTTCGCTGTTGTGTGCGTTTACTTTGTTCAGGTTTCTGACAACACTTTGTGCCTGTTTGCTGAATTTCTGATACTCGGGTTTGGTGGTATCTTGAACGGCAGTTGAACGGACAGCTATTTTTGCAAATTTATAAAATGTGATTTTATCATAATTGATGTTTTCTGCTAGTTTCTTTTTGTCAAGTTCGAGTAAAAGCTGGTCGGTTTTTTCGCCAGAACAGGAAGCTAAAAATAGGACAGCGCAAAATAAAATTAAATTCTTCATGAGATATGTTTAAACAAATAGATGTATAAAACTAACATTTTAGGAAAGGAAAAAATGAAAAATGCAGATTCTTTTAAAATATAGTCTTTTAGCATATTTCCTAATTATCGAAATTTAAATTTTTTTGAGATTTTAAAAGTAAAATGATAAATTTTTAAAAGAAATAGATGCCGCGGTTAGCAAATTAATAATTGGTTTTTGTGACGAGTTTAATGTTCCGTTTGCTTTGCGATTGACCAAACTATTTTTTGGATTAAAATTTGATTAGAACTTATCAAAAAGAGTGAGGTATTTCTAATTTTTTGGCAATTTTTTCAGATTTAATGACCTAAAATTCGTAGGATGTTTAAAATCATTCTAAATTTGTAACTCCTTTAAACTAAGATGACAAAAAAGAAAAAGACAGTTGGTAAAACTGACGCTGATGTAATTTTAATAGGGGCTGGCATCATGAGTGCAACCCTCGGTGTTTTATTAAAACAATTAGAACCCAATTTAAGCATAGAAATTTACGAACGTTTAGATATTGCAGCAGCAGAAAGTTCTGATGCATGGAATAATGCCGGAACGGGACATTCTGCTTTTTGCGAATTGAACTATACACCCGAAAAGAAGGATGGTACGGTTGAAATAAAAAAAGCGGTTCAAATTGCAGAACATTTTGAGGTTTCTAAGCAGTTTTGGTCATATTTAGTAAACAAAGGATTGGTTTCTGACCCTTGCAATTTTATCCGCAGTATTCCTCACATGAGTTTTGTTTGGGGTAAAAAGAATGTAGAATATCTTAAAAAACGCTACGATGCATTAACCCAATGCGATCTGTTTAGCGATATGGAATATACTGAAGATGCTGAGCTTGTAAAAAACTGGGCGCCATTGATTATGGATGGCCGTAAAAAAAGCGAAAAAGTTGCTGCTACAAAAATGGATTTAGGTACCGATGTTAACTTTGGTACTTTAACCCGCGACATGTTTAACAACTTAAAGGAACAAAGTAATGTTAATCTGTATTTTAACCACGAAATCCGCGACCTTAAGAAGAATAAAGATGGTAACTGGATCGTAAAAGTTAAAGATTTAGAAAGCGGCGACAAACGTAAACGTGTAGCTAAGTTTGTATTTATCGGTGCTGGTGGTGGCTCTTTACCGCTGTTGGAAAAATCAGATATTCCGGAAGGAAAAGGTTTTGGCGGTTTCCCTGTAAGCGGGCAATGGTTAAAATGTACCAATGAAGAAATTATTAAAAAACACCACGCTAAGGTATATGGAAAAGCTGCGGTTGGTGCACCACCAATGTCTGTTCCACACCTAGATACCAGAATGATTAATGGCAAACAGGCGCTCTTGTTTGGTCCGTACGCAGGTTTTTCTACTAAATTCCTTAAGAATGGCTCGTTCCTGGATTTACCAAAATCGATTAAATTTAATAATATCCGCCCAATGCTGTCGGCAGGCTTACATAACCTCGATTTAACAAAATATTTGATTGAGCAGGTTAGGCAATCGCCAGAAGATAGATTAGAAGCATTAAAAGAATATTTACCTACTGCCGAACTTAAAGATTGGGAGCTGGAGTATGCCGGGCAGCGCGTTCAGGTGATTAAAAAAGATGAAAAACAAGGTGGTGTTTTAGAATTTGGTACAGAGGTGGTAAGTGCTGCTGATGGCTCCATTGCCGCCTTATTGGGTGCATCTCCTGGTGCCTCAACAGCAGTTTCTATTATGCTCGACCTGTTAAACCGTTGTTTTGCTGATGATTTGGCCACTGAAGAATGGCAGGCAAAAATTAAAGAGATGATCCCTACTTATGGAAAATCACTTGCTCAGGATGCAGATCTTTGCAGAGAAACCAGAACAAGAACCTCAAAAGTATTGAAAATAGAAAACACTGTGGTTGCTTAGGTTATAACAGTTATAAATTTTAGAGGGTCCTGATGTAAATCGGGGCCTTTTTGTTTTATGTGGAGGTTCTTTCTTTGCATCCTCGGTCTGTGTCTCCACAGATCAAAACCGGATAGATAATTGATCGTTTGCGCCATCAATCTTTCCGAAGGAAAATGTCAATTAAGTTACTTCCTGCGCTTGTCAGTCTGAGCGTAGTCGAAGACTTCGAGAGTTTGAACAATTAAAAAGATGCCCTTCGACTACGCTACTATTGATATACTTGAATAGAATGATCGTCATTCCCGCGCAGGCGGGAATCTTAAAGCGCTTGCATTACGATTATTCATAGGCATTCTTCTCTTCAAAGGCATTCATGAGCACTACGTGGTTCCCAATCAAGTTGGGTATGACGATCTCTAGTAACTTAACATTTGCAAAAAAAATCAGTCATTTATATTGATTTTTATACAATATCTTACCATGCAAAAGAGGGTATCCAATTGCTCGAATACCCTCTTTTGTGAAAAATACTTTATGGTTAAGCTGCAATCACTTCTGCAACTTCATCAGCGGAAATATCGCTATGCGAAGCTTCTAATACGCAATCGCCATCTTTAATCAATAAAATCTGTGGCGACTGATGTGCTACTTGAAATACTTCGGCAATCTGGTTGGAAATATCGCGGTAGCTAATTAAATCTAAAAAGTAAAGTTTTGTGCTTGCAGGAATGATGTCCCAATCAAATTCGAAATTCTTTTTAGCCATTAAACTAATTGAGCAACGTGTGCTGTGCTTAAAAATAAGACTAAAACCGCTTGCATTCTTGATCTCGTCAAGCTGTTCTATTGAAGTTAAGTTAACCCAAGTCATGATATTATACGTATTGTTTTACAGGACAACAATTACAGTTAAATAAAGTTCTGTAAATGACCTGAATATGAGATTACAAATGAGGTAGATTAATTTCTTCTGCGCTTTCCTTCTGGATAAGACCCATAAGCAGGGCAAAGCTTAGAAGAACAGGATTCTAAAATGGTAATGGTGCAAAACACCGCCAATAACAAGATGGCTACTTTTTTCATTTGATCTGATAATTTTTAAACTTCTAAGTTACAAATAATTATTAAAAGCGTATGGCTAAATTTGAGCAGAAAAATCAGCCATTTTAATCGCTGTAATTGCAGCCTCATCGCCTTTATTGCCGTGTTTGCCACCAGCACGATCTTGTGCCTGCTCTAAGTTATTGGTAGTTAAAACACCAAAAATAACTGGTTTACTGTACTTAATGCCAACGTTGGTTATCCCTTGCGCTACTGCATCACAAATAAAATCGAAATGTTTCGTGTCGCCTTGGATTACACAACCTAAGCAAATTACAGCATCTATATCTTTTCTTTTGCTCAATAAAATTTCTGCACCACCTGTTAATTCGAAACTTCCGGGTACAGGTAAAGAAATGATATTTTCTTCCGCAACGCCATTTGCTAACAGCGTTTTTAATGCGCCATTGTATAAAGCACCGGTAATTTCAGCATTCCACTCGGCTACAATAATTCCGAATTTATAGTTTGCACCGCTAGGAACGGTGGTATGAGAGAAATCGGATAGATTTTTTAATTGTGTTGACATGGGGCAAAGATAAGGTTATGCCGCGAATGTTAAAAACCTTAATGTTTGCTGCTTGTAACATTTAGTGCATTAATACTTAGATTCGTATAAGAATCAGATAAATATCAACTGCTTATGGAATTTAGTCGTTCAGGCCATCTATATTAAAAACGCAAGCTACCTATGAATATATCATTACGCCTCTCCGCCTTATTTTTTCTCTTCATTTTGCTGTCCTTACGTGTTTCTGCACAACAGAAATATACACTCAACGATTTTTACAGGGTCGATTCCATTGCCAACCAGGCCAAGCCAAAAGATGCGTTGGCTTTGGTCGAAAAAATAAATCAAGCGGCAAAGAAAGAGAACAATGCGCCATTGCTGATCAAATCAGTTATTTACCGGATGATGTTTCAAAGCTATTTAGAAGAAAATGCCTTTGATAAAATTTTGGTTGACCTGCGCACAGATATCAGCAATGCCAAACAACCCGAAAAAAGCATTTTACAGTCGCTTTTAGCCGAAATGTATTGGAATTATTTGCAACAAAACAGGTGGAAAATTGGATCGCGTACAGAAGTGCAGGGCGATATTGGCAATGATATTAAAACCTGGAGCATTAAAAAACTAAATGAGGAAACGATAAAATACTACCTGTTATCGTTGAAGGAAGCTAAAATTTTGCAACAAACTAAAGTTGATGTTTTGGATGCTGTTTTGGCGGGAGATAAAAATAACCGGAATTACAGGCCAACATTGTATGACCTGCTTGCACACCGGGCCATCGATGTTTTTAGCAATACACAGATTAACCTTACACAATATGATGATGACTCAATTGATATGAGCAATGCTGCTTGGTTTGGCAACAGACAGGTTTTTTTGGCGATAGAACTCACCAATGATAGTACACTCTTTAAACCCCAAGCGTTGCAGTTGTTTAAAAACCTGATCAGATTTCATCAAAACAGCAATAACTTTTCGGCATTGGCCGATGTTGATTTAAAACGCTTAAAATTTATACAACAAAATTTCAGTAGCTATGATCAGGAATTGTACAATAACGCTTTGAGTAATTTAGCTGAACAAAGCACCCAAACCGAAGTTTATGCCGATATTTTATATGAACAGGCCCTTATGCATAAAAATGCGCAATTGTCTGTTGATACCAACAAACAAAATCTTTTAACAGCAGTTGCTTTAGCCAAAAAAGCTATTGAGGGTTATCCTAAAAGCATTGGTGCGCAAAATGCAGAAAATTTAATCAGGCAGATTAAAAGCAGCGAATTATCAATTAAAATAAAAAGATATATCCAGCCGGATAAACCCGCACAGTTGTATTTGTCATATAAAAATACAGATACAGTACATATTAGGCTGTTTAAAGCACCTGAATCTCAAAATGATTACGAACAGTTTAAAAATAAGAATGACTTTTTAGCTTTTTTTAATCAAAATAAAGTAATCAAAAAATGGTTTGTCATTGTGCCAAAAACCAGCGATTACCAAAGCCATACCTTAATTGATAAAATAGACGGTTTACCTTTTGGTAATTACACTTTGATTGCCCAGACCGTTAACCACGAACAAAAAGATACGGTTTATAGCAATATTAATTTTAAGGTTACTGCAATGGCTGTAATCAACAGGCGGAATATTGAAAAACATGAATATTTTGTTAGCCAGCTTAGCAACGGTGCACCCTTAAAAAATGTTAAAATACAACAACAGCGATATGATTATAATAAGCGGAAATATATTAATGGCGACTTAATTACCACTAATGAAAATGGTTACGCAACTACAAATGAAACCGACGGGAATATGTCTTTTGCGGTGGCTACCTTCGGGAAAGATGAGTTGAAATTAAATATTAATAATTATAACACCTATCGGGATGACGAAGATAAAGAACGTGTAATTCTTTTTACTGATCGACCTATTTATCGGCCAGGGCAAACCATATACTATAAGGGTATATGCTTGCGATCGAAAGATGGTAAAAATAATATAGAAGTAAATAAAGCACTTGAGGTTTTTTTAATGATGCTAACGGTAAGGAAGTAACTACGACCAATTTAACGAGCAATGATTTTGGTACTTTTCAAGGATCTTTTAGTATCCCGATGGGGAAATTAAATGGCCAGATGGAAATTGAAACTGATTATGGCAGCATTAATATACAGGTAGAAGAATATAAACGCCCCACCTTTGAAGTGCTTTTTGATAAACCTAATCAGCACTACAAACTGAACGACAGCATTAAAGTACAAGGAAAAGCCAGTTCATTTTCAGGATACTCCGTAAATAATGCAAAAGTAAATTATAAAGTTTTCCGCAGGGCGATGTACGATTACCGCTTAACCTACACGCAACGTAGTGCTATTTATGGTTCAAATATATATAGCGAAAGAAAACAGATTGCCATTGGCAAAACAAATACCAAACCAGGTGGCAAATTTGATATTACCTTTTTTGCAAAGGCCACCAATACCAAACAGAATTATAGCTACGAAATTGAAACTGAGGTAACAGATTTAAATGGCGAAACCCGAACGAAAACCACAGCTATAAATGTGGGGCAAAAAGATATCAATCTTAATATCAGTGCAGAGCAGGTTATTTATGTAAGCAACAAAACCGATAGTATCCCGTTCTGGGTAACCAATTTAAACAACGAACCCATTAAAGCGAATGTTAAGGCAGAATGGAGTTTGTTGCAGGCACCATCCAAGTTAATGAACAAGAGTCCGTTTTATGCCGAAAACTATGCATTAAGTAAAGAGGAGTTTATTAAGTGTTTTCCTGATGAGGATTATAACAACGAACTCGAAGTAGCCAAATGGCCAATAAAATCGGTAGAATTAAAACAAAGCCCGACGGCTAAAAATGGTCGGGGAGTTTAACCTTCAATCAAAAAAATCTAAAACCAGGTTATTATAAAATTAATTTAATAGCCATAAACGAGCAGAACGATACCATTAAAGTAGATAAGTGTTTAGTTATCTATAATGAAGAGCCTGCAACGATACAATCTAATATCGAATGGATTGCTCCTGAAGTAAGCGTAATTAAACCGACTGAAAGTGCTGTTTTCCGCTTGGCTGGCTTAGCTAATAACAGCAGGGCTTATTATGAAGTTTATTATCGTGATAGTATAGCCGAAAAGGTATGGCTTAACCTATCGCCAAAACAAAGTTTTGTTAAAATTAAGCCGAAAGGTAATTACGTGGATGGTTTTGCCGTACAGTTTACCATGATACATCAAGGTATGGTTTACAGTTCTATGCAACAGGTTAAAATTATAGACCCGAAAAAAGAGTTAGATGTCAGGTTTTTAACCTTTAGAAATAAACTTCAACCCGGTGAAAAAGAAAGCTGGAAACTACAGATCAGTAATAAAAATGGCGAAAAGCAGATGGCCGAAATGGTGGCTACGCTCTACGACGCAAGTTTGGACGACCTGAAAAGAATGGATTGGAATACGCAGTTGCCAACAGGCTTTAACTATTATTTTTATACTTGGAACTTCAATGTAAATGATGTCGCGAACGCAGGTTATTTATGGTTTTTAAGGTCTGAAAATAATTACGGCACAATTACACGTGGTTACGAAAATCTTAATTTATTCGGTTACAATTATTACGGCGGTTACAACAATGGTTACCGTAATTATATGAACAATTTACAAAGGCCTAAAAGAAGGGGTTTAGCTCCCGAAGCTGTAAAAAAACTGGCTGAATTGGAAAATGGCAAATTAACCTATGGCGTGATATTCGATGAGCATGGCGATGTATTGCCCGGTGTACAGGTGAAATCTGGCAAAACAGTAACAACCACTAATGTTTTTGGCATTTACACTATTGATGCTAAAGTAGGGGAGACACTGAATTTCGCTTTTATAGGGTATACGAGATCTGCTGTAAAAATTGGCAATAAAAAACGGGTCGATGTAATATTGAAGGAAGATGGGAATGCTTTAAATGAAGTAGTGGTTGTGGGCTATGGGGCGCAGAAAAAGGAGATGACAAGTGCAGCGATACAGATCAGAGGTTCTGCTACCTTGCAAGGGAGGGTGGCGGGTGTGGCTACAGATAAGAATCGCGCAATTGAAGATTTAATCCCAAGTGCTGGGGCATCAATTGATCAGAAAGATCCAACACTACGCCAGGAAGTGGAAGCACTTAAATATAAAAAAACTGACATCACAGCACGTACCAACTTTAACGAACTCGCATTTTTCTATCCGCAATTGTTAACCGATGCCAAAGGCGAAATCAAGATCGAGTTTACCATCCCGCAAAGTTTAACCCGCTATAAAATGATGGGGTTTGCACACACCAAAGATTTAAAAACGGCTTCGATCACCAACGAATTGGTTACCCAGAAACAATTGTCCATTGCCATTAATGCCCCACGTTTTTTCCGCGAAGGAGACACCATTTTATTAAGCGCCAAACTAAATAACCTGGCGGGCAAAAAACTTATCGGCAATGCCAGTTTAGCACTTACCGATGCCTTAACCGCAAAACCGATCCAGATTTTTGGAACAAACGAAAAAAACGAAAAAACTTTTGAAGTTGATGATGCAGGCAATGCGGTTTTAAAATGGACATTAATTATCCCATCAGGCATTAATGCCATTACCTACAAAGTTTTGGCCCAAAGTGGCAAGTTTAGCGATGGTGAAGAAAATACCATTCCTGTTTTGGCAAATGCCATGTTGGTTACCGAAAGTATGCCGATAAACGTGCGTGGTAATACTAGTAAAACTTTTGATTTTGAGAAGCTGGAGAAATCAGGAGCTTCAAAAACCTTGCGCAACCAAAGTTTGACTTTCGAGTTTACCTCAAATCCTATCTGGTATGCTGTGCAGGCATTACCTTACTTGATGGAATATCCTTATGAGTGTGCTGAACAAACTTTTAGCCGATTTTATGCCAATAGTTTTGCAACAGGTATTATTAATTCCTCGCCAAAAATTAAAACCGTTTTCGAACAATGGCAAAACACCAATAATGGCGAGGCCCTGTTATCTAACCTGGAGAAAAACCAGGAGCTCAAATCAATCTTGTTAGAAGAAACACCTTGGGTGCGTAATGCCGATAATGAAAACGAGCGTAAAAAACGTTTAGCCATACTTTTCGATTTAAATAGAATGACTTATGAGTTGAAAAACAATTTCGAAAAGTTAGAGAAAATGCAATTTAATAATGGTGCCTTTCCGTGGTTTAATGGTATGCAAGAAGATCGGTACATTACACAGCACATTGTTTTAGGAATGGGCCAGTTAAAAAAACTAAAACTGATTGACGAAAAAGCTTATCCTATTTTTAATGTAATGCTTAACAAAGCCATTATTTATTTAGATGCACAGTTGGTTAAAGATTACAAGGAGGAAGTGAAAGGAAAACGTTTTGCCTATTTGCCGTTGCATTATCTATTCGCCAGAAGCTACAACAATCAAAAAAATAACAATGCAGATTTTTTAAAGGCCAAAGATTTCTATCTGAAAAAATTAATAGCGAGCTGGAAAACCTTTGATACTTACCAGTTGGCACAAACCGCCCTGGTTTTAAATAGAAACGGCAATGAGGTAGAAGCCAAAAAAATCATTACGTTATTAAATCAAACGGCTCAGCAAAATGATGAACTGGGTATGTACTGGGCTACAAATAAAGCTGGCTGGTGGTGGTACCAAAGTCCGATAGAAACACAGGCTTTATTAATAGAGGCTTTCGACGAAGTAACTAATGATGTCAAATCGGTGGAGGAAATGAAAATCTGGTTGCTCAAAAACAAACAGACCAACGATTGGAAGACAACCAAAGCCACCACAGCGGCGTGTTATGCATTGCTAATGAAAGGTACTAACCTTCTAGCAGAGCGCAATGAGCCCGAAATAACTATTGGCGGTCAAAAAATAGCAGATCTGCAACAGCCTAATGCCTTAAAAGAAGCCGGAACGGGTTATCAAAAATTAACTATTGCAGCGGCTAATGTAAAACCAGAAATGGGGAAAGTACAGGTTAAAAACAACAACCAAACCGTAGCCTGGGGCGCAATGTACTGGCAATATTTTGAGCAACTGGATAAAATTACGACGGCCAACACCGGTGTTAAAATCAACAAACAATTATTTGTCCAAAGAGCTAGCGCAAAAGGCGATGTTTTAACTCCACTTACGGCAACCAATATTTTGGCCCCTGGCGATTTATTGAAAGTGCGTATTGAAATTTATTGCGATCGGGATATGGAATATATTCATTTGAAGGATATGCGTTCATCGGGTTTTGAACCTGTAAATGTGATCTCTCGGTATAAATATCAGGATGGTTTAGGTTATTACGAAAGTACAAAAGATGCTTCAACCAATTTCTTTATCAGTTATATGCCAAAGGGAACCTACGTTTTTGAATATCCTTTGCGCGTTACGCATGCCGGAAACTTTTCGAATGGAATTACCTCTTTGCAAAGCATGTACGCACCTGAGTTTACCACACACTCAGCAGGGATAAGGGTAAATGTAAAACCTTAAGTATTGGCCGTCAAGCCTGACCTGTAGCGAAGCGGAAAGCTACGGCGTAAACCGAGTCTTAAGCGGGCTCACCGAAGGTAATTTATTTCAGGGTCTAATTAATGAAGCACAAGCCTTGCAGGTTTAACTCGTTACTTAACTTATTTTTAAAGGTCTCGTTGAGGGCTAAAGCCGTTTTAAAACCTGCAAGGTTTAAACTGCATTAAGTAAGTTTAATATTGGTATAGGTTGCACCTATAGGAATGATTTTTTCTCCAATCCAAACCTGGCTGCGGTCAAATTTGGATATTTTATTTTTAGCTACAATAAAAGCCCGGTGACAGCGGATGAAATCTGCTTTTGGCAACAGTTCAGCCAAATCGTTAATGGTAATCCTTGAGCTTAAAAGTTTATCTTTTAGTTGTATCTGGGTGTAGTTGCCTGAGGCTTCTATGTACAGGATTTCATCTAACTCCACCTTAATTTGCTCGTAACCGTCCTTTACGAAAATATATTCTGTTTTTGTTTCTAGCTTCTGGTTACGCAGGTTAAAGAGCTCCTGGGCTTTATTGCAAGCCTTTAAGAAACGAGAAAGTGAAAAGGGCTTTAGCAGATAATCAACCGCATCAAGTTCGAAACTTTGTACGGCATGTTCGGTATAAGCCGTGGTAAAAATAACCATTGGTGGCTTGCTCAGGCTCTTTAAAAAATCAATCCCACTGATATCAGGCATTTTGATATCCAGAAAAATTAAATCAACCTTGTTGTGCTGAAGATAAGTGATGGCCGCAAAAGCATCTGTAAAAGTTTGCTGCAATTCTACAAACGGAACTTTTGAGGCATGCGATGTTATAATATCAAGTGCAATCGGTTCATCATCTATAGCAATGGCAATCATTTTTTATTTTGTTCTTTAAGGCAATATAGCAATAAGACTAATCCAACTGCAAAGTTAAATGAACAAAAAACTCATTGGCACTTTCGCGGATAATCAATTCGTGTTTTCCATAATAAAGTAATGATAAACGTTGTTTAACATTTTCAAGTCCGATGCCACTTTTTAATTTCTCAGGGTCGTTATCTGCCTTGATATAAATGCTGTTGCTCACATCAAAGTATAAAGTTTTTTCTTTAGTTTGTAAGGTAATTTTAATGTACGAGGGCTGTTGCAGGCTAATTCCATGTTTAAATGCATTTTCGATAAACGGAATCAATAACATTGGTGTAATCTGCAGGTTATTTAACTGTTCTTCAATATGTGTATCAATCCTGATATCCGCAGATCGGGAGGTGCGCAACTTTTGCAAATCGATATAATTGTTCAGGTATTCCACCTCACGTGTTAACGAAATTTTATCCTGGGTATTTTCGTGAAGCATAAAACGCATCATATCGCCCAGTTTTTGAATACCCTCGCCAGTCCTTTCTGCATTTTCCTGTAAAGCTGTCCCGAATAAGGTATTTAATGCATTGAACAAGAAGTGTGGATTGATCTGCGATTTTAAGAAATTTAGGTTTGCATCCGATTTGCCCAACTCCGTTTTGAGCATCTGGATTTCACTCAGTTTTTCAAATTTATGCTTGTAAACATACCACGCAGACGGAGTAGTAATGCAGATCAAACATATGGCGTTTAAAATTAAGGTAATCGGCACCACTTCGCCATTTCGCATAAAAGGGATAAGCATCATCAACAGCAGTAGTGAAATGATAATAGTTAAACCTACATTTCCCCAAAAATACCGGCCAAAACCTTTAAAATTCTTTCTGAGATTTGGAATGACGTAATAAATAGCACAAAAAGCAAAGAAAATATTTACAGGCGGTACAATTAGCCAAATGACCAGTATTTCGTGATCGATCTTTAAAGAAAGTATCGCTGCAAATACCATGAGAGAAATCAACCAGATTTTAATGGAGATAAAAACTTCTGGAATGATGTTGTTATTGTAATGTTTTAAAAATGGAATTCTTTTTAGCAGTTCTAATCCTCGCTCATTAAAGTAGGCATAAGCATTAAAGAGTAGATAGAGGAAGAAAATATAGGTAAATGCCTCACCAAAAAAGACACCGTACGCGTTATCGATGTTGTCATATTCTAACAGTCGGTAAGCTTGGGAATACGTGTTAAAAACCATCCACGCAACAACAGAAAATGATGTAACTAAAATGGTAAGAATGATATTAAGTGCGATATTTTTTTTATTCGCCAGTTGAGGCATGAAGCAAAAATTGAACAATAAAAAACTGATATACAAAATGCTGATCTTAAATAGTTCGGGGATAAAGTAATTTGCCATTACGCTATAGTCAATTTGGCTTTCTTCAAAACGATAAGAACTACCCCTGCTATAAACTGTAGATGAACAAATACTGATCAATGCCAGGATATATAATGTTGTGGAAATCCAAAACTCAAGCTGGTTGATGCTTTTGGTTTTTATTGTAGATGGGGTACCTGATAGAATTACCATTTGATTTAGTTTATGCTACAATTTTACAAAGCGTATCGGCATCAATATTTAAAATGTGACCGATGGGCCAAAAAATGTGACGAATGAATGGGATTTTTAGGATTATTTGATTTTAAGTTGGATTCATACCCGAATGAATAATTGCTATTGGTGTCAGATAGCAATAGCAGAGGCTATATTCAGCATCACAATAAAACAAGGATCTTCAAAATATTAAGTATAAAGCTAAACAGTTTATTAACTTTGCTTTTGCATTCAATCACTCATCCAAAATTCAATAATTTATATGACCGTTTACGGAATTCCAAATTGCAATACAGTTAAAAAATCGCTCGATTGGTTAAAAACACATCAGGTTGATTTTGAATTTCACGATTTCAAGAAAAAAGGCATTACAACTGAAAAATTAAACGAATGGTGTAATACCTTCGGTTGGGAAACGGTATTAAACCGCAAAGGTTTAACCTGGAAAAAACTCACTAAAGAAGAGCAGGCTAAAATTGATAACCAAGATTTGGCAATAGCTTATTTAAAAGAAAATACCAGCGCAATAAAACGTCCGATTATTGAGCAGAACAACAAAGCCATATTAATTGGATTTGATGATGACAATTATTTAAAAACACTAGGCTAATTCAATTGTTCTAATGTTAAAGTTTGTTAAATGCAGCTTTTAAATGTCGAACTAAGTTACTTTTGAGTATGTACAAACTGATCATTTTTCTATTGCTTGCCCTGCCCATTGGCGTTTTTGCACAAACGGTAACTACAGGTACAGTTTTCGATTATTCGAAAAAAACGCTTTCTCTTCCTGGTGTTAGTATCAGAAACCTGAACAGTAAAAAATCAACCAGTACAAATAAAGAAGGAAAGTATACCATTGGTGCCAATATTGGCGATCTGATAGAGTTTTCTGCTGTTGGTTATCATACCGATACACTTTACTTAACCAATCTGTTAAATAGAACGATATATCTTCCGGTTAAAACAAATAATTTAAAAGATGTAGATATTACGGCAGTGCGGATGAATAGTCAGATTACAGACGCAAAAGATCCATTGGCCGAAAAATATACGCTATTAAGTACCGGAGGAAACTTAAACCGTAAACGTATGACCGATAAGGTTGGAGGCTTAAACCTAAATCTTGGTTATGGCAAATATAGAAGACAACAGCGAAAAGAAGCCGATATAGAGGAAAAAGAAATGTATCTCCAGGAAATTGACGAGAACTTTACCGCAAAGGCCATAACAGATATAACCAAGTTAGAGGGAGAAGAGCTGAAAAACTTCATGATTATTTATCGCCCTTCGGTTGAGACAGTAAAAGCAGAAAGGCCATACCGTTATGCTTATTATATCTCTCGAGCCTTTGTGGCGTGGAAAAAGTTAACGCCACAAGAAAGAAAACTACAGGATTTACCCAAGTTAAAAGCAAATTAATACACGATATTACTATAGGTAGCAATTTAACCGTTATTGGTAACATTATAACCACATATAAATCTATATGTGGTTATTTTTTATATTTACCGACAGATTATACCTTATTATTATCATGAAATTGACTAAACTAATAACTTTTTGTTTGGTTTGTTGCGTTTTTGCCTTTTCTGCATCGGCTCAACAAGCTACAACACCCGCGCCAGCTAGCAATTATAACCCTGCTGAAGCCTTTGGACCACTATTTTATACACAAAACGGGAATGAATTTCGCTCTGCAATTGGTGCACCCGGGCCAAAATATTGGCAAAATCGCGTTGATTATAACATTACAGCTAGTCTCGATGAAACAAAAAACACGGTCACGGGTACCGTTACCATTACTTACAAAAATAATAGCCCTGATAAATTGCCCTATTTATGGCTGCAGTTAGACCAGAATACTTTTAAAGAAACTTCACGTGGCTATGCCATTACGCCAGCACGTAGCCGTTATGGTGCACAAGGTGAAAAATTTGATGGTGGTTATAAAATTCAGAACATCAGTGTATCACAAAAAGCTGCTGCCGTAAAATTTACTTCTTTGGTAGAAGATACGCGCATGCAGATCCGTTTAGACCAACCAATGGCAGCTAATGGTGATATTGTAACTGTTAAAATGGATTATTCTTTTATTATACCAAAAGAAGGATCGGACAGAACAGGGCATTTAACCACAAAAAATGGCGAAATTTTTGCCGTGGCACAGTGGTTTCCGCGAATGTGTGTGTATGATGATGTGATCGGGTGGAATACCTTGCCTTATTGGGGCGGTGGCGAGTTTTATTGCGAGTATGGCGATATTAACTTTGCCATCACCGCGCCAGCGAGTCATATTGTAATGGGCTCGGGCGAGTTGTTAAACCCTGCCGAAGTTTTTACACCAGAACAATTAAAAAGGTGGAATGACGCTAAGCTTAGCGATGCTACTGTTCACATCCGTACAGAAGAGGAGGTAACAGATCCAAAATCCCGTCCGGCGAAAGATAAATTAACCTGGAGGTTTAAAATCTTAAATGCACGTGATGCCGCCTGGGCTTCGTCAAAATCTTTTGTGTTAGATGCGGCAAAAATTAATCTGCCAAGCGGTAAAAAATCTTTGGCGGTTTCTGCACAACCTATAGAAAGTAACGGTGTTGATGCATATGGCCGCGGTGTAGAATATGTAAAATCTACCATCGAGCACTATTCAACCAAATGGTTCGAATATCCATATCCTATGGCGGTTAATGTAGCAACCAATGTTGGCGGTATGGAATATCCTGGTATTGTATTTTGTGGTTGGAAAGCTAAAAAAGCAAGCGCGTGGGGCGTAATCGATCACGAATTTGGTCATACCTGGTTCCCGATGATTGTAGGCTCTAACGAGCGTAAATATGGTTGGATGGATGAGGGCTTTAATACCTTTATCAACGGTATTTCTAAAAGTAGTTTTAATAAAGGCGAATACGCTGGGGCTCCGACTGATTTAAACAGAATTGGTAAAACTGTTATTGGTAACCCGATTTTCGAAAACATTATGCTAATGCCTGATGGAATGGCCGAGCGTAATATTGGGGTTAACCTGTACAGCAAACCAGGTTGGGGCTTAGATCTTTTAAGAAACCAGATTTTAGGTGAAGACCGTTTTGATTACGCTTTCCGTCAATACATTAAAAACTGGGCATTTAAACATCCAACACCATTTGATTTCTTCCGTTCAATGGAGAATGGTGCAGGCGAAGATTTAGCCTGGTTCTGGAGGAGCTGGTGGTTAAACAACTGGAAAATGGACCAAGGTATTGCTGGTGTTGAGGCCGTTAAGCAAGACGATAAATTGGTGGGTTACACGATTAAAGTTGTAAACCTGGAGAAAATGCCAATGCCAATTATCCTGCAGATTAAAACCAAAAGCGGTAAAACAGATATCGTAAAAGTCCCGGTTGATGTTTGGATGAAAAACACGAGTTGGCTGGTGCGTTACCCAACAACTGAAGAAATTGAATCAATTACTTTAGATCCTAATAAAGTATTACCAGATTCGAATACGGATAACAATACCTGGACAGCTTCAGGTAACTAATTTAGCCTGAATAATTAATTATAGCCTCCTGATTTTAAAAGATCAGGAGGCTTTTTATTGCAAACAACCGACGGTTTACCGAAAACTATCGGATAATTTAGCAGGTATAAATTACAGATATGGAAAAGACCACTTTAGAAATTACCAATCCCGCTGGTATATACGATCCCCGTCAACATGGATATTCTCATGTAGCTTCCGTTTCAGCAGAAAGACAGCTGGTGTTTATTGCAGGGCAGGGCGGTAGCAGAACAGATGGTATATTGAGCGATGATTTTAGAACACAGGTAAGCATAGTTTTCGAAAATATTGCTTTAGCTTTAAGAAGCAAAAATTTAACCATGGCCAATATTGCAAAACTTACCACATTGGTAGTAGATTACGATGAAGTGAAACACCAGATTTTAATAGAAGAACCGACCAGGATTTGGCCTGACCTTAATTTTCCGGTAAATACGCTTATTCCGGTACAAAGGTTGGCCTTAAATGGCATGCTGATCGAAATTGATGCTACGGCTGTTGGTTAATTTATAAACCCGGTTACAATTATTGTTAAATTGGTGTTGTTTTTGGAAATTAAGGGTTCTGCGCTCTTGGCGGTTTTCAGTCCCGCTTTCCGTTCAAAGTCCTCGCTGCGCTGCGGGCTTCCACTTCAATCCGGGTTTAGAAACATCAGTCCGATACTTTAAACAGATCGTGCATCCTAAACCCGACAATAGCGGGCATGAAGTGTAAGGGAATAAAGCGGATGGCAGTGCTGCATTTGCCCAGAACCATTATACGTTTGTTTCCAATAAAAAATACAAATATGATTAATTTGGTGTTACTAAAGCATAAGGTAATATTCCGAATATTTTAAAACTTTAAATTAAAAATTAACATCAATAATAATCGAAAATTTAAGCGGATGGAAAAAGGAGAACGCAAAAACGTTTACAAAGTTTACAACAAGATAGGCCGCTGGTTTGCCGAAAACCGTTATGCCGATTCGGTAGAAAAAGCATATTTAAACGATATCCTCCTACACTTTCCACAGGATGCAAAGATTTTGGACCTAGGCTGCGGGGATGGGAAACCCATATTGGAATATTTTATCAACCAGGGGATAAATGTTTTAGGAGTTGATGCCAGCGAGCAAATGATCGAGCTGGCAAAAATCAATTTCCCGTCTACCAGGTTTATGTTAAAAGATATGCGTGAACTCGATCTCGGCGAAAAATTTAATGCGATTATTGCATGGCATAGTTTTTTTCATCTTCCTGCCGATGATCAGCCGAACATGTTTGATATTTTTAAACGTCACCTTAAACCGAGCGGCATTTTACTGTTTACATCTGGAACGGAAAGGGGAGAGGTGTGGGGCATGAATGGTGGCGAGAACCTTTTTCATGCTTCTTTAGCTACTGCTGAATATCAAGCTTTACTGCAGTCAAACCAATTTGAAGTGCTTAGGCACAAAATAAATGATCCCGATTGCGGTGGTGCAAATGTTTGGATGGCACAATATAAACCCCGATAATTTTGCCTTAACTTTGCCCCATGGCCGAACAGCAAAAAAACAATCCATTACATGGTATTACCTTAGAGAAAATGGTAACCGATCTGCAGGTGCACTATGGTTGGGAAAAACTTGGAGCACTGATCAGGATCGATTGTTTTAACAATAACCAGAGCATTAAATCCAGTTTAAAATTCTTAAGGAGAATGCCCTGGGCCCGTAAAAAGGTAGAAGAATTATATCTGGATACTTTTGTATAAATGATTGAATTTTAAATGAGTGAATGATAGAATGGGTGAATGTTGCTTACTCAATCGTTCAAAATTTCCGCCTTCAAAACTATTGTCTGCAACCTTTTCTTTAAAACCGTCGTCATCTTGTTCTAAACCTTATTGTATGAAAAATATTTTCTACTGTTTTTTGCTGATTACTGTAATGAGTGGCTGCTCTTTGAGCATGCATTATTTAAAAAAAGGAAAAATAGCTGTTCCTCAGAAGGAAAGTTATCTAGTAAGCTATCAGGCTTTATTGGATGAAAACACAACAGGAAAGATTTCTTACATTGATGAAAATGGAAAGCGGCAAAAATTAAAAGGTATTAAAGGGAAATGGGAAAAGGTACTTACATTAAAACCAGGAAGTAACGGTCATATAAAAATTACGGCCAAAGGTGATAAAGCCAGGGGTGAATTTAAAGTTTTAGTGGATGGAAAGGTAATCAGTGAACAAATTCTGACCAATAAAAAAGTATTGTATGGTCTTGATTTCTATTTGCCTTAAATAAAAGGTATATTTTTTAGCTTTAAAAAGAGTGCAAAAATTAAATGGCCATGTGAGAATTATTCACTAAATCTTCATCTTGATTTTCGAGATTTAATAAAAAAATAACAAGGTTTATTCATTATTAATCAACTTGAAAAATGAAAGCAATTAAAGTTTTGAGCATCGCTTTATTGGCCATGTTTACCTTCGCAACGGTTAATGCACAAACTGCAGCACCTGTAAAACCGACTACAGAAAAATCACAGACTAAAAAAAGTCATAAAAAACATCATCATAAAACACACACACACAAAGTAACCAAAGTTTAACAATAAAAAAGTCTTTCAATTTGGAAGACTTTTTTGTTTTAACCAGCTAAAAAATAATTTTTTACTGTCACATTTTAATATTTCTGGTGTCTTATAGCTAAAAGCCTTACAGAAAAGGCTAACAAAACCAAACAAAAAAATCAAAACCTTAGCTATGAAAACCTATTTATTGATGTTGTTGTGCCTGTTATCTACGAAATCTTTCGCACAACAGAGTGGTAGCATTAATGGAAAAATTATTGATGGAAAAACTAACCAACCAATCGAATATGTGGGTATCGTTCTGTCAAGCAGGGCCGATTCAACCAAAAAAGTAGGTGTAGTAACCAACAGAGCCGGAGAATTTTCCTTTAATACAGTGATTACCGGCGATTATAAAATCAGCATTTCCGCAATGGGTTATAATTCCATTACTAAAAACATAAGCGTAAACGGAAAAAACATAACATTGGGAATATTAAAAATGCATGAAGATGCCATAGTTCTTAAAGATGTTGCGGTGAGTGGCCGATATGCTACGGCAACAGTTAAAAAAGATACAATAGAATTTAATGCCGATGCGTATAAAACCAGACCAAATGCTGCGGTAGAAGATCTTTTGAAAAAACTCCCTGGTGTAACAGTTGATAAGGATGGGAGTATTTTGGTGCAGGGGCAAAAAGTTACCCGATTAACGGTTGATGGTAAAGACTTTTTTGGTACTGACCCCAAAACTGCAACCAAAAACCTACCGGCCGATGCCATAGCAAAAGTGCAATTGATTGATAGTAAAACACAAGAAGCCAAAGCAACCGGAATAGATGATGGGCAGCGCGAAAAGGTGTTAAATCTAACCATTAAAGAAGATAAGAAAAAAGGCTGGTTCGGAAATGCCAACCTTGCTGGTGGTACTACCGATAAATACGGAAGTTATTTAAGCGCCAATCATTTTAATAAAAACCTTCAATTTGCTGTTTTGGGTATGAGCAACAATATCAACGATGCCAGTTTTGGTTACGATGACCTGAGCAGTTTTAGTGGTGGCAATATTGGAAATATTTTTGCCCCACCTGCCGGAGGAAGTTTCTCTATCAATAACAATAACGGCAAGGTAACGGTTGGAGGAAGTGGTGTTTTTGATAACAATGCCATTGGATTGTATACCACCCATAGTGGAGGTGTAAACTACAGTAATTCGTGGGGTAAGAACAATAAGATGGCCCTTAGCGGAAGTTACTTTACTTATTTCTCTTCTGGCTTAGGTAACAAATTATCAAATATCCAGGATTTAAGCTCTGGAGATATTCTGCGTACTTTAGATAATACAGATCGGAACAGTAATAATCAGGCACATCGTTTTAACTTTAAAGCAGAATATCATCCCGATTCGTTAACCGATATTGTACTGCGGCCGAATGTAATCTTGAATAATACGACAAACATCAATAATCGGTCTTTCCGTTCTGATTTTGATGCTACCGGAAAGGCTAATGATGGAAGCCAGTACTACAAACAGCATAATTTTACGCCCGCTCTATTTGGAGAGTTTACCGTACTGAGAAGGTTGCCAAATAAGAAAGGTTCGGTTTCGCTGCGTTTAAATGGCACACAGAATACATATAATTCCGATTGGCTAAATCAATCTTTGCTTAATCAGTATGCAAATGGAGGTACTACTGCAACCAATATCAATCAACAGGCGAATCAGGAAAATGCTTCAAAAACCTATACCATTAATGGGAATTATGCAAGACCTTTAAATCAAAAATGGAGCGCAAATGTGGCTTATGGTTTTACACGCAGTATTGTAGATGCACAGCAGCTTACTTTCGATTATAACCCAACTACAGATCGTTACGAAACCATTGTTCCTTCATTAACCAATACTTTCGATAACCGCAATAGTCTGCAAACCGTAGGGTTGGGTTTCATCTATACCGGCAAAGACTGGACTTATAATTTTGGATTAAACGGACAGCAAAGTTTATTAAATGCAAACGTATTTAATAATATTGGGGTCAACATGGGCAACATCGAAAAATCGTATTATAATTTATTGCCACGCTTAACAGTAAATTTTAAGAATAAAGCCAACCAAACAATCGCTATAAATTACAGAGCGAGTGTTAACCTGCCATCGGTAACCGATTTACAGCCTGTGCAGAACAATACCAATCCGTTATATCAAAGAGCTGGAAACCCTGATCTCGAAGCCAGAAAAAATCACCGTCTCTCGGTAAACTTTAATACCTTCAGCCCTGATAATAACCGCTATTGGAACGGCTATTTCTTGTATAATTTATCTTTTGATGATATCGGCAACGATATTACCTACAACAATGGGGTTCAAACGGTTAAACCCATTAATGTAAACGGCAATTATTATCTGCGTGCCGGAACATTTTTCGGGATGCCATCCAAACTTAAGGGCTTAAGGATGAACTATGGAATGAACTTTTTTACCGAACACAGAACAAATTTTATCAGCAGCTCTAAAAACATTACCAATAGGTTTGAAATCGGACCAAATATTAACTGGAGTTATGATATTGATGATAAATTTAATGCTGGTATTTATGCTTACCTAGCCTATACCAAAGTAAATAACACAGCCGAAGCAGCCATTGATAATAAATATTTCAGTTTGGAGAATACACTTAACCTGAGCTACGAGTTTATTAAAGATTTAAGGGTAGAGGCCGATCTGAACCATGTTGGCTCAGCGGGCCGTGCCGATGGGTTTAACAATAATTACTTTTTGCTAAATGCCGGGATAAATAAATTTTTAATGAAACGCAGGGTAACTTTAAGTTTGAAAGGTTTTGATATTTTGAACCAAAACACGAGTATAGATAGGATTGTAAACAGTAGCCGGATTGAGGATGTACGGTACAATAACATTACCAGGTATTTTTATTTATCTTTAAATTATAAATTGACCAAAGTAGGGGCAAACAACGAAAGAAATAATCCACGTAATACGGTGAATTAGTTTTTCCAGTTATTTTAAGCCTTTAACATTTCTATCAGAAGAGAATGTTAAGGGCTTTTTATGTTTTAAATTCTAAGTGTAAATTTAGCGCATATATCTTCATCCTTAATTAATTATTGCCAAGCATAAGCATTGGTTCAGATTTTTGTAAAAAGTATAACATTTATTCCCCAAAGTGGATTGTTAAGGTTTTTTATTTCTCTAGGCTTAAAAATCTTAACGCAAACGTTTGTTAGTTTTTTTATCCTTAGGTGATCATCTATTTTCTTAGACAGATTTCTTTAATTATTGATTCGAAAAAACAGTTTCAATAATATTAAGTGGGTGTTCTTTTAATAAGTTTCTATTGCCATCCGGCAAGAGGTATAAAATTGGTCAATTTCTTTATTTATAATCAAACGTTTGCGTGGTGTTTGAAGATTTTGCATGCTTCGAATCGCTTAAATTAGGTTTGAAAAGAGAAAATATGGGGTTTAACCAGCCTCTACACGAACTTCTTTTTCAGCAAGCGAGCAAAAAACATACTGAAATTCCTATGTATTTAAAAAAGATAGTTAGCCTATGATTTAAAAAAACAAATCTGAATTATCTCGCAACAACCTATCTACTAACTTAAAAACAACAATAACATGAAGATTAAATCTTTACTGATTTTTGGTGCAGTTGGCTTATTATGGCTTAATGAAAGTAAAGCCTCTGCCGATCTAAACCATCACGCAAACCTTAACCCCGAGGAAATGGGGGCTAATCATTTTGCTGATATTACCATCAAAGGGAAAATAACCGATAAATCTGGTCCAGTTCCTGGAGTAACCATCACTTTAAAATCAAATCCAAGCATCGGCACTTCTACTGATGGATCTGGTAATTTTGCAATCACTGTGCCTGCTGATGGCATTTTAATCATTAAATCTGTAGGTTTTAAAACACAGGAAATTCCTGTTCAGGGCAAAACTACAATCAACATTAGCCTCGAGGAAGAAAATAACAACCTGAGCGACGTAGTGGTGGTTGGTTATTCGTCAAAAAAGCAAGGAGAATTATCGAGTTCTGTTTCGGTAATTTCTGCCGAAAAGTTAAAGGGGGTAGCATCTAACGATGTAATTTCCATGATTCAGGGTAAAGCTCCTGGTGTTGTGGTTTCTTCTGGCAGTGGAGATCCAACTTCTGCTCCTAAAATGACAATAAGGGGTATAGGAAGTATTAATGGTGGAACAGCGCCGTTGTTAGTGGTAGATGGAAATATTCTTGGTGCTTACGGTACCGAAGGTGCTACTTATAGTCCAAATGATGTAGAATCTGTTACCATTTTAAAAGATGCTGCGGCTACGGGCTTATATGGCTCACGCGCAGGTAGTGGAGTTATCATCGTAACCACTAAAACGGGTAAAGCGGGAGAGGCAAAAATAGAATTCAGTTCAACAGTAGGTTTTAACTCACCTTCTACTGGTCATTTCAAATTGATGAACAGTCAGCAATTGTATGATTATCAAAAAACATTTTCAAATCCAGATCCATCTGTTTTAAAAAATGATACCAATTGGTGGGATTTGGCTACCCAAAACGGAATGACGCAGAATTATACCCTGTCTGCATCAGGAGGTACAGAAAAAACAAGGTATTATATCGCCGGTAACTTTTATAGAGAACAGGGTACAGTAATCAATAACGATAAAAATGCCTATAACTTAAGGGCGAATTTAAGTAGCCAGTTAACCAAAAAACTTAAATTGAGTTTATTGTTAAACGGTGTATTTACCAGAAATAACTATGCTAACAGCAATACACTTGGAGATGGTTATTTAAATCTCCCTTTCGACCCTGCATACAATGCAGATGGAACACCTGTTGATCCGCGGATTACACCAACCTGGAAAGGCCGCGATGTAGAAAACTTTCTTCATTCTACGCAGTATAACCTTTCTTATCAAAGAAGCTTAAATTTAAGTGCCGATGTAAATTTAGATTACAACATTGTAAAGAACTTAACTTTCTCCAGTTATAACAGAACCACTTTTTACAACACCTTTGCTGTAGATTATTACGATAAAAGAACTAAAGAGGGTGGTGCAACCAACGGCTCATTATATAACTCCACAACATATAAAAACAGATTGTTAAGCTCAAACAGGTTGAAATATGAAAATAGTTTTGGCGAAAACCATTTAACCGTATTGGCAGTTGGCGAAGCTGAAAAATCATATTATGATGAAGCTAATCTAAATGGTAAAAATCTTCCGGCAGGCCGTCCGGTAATGTCTACTGCAACCGATATTATCAGTAATCCATCCGGGGGACAAATGAATATAATTTTAGTAAATATTTAAGCCAGGTTGATTATAATTATGCAGGTAAATACTTTGCAATTGCCTCCTTTGTGCACGAAAATTCTTCGCGTTTTGGTTTAAACAAAAGCGGTGGCGATTTTTATCAGTTAGGTGCTTCATGGATTTTGAGCAACGAACAATTTTTAAAAGAAGTTAAACCGATTAGTTTCTTAAAATTAAGAGCAAGTTATGGTACAACGGGTAATGCCGAAATTGGCGATTATCCATCTTTAGGACTATATGCCATTGATGCCTCAGCCAGTTATGGTGGTTTGCCTGGGGCTAGGCCCGATCAAAAAGGCAATCCCGATTTAACTTGGGAAAAGCAAAAAACAGCCAATATTGGTTTGGATATCGGTTTTTGGAATAGGATAGATTTAACGGTTGATTTATATGATAAACGCTCTAATGCGCTATTGTTTAAAGTGCCATTGCCTTCAACTGATGGTTACGGATATATTTTCCAAAACGTTGGTGCCTTAAAAAACAGAGGGCTTGAGTTTAGCATCAATACTAAAAACTTTACAGGTGAGTTCCAATGGGAAACCAATTTCAATATGGCCTTTAACCGCAATACCATCTTAGGCCTTACTGAAGGAAAGGATGCTATTAATCCGGGCGGTTCCCAGCCAAAGGCGGTAGGTCGTGATATTTATGATTGGAAAATGCCGATTTGGGCAGGAGTAGATCCGAACAATGGCGATCCGCTTTGGGAAAAAGTAATTACCGATGCAGATGGGGTAAACCATATCGCGGTGACCAATACTTACGCTCAGGCTACCCGCCAATATACTGGAACATCGGCTTCACCAAAATTTACAGGAGGTTTTACCAATACCTTTAGCTATAAAGGGATTTCCCTAAGCGCATTTTTCAATTTTGTTTATGGCAATGAAGTGTATAACAATAGCCGTGCTTATTTTGATAATGATGGTTTGTACGAAAGTTATAATGCAATGGTATTAAAATCGGGCTGGAGCAGATGGGAAAAAGTTGGAGATGTTGCTACACACCCGAAACCAGTTTTAGGTGGTAACCATGATTCCAATCAACAATCATCACGTTACCTGGAAGATGGAAGTTATATCCGTTTGCGCAACATTACACTCGGCTATCAGATTCCAACAAGCTGGTTAAGTAAAATTAAAATAAGTAGTGCCCGGATTTTTGTTAGTGGCGATAATCTTTGGACAGGAACTAAATTTTCGGGTATAGACCCTGAGGTTGTACTGGCGCCAGATGATAATGATCCCAATGTTGTGCCGGGAAGTTCAAGTTTTAGATACCCGATCAGCAAAAAAATATTGTTTGGTGTAAACATTAGTTTATAGGAGAGGAAAAATATGAAAGCGAATCAAATTAAAATATATATAGCCGCACTGGCATTGGTTTTTAGTGTAAGTGCTTGTAAAAAGGAAGTCAAACCATCAACAGCCATTGATGATGAATCTGCATTGACAAACCCTGGTGATATTGAGACCGCAACAATTGGTACTTATGCTGTGCTAAGAAATGCGACTTATGTTAGGAGTGCGCATTTTTTAACAGAATTTCAGGGAGATAATGTGGCTCAAGGACAACCATCTTCTGATGATCTTTCGAGATGTTATCGTTATACCCATATTCCCACAGGGACACATGGCGCTAACTTTTGGAAACAAGCTTATTACGTTATTGTTGCTGCAAATAAGATTATAGCAGCTATTCCAGATAATTCGAGCGTAGATTTGAAGCAGCTTAAAGGCGAAAATCTTTACCTAAAAGGAATGATGGAGTTTAACCTGGTTCGCGTATTTGGAAGACCGTATACACAGGGCAATGGTGAAAATCCGGGTGTTCCCATTTTAAAGGAAGGTGTACCTGCAGGCACTCCAGCAAGAAATACCGTTAAAGAGGTGTACGCCGCTGCCATTGCCGATTTATTAAAGGCAGCAGATTTAATGACGGTAGCAAAGGCGGATATCTTTGCATCGAAGGAAGTTGCTTATGCTTTGCTATCTCGTATTTACTTAAACATGGGTGATAATGCCAATGCAATAAAATATGCCGATCTGGTAATCGCTTCTGGTCGTTATAAATTGCTTCAGGGTGCAGATTATGCAAGTTACTTCACTAAAACTCCAGAAGCCAATTCGGAAACCATTTTTGCCATCCGTTATACCAAAACAGAAGATCAGGATTTTGGTGCGATTGGTTCCATGTATTACAGCGGTACACCAGGTGCTTTATCTACCCCAGGGGCTCAAGGCAATACCGGTTACGGCGAAATTTATGCTTCTCAGCAGTATATGGCAGAGCTAGATAAAAATCCTGCAGATTTAAGGCACAGCTTTATTGCGCCCTATAAAATTAATGGTGTGTTACAGGTAAATACTAAAATAGCTCCCAATGTGCCGATGTATTATGTCACCAAATACAATTTGCAGGAAGGGATTGCAAATTTAAGCTCGCCTGTTTATTTGCGCTTGGCAGAAATGTACCTTAATAAAGCTGAAGCCAATGCCAAACTGGGCAATGCACAATTGGCTCTTGATGATGTTAATCTGATCCGTACCAGAGCAGGAATTCCTGTGTTAACACTTACAGGTATTGCGGCGGCAAATAAAACAGCATTAGATGTAGTTTTAGAAGAACGCAGACTGGAATTTGCTTTCGAAGGCCAGCGTGCTTATGATTTATTCAGAAACAACAGGCCTATGACCCGGAATTATCCTGGTACACATGCTTTAAATAATACGCCAAACACCAATATTACGCAAACAATTCTGCCTACTGATGCCCGTGTTATTTTTTACGTTCCACAGTACGAGATAGACAATAACAAAAATCTAACTCAAAACCCTTAGATCAGAACAAATGAAAAATATCAGAATATATGCTTTATGCCTGCTTTTATCGGGAGCAGCAATAAGCTCATGTAAAAAAGAAAAAAGTCTGGAATTAACTTCCAATTTAGAAGAAGTAGTACTGGATCGTACCGGATGGACAGCCACAGCCTCCAGCCAGGAGACGACTAACTTACCCGGAACTGTTTTAGATGGAAACACCAACACTTTTTGGAGCTCGAATACTACCGCTACATTTCCACATTGGTTATTAATCGATATGAAAAAACAGACGGTGGTAACAAAAATCGGTTTAACCGCAAAACAGGGCGACTCGAAAGGTTTTACCAAATTTAGATTGGAAGGCAGTAACGACGGAACCAGTTTTACAGTTATTGGCGAGTTTACGTTTAATCCTGCCACTTTTACCGAACAGGCATTTACCTTATCGCCTGCCAGGAATGTACGTTATCTTAAATTAACTGCTTTAGAAAAAGCTGCAACACAAACAGGTAACATTACATTTTTGTCAGAATTTAGTGCTATCGGTTTGCAGGAAAGAAAGCCGCTTACCGATATTGCATTGAGCAAAACAGGATGGACAGCAACAGCTTCGAGTGAAGTAAATTATCCTGGCGATGAAACCAATTTAGCGGCTTATGTGGTAGATGTAATTTCGGCCAAAAGTCCAACCGCACCAAGCGTTCCATCATTCTGGCAGGCCGATTACGATGTGCTGCATCCATATCCGCATTGGATTATTGTTGATATGAAAAAGGCAAGTTTACTTTCTTATATCGGTCTTAACGCCCATACCGACCCAAAACAAGGTTTTAGCAAATTTTCTATTTCGGGAAGTGTAGATGGCGTTACCTTTTCTCAATTGGGCGATGATCGGACCTTTAACCCAACTACAGTAAACGAACAGAAGTTTGCGGTTTCACCTGCTGCTCCTGTCAGATTTGTAAAAATTACTTTATTGGAAGGGTCAAATTACCCTTGCCTGGCGAATTTTGAGGGGTATGTGAAACGCTAAAATTGTGGTAATTTGAAGAAAGCGATCTTAATTTTGATCGCTTTCTTTGTTTACAGCGCTTTTGTATAAGTTCTTAACTGATAAACAATATCTTTGAGGTTGTATTTTGTCTCTTAACTATGAAGAAATTTTTACAAGTCATCCTTACGCTAGCTTTAATTACGCCTATTTTTAGTTGCAAAAAAGGTAATATCAAAAACCTAAACAGCATTGGTTACGGATCGTCATTTGGAATGTGCGTAGGCTATTGTTCCAATAATCTGCTCATCAGCGATTTGAAGCTTACTTTTTCCAAATCAAAAAATGGCCAGACATCCGATACCAAAGCCTGCAGCAAAACCATTTCTGAGGCAGATGTAAATGCTATCAAAAATGATCTGAATATGGAGAAAATTGCTGCCCTGCCCGAAACCATAGGTTGCCCCGATTGTGCAGATGGTGGCGCCGAGTGGATTGCCATTAATGCTGATGGTAAGCAATATAAAATCACTTACGAATACGGGAAAGCCCCCAAAGAGCTCGAAGCTGCGGTAGCCAAGTTAAAGGTGCTGAAAGATGGTTTTAAGGATTGTAATTAGTTAACTTTTAATGCTTGTGCGTTAACCGCAATGTTTTTAACATGCGTACCTTCAAAAGTTATTCTTTTATCTAATGTGCTTACCAGTTCAGAAAGCTCATAAACATTTCGGTACCCATATCCATATAAATTAATATAAGTAGGGATATTTAAGGCCAATGAAATAGGCGCTATTTTTTTCTTTACTAAAACAGGTACCACTACTTTGCTGGCAAAATTGGCTGCATCATCTACAAAGTTGTTGTTGCAATAGATTAATATTCTGGTATCCGCACTAGGTATAAGCCTGAGCAGGTTTTGTTGGGTAAAATCGGAGAAGTTAAGATGTATTGCCCCTTTAACGTGTTTCCGCTTGTATAGGCTATCTGATCGGGTATCTAAAATAACGGTGCCTTTTTCTGCGGCCATTTTTAAGAAGGTGGGCAAATCTACAAGCTTGTTTTTTCGGTGGGCTTTAACCTTGGGTATTAATTTTTCATAAGCATCAAAATCTATATTGGCCTTTCTTTTAACAGGTGGAGTAGTTTGCGTATTACATAGATACACAATACTAAAAAGCATGATTGTAATGATTTTTGTTTTCATGTTTTAAGTGTTTAAATTAATTTCCTCCTAAAATAATTGGAGCGTTTTTTCCATTCCCCATGATGATGACTTTTGTATTTGCTGATTTCGCAATTTCTTTTTGAGCCAATATAGATTCATATTGAAGCTGCCTGTCACTCAATCCTGTTGAAAGAATACGCTGGTAATCGGCAATACCCTGGGCCTCCACTCTTTTACGTTCTGCTTCCTGGCGTTCTTTTTGGAGTACAAAAGTCATCTTTTGGGCATCCTGTTCTGCGTTTATTTTCGATTCGATACTCGCTTTTACCGATGCAGGGAGGGTAATGTTGCGCACCAAAAGTTGTTCTAGCTCTAAACCTCTTTTGGCAAAACTTTTCTCAATGGTGTTAAATATTTTTGCCTGAAATTCATCCCGTTTACTGGAGTACAGTGCAACAGCATCATAAGCTACAGCATTATCTCTAATGGCAGTACGCGAAACTGGGCGGACAATCTTCTCCAGGTAATCAGTTCCTATTTCCCGTAAAATATTCGGAGCAGCACTTCCCTTTACCCTGAATAGTACCGAAAGGTCGATAATGACCTCCAGGCCATCTGCAGATAAAACACGTAGTGCATCATCTGTTTGTTTATTACCTTCATCATGCACGCCAGACATGGTATAATTTTGGGTTTTAACATCAAAAGGAGTGATTACCGCAATGGGGTTAATTACGTTTAAACCACTATACAAAACGTCGTTGTCTACTTTTCCAAAAACTGTTTTAACGCCAACCTGGCCAGCATCAATCACTTTAAACATGGAGAATGATAGGCCAATGATGACCAGCACCACACCAATAATTTTGGTAATACTGCTGTAGCGGCTAATAACGTTATTTTGGTTTGATACTGCAAAACCAACAAAAATGATAATAATCCCGATGATACTTAAGAACATATAATTTAGATTTTTATTAAAGATAAAGTATTTAACACAATCTTTTATGAATTTAAGGCATGTGTGGTTTTAAGCCTTTTTAGAGCATATAGAAACAGGCTGGGGGAAATTAGAACGTTAATGGATTGGCTTACTTTGCAGCCTCGATATACGTGGAAAGCGAGTGCTTCACGAGCTTGTAGCTTTAGCTCCGAAGGAGTTCCTTTGGAACGGGCCGAAGCCAACCTAAGGATGGCTGAAACTGCTTTCCAAATAACAGTTTATAATTATGAAATGATGCGATGATGGATGTAATGTTTAAGGCGAGATAGATTGCTTCACGCCACCACCATTTCCTCCGCTTCGATTTGCAATGACGATGACCGAGAGGAAGAATCACAACTGCTTAATTCTCAACTTCCAACTCAAAACTTCCAACTGAAAACTTTTTGTGCTAACCCCTTGATTTTTAAAAAGAATTGTTCTACTTTTGCAGTCCGTTTTATGGGCTATCTGTAAAGATGCCGGGGGAGCGGTAAATTTTTTAATAAAAAAACATAAAAAAGCACAATGCCAACCATTCAACAATTAGTTAGAAAAGGTAGAGTAGCACTGGAGTTCAAGAGTAAGTCTCCAGCGTTGGACAGCTGTCCACAGCGAAGAGGTGTATGTACACGTGTGTACACCACTACCCCTAAAAAACCAAACTCAGCAATGCGTAAAGTAGCCCGTGTTCGTTTAACGAACGGTAAAGAGGTGAATGCTTACATCCCTGGAGAAGGTCATAACTTACAGGAGCACTCAATCGTATTGATCCGTGGTGGTCGTGTTAAAGATTTACCAGGTGTACGTTACCACATCATCCGTGGTGCATTAGATACATCAGGTGTAGCTGGTCGTAACCAACGTCGTTCTAAATATGGTACTAAACGTCCTAAACCAGGACAAGTAGCTGCGGCGCCAACAAAAGGTAAAAAGAAATAATCGGGAGGAAATAAGAAATGAGAAAGTCAAAACCAAAAAAGAGAATTATTCTTCCTGATCCAAAATTTAATGATGTTCAGGTAACTCGTTTTGTAAACAATATGATGTACGATGGAAAAAAATCTATCGCTTATTCAATTTTTTACGATGCTGTTGAAATTGCTGAGAAAAAAGCAGGTGAAAACGGTTTAGAGATCTTTAAACGTGCTTTAACTAACATTATGCCAGCTGTAGAGGTTAAATCTCGTCGTGTTGGTGGTGCTAACTTCCAAGTTCCAACTGAGGTTAGACCAGAGCGTAAAACAGCTTTAGGTATGAAATGGTTAATTTTATACGCTCGTAAACGTGGCGAAAAAACCATGAAAGAGAAATTAGCTGGTGAAATCGTAGCTGCTGCTAAAGGTGAGGGTGCTGCTGTTAAAAAGAAAGAAGATACGCACAAAATGGCTGAGGCTAACAAAGCGTTCTCTCACTTCAGATTCTAATTTAGGATTAACAGATTAGTAAGATTACACAGATTTAATTAGAAGATTATACTGATTAGATAAATTACACCGATTTGTTTTAACATAATCGGTGTAATCATTTAAAATCAGATAAATCAAAAACATAACATGGCAAGAGATTTAAAATTTACAAGAAATATCGGAATCGCGGCTCACATTGATGCGGGTAAAACTACAACAACTGAACGTATCCTTTATTATGCTGGTGTAAGTCATAAAATTGGTGAGGTGCACGAAGGTGCTGCAACAATGGACTGGATGGCACAAGAGCAAGAGCGTGGTATTACCATTACTTCTGCTGCAACTACAGTTAACTGGAAATACAGAAACCAGAACTATCACATGAACATTATCGATACACCAGGACACGTGGATTTTACCGTAGAGGTAAACCGTTCGTTACGTGTATTAGATGGGTTGGTATTCTTGTTTTCGGCTGTTGACGGTGTTGAGCCTCAATCAGAAACTAACTGGCGTTTAGCTAACAACTATAATGTTGCCCGTATCGGTTTCGTTAACAAAATGGACCGTTCTGGTGCTGACTTCTTAAAAGTTGTTAAGCAAGTTAAAGACATGTTGGGTAGTAATGCAGTTCCTTTGCAATTACCTATCGGTTCTGAAGATAACTTCAAAGGTGTGGTTGATTTGATCAACAACCGTGGTATTGTTTGGAATGAGCACGATAAAGGTATGACCTTTACTGAAGTGCCTATCCCAGAAGATATGATTGATGAGGTTGCTGAGTGGAGAGAGAAATTATTGGAATCAGTTGCTGATTATGATGAGTCTCTAATGGAGAAATTCTTCGATGCTCCTGAAACCATCACTGAGCGCGAAGTTTTAGACGCTTTACGTGCAGCTGTTTTAGATGCTAAAATCGTTCCTATGGTATGTGGTTCATCTTTCAAAAACAAAGGTGTTCAAACCATGTTGGATTACGTAATGGAATTATTGCCTTCACCTCTTGATTCAGAAGGTGTAACAGGTACTAATCCAGATACAGGTGCTGAAGTTTTATTAAAACCAAGCATCAATGAGCCATTTGCAGCTTTAGCATTTAAAATTGCAACTGACCCATTTGTAGGCCGTTTATGTTTTATCCGTGTTTACTCGGGTAACTTAGAAGCTGGTTCTTACGTTTACAATACACGTTCAGAAAGCAAAGAGCGTATTTCACGTATCTTCCAAATGCATGCAAACAAGCAAAACCCTGTGCCTAATGTAGCTGCTGGTGATATTGCTGCGGTAGTTGGATTTAAAGACATCAAAACTGGTGATACCCTTTGTGATGAGAAAAATCCTATCGTTCTTGAATCGATGGTATTCCCTGAGCCGGTTATCGGTTTAGCTATTGAGCCTAAAACTCAAGCTGATGTTGATAAATTGGGTATGGGCTTATCTAAATTGGCTGAAGAAGATCCTACGTTCAGGGTTCAAACCGATCAAGAAACTGGTCAAACAGTTATCTCTGGTATGGGTGAGCTTCACTTAGATATCTTAATCGACCGTTTAAAACGTGAGTTTAAAGTAGAGGTTAACCAAGGTGCGCCACAAGTAGCTTACAAAGAGGCTATTTTCGGTACTACAGAACACCGCGAAGTTTACAAAAAACAATCAGGTGGTCGTGGTAAATTTGCCGATATCAAAGTTGTGATCTCTCCAATTGATGCTGACTTTGAAAAAGGTGGTTTGCAATTCGTAAACGAAATTGTGGGTGGTGCTATTCCTCGCGAGTTTATCCCTTCAGTTGAGAAAGGTTTTGCATCTGCAATGGCAAATGGTGTATTAGCTGGTTATCCACTTCCGGATATGAAAGTACGTTTGATTGATGGTTCATTCCACGCAGTCGATTCAGATGCTTTATCATTCGAGCTTGCTGCCCGTATGGCATATCGTGAGGCTTTACCTAAATGCAGACCTGCTTTGATGGAGCCAATCATGAAAATCGAAATCTTAACCCCTGAAGAAAACATGGGTGATGTTATCGGTGATATGAACCGTCGTCGTGGTCAGTTACAAGGTATGGATACCCGTAATGGATCTCAAGTAATCAAAGCATTGGTACCACTTTCAGAAATGTTCGGTTACGTAACTCAATTACGTACCATCACTTCAGGACGTGCAACTTCTACAATGGAATTCGATCACTACGAGCCAGCGCCTAAAAACGTACAGGACGAGGTAGTAGCGAAATCTAAAGGAAGAGTAAAATCTGAAGACTAATTAGTATCAAGATAAAGTAGTAAGTATCAAGACGAATGATCAATCTTGATACTTGCTATTAAATACTTGCTTCTAAAAATGATAAATCCGGTTTCTGTTGTTAATAGCTCTAACAGGAAACCATAATTAAAAATAAGATGAGCCAAAGAATCAGAATTAAATTAAAATCTTACGATTACAACTTGGTAGATAAATCTGCTGAGAAAATCGTAAAAACTGTTAAACCTACGGGTGCAGTGGTAAGTGGTCCGATTCCACTTCCTACAGAGAAAAAAATCTTTACTGTTTTACGTTCTCCACACGTAAACAAAAAAGCTAGAGAGCAATTCCAATTGTGCGCTTACAAACGTTTATTGGATATTTATAGCTCTAATTCTAAAACAGTTGATGCTTTAATGAAACTTGAATTACCTAGTGGTGTTGAAGTTGAAATCAAAGTTTAATTGATTTTAAAAGAACAGAAAAGGCCTTGATGCAAATCGAGGCCTTTTTTTATATATCCCAAATTCCAAAACAAAAGCTGAGCTGGCTGGTTGTATTGATATGACTGGTAAAGAAAAGGAACGAGAAGGATTACCTATTGAGGGGCAGGATTTTGCCGATCCTATAGCGGGATTGAAAGATAAGCCATCCTCGCATGGTGAAGTGGCTAATCAAAAAGATGGTGATTTTTCTGAACTGGAAGAAAGCAGAATGGAAAATCCACCAAAACATCGTGATGAAAATGGATCAACTAAAAACGATTTGGCTAGTAGTACACATATTGATCAAAGTAAAGGCATACAATAGCTGCAATTGACTGCAGGATGGGTAAGATGAGACGAAAAGACCGGTTGGTATACAATTAATGTCTGATTAAACTTTTTATTGTACCAATTGTTGTTATAATAGAAGTGTCCACAAAAAAAATGGCTATGGAAAGTAATGAAAATAAAAATGTCGATCCTAATGAGGAGATTAATCTCAATGAGGAAGATATAGAATGGGATAATGGAGAGGCTACTTATGGGCATAAACGCGCCGATTTTAAGCGTAAAGACGAACCAGAAGCATCGCATTTATTGAAAACAGAAAATGATCCGACACATGCCGTAAATGAAAATTTGAATAATTCGAATTTAAGTCAGGACGAAGATATTGGAAATAGGAACAAGAATAAGGAGAAAGGTTTGAAGGGAAAGGATTTATAGTCTAGTTATAAAGAGACTATTCTTATAGAATAATCCCTTTATAAAATTTATGCATTTTCCGGTAGATGGAAATTAATTAGGATTCCACAACTGAAATGCGTTAATCAAGTAGCAAATGCCCTTAAATAGTTAGTCTCTGATTTTTTTTTAATCTTTGTCGCGAATCCTACAGCGCTGCAAATTTCAAGAACTTATAGTCAATTTACAAGGACTATGGCATTAATGTATTGATAAATGTCAATTATTTATGTCTTTTGTGTCAAATTAATTATTAATATAGATCACTTGTTTGCCGATAATCCTGTCTTATTTTTTCAGAATAATTTCTAATCTTATCTACATATCTCGGAACTTTTTCCTTAAAGTCGTCAATTAATGATTTTCCATCAGCTGCCCGCTTTTTGGTGGCATATTTAAAGCCATATACGGCTGCTGCCCCTAAAACAGCATATTTTAATAGTCTCATAATTGCCTGTTTATATTCCTGTATTTAATGCATGGTTTTCATCAGCCTCATTAATGCCAATATTCGTTTTAAAATCTTCAGATGAACTTCCTGTGTGGCTTGCTGCGCTCTTTATGGTCGGATTTTTATCAGTACTATTATATGCATCGTCACTAAGCGAATCTTTACCTTGCGTGCCAGAATTATCCAGGCCGTCTTTGGCTAAAGGATTTCCCTTAATCAATTCGCTCGGTTCTTTGCCATAACTGGTTACTACATTGGTGTTGTTACCTTCTTCGTAAGCTTTTTGTACATCAGATTTTTCTGATTGCTCATCACCTGATCCTACGTAACCTTCAATATGCTCTTCTTTGTTATATATGTTCGTTTTCATGATATAGTCTATTTAAATTAAACAGATGATGTTAGAAATAGTTTGAAGCACAATTTTAATGATAAAATTTACCTAAATTTTTATGCTTAACCATTTTCGCGTTTTGTTTAACTTGCGCCAAATTTTAAATGCCAACGGGATAAATGGAGTGGAAATATTTACTTTCGAATAAGAGATACGGACAAGAGCAATATGGTGCCAGTACAGATCGGGCACGATCTGATTTTCAGCGTGATTACGACCGGTTGATTTTTTCGTCTCCTTTTAGAAGATTGCAGAATAAAACCCAGGTTTTCCCATTGCCTGGAAGTGTTTTTGTCCATAACCGTTTAACACATAGTTTAGAGGTTGCCAGTGTGGCCCGCTCAATGGCAAATATTTTTTTAAAAAGTGTAGAAGAGCAACAACCACAACTGATTAAAGATGTTCCTTTAATTAACGAAGTAGGTAATATTGTGGCTGCCGCTGCGCTGGCGCACGATTTAGGAAACCCGGCTTTTGGGCATTCAGGTGAAGCAGCTATTTCACGCTATTTTACCGATGGTGATGGGAAAGTTTATCAGAAAGAAATGAACAAATCGCAGTGGCAAGATTTAGTTAATTTTGAAGGTAACGCAAATGCCATCCGGATTCTTACGCATCCTTTAAAAGGAAAAGGCAACGATGCCTATGCCTTAACTTATTCTACGCTGGCGTCGATTGCAAAATATCCCTGCGCCTCAATTGCAGGTAAACAAAAGGGGTTGCTGCACCGTAAAAAATACGGTTTCTTTCAGTCGGAAGCAGAAACTTTTCAAAAGATCGCCTCCGAACTTCATTTGGAGAAAGAAGACGGCGAATACCTCATTTATAAACGCCATCCTTTGGTTTATCTGGTAGAAGCTGCTGATGATATCTGTTACAGCATCATTGATTTGGAAGATGCACACCGCTTAAAGATACTTTCATACGAAGAAGTAAAGCGTTATCTGTTGCCCTTTGCCAATTCTACCACCATAGAAGATCGCTTAAAGCACGATTATGAAGACGATGATGCCAAAATTGGCCTGCTTAGGGCCAAAGCGATTAACACCTTAACAAATCAATGTGCAGCCATATTTTTTAGAGAACAAGAAAAATTATTGAAAGGGGAGCTTAATCAAAGTTTAACCGATTTACTGCCCGAACCCTATATCTCAGCCTGGAAAGCCGTAGAAAAAATCTCAGTGGAGCGTATCTACAATTTCTCGTCGGTTATACAGAAAGAGGTAGCTGGTTACAAAATTATGGCCGGTTTATTAGAAGAGTTTGTTCCTGCACTTATTCATAACAATACACACTATTACAAGAAACTGGTTAAGCTTATTCCTAAACAGTACCATACCGATTTAACCGATATTTATTCTATTATACAGAGTGTATTGGATTTTGTTTCGGGCATGACAGACCTTTATGCTGTAGATTTGTACCGCAATATTAAGGGAATATCTTTTCCTTCAGAAACCTAAAGCTGTAGTTTTTAGGTAAAAACAAACCCGCTCGCACTTCTACTAATTGAAGGGATTGGCATCTCGCTTTGAGTTTATGTGGTGAAATGTTGCTACTATGAGTGAAATAAACCCGACAGTAGCGAAAATCCTTTTTGTTGCCCCTTTGATAAACTCAGGAAGACAGGCACAAAAAGATTGTAGCGAATGGCGGGGCCGGTGGAACCGAAGTACCACAAGCCCTGCTTTACTTAAAAATAACTGGATTTAATTTATTTTTTTTTGTTCGGTTTAGGTTATCTTCCCCGACCATCATCCCATTTATTACGTTCATCCTGCAGCTCACGTGCAAGTTTCATTTCTTTGTCTTTTGCCTTTACTTTGTGTGCCTGAAATTCATCGGCCACTTCCTGGTAAAGTTCTGTACGGTACTTGGCCTCGTGCCTTAATTTGCCAGATTGGAAAATAATAAAAGCTAAACCAATGGCCAGCACAATAATTATCGACCATACAATGGTGTTGTAGGTTCCTTTATCAAAGGCGATACCTAAAAATTTAATTTCATTAACTGAAGCAGTAGCATTGGCCAGCGAGCTTTCTTTTCCGGTTACTTCACCTTTTAAACTCAAAATATTACCAGCCTGTGCTTTAATTTCCTGCCTCGCTTCCTGTAATTGCTTGCGTTCCTTTCTTAGCGTATCGTTAACACTTTTCCATAAAGATGATAATCGGTTTGGGTTAATCAGCCTTGCGCCGTTGAAGCTTTTAGATTTCTTTAACATGAATTGATACTGGCCATTTAGAGACGGATCAGTATTTTTTGTGGTATCAGGCAAAGTTTGCCCAAACGCAACGTTCAAAAATAGCATAGCGCCTAAAAACAATAGGGTGTGTTTAATTTTCTGCATAGTTTAAATATAGGTGTTAGAATGTAAAACTACATTTTTATCTATTTCCCAATTAGTAAATTTGTTTAAGGTTTTGGCAAATCGATAAAATTGTTTCGGTTTAACATTCTAAATAACAATTTTATCTAAGTTTTATTATAAATTTATTTGCGATAGGTTACATTTGTTTCATGCAAATAGGAATTATTGGTTTAGGAGATATGGGCAAATTGTATGCACTATCTTTTGTAAACGCTGGTTATAAGGTATGTGGGGCAGATATGCCCTTACGTTTTACAGATTTAAAAAATGAGCTGGAACCTAAAGGAATCGAAGTCTTAATCGATGGTCATGAGGTTGCCCGTAAATCAGACTTTATTATCTATTGTGTTGAAGCCGAAAAAATTGATGAAGTGGTGGCTACTTTTGCACGCTCTACTAAATACGGTGCAATAGTTGCCGGGCAAACCTCGGTTAAACATCCTGAAATTGCTGCTTTCGAAAAACACCTCCCGGAGGATACCCAGATTGTAACCTGCCATTCTTTACATGGTCCGGCATTTAGTCCGGAGGGACAAACGCTGGTGGTGGTGCGTCACCGTGCTACCGATGGTGTATATGCCAAAGCTTTAGAAATTTATAAATCTTTAAAATCGAACATTATTGAAATGGACGATTACAGAGAGCATGACCGTATTGTGGCCGATACGCAGGCGGTAACGCACATGGGTTTCGAAAGCATGGGTTCTGCTTGGAAAAATGCAGGTTTCTTCCCCTGGGATAATCCTGCTTATGCGGGTGGAATCGATAATGTGAAAATTTTGACCACACTGCGGATTTTTAGTTACAAATCGCACATTTATGCCGGTTTGGCCATTTTAAATCCTTATGCACAGAAACAGGTAAAATATTACGCCCAGGCAGAATCTGAACTGTTTAAGCTGATGATCTGCGAAAATGAGGCGGTGTTTAGAGAAAAGATCTATGCGGCACGTGATTTTGTTTTCCATGAGAGCCGTGCGCTTTTGTTATTGGACGATAACATCATGAAAGAATTCAGCCTATCAGACGCCAGCCATAAACAGAAACCAAATTCGCATTTAAGTTTGCTGAGTATGGTATATGCCTGGTATAAAATGGGCGTAAACCCTTACGATAACCTGATCTGCCAAACGCCACCTTTTAAACTGAGGTTGGGTATTGCTGAATACCTTTTCAAAAACGAAGCGATGTTAGAAGAGTCGATTAATACTGCTTTGTATGATAAATCTATCCGTGGAGATGATTTAGAATTTCATACTGCTGTGCACGAATGGGCTTCTATTATCGGATATGGGATTTAAAAGGGTACAAAGAACATTTCGAAGCTGCCAAATCATTTTTCGCCAATAGGCTGAATGATGGGAGGGATTTGAGTGCGGAGATGATTAAGCGGTTAGGAAAATAGATTAACATAAATTCAGGGTGACGGTTATTTTATCTCAAAATTCTATTTTATCCCCTTTATATATAGACTTTATTTTATTCCCTAAATTCTTCGTTTAGCCAAAAAGAGTGCAGTATATTTGCCCGCATGTCGGTATTGCTGTTTACCATTATCGTTTTATTAGGTGCTTTTTTAGCCGGATTATTGGGCTCGCTCACTGGTTTAGGTGGAGGGGTAATTATTATTCCATTACTTACGCTGGCTTTAGGGGTTGATATCCACTATGCCATAGGGGCATCTATTGTTTCTGTTATTGCTACTTCTTCTGGTTCTGCAGCTGCATACGTGAAAGAAGGCATTACTAATATCCGCATTGGGATGTTCCTGGAAATCGCTACTACAATAGGAGCGGTGTGTGGTGCTGTTATAGCTGTTTATCTAAATGCCAACTATATTGCTATTCTGTTTGGCTGTATTTTAATCTTTTCAGCCATCATGACTTTAAAGAAAAAGGTGGATCATACAACTTTAGATAATACCGATAAATGGGCCAATTTTTTTAAGCTGAACGGATCTTATCCTGATAAAGGTGTAGATCATCCATATGCGGTGAAACACGTGCCAGGTGGCTTCTTGATGATGTTATTTGCCGGAACACTGTCTGGATTGCTGGGCATTGGGAGTGGAGCACTAAAGGTAATTGCGATGGATAATATTATGCGTTTGCCCTTTAAGGTATCAACCACAACCAGTAATTTTATGATGGGTGTTACGGCAGCGGCCAGTGCAGTGGTTTATTTGCACCGTGGGCAGATCGATCCTGGCATTGCCATGCCGGTTTGTATCGGTGTTTTAACAGGGGCAACAGTTGGCTCGAAAATTTTGTTAAGAGCCAAAACCGATAAACTTAAAATTGTATTTGCTATTGTAGTTGCTTTTTTGGCACTACAGATGATATATAAAGGAGTAAGTGGGTTATAATGGATACAACAGGAAAAGAAAACCTAAACGATAAGGATATCCAGGTAATTCTGGGCACGCTATTGCGTGCGGGGGTAGTTATTTCGATGAGTATTGTATTATTAGGAGGTGTCATTTTCCTGATCCATAATAATGGCGCCATTACCGACTATAAAGTTTTTAAACCTGAGCTGAGCAAGTTTTCTTCCATAGTGGCTATATTTAAGGGAGTATTAAGCTTTCAGGGCGACGCAATTGTACAGTTTGGAATCCTGATGCTTATTTTTACCCCAATTGCCCGTATTGTTTTCGCTATTTTTAGCTTTTTAATCGAACGCGATTACCTGTATGTACTGATCGGATTTATCATTTTGGCCATTATAACCATCAGTTTAAATGGCGGATTGGCACATTAACATCTCTTTTCTAGTTAAATCCCATCATATCAGCAATTTATTTGAAAAAATATTTTGCTAACTATTTGAAAATTAATAATTCTTGTCTATCTTTGCCGTCCCTTTCGGGGGATGTACAACCACCTTGAACGAAGCCCTACTGCTTCGATGGGTGTTAAAAAGAAAAGATAAAATGTCAGGAATTATTGGAAAAAAAGTAGGAATGACCAGTATCTTTGATGCCGAAGGAAGAAACATTCCTTGTACGGTAATCGAGGCTGGGCCTTGTGTAGTTACACAAGTAAAGACCGAAGAAAAAGACGGGTATTCATCAATCCAATTGGGTTACGATGAGAAAAAAGAGAAAAACACAACTCAACCGTTAAAAGGCCATTTCGCGAAAGCAAACACAACTCCGAAACGCAAGCTGGTAGAATTCGATTCGTTTACAACTTCACTTAATTTAGGTGATGTAGTAACCGTTGACGCATTCGCAGAAGGCGATTTTGTTGATGTTGTAGGTACCTCAAAAGGTAAAGGTTTTCAAGGTGTTGTAAAACGCCACGGATTTGCCGGTGTTGGTATGCAGACTCACGGTCAGCATAACCGTTTACGTGCTCCAGGTTCATTGGGAGCATCATCATTCCCTTCACGTGTATTCAAAGGAATGCGCATGGCTGGAAGAACAGGTGGAGACAGGGTAAAAATTCAGAACTTACAGGTTTTGAAAGTTTATGCTGAGCAAAACTTATTAGTAGTTAGTGGTTCCATTCCAGGAGCTAAAGGTTCTTACGTAATCTTAGACAAATAATCAGATGGAAGTTAAAGTATTAAACATTTCAGGTAAAGAAACAGGTGCCAAGGTGCAACTTCCTGAATCGGTATTTGGTATCGAGCCTAACGACCACGCGATTTATTTAGATGTTAAACAGTATTTGGCTAACCAACGTCAAGGTACTCACAAATCTAAACAACGTAATGAGATTGCTGGTTCAACTCGCAAACTATACAAACAAAAAGGTACAGGTGGTGCCCGTGCTGGTAGCATTAAATCTCCGTTATTTAACGGTGGTGGTCGTGTTTTCGGTCCTCAGCCACGTGATTACAGTTTTAAATTGAACAAGAAATTAAAATCATTAGCACGTAAATCAGCTTTAGCTTATAAAGCAAAAGATAACAACGTGGTAGTTTTAGAAGATTTCAGCTTCGATACAATTAAAACTAAAAACTATACAAGTTTATTGGCTGCTTTAAAAGTAGATACTCAAAAAACTTTATTGGTTTTACCTGCACAAAATAATAATATCTATTTATCAAGCAGAAACGTTCAGAAAACTAAAGTAATCTCGGCAGCAGATTTAAATACTTATGATGTATTAAACGCTGGTGTACTTGTGTTAACTGCTGATTCTGTTAAAACTTTGGAGGAGGCGTTTGCCAAATAATATGGAAATTTTAAAAAAACCAATATTAACCGAAAAAGCTTCAGCTTTAACTGAGAAATCTAACCGTTTCACGTTTAGCGTTAACCACAAGGCTAACAAAATCCAGATCAAAGCAGCTATTGAGAAATTGTACGGTGTAACCATCGTTGCAGTTAACACTATGGTTGTTGATGGAAAAGCTAAATCTCGTTACACTAAAGCAGGTTTTGTATCAGGCCGTAGCCCGAAATACAAAAAAGCAATCGTAACGTTAAAAGACGGCGAAACAATAGATTATTACGCAACCCTTTAATTTAATAATTCATTATAACTATGGGCTTAAGAAAATTTAAACCAGTTACTCCAGGTACCCGCTTCAGAGTTGGTGCTAGTTTTACGGAGATTACAGCAACCAAGCCCGAAAAATCATTGGTTGTATCATCAAAAAAGTCTGGTGGACGTAACAACACAGGAAAAATGACTATGCGCTACATGGGCGGTGGTCACAAAAAATCATATCGTTTAATCGACTTCAAACGCGATAAATTTGATATTCCTGCAACAGTAGCTACTGTTGAATACGATCCAAACCGTACTGCCCGCATCGCATTATTACATTATGCAGATGGCGAGAAGCGTTATATCATCGCTCCTGAAGGATTGCAAGTTGGTTCGGTATTATTATCGGGCGACAAAGCAACACCAGAAGTAGGTAACACTTTAAAATTATCGAACATTCCATTAGGTTCTATCATCCACAACGTGGAGATTCACCCTGGAAAAGGAGCACAATTAGCTCGTAGTGCAGGTGCTTACGCACAATTAGCTGCCCGCGATGGTAAATATGCTACTTTAAAAATGCCTTCAGGCGAAACCCGTTTAATCTTGACTACTTGTCTTGCTACTATCGGTGCTGTATCTAACTCAGATCACGCAAACGAAGTATTAGGTAAAGCAGGTCGTAAACGTTGGTTGGGCCGTCGTCCGAGAACTAGACCGGTAGCGATGAACCCAGTAGATCACCCAATGGGTGGTGGTGAAGGTAGATCATCAGGTGGTCACCCACGTTCAAGAAATGGCGTTTTAGCTAAAGGCTACAAAACCAGAGAACTTAAAAAATATTCTAATCGTTACATCATAGAGAGAAGGAAGAAATAATGGCTCGTTCGATAAAAAAAGGACCTTATATTGACCATAACGTAGAGAAAAAAGTAAACTCTATGAATGATTCAGGCAAAAAGTCTGTAATCAAAACTTGGTCTCGCAGATCAATGATATCACCAGATTTCGTGAATCATACATTTGCTGTACACAACGGAAATAAATTTATCCCTGTGTACGTTACAGAAAACATGGTTGGTCACAAGTTGGGAGAATTTGCTCCAACCAGAACATTCAGAGGACACGCTGAAAAGAAAAAATAATTAGACAATGGAAGCAATAGCAAAATTAAACAATTGTCCAACCTCACCGCGTAAGATGCGTTTGGTTGTAGATCTTATCAGAGGTGAACGTGTAGAAAAAGCATTAAGCATTTTAAAGTTTACCAATAAAGAAGCAGCAATAAGAGTTGAGAAATTATTATTATCTGCTATCAAAAACTGGGAATCTAAAAATGAAGGTGCCCGCCCTGAAGAAAACCAACTTTTTGTAAAAACAGTTATGGTTGATGGTGGCCGTCAGTTAAAACGCTTACGTCCAGCTCCTCAAGGCCGTGGATATAGAATTCGTAAACGTTCTAACCACGTAACGCTGATTGTAGATAGTAAAAACACAGAAACTCAAAACTAATTAGGAAATGGGACAAAAAGCAAATCCAATAGGTGCCAGGTTAGGAATTATCAAAGGATGGGATTCTAACTGGTTCGGTGGCAACAACTACTCCGATAAATTAGTTGAAGATGAGAAAATAAGAAAATACCTTTCTGCCCGTATCGCAAAAGGCGGTGTTGCAAAAGTGGTTATTGAGCGTACTTTAAAACGTATCACTGTAACTATCCACACAGCTCGTCCAGGTATCGTAATCGGTAAAGCAGGTGCTGAGGTTGATAAAATCAAAGAAGAGTTAAAGAAATTGACTAAAAAGGAAATTCAAATTAACATCTTCGAAATTAAACGCCCAGAACTTGATGCACAATTAGTTGCAGAAGGTGTTGCAAAACAATTAGAAGCAAGGATCTCATTCCGTAGAGCAATGAAATCTTCTATCGCATCAACCATGCGTATGGGTGCTGAAGGTATCAAAATCATGACTTCTGGTCGTTTAGGTGGTGCTGAGATGGCACGTACCGAGCAGTACAAAGAAGGAAGAGTGCCTTTGCATACATTCCGTGCTGATATCGACTACGCTTTAGCTGAAGCCTTAACTACTTATGGTAAAATAGGTGTTAAAGTTTGGATCTGTAAAGGTGAGGTTTATGGAAAACGTGATTTGTCTCCAAACATTGGTGCAGCAAACAACGGTCCAAAAGGCCAGTCAGATAAACCAGCTTTCGGTGGAAGAGATAACCGTGGTGGCGGAAGAGATAACCGTGGCGGTGGTAACGACAGACGTGGTGGGAACCAAGGCGGCGGTCGTGGTCCAGGCCAAGGTGGTGCAAACAGAGGTGGTGGCGCAGGCGCTAACAGAGGTCCTCGTAAATAATTGATTTATTAACATCGTTTAACGATTAGAACAAAATAAAATGTTACAGCCAAAAAGAACGAAGTTCAGGAAGATGCAAAAAGGCAGAATGAAGGGTTTAGCTTCTCGTGGAGCTGAGTTAGCATTCGGATCTTTCGGTATCAAATCTCTAGAAGCTACTTGGATCACAAGTCGTCAGATAGAGGCTGCCCGTATTGCCGTAACTCGTTTCATGAAACGTGAAGGCCAAGTATGGATCAGGATCTTCCCGGACAAACCGGTAACTAAAAAACCTGCTGAGGTACGTATGGGTAAAGGTAAAGGTGCTCCTGAATATTGGGTAGCAGTTGTAAGACCAGGACGCGTAATTTTCGAAGCTGAAGGTGTGCCTTTAGAAGTTGCTAAAGAAGCATTGCGTTTAGCAGCTCAGAAATTACCGATCCAAACCAAATTCGTAGTACGTAGAGATTACGTAGAAGCATAGTAAAGTGTTGAGGTGAATGTTGTAAATACTTGTTTATTATAACCGCTACACTCAACGTAAAAGAAAAAGAAAAATGAAAAATTCAGAAATCACAGGGCTTTCAAAAGAAGAATTAGTAGCTAAGATTGCGGAAGAAAAAGAGAACTTATCAAAATTGAAGTTCGCTCACACTATTTCAGCTATCGAAAATCCTTCACGCATTGCAAAAGTAAGGAAAGACATAGCCCGTTTAAACACTGCGTTGACTAAAGTGAAAAACACTGAGTCAGCTACTGAAACTAAATAATTTGAGAGTCGACATGGAAAGACAATTAAGAAAAACAAGAACCGGGTTAGTGGTAAGCAACAAGATGGATAAATCTGTTGTAGTGAGCGTGGAACGTAAAGTAAAACACCCGATTTATGGTAAGTTCGTAAAGAAAACTACCAAATTTATGGCTCACGACGAGAAAAACGAATGCGGTATCGGTGATACAGTGTTGATTATGGAAACTCGTCCTTTGAGTAAAAACAAGAACTGGAGATTGGTACAAATTTTAGAAAGAGCTAAATAAGATGGTACAACAGGAATCGAGATTAAACGTTGCTGATAACAGCGGCGCAAAAGAAGTATTGGTAATTCGCGTGCTAGGTGGAACCGGCAAACGTTATGCTTCAATTGGTGATAAAGTAGTTGTTACCGTAAAAAGCGCGTTACCTTCAGGTAACATTAAAAAAGGTACAGTTTCTAAAGCAGTTGTTGTAAGAACTAAAAAAGAAATCCGTCGTAAAGATGGTTCTTATATCCGTTTTGACGATAATGCTGCTGTATTATTGAACGCACAGGATGAGCCAAGAGGTACACGTATCTTTGGCCCGGTTGCGAGAGAACTACGTGAAAAACAATTCATGAAAATTGTATCATTAGCACCGGAGGTATTATAAAATGGGAAACAAAGTAAATACACCATCAAAACTTAAAATCCGCACAGGAGATTTAGTTAAAGTCATTGCTGGCGATTCAAAAGGTCAACAAGGAAAAGTACTTTCAGTACTTACAGATAAAAACAGAGCCATTGTGGAAGGCATTAACTTAGTATCTAAACATACTAAACCAAATGCTGCTAATCCAAACGGTGGTATTATTAAAAAAGAAGCTGCTCTTCACATTTCTAACTTGATGTTGGTTGATCCAAAATCTGGTAAAGCTACCCGCGTAGGTCGTAAACTTAACGCAGATGGTAAATTAGTTAGAGTTGCTAAAATTTCAGGAGAGGAGATTAAATAATGGCTACACCTAGATTAAAAAGCAAATACAAAGAAGAAGTTGTAAATGCACTAAAAGAAAAATTTCAGTACAAAACTGTAATGCAGGTTCCTAAATTGGAAAAAATCTGTATCAATCAGGGTGTTGGTCGTTTTTCTGTTACTGATAAGAAAATTATGGATACCACTATCGTTGAGTTGACTACTATTACTGGTCAGCAGGCGGTTCCGGCTAATTCAAAGAAAGATATCTCTAACTTTAAATTACGTAAAGGTATGCCAGTAGGCGTACGTGTTACATTACGCGATAACAACATGTACGAGTTCTTAGATCGTTTGATCTCTGTAGCTTTGCCTCGTATCCGCGATTTCAAAGGTATTAATGATAAAGGATTTGATGGAAAAGGTAACTATACATTAGGTGTTACTGAGCAAATCATCTTCCCTGAGATTAATATCGATAAAATCAATAAAATTTTAGGTATGGATATAACTTTCGTAACTTCGGCAAAATCTGACGTTGAGGCTCTTGAGTTATTGAAACAATTCGGATTACCATTTAAAAATCAAAAAACAGCAGAATAATGGCAAAAGAAGGTGTAAAAGCACGCGAAGTTAAGCGCCAAAAATTGGTAGCTAGATACGCTGAAAAACGTGCAGTATTAAAAGCTGCAGGAGATTTCGAGGGTTTAGATAAATTACCTAAAAACTCATCTCCGGTACGTTTACACAACCGTTGTAAATTAACTGGTCGCCCTCGTGGATATATGCGTACCTTTGGTATTTCAAGGGTAACGTTCCGCCAGATGGCACTAGACGGTAAAATACCAGGTGTTAAAAAAGCATCTTGGTAATATCAAAGTATTAAGTACTAGAGTATCAAGTATCGAGACAAAATATGGTCTTGATACTTGATACTTATGTCTATATACTAAAAAAAAGAATTTTAACCGGTAGCAGGTCCCACAGCTGGGTAGCAGAAGGAAACCACTATCAAAAACAATAAAAAATGAATACAGATCCAATAGCAGATTATTTAACAAGAGTAAGGAATGCCATTAAGGCCAACCACCGTGTTGTAGAAATTCCTGCATCAAACCTTAAAAAAGAAATTACCAAAGTTCTTTTTGACAAAGGTTACATCGCGAACTACAAGTTTGAAGATACTACAGTTCAAGGCACTATTAAAATTGCTTTGAAATACAATCCGATTACTAAAGTTCCTGCTATTCGTACATTAGTGCGAGTAAGTAAACCAGGTTTGAGAAACTATGCTGGTGTTGAAAATATGCCAAGAGTATTAAACGGTTTAGGTATCGCAATCTTATCTACTTCTAAAGGTGTAATGACCGATAAAGAAGCAGCCAAATTAAACATTGGTGGTGAGGTATTGTGTCACGTTTATTAATATTAGGAGAACAGCACAATGTCAAGAATAGGAAAAGCCCCAATTACAATCCCTGCAGGTGTTACAATTACCGTATCAAAAGATAACGTAGTAACTGTAAAAGGTCCTAAAGGAGAATTAACACAAGCAGTAGATTCAGATATCACTGTAAGTCAGGAAGACGGAATTTTAACAGTTCAACGTCCTTCAGAACAAAAGAAACACAAAGCATTACACGGTTTATATCGCTCATTGCTTAACAACATGGTTGTTGGTGTTACAGAAGGTTATAAATTAACTCAAGAATTAGTAGGTGTTGGTTACCGTGCTACAAACACAGGTAATACATTAGATTTAGTTTTAGGTTATTCTCACCACTACGTATTCCAATTACCAGAAGAGATTAAAGTAACTACACAATCAGAAAAAGGTCAAACACCTAAAATTATTTTAGAAAGTATTGACAAACAATTGATCGGTCAAGTAGCAGCGAAAATCCGTTCGTTACGTGCACCAGAGCCATATAAAGGTAAAGGTATCAAGTTTGTAGGTGAAGTGTTAAGAAGAAAAGCAGGTAAATCAGCATCTAAAAAATAGTAATCATGGCAGGTAAAAAATTATCAAGAAGAGATCGTATTAAAAAAGGGATCAGAAAAAGACTTACCGGTTCGGAAGAACGTCCAAGGTTATCTGTATATAGAAGCAATAAAGGGATTTATGCGCAGGTAATTAACGATGTAACCGGTAAAACAATAGCATCAGCATCATCATTATCGAAAGATTTTACTGGTACTGGAAACAAAAGCGATCAGTCGGTTGCGGTAGGCAAATTAGTTGCCGAAAAAGCAATTGCTGCAGGTGTTAAAGAAGTTGTTTTCGATAGAAATGGCTATTTATACCACGGTCGTGTAAAATCGTTGGCAGAGGGTGCCCGCGAAGCTGGTTTAGTATTTTAATCTGAAGAAAAAGTAAGATGTCAACTATTAATATAAAAAGAGTAAAAACCACCGATATCGAATTAAAGGATCGTTTGGTTAGTATACAACGCGTTGCCAAAGTAACCAAAGGTGGCCGTACTTTCAGCTTCTCAGCAATTGTTGTTGTAGGTGATGAAAACGGTGTTGTTGGTTTCGGTTTAGGTAAAGCGAAAGAGGTAACTGAAGCCATCGCTAAAGGTGTGGATGATGCTAAAAAGAACTTGGTAAAAGTTCCAATTTTAAACGGTACTGTTCCTCACGAGCAAATCGGTAAATTCTCAGGTGGTTTTGTTTTAATCAAACCAGCTGCAGTAGGTACAGGAGTAATTGCTGGTGGTGCGATGCGTGCTGTATTAGAGAGTGCTGGCGTGCATAACGTATTAGCAAAATCTAAAGGATCATCTAACCCACACAACGTGGTAAAAGCAACTGTTGATGCATTAACTAAAATGCGTGATGCTTATGCAGTGGCTCAAACCCGTGGTATAGATTTAAACAAAGTATTTAACGGATAATATCATGGCTAAGATCAAAATAACACAAGTAAAAAGCGTTATCGACAGAAGCGAGCGCCAAAAAAGAACCGTTCAGGCTTTGGGTTTATCTAAAATGAACCAAAGTGTTGAGGTTGAAGCTACTCCACAAATTATCGGTATGGTTCGCAAAGTGAATCATTTGGTAGCAATCGAAGCAATCTAGTAAAAGTTTTAAAGGTAGTATGGGTAAAAGCCGGTACTACCTTTATATATGTTTAATCGTTGTACCTGTTTAGTGAAAGCGAAGGGCAACACAAATTCAAAAAAATGAATTTAAGTAATTTAAAACCTGCAGTAGGTTCTACAAAAAACAGCAAAAGAATTGGTCGTGGTACAGGTTCTGGTCGTGGCGGTACTTCAACCCGTGGTCACAAAGGTGCGGGTTCTCGTTCAGGTCACAAAACCAAAATCGGTTTTGAAGGTGGTCAAATGCCTTTACAACGTCGTGTGCCTAAAGTTGGTTTCAAGCCAATTAACCGTACAGAATATGTTGGTGTAAACTTAGATGTTTTACAAGCTTTAGCTGAAAAACACAGCTTAACAACTATCGATTTCGCTGCTTTACAAGCACATGGTTTAGCTTCTAAAAACGACTTAGTTAAAATTTTGGGTCGTGGTGAAGTTAAAGCAAAGCTAGAAATTACAGCACATGCGTTCTCTGCAACCGCACAAAAAGCTATTGAAGCTGCAGGTGGTTCTATTGTAAAATTGTAATTATTAAATGAAGAAGCTATTTACTACTTTAAGTAATATCTGGAAAATTCAGGAATTAAAAGAGCGTATATTGTTTACGCTCTTAATTCTTTTGGTATACCGTTTCGTATCTCACGTGGTTTTACCAGGTGTGGATCCAACTGCTTTAGGCAATAACGAAAAATCAGGAATCTTAGGCTTACTAGATATGTTTGCCGGAGGTTCTTTCTCTCGTGTGTCTATTTTAGCGTTGGGGTAATGCCTTATATCTCTGCATCGATTGTGGTGCAACTATTGGGTATTGCTGTTCCTTCTTTCCAAAAAATGCAGAAAGAGGGCGAAAGTGGTAGAAAAAAAATGAACCAGATTACCCGTTACCTAACGGTAGCGATCACAATCGTTCAATCTGTTGGTTACGTTAAAACGCAGGTTCCGGCAGAAGCTATTTTATTACCAAACACTTTATTTTTAGTATTATCTACGTTTGTATTAACGGCAGGTACATTATTTGTAATGTGGTTAGGTGAAAAAATTACGGATAAAGGTATTGGTAACGGTACATCACTAATCATCATGGTTGGTATTATTGCCCGTTTACCAGTTGCAATTTCTCAAGAGTTTAGCGCCCGTGTAGGTTCTGCCAGTGAAGGTGGAGGCCCGGTTGCTTTGGTTTTAGAGATCGTTGCCTTATTTGCTGTGGTAATGTTTACCATTTTAATTGTTCAAGGTGTACGTAAGGTGCCTGTACAATACGCTAAAAAAATTGTTGGTAACCGTCAGTTTGGTGGTGTTCGCCAGTACATTCCTTTAAAGGTTAATGCTGCTGGTGTTATGCCGATTATTTTTGCTCAGGCGTTAATGTTTATTCCAGGTGCTTTAATGCAGTTTGTTCCTTCATTACAAGGTTCTTGGTTAATCCAGTTCAGCAATACAACTTCGTTGGCTTATAGCTTAACATTCGCGTTTTTAATTATCGCATTTACTTTCTTCTATACTGCAATTACAGTTAATCCAACTCAAATGAGCGACGATATGAAGAAAAACGGTGGTTTTATCCCAGGTATTAAGCCGGGTTTTGCAACATCAACTTTTATTGATGATGTAATCTCTAAAATCACTTTCCCAGGTGCAGTATTTTTAGCGATCATTGCTATTTTACCTTCATTAGCTGTTAAGTTTGGTATTAAACAAGAGTTTGCGCACTTCTTCGGTGGTACTTCTTTATTGATTTTAGTTGGTGTTGTATTGGATACTTTGCAACAGATCGAAAGTTATTTATTGATGCGCCATTATGATGGTTTGATGAAAACGGGTAGAGTTACTGGCAGAACAGGTGTTCCTGCTGCAAGTAGCAATGCAGCGTTGTAGTGTAACGGATGTCTAAAATTTATTACAAATCTCTAGAGGAGATCGAGTTAATAAGAGAAAGTTCCATGCTTGTTTCTAAAACTTTAGCCGAAGTGGCCAAGGTGATAAAAGCAGGCATGACTACTATTCAGTTAGATAAACTAGCCTATGAGTTTATAAGTGATCACGGAGCGATACCGGCATTTTTAAACTATAATGGTTTCCCTAATTCTTTATGTATTTCGCCAAATGAGCAAGTTGTTCACGGTTTTCCAAGCGAGTACGTAATCCAGGAGGGGATCTGATTTCAGTTGATTGTGGCGTGATTAAAAACAATTATTTCGGCGATTCGGCCTACACTTTCTCTATCGGGGAAATAGATGCAGAAAAACAGAAATTGGTTGAGGTTACTAAACGTTGCCTGGAGTTGGGTATAGAAAAAGCTGTTGTTGGTATGCGTATTGGAGATATCGGTTTCGCTGTTCAGCAATATGCAGAAGCTAATGGATTTGGCGTAGTAAGAGAGCTCGTAGGACATGGTGTTGGTATAAAACTTCACGAGAAACCGGAAGTTCCGAATTATGGGAAGCGTGGTGCAGGACCAAAACTTGAAGAAGGAATGGTAATTGCGATAGAACCCATGATCAATGCAGGCGTAGGCGGTGTTAAATTCCATAACGATGGATGGACGGTAACGAGTAAAGACAATAAACCATCGGCACATTTTGAACACACAGTAGCCGTAAAAAAGGGCAAAGCAGATGTTTTATCAACGTTTTCTATAATAGAAGAAGTTTTACAACAAAAAAAATAAATAATTAAAATTTTTTATTTAATTTTGCAACCCTGTTTAGAAGCAGCTAATTAAGTAACAATCAATAAAATATGGCTAAACAAGCCTCAATTGAACAAGACGGAGTAATAAGAGAAGCATTATCCAATGCGATGTTCCGGGTAGAACTCGAGAACGGGCATGAGATTATTGCGCATATTTCAGGAAAGATGCGGATGCACTACATCAAAATCCTTCCTGGAGATAAAGTTAAATTGGAAATGTCTCCTTATGATTTAACAAAAGGACGCATTACTTATAGATACAAATAAAATGAAAGTTAGATCATCAATTAAAAAACGTAGCGCTGATTGTAAGATTATTCGCCGTAAAGGAAAACTTTACGTAATCAACAAGAAAAATCCTAAATACAAGCAACGTCAGGGGTAATTAAGAATATTGTAATCAACCGCACAACGGTGGCCCGCCGTTCGGAATTACTTCAAAACATCAATAAATATGGCAAGGATTTCAGGTATTGATTTACCAAGAAACAAAAGAGGAGAGATTGGTTTAACCTATATCTATGGTATTGGTAGAACAACTGCACAACGTATTTTAACTACTGCAGGAATCGATTTGAACAAAAAAGTACAAGACTGGTCTGATGATGAGTTATCAGCAATCCGTACAATGATTAACGATGAGATTAAAGTAGAAGGTGCTTTACGCTCAGAGGTTCAGTTAAACATCAAACGTTTAATGGATATCGGTTGTTACCGCGGTTTACGTCACAGAAAAGGTTTACCTTCTCGTGGTCAGCGTACTAAAAATAACTCACGTACTCGTAAGGGTAAGAGAAAAACAGTTGCTAACAAGAAAAAAGCTACTAAATAGAAATTGATAGATATGAGATGTGAGATTTTAGATATGAGTACCATGTCTTTAAAATCTGCTCAAATCTGGAATAAAAGAGAAAATTAGGGTACTGAGTATCGGGGTAGAGAAAGTCTCATATCTCAAGTCTCATATCTAGAATCTAAAAGATAAAATGGCTAAAAGTAAAAAAGTAACAAAAAAACGTATCGTTGTAATTGAGCCTGTTGGTCAGGCCCACATCAATGCTACCTTCAACAACATCATCGTTACCTTAACAAACAACAACGGACAGACTATTTCATGGTCTTCTGCTGGTAAAATGGGCTTTAAAGGTTCTAAAAAGAACACGCCGTACGCAGCTGGTCAAGCAGCTTCAGATTGCGGTAAAGTTGCGTTTGATTTAGGTTTACGTAAAGTTGAAGTATTTGTAAAAGGTCCGGGTTCAGGTCGTGAGTCTGCAATCAGAACTTTGCAAGTAGCAGGTATCGAAGTAACGTCTATTAAAGATATTACTCCACTTCCTCACAACGGATGTCGTCCTCCTAAAAAGAGAAGAGTTTAATTAATTTTAAAGCTAAGAATCTCCAGTTACAGGCTGGATGATACTTTAAAACAGAAAAAAATGGCAAGATATACAGGCCCAAAATCAAAAATTGCACGTAAATTCAGAGAACCAATCTTCGGTCCTGATAAAGTGTTAGACAGAAAAAATTATCCTCCTGGGCAACATGGCTCATCAAAAAGAAGAGGAAAACAATCTGAATATGCTATCCAGTTAATGGAGAAACAAAAAGTAAAATATACTTATGGTGTATTAGAAAAACAATTCAGTAACTTGTTTAAAAAAGCATCTTCACGTGCTGGTATTACCGGTGATAACTTACTTCAGTTATTAGAAGCGCGTTTAGATAACACAGTTTACCGTTTAGGTATTTCAACAACCCGTTCTGGTGCACGCCAGTTAGTTAGCCATAAACACGTTACTGTGAATGGTGAAGTTGTAAATATCCCTTCATATCAGTTAAAAGCTGGTGATGTGGTTGCGGTTCGTGAAAAATCTAAATCTTTAGAATCAATTAGTAACTCAGTTGCAGGTAGAACGATTAATAAGTTTGCTTGGTTAGAGTGGAATGCTAGTGAATTAACTGGTAAATTCTTAACCTACCCTCAACGTGATGAAATTCCTGAAAACATCAAGGAAAATTTAATCATCGAGTTGTACTCAAAGTAATAAATGAGCTAGTTAATTACCTCAATGAGGTAATTAACTTTTTTCATGTTACTATATATTCAATAACGAATTTAAAAAAATATAAATGGCAATTTTAGCATTTCAGAAACCAGACAAAGTGATCATGCAGAAATCAACTGATTTCGATGGCACATTTGAATTTCGTCCTTTAGAGCCCGGTTTCGGTGTAACAATTGGTAATGCCTTAAGAAGAATTTTACTTTCTTCGTTAGAAGGTTATGCTATTACTACTATTCGTTTTTCAGGCGTTTCTCACGAATTTTCTACCATGAAAGGTGTTGTAGAAGATTTAACTGATATTATCTTAAACTTAAAACAAGTTCGTTTTAAGAAAACAGGTGATTCAGGAGATTCTGAAAAAGTTTTCATCATCGTTAATGGTCAAGACCAGTTTAAAGCTGGTGATATCACTAAATTCTCTAACAACTTTACAGTTTTAAACCCTGAGCATGTAATTTGCAATATGGATAAATCTGTTACTTTGGAAGTGGAATTAACCATCAATAAAGGACGTGGTTATGTACCTGCTGAAGAAAATAAAGTTGCTGATGCTGTTGTAGGTGTAATCGCAATCGATTCGATTTATACTCCAATGAAAAATGTAAAATACACGATTGAGAACTTTCGTGTTGAGCAAAAAACGGATTATGAAAAATTGGTTTTAGATATCTCTACTGACGGTTCAATTCATCCAGAAGAGGCACTAAAAGAAGCGGCTAAGATCCTTATCCAACACTTTATGTTATTCTCTGATGAGAATTTAGTATTAGAATCTCAAGCAAAAGAAGAAACTAAAGAAGTAGACGAGGAAATTTTACACATGCGTAAAATCCTTAAAACTGAATTAGTAGATATGGATCTTTCAGTTAGAGCATTAAACTGCTTAAAAGCTGCTGATATCCGTACTTTAGCTGATTTAGTTTCTTACGATGTTGCTGATATGTTAAAATTCAGAAACTTCGGTAAAAAATCTTTAACAGAGATCCAAGAATTAGTAAAATCGAAAGGTTTATCATTTGGTATGAACCTGTCTAAATTTAAATTAGACGAAGAATAATTCAGTTTTCAGTTAACAGTTTTCAGATTGAAAATTGGATATTGAACATTGAGAATTAAATATTAGTTCACAGTGTATAATTCCCTCTGAGACAGAGACGGTATACACTTAATCAAAAAACAATGAGACACGGTAAAAAAGTAAACCACTTAGGTAGAACCGACAGCCACAGAAAAGCGATGTTAGCTAATATGGCAACATCACTAATTAAAGCAAAAAGAATTACTACAACTTTAGCTAAAGCTAAAGCTTTACGTACTTATGTTGAGCCATTAATCACTAAAGCGAAAAATGACACTACTCACTCACGTCGTACAGTTTTCTCTTACCTACAAGATAAAGAAGTAATCACTATTTTGTTCCGCGAAGTGGCTGAGAAAGTTGCTAACCGTCCAGGTGGTTACACTCGTATCATTAAATTAAACAATCGTCAAGGTGATAATGCTGAGATGGCTTTAATTGAATTGGTAGATTACAATACAGTTTACGGTAAAGATGTAGAAGTTAAAGAAGAGAAGAAAACAACTCGTCGTGGTAGAAGCAAAGCTGCTGCGCCTAAAGCTACTGAAGCGAAAGCTGAAGTTGTTGAAGAAGTTGCTCCTGCTGAAGAAGCTCCTGCTACTGAAGAACCAAAAGGAGAATAATTTTATTCGCCTTAAGATTAAGAAAGTCCTGTTCGAAAGAGCAGGACTTTTTTTGTTTTCTTGTTATTCTGAACGGAGTGAAGAATCTTTAAGTATGAAATCTCAATCTGAATAAAGAAATAGAACCTAACTTGGTTAAGCACTTTAGCATATCACTTTCTGTGGCAACAGGAAAAGGATTCTTTACTGCGTTTAGAATGACACCACTAATGAACCAAATAAACAAACGTTTGTCTCATTTTTTCATTACATGGCTTTATTGTAATTAGCTATGCATAAATTAGCCTCAAACAAATTAAAAAATGAAATTTAGGCTTTTTCTATTGCTCTGTCTTTTAGGGCAGCTATCTCTTAATGCTCAAATATTAAAATATACTAGTGGTAATAATGCCTGGAATCCTGACTCGTTAGGTAACCACCGTGTTGTTGTTCAATTTGATGGAACCAATAAAATAGCACATGCCAAAATTGATTGGCGTAGGAGGGATGAACATCCAGAATTAAAAGGAATCATCGTTCAAGATGCAAATGGTAAAACTATTTCAGCTGTGGGCACAGATAAATTGACGAGAGAAAGTGCTGATGTTTATTTCGAAGCACCGGGTTCAGGAAAATATTATGTGTATTATCTCGCTTATAAAAATGAAGGTAGAAGTAATTATCCGAAAGGCGTTTACTTAAAAGCCAAACATGCCGACCAAACATGGTTAACAGCTGCAAAACGGGTTAAAGTGAATGCTTTTGCTGTCGAAATCCAATCTGTTGACGCTTTCAACTCTTTCTACCCGATGGAAATTATTGCAACTGGTAAAGAAACAGCCGCAATAAAGGCCAAATATGCTTCAGCAGCTTTTATCGTTTTTCCAGAAGACAGGATGTTCCCGATCAAAATGCAGAATGATTTACCTTATCGTTGGGTACAAAAAGGAGCTATAAATACTTTTACAGGCTCGGCGAGTAAAGGTGAAAATTATGCTTTTCAACTGGGGTATTTGCGCTGAAAGATTTGAAAAATGTAGTGGTTAACTTCGGCGATTTAAAAACAGTAACAGGAAAAGTAATTTCTTCAAAATATATCAATTGTTTAAACACCAATGGAACAAGTTATGATAACAAACCTTTGGTTGAAACGGTAAATGTAGCCTCTGGAAAAATTCAGCCAATGTGGATTACGGTCGATATTCCTAAAAATACGGCGGCGGGCACATATACAGGTAATTTTACAGTTAAAGCCAATGGAAAATCGAAAATAATAACAGCTAAAATTACAGTAGGGAACGAAGTACTAGCCGATGCTGGTGTAGGAACTCCAGATAAACAGACGCGCTTAACCTGGTTAAATTCTACTTTGGCACAAGCGAATACGGTTGTAGCGCCATATACGCCACTAACGGTTGATGGGAATGTAATCTCGCTTTTAGGCAGAAAGTTCGAAATTAATACAGACGGTTTTCCTAAGCAGATTCAAACATTTTTTAATGCTGAGATGACGGCTTATAGCGAAAAACCTAATAATATCCTGGCTGAACCTATCCATTTTCATTTTTTTAATACCCCGAAAACGCAAGAGAAATTTTCACCGGGTAAATTTCAAATTACGAGTAAAGAAGCCGGAACGGTAAAATGGACTGCCACGAATACTTCTGAAAACCTGAAAATGGATTTAGAAGGTGCTTTAGAGTTTGATGGTTATGTGCATTACGTAGTTAAAGTTACCGCGCTAAAAGATGTCGATTTCAGCAATGTCGATTTTCATATCCCTTTTGATAAAGGTTCAACCAAGTATTTAATGGGTTTAGGGGAGAAAGGTGGTGTTAGACCAGATACCGTAAAATGGAAATGGGATGTGGCGAATAAAAATCAGGATGCCGTTTGGATTGGCAATGTAAATGCAGGCCTATATTATAATTTAAGAGATGAGAACTATATTCGTCCACTGAATACGAATTTCTACCTTCAGAAGCCTTTATTATTACCCAAATCGTGGGGTAATGGAGATAAAGGCGGTATCCAGATTAATGTGAAAGGCAGCTCGATGCTTGCCGATAACTTTACTGGAGCAAGAAGTATGAAAAAGGGAGATGTGTTATACTACAATTTCAATTTATTGATTACGCCTTTCCATTTACTTAATACCGATTTTCAATGGGATAACCGTTTCTATCATAAATATGGTGATTTAGATACAATCAAAGCTAAGGGTGCAACCGTAGTAAACATTCACCATGCCACTCCGATTAACCCTTGGATCAACTATCCATTTATCGAATGGAAAAAGATGAAAGATTATATTAGTCATGCACACTCGAAAGGTTTAAAAGTTAAAATTTACAATACTGTTCGCGAGCTTTCTAACCATGCATACGAATGGCCAGCTTTAAGAAGTTTAGGTACTGAAGTGTATTCTCCAGGCAAAGGTGGGGGCTTTAGCTGGTTGCAGGAACATTTAGATTCGAATTATATTGCGGCCTGGTTTGTACCAGAAATTAAAGATGCGGCCGTAATTAACAGCGGAATGAACCGTTGGCACAACTATTATGTAGAAGGAATGAATTGGTTGGTAAACAACGTTGGGATTGATGGTGTGTATCTGGATGATGTAGCCTTCGATCGGGTGACCATGAAGCGTATAAAACGCGTATTAACGCAAAATAACCATCCAGGTATTATTGATCTGCATTCAGCAAATCAGTACAACAAAAGCGATGGCTTTAACAATAGCGCCATTTTATACATGGAACACTTCCCTTACCTGAACCGTTTATGGTTTGGCGAATACTTCGATTACCAGAAAAACAATCCGGATTTCTTTTTAACTGAAGTAAGTGGAATTCCTTTTGGATTAATGGGAGAGATGTTACAAGATGATGGAAACCCTTGGCGCGGTATGATTTACGGCATGACAAGTCGCTTGGGCTGGTCTGACAAAAGTGATCCAAAACCTTTATGGGCCGCTTGGGATAATTTTGGCATAAAAGGATCTGAGATGATCGGTTACTGGAGTGAAAACTGCCCGGTTAAAACCGATAATCCTAAAGTATTGACAACTGTTTACAGACAAAAAGGTAAAACAATGATTGCATTAGCAAGCTGGGCAGAAGGAGACGTAAAGGTTAATTTAACTATAGACTGGGCCAAACTGGGTTTAGATGCCGATAAAGTAAAAATAGCTGCACCTGCAATTGATAAGTTCCAAACTTCGGGAAGTTACCCTAATGGAAAATTGGTTCCGGTTGAAAAAGGAAAAGGTTTGATTTTGATTCTAGAGTAATATTTTATTGGGGTCACTCTGAACTTGTTTCAGGGTCTTACTCAGATTAGCAGATATTTATCCAAACGTAAAAGGTCAAGTTAAAAAACTTGACCTTTTACGTTTTATACTTTGTTATACCTTCACATTTTCCATTCCGTACTGTTTCAGCACATCTACGGGAACACCGGCCCACTGGTTTGGCGCATTACCAACATAACCAATATCTTTTATACCAATTTCTGTCGTGTAAAAACCTGATGCAGTCAAATTTCTCATTCTATTGAAAAAAGTTACCCCCGCCTGCATTTCTGGTCTGGCTTTTTTAGGGTAGGCAATTTCATCTACAATCGAAATCTGTTGATCTGCCGATGCTTCAACAAATGGTTTCTGGAATTTATTGAAACAGTATACATCCAGCCATTTCAGGCCACCACGCATCGGTACTTTATGTTCAGGAATATCTTTTACTATAAATTCGATAAACTCTGGCACTTTAGCATCAGATGCACTGCCCGATACATCGTCTTTAGGAATAATAATATCCGCCAAAACTGTAATCGTAGCCATTTCATGTTTAGTGAAAAAGGTTTCAGCTTTTAATTTCTTATCACGGTCTATTTCCCATTGCTCTCTTCCTGCTTCTTTTGCACTTTCTTCCGGTGCTGCAGCTTCGGTTTTTGTTTCTGCTTGCTTACAGGCATCGAGCAGTACAGTTGTGCTTATGGCTGTTAAACCCAATGCTTTTAGTGAATCACGTCTGTTCATATGGCAATTCTTTAAATATTTTGTTTTTTCTTTTGAGCTAAAATATATTCGGCGGTACGCATTGATAGTGCCATGATGGTCCAGGTAGCATTTTTATCGCCTTGTTGAACAAATGGCCCCGCATCAACCACAAATAGGTTCTTACAGTCATGTGCTTGGCAGTATTTGTTTAATGCCGATTTTTTAGGATCATCGCCCATTCTGATCGTTCCAACTTCGTGGATAATTTTTCCAGGGTTTAGTAATCCATAATTGGTATCTGCGCCCTGAATTTCGGAAGTAACTACGGCGCCCATTTCTTTCATAATCGAAAGAAAGGTTTCCTGCATATGTTTAGCCTGCAGAATCTCATCCTTGTCCCATTTGTAGTTAAATCTTAAAACGGGGATACCATATTTATCTACAGTATTCGGGTCGATTTCGCAATAGTTACTTTCTCTTGCAATTGCCGTACCACGGCCAGCCATGCCAACGCCAGTTCCATAAAATCGGCGATAATCATCTTTTAGTGATTTTCCATAACCTCCGGCTTCTTTCATTTTGCCATCTCTGCCAGGTACCATCCCGTTCATTTGGGCTACACCACCACCAAAACCGTAAGCTGGCATGCCCATTCCACCCCAATATTCGATATGGTAACCACGTGGAAAATTCAATTTCCTGTTATCTAGCCACCAGGGAGAATAGATATGCACACTGCCCAGACCATCTTCATTATAACGTTTTCTATCCATTAACTGTGGCAGAAAACCCGAAACACTTGCTCCGGTAGAATCATGCAGGTATTTTCCAACTACGCCACTGCTATTAGCCAGGCCATTAGGATGTGAAGTTGATTTTGAATTCAATAAAATGCGTGCTGATTCACAAGCACTGGCACCTAAAATGACCAGTTTGCCGTTTACCTGATATTCTTGTAAGTCTTTTCGGTTTACGTATGAAACGCCTTTTGCCGTACCATCTTTATCGGTAATTACTTCTCGCACCATGGCGTCGGTAATTACGGTAAGGTTGCCTGTTTTTACGGCAGGATTTACCAAACATGAAGAAGAAGAAAAATCGCCATAAACCTTGCAGCTCCTGCCACACTGGCCACAGTAAAAACAAGGTGCACGGTCGCTGTTGTTGGGTAGAGCTTCGGTAAGCACCGAACCACGACCGGCAATTACTTTTACACCGGCTTTTTCAGCCCCTTTTTTAATGAATAGTTCATTTAACCGCGGTTTGGGTGGTTTCATGAAAATTCCATCGGGTTCGCTTTCGATCCCCTCAACAGTACCATAAATACCAATCATGCGGTCAACCTTATCATAAAATGGCTTTACATCCGCATAGGTAATAGGCCAGCTATCGGTTAAACCGTCTTTAGGTTTAAAATCTTCTGGTCCCATGCGCAGCGAAATTCTTCCCCAGTGGTTGGTACGGCCGCCGAGCATACGCGAGCGGAACCATTCGAATTCGCTTTTGTTTTTCTGGGTATATGGTTCGCCTTCTAATTCCCAGCCTCCATAAGAAGCATCAAAATCTCCAAATGGACGCGTAGTACTGGCGCCACGACGAGGCGATTCCCAAGGCCATTTTAATTGGTGAGAATCTAATCTTGGATCGAAATTTTGACCAGCCTCAAGCATTAAAACCTTTTGACCTGCGTGCGCCAAAACATAGGCTGCCATGCCGCCACCAGCTCCAGAGCCAACAATAATGGCATCGTAAACGGTAGGCGATTTTTTTATCTGAAAGTCACTCATTGATTATGGTTAGGTGTTTTATATACTCTAATCTAAAGCTTAATTTTTTGAAAAAAAAGTGTTCGGCTATTTTGGAATCAATATAGATAATATTGCCCTTGCGTATTTCTAAATCGTATTACGTCAATATCGTATAAGTCGTTTTTTAGTGAAATACGCCTTTGCATAGTCGCTCTATTGTTACATTATCATGAATATGTTCTGCTCCAGATAAACTTGATTATCTTTGTTGCTAAAATTTATCAATGCCAGTGCTAGAATATATAAAACAATTTACTGCGGTTTTAAAAGAAAGTGTTGATGCAGCAACTTTTGTAAAGGTATCTTTAGGGAACTACAAAGGTGAAGAAGAAGCATTAAAGCAAATTCTTATCCGCAAAGTTGTGATTAAACGTGAAGATAAACTGGCCTTCACCTATCGCTACAAAACCCGCGATGTGGTAAAAAACTATACCGTTGATGAAGCGATAAATTTGATTTCTGATTATCTGAATAAAGGTTTTAAAATTGGTACTTTGTTTACCACAGAAAAGGATCTGATTTTGGAGGAACTGAACAATGGCAAGGTTGTTTTTAGAGAAAGCAAAGCATCAAGTTCGGCAGCCCCGTCAGCCAGTCATGATAAAGAAAAGACGAGGTTAATTAAAGCAGATTCGAAATCGTATTTAACGGAACTAAAAATCACCGATGCAGAGGGCAAGGTATTTAAAAATGCGCAGGATAAATTCCGTCAGATTAACCACTATATCGAAATTTTAAGTTCATTAATAAAAGAACTGCCAGAAGGGACAATTAAAAAGGTTGCCGATATGGGCTCTGGCAAGGGCTATTTAACTTTTGCGCTTTACGATTACCTGCATTCAGTTTTGAAACTGGATTCGGAAGTGGTTGGGGTGGAGTACCGCCAGGATATGGTTGAACTATGCAATCAGGTTGCTGAAAAATCATCTTTCGATAAATTGAATTTTGTACAGGGAACAATTGAAGATTACCAGGCAGCCGATGTAAACCTGCTGATTGCATTGCATGCCTGCGATACGGCAACTGATGATGCCATTTTTAAAGGAATTAAAGCCAATGCCGAACTGATTGTGGTTGCGCCTTGTTGCCACAAACAAATACGCCGGGAAATTGAACAGCACAAAGTGAAAAATGATGTTTCTTTTTTAACCAAATACGGGATATTTTTAGAGCGTCAGGCAGAGATGGTTACCGATGGGATACGCGCTTTGATTTTAGAATATTTTGGCTATAAAACCAAGGTTTTTGAGTTTATATCTGATGCGCATACGCCCAAGAATGTGCTTGTGGTGGGGATTAAGGGCAAAGAGCTAAGTGCAGAGCGAAAAACGGAGGTTTTGAAAAAAATTAAGGCGAGTAAAGAATATTTTGGGATTGGCTACCATCATTTAGAAAAATTGTTGGAGCTGTAGTTTAACCGCAAAGAACACAAGGTTTTTCGCAAAGAAATGCAAAGCGATGACTAATTATGATGATATGCCTATTGAGTTATCTTCATTCTGAACTTGTTCAGGATCTATCATGCCAACCGTGGTGTTTTCGGCCGGTGAGGCACCGACCGATAGGATCAAATTTACAGATGCAATAAAATCAAGGCTACTAAAGCCGGTATCGACTGTACATACAGGATTTTTTTACTGGCTGTAGCAGCACCGTAAATCCCGGCAATAATTACGCAGGTTAAAAAGAATATGGCTACATACAAACGCCAGTGATGGTCGGTTATGCATAGCGACCATATTAAGCCTGCTGCTAAAAATCCATTGTACAAGCCCTGGTTAGCGGCCAATGTTTTGGTCGGACCAAATAAATCTTTTGGAATGGTTTTAAATACCTTGGGTGCTTTGGTCGTCCAGGCGAACATTTCTAGCCAAAGGATATAAATGTGAATAAGGGCAACAAGCCCGATCATGATTTGTGCTGCTACTTGCATTTTTTGATGATTACACAGATTTAAGTGGTTACAATGATAAATAATTGCACAGATAAAATGATTAAACCGATTAACTTATGCGATAATAAAGATATAAAACTTTGATGATTATTGTATGGGGTATGTTTTAACCCGTTAGTCGATTTTGTGCACTGGCCGCTGATAATTAAACCCGATAGGAGCGAACACGTAGTGCAACGAAGTAAAGTGTATAGCGGGGCTGGTATTTCCGAAGTATTACTGACATTCATTTTCACATTATTTTAAATAATTCATTCTGCTTTAGTCTTTGGTTGCCCCTTCATCGATCTGCCATCCCACATTTACCATACTCTTCTGTCATGCTGTCAGTAAACTCCAGCCTCTTTTTTTACATTTTATCAGTCTTTTACCGATATTTTCTGCCAAAAACCAATTGGCACAAGCATTGTTTAATAGCAGTAGAAATTATAATACTTTAAAAAGAGAAATTAAAAATACAATGGGAAAAATTATTGGAATAGACTTAGGAACAACAAACTCTTGCGTGAGTGTAATGGAGGGCAATGAGCCTGTAGTTATCGCAAACAGTGAGGGTAAACGTACTACACCGTCTATTGTTGCTTTTGCAGAAAACGGTGAGCGTAAAGTTGGCGAGCCTGCTAAACGTCAGGCTATAACCAACCCAACAAAAACGATATATTCGATTAAACGCTTTATGGGTAACAGCTACGATGAATGTGCTAAAGAAATTGCACGCGTACCTTATAAAGTAGTAAAAGGTGATAACAACACTCCACGTGTTGAAATCGACGACAGAAAATACACTCCACAGGAGATTTCTGCAATGATTTTGCAGAAAATGAAAAAAACGGCTGAAGATTTCTTGGGCCAGGAAGTAACTGAAGCGGTAATTACCGTACCAGCTTATTTTAACGATGCACAACGTCAGGCTACTAAAGAAGCAGGAGAAATCGCAGGTTTATCTGTAAAACGTATCATTAACGAGCCAACTGCGGCTGCTTTGGCTTATGGTTTAGATAAAGCACACAAAGACATGAAGATCGTTGTGTTCGACTGTGGTGGTGGTACACATGACGTTTCTGTATTGGAATTAGGTGATGGCGTTTTCGAAGTAAAATCTACGGACGGTGATACACACTTGGGTGGTGATGACTTTGACCACATTATTATCGACTGGTTAACTGAAGAGTTTAAAGCAGAAAACAACATGGACCTTTCTAAAGATCCAATGGCTTTACAACGTTTAAAAGAAGCTGCTGAGAAAGCTAAAATCGAGCTATCAAGCACAACTTCAACTGAAATCAACTTACCATACATTACTGCTGATGCTAGCGGCCCTAAACACTTAGTACGTACATTATCACGTGCTAAATTTGAGCAATTAGCTGATAGCTTAATCAAACGTACTATCGATCCTTGTAAATCTGCTTTGAAAAATGCTGGTTTAAGCACAGGCGATATCGACGAAATTATCCTGGTAGGGGGTTCTACACGTATCCCTGCTATTCAGGAAGCGGTTAAAGCTTTCTTCGGTAAAGAGCCAAGTAAAGGTGTTAATCCTGATGAGGTTGTAGCTATCGGTGCTGCTATTCAAGGTGGTGTATTAACTGGTGATGTGAAAGATGTATTGTTGTTAGACGTTACGCCTTTATCATTAGGTATCGAAACTATGGGTGGTGTAATGACTAAATTAATCGAGTCTAACACAACTATCCCAACTAAAAAATCGGAAACTTTCTCAACTGCAGCTGATAACCAGCCTTCAGTAGAAATCCATATTTTACAAGGTGAGCGTCCAATGGCTGCTCAAAACCGTACTATTGGCCGTTTCATTTTAGATGGTATTCCACCAGCACCTCGTGGTGTGCCTCAGGTAGAAGTATCGTTTGATATTGATGCCAATGGTATCTTACACGTAAGTGCTAAAGATAAAGCTACTGGTAAAGAGCAAAAAATCCGTATCGAAGCATCTTCAGGTTTAACTGATGCTGAGATCAAAAAAATGAAAGAAGAAGCTGAAGCTAATGCGGCAGATGATGCTAAACAGAAAGAAGAAGCGGATAAAATTAACGGAGCTGATGCTTTAATTTTCTCTACTGAGAAACAACTAAAAGAGTTTGGTGATAAACTATCTGCTGATAAAAAAGCACCAATCGAAGCTGGTTTAGAAAAATTGAAAGCAGCTCACTCAGCACGTAACTTTGCAGATATCGATGCAGCTTCGGCTGAATTGCAAGCTGCATGGAATGTTGCTTCTGAAGAGATGTACAAAGCTGGCGAGCAGCCTCAAGGTGGCGAACAAGCACAAGCTGATGGTCAACCTCAAGGTGGTGGCGATAACGTTACTGACGTTGATTTTGAAGAAGTAAAAGAAGAGAAATAAGTCTTTGAGTCTTCAGCCCTGAGCGGAAAGCCTTGGGAAGATAAAAATAAAAAGCGTCCCTGATTATTCAGGAACGCTTTTTTTGTGCGCTATAAACCTTGCAGGTTTTTAAAATCTGTGAGGTTTGAAATAATATTTTTTGTTTTTATGAAAACGAACGGTTCAGTACTTTTCTGGAACTTCAGCCCCGCCATGCGCTATAGCCCTCATGAAAAATTCGGGGCTGTCGCTGCTGTCGGGTTTAGGAAGGAGGGATTAGTGCTTTTCGGAGAGTTTTTATAGCGATCGCTACTTACACGTTCTTTAAATGTCTCATATGATCGAAAGATGTCAATTTGATTTTTTTCTATCAAATATAAAGACAATCCTTTCTGTTAGAAATCCGTAAAATAAACAGTTGAGCAATAATCCAACGAAGAAGAAGGGCCCTTCAATAAACCTAAAGAATAAGGTATGTATAGGAAAGCGAAAAATGTAATATATTTTTGCCATCGCTTGTATTACAAAGTTATTTCCATCTGTATCTTCGTCAACAGCTGCGGCGGCAATGAGTGTTACAAAAGCGAAAACACAAAAAATGATCGTTGCAGAAATAAAAGAAAAAACTTTAAAACCATTTCTTTTCATCGCACTCATGTTCTTTTAGCTTGATAGTCTTTTGTATCAGAGAATTGTTAAACCAAATTCTCTTCAATAATATCCTGTAATTCTTTTTCGTTTACAGATATTTCATGCAATAGCTTAAATTGATTCTTGGCCCGATCTAAATTTTGCGTGGGGTAATTTGTAGGATAATAATTATTGCCACTTAAAAAATCGGTTAAAAAACGTAGTGCCTGCATATAAATTATATACTTACCAGAAAATAGAATAAGCTCTTTTTCTGTTTCTGTCAAAATACTTTTCATTTCTGATAAATAACCTTTTATCATCGCTTCGAAATAAGGCAAGCGTATTTTTATCTTATCCAGATCAGTCTCATTTTCTGAAAAGGCACATAGGTAAGTACGCATCATATCACCCAGATCAGAAATAAACTTGCCAGGCATAACGGTGTCCAGGTCAATTACGCAAATCCCCTCGTAGGTTTCATCATCCAGTAACACATTACTGATCTTGGTGTCGTGGTGCATTACCCGGTCTGGGAAATCTTTTCTATGTGAATAGGAAGTATAATAATCTAGGATATACTTGTGCGCTAAAGTACCTTCAATTTCTGATTTTGCCTGTTCTTTTAATGCTTCTACGGTCTTGTTCAGTGCCAATGTAAACTGTTCGTACCTTAGGCCTAAATCGTGGAAGCCCGGAATTGTGGGTTGAAGCGTTTTCGCGTCAAAGTTATCTAACAGCCTGCTCAGTTTCCCAAATTGTTTAGCGGCTTCATAAGCTTGTTTTGGGTCGGCCAGCACATCTAATGAAATGGTATTGGGCACAAAGGGAAGCATCCGCCAATATTCATCGTGGATATGGGCCATTTCTTCACCATTGGTGGTGGAAACTGGCTTTATGAAAAGATATTCAGGGTAAGCAAAATTAAGATAGTCGGCAATTGCACGAAGATTATTTGCAATAGCTTGTGGTTGTTTAAAAACCGAGGTATTAATGTTTTGAAGAATATATTTTTTTTCTTCTGACAAAGGTGAAAGCAAATAAGTACGGTTAATTAAACCCGTACCTATTTGTGTAATTCTTGTGTTTTCTTTAGCGTATCCGTAGGCTTTTAAAACTTCGGAATCTAAATTTAGTTCCATAGTTTTTCTGGATATGTTCCGTTTTTAACCAATTGGTCAATACTATCCTGAACATACGGTTTATCTTCTTTATATGTTACACCGAACCATTTGTTAGAGGTTGGCACTACTTTAAAGCTTGCAATATTACTTTTTACGAGGTTCTCGCCAATTAATGGGATAAAGAATTCTGCTTTAGGTTTATCTTTGTTTGCTTCAGCAAACTCTCTGAACAATTCTTCCGTAATTTTGAAAACCGCGGGTGTAAATCCCCAGAAATTCATTGAAACCGGAGTTTCATAAGCTAAGGGAAATTCTTCGCCATTTTCTTCGTAAAAAATATTACCGTCTTTAGGATAAACTTTTGTACGTTCTATAATCTCTTCAAGATTGCCTGATGCATCTACTTTGCAGACACCACGCGAAACTGCACCAAATTCTGATAAAGTTTTGCCAACCTCATAACCAATAATGGCATAGTTGCTGTCAGTCACCTCTGTAGTTAAGAAATCAACCATTTTTTTAAAGGCATCAAAACCATAGTAATCATCGGCGTTAATTACGCAGAATGGTTCTTTAATTACGTTTCTGCCAGAAAGGATTGCATGTGCGGTACCCCAGGGTTTCTCCCTGTATATTTCTTCTTCTATGCCAAATTGTTTAAGATCGAAGTTTTGGAAAACATATTCTGTTTCAATTCTTCCCTCAAGTTTAGGCTCGAAAATGGCTTTGAATTCTTTTACAAATTCTTCTTTTATAATAAATACAACTTTGCCAAAGCCAGCATTAATTGCATCATATATTGAATAATCGATAATAGTTTCGCCGTTTGGGCCAAAACCATCAATTTGTTTCATACTTCCATAACGGCTTGCCATACCTGCAGCCAATATTAATAGGGTGGGTTTCATTTATTGTTATTTTTATTTTTGAGATTCTTGATTAAAAAATACTTTAATCATATCATATTCGTATTGCGAAAATAGTAATAGGCACTTGATCTTACTAGAAAGCGCTCCTTGTTTTAACCATATTTATTGCTCATTTAAATAATTAAATAATTTATTTAAGTCTGAATCTTGTTTAAAATCGATTTTTTCTTTTTTAAGATATTCCGTTATCTCTTTTTCTTTATCTGGAATAAGCCCAATCAATGATTTTTTATTTAAGCTGATTTTAATTAGATTTTCTTTTTGGAGTATATAATAACTGTTGTAGATATTGAAAGATTTGTTAATTGTTGCAGATCCATAACTTGTACTTTCAGTAATTTTTTTATAAACTCTTTTAAAAAGAGACAGTTTACCAGAAGCAATTATCTGAAAAAATGAAGATGGATTCAATCCGTCAGTTATAGGAAGTCCATTGATAAATTTATAGCTAGTAGATTGGCCAATATCAAGGATTTCGAATGTTGAAACTGGTTCAGTAAAATACATCATATTTCCGCCCTCTCCTTGAAATATAAGCTTATCATTCATTATATCATACTTTAACGGCATATCGACATAATTTTTACCAGATTTAGTTGTTACTTTTCCCTTCGACCAAAAATCTAGAAAGTATGGAGTGCCCGTAACATTCTCGTATTTGATTTCCTTTAATGGAGTTCCCTGCATGTCGCCATATGGCTGAATAGTATATTGTGCCTGGACGGTAATTGAACAAATTGAGAGCAAAATGATTAGATATTTCATTATTCTATATAATTAAAATCCAAATAAACCACCACCGGTTTTTGAACGTGTTTTCTTTCCTGTAAGCATGCCAAATATACCTCTAACAATTTCTTTACCAATTTGACGGGTTATTGTTGCTCCCATTACCTGTTCAACAAGACTCTTTTCGCCCGGTTTAGGTTTACTTTCTTGTTCCGCTTGTTTTTGAGCTTCAGCTGCCTGTTTTTCCTGTTCTGCTGCTGCAGTTTGCTCATTAATGCGTTTAGTTAAAATATCATAAGCACTTTCAGGATCGACTGGGTCTTTATATTTGGTGTACATTGGGCTGGCGTGAATAAGCTGATCGAAATCTGCTGCTGTAAGCGGCCCCATTACAGCCCTTGGCGGGGTAAGCATGGTAGCAGATACCTCTGTTGGTATACCTTTTTCATTTAATACGGTAACCAAAGCCTGACCTGTTCCCAATGAGGTTAATATTTTATCGATCTCATAAAAATCTGATTTTGGATAGGTATTAACTGTTTTTTTCAAAGCATCTACATCATTTGGCGTAAATGCCCTTAATGCATGCTGTACACGGTTACCAAGTTGTCCTAAAACACTTTCAGGCACATCAGTAGGTGTCTGGGTACAGAAGAAAACACCAATTCCTTTCGAACGGATTAACCTGATGATAGTTTCAATCTGCTCTAAGAATGCTTTTGAAGAGTTTTTGAACAATAAATGCGCCTCATCAAAAAAGAAGACTAGTTTTGGCTTATCTAAATCGCCAACCTCAGGCATGGTATTAAATAACTCAGCCAGTAAGCTTAACAAAAATGTAGAATACAGTACAGGTTGATTTTGAACATCGGCAATGTTTAATAAACTTATGGTTCCTTTGCCATCAACACGTTCGAAGAGATCTTCAATATCAAAAGACTTTTCGCCAAACATACCTGCTAGTCCCTGCTGCTCTATGGCTACAATTTTTCTTAATATAGTACCAGAAGTAGCGGTTGAAATGGTGCCATAACTGCTTTTTATTTCGGCTGCACCAGCACCTTCTGATAGATAAGAAACCAGTTTCTTTAAATCATTTAGATCAATAATAGGCATTTTGTTATCGTCGGCATATTTGAATATTACTGCCATAACACCTGCCTGTGTATCGTTTAAATCTAACACTTTCGATAAAAGTGTTGGGCCGAACTCCAATACTGTTGCTCGCATCTGGGCACCCATTTTGCCCGAAAGCGAATAAATTTCGACAGGGAAACCAGAAGGAGAAAAAGGTTTGTTGAGCTGTTGTGCTCTTTCTTCTATTTTAGGATTAATAGAACCTGGTTGGTTTAAACCCGATAAATCGCCTTTTACATCCAACATAAAAACAGGAACGCCGGCATCTGACAGTTGCTCTGCTAATAATTGAAGGGTTCGTGTTTTACCTGTTCCAGTTGCCCCTGCAATTAAGCCGTGTCTGTTCATCATTTTTAAAGACAAATTAACCTCAGCTTCGCTATAAACCTGACCGTCTAAAATTCCGGCCCCTAAATAAATATATGAGCCCGTAGGAGCATAGGATGATTTTATTTTTTCGATGAATTTTGAAGAAAGATCACTCATTTTTTAAAATTAGATTGCCAATTTAAGAAACAAATCTTAAAAAGGTTGCTTTTTTGTTTCTAGTTTTGGTGCAAAAGTATGCACAAACGATTGTTTAATGATGCTGGTTAAATTGCTTATAATAATTTAGCTCGTTTTGTAGCGCGGTTATTTTTTCCTGCATCTGTTGTACCTGATTAAGCAGATGAGAAACAGCGTGGATGCCTTCTAAGTTGATTTCCAGATCTTGTGCCAAGCGAAGATACTGCTCCAATTTGGTCAATTCATCAACTGGCAAAAAGAGAGATTGTTTTTTAATTGTAGTATGGATCAGGCCAAAATCCTCCAACGATTGAATAAAGTTAATTTCCACATGGTGATAAGCACATATGTCTTCTACAGGTATTAGATTAGTTCCCATAATGGTTAGAATTTGGAAAGTTTTTCGAATAATTCTTTTTGTTCGACATTTAGATTGGTAGGTAACTTTACCTGCCAATTGATGTATAAATCGCCAAACTGGTTTTCTTTTTTATAAACAGGAAAGCCTTTGCCTTTTAATCTTAAAGTTGCACCGGGCTGTGTACCTTCTGGTACTTTAAGTTTAACCTTGCCGTTTAAGGTTTCAACAATTTTTTCTCCACCTAATACAGCCTTATAAACATCTATTTCTTCCTGTATGTAGATATCGTTTCCTTTACGTTTAAATTTAGGATCATCCTTAATATTAAATTTGATAAATAAATCTCCTGGAGGGCCATTATTTACGCCAGGGGCACCATAACCGGGCAGTTTAATTTTCTGTCCGTTTTCTACACCTGCCGGGATGGTAATACGTACCTGTTTCCCATTTACCGTAAGTGTTTGCTTATGGGTAGTGTAGGCATCAAGTAAGTCCAGTTGCAAATCGGCATTATAATCCTGACCTTTAAAAGGAGAGTTTCTACTGCTTCTGCCTCCACCACCAAACATGGAAGAAAAGAATTCAGAAAAATCTTCGCCGCCAAAGCCTCCTGAGTAACTGCTGCCTCCACCATAACCGCCACCTTGCGATTGGTATTGCCTTTGCTGCTGTTGCTGGGCATCTAACTGATCGGCATGCTGCCAATCTTTACCATACTTGTCATATTTCTTCCGTTTCTCAGGATCACTTAAAACCTCATTGGCCTCATTAATTTGTTGAAATTTTTTATTGGCTTCTTCGTTGTTGGGGTTAAGATCGGGATGGTGTTTTCGGGCTAATTTTCTATAAGCTTTTTTAATATCCTCAGGTGTTGCGTCTTTTTTTAAATCGAGGATTTTATAATAGTCTATGTAGTCCATAATCGCTTAACAAATAAATAAAGGGAATGTTCAATTTTATTGTATAAATGTAGGTTTTATAATGGTTTATTTCAATGGAAATTGTCTTAACCATTTAGTAGGGTAGTTTGTTTATGGTTTGAGATGCTTTACCATTAAGAAATTAAGAACATTAAGATTTTTTAGCAATTACCTTAACTGGCTTAATTTCTTAATCATTAATTATATGTGCATTCAGATGTTGCCATCTGACTGATTGATAAACAATAAAAAGTTAACTATCTAAAATATTAACGCGGAAAGTATCAAATTGTCTTTCCACGAGAAAAAAACTCGTTAAACAAAAAAAAGTGCCCCAAACTGAGGCACTTTAATCGATAAAGGTAGAGAGAGATTATTTTTTGTTTTTTACATATTTTTCTAACCATTGGTCTTGCTCCCAAAGCATATGCAACAAGTTTTCTTTGCCACGGTAGCTGTGTGCTTCGTATGGTAAAAATACAAAACGGGTAGTACCACCAGCTCCTTTAATGGCGTTGAACAAGCGTTCACTATTAATAGGGAAGGTGCCCGGATTATCGTCAGAATCGCCGTGGATGAGCAATATTGGCGTTTTAATTTTATCGGCATAACTGAAAGGGCTCATCTCGTAATATAACTGAGGTACTTGCCAGTATGTACGTTCTTCGTTTTGAAAACCAAATGGCGTAAGCGTACGGTTATAAGCTCCGCTACGTGCAATACCTGCAGCAAAAAGATTGGTATGGGCCAATAGATTTGCGGTCATAAATGCGCCATAACTATGTCCTCCAACAGCCATACGTTTTTTATCGCCAACGCCTAATTCCGCTAGTTTATTAATAGCGGCTTCAGCATTAAGCTGTAATTGATCTACAAAGGTATCATTAGGTTTTTTACCATCTTTCGCTACAATTGGCATTTCTGCGTTATCTAAAACAGCATAACCACGGGTTACCCAGAAAATAGGAGAGGCCCAGCTAATGGTTGTAAATTTATCTTTCGAGCCTCTGATCTGTGCGGCATCAGCTGCAGAGTTAAATTCGCGTGGGTAAGCCCAGATTAATGTAGGCAATGGCCCGTCTTTATCTTTATTATATCCTTTAGGTAAATAAAGGTCGCCTGTTAAATCTACACCGTCAGCACGTTTGTAAGAAATTTTCTGTTTGGTAATGCCTTCTAAAGATGGGTATGGATTGGTGAAATTAGTAATCGGTTGATCGGCTATGCGAAGTATCAGGTTTTTAATAAAGTAGTTAGGTGCTAATTTTTGACTCTCTTTACGGGTAAGTAAAACCAGTTTGTCAGGGTTAATCACCTCACTTACATATTCGAAGGTTCCTTCGGCGCTGCGCCAGATAATTTCGTTCTTTTTAGTCGTTAAATCGAATTTGGCTAAGAAAGGCAAATCTCCTTTTTCTGATGAACCTACTGCGTTATTCATTAACAGTTTAGTGCCATTGTCAACCGTTTTAATTACCTGCCTGCCATATTTGTTTTTTGTAGTAACAGGCGAACCTGGGTTACCGTAGGCATCTGTTTGGTTACGGCTGTACAATTCTTCTACTGCACCTGTTGTAGGGTTGTAACGGCTCACTTTGTTGGTTTGTTTGCTACGTAAACCTTCCATAATCAGGGCAAGGTTGGCATCGCCCCATTGTACACCGCGGAAACGGGTAGTGGTTTTAAATAATTCTTTTTCTGACCCTGTAAAAGGTGCGCTTAGTGCATAAACTGCATCATGAAAGGGAACATCTTTTTTAATTAACCCACTGTCTAATGGCTTACTCCAAACCAGTGTAGCAGGTTCATCATCCCTCCAATTGAAACCACGTGGTACATTTTGCGTATTATCATAACCAGATGGGGTACCCTCTGATGAAGGTAACTCGGCAATAACTTTAATGGTTTTACCGGTTAAATCGGTAATGCTTACCGTGGATGGAAAACCGTTTGCCGTAACCAGATAAGAAAAAGGTTTACGTATGGTTTCGATCATCATGTAATTTTTATCTGGTGATAAACTTGTTGAACCATAAATAGCTGGTTTTCCAATGGCAGTTTCTATACCTGCTGTGTTTTTTACCAATTGTGAGGTTGCGAAAAACTCAAACAATTGTTCATCAAATGGTGATTTAATTAGATCTTGAAAAGTGGCACTAGGTGCAGCTTTGCCTAAGTTTTGCTGAATAGTTGGTCCTTTAGGCATTAGTGGTTTTGTAGGTGCGGCGCTTGCTGGTTTCGTTATCGTGCGGTAAATAATGGTATTATCATTTAACCAGGTAAGGCCACTACCTAAAACTACATTTAAAAAAGCCTTATTGGTTTTAACTGCTTTTTTTGTAGCCAGATCAATGATATAAAGATCTACTCCTTTCTGCGTAGTATGGGTAAAGGCAATTTTGTTTTCCGATGGGTTCCAACTAATATTGCTGGCGTATAATGGTGTTGGCAATCCTGCAACCTGAAACGTTTGGTTGGATTTGATGTTTTTTAAACTAAGGTTGTTAATATAGGTTTGTCTGCTTGGCGAGTAGTTATTAGGATTTAATCTTAAGCCAGCAATTCTGTATTCGGGCATGGCCAGCTCTTCTACCGAAGGATAGGAGTTGCGCTCGCTAAATAAGATCCATTCTGCTTTGCCATCTATGCTTACACCGGGTGTTGGTTTGGCCAGTAATAAATCAGCAATTTCTTTTGGCGGTGTTTGGTAGCTTATTGCATCTTGTGCGGCCGAATTAAGCGAAATGCAAGCGCCTGCTATCAATAAATAAAAGTGTAGTTTTTTAATCATTTCCGGTTTTTTGTTCGAAATAAGGAATAATCAAATATTGTAAAATTTAAATTATTGCTGCGTAACTTCTTAGTGAGGCATTTATTTCTGTCATTCTGAATGGAACGGAAAATCTTTTATTGATTTATCTATCTGGTCTTCGACTCCGCTCAGACTGACAAATCGCTCTCAGTGATTTAACCGAAAAGCTTTGTGCATGAAAAATTTACAGCTTGTGCCGCATAAAAAACAGAGATATAGAGTTGAATATATGGAATGTTAAATTTGTACTATAGTCATCAGTCTTCTGTCTCCTCACTCTTCGGACTTATGGATACAAACTACTAATCCTCGCGACAGAATTTGTAACCATTTCTTTTAATACCTCCACATTGATATCGCTCATTTTTTTTACATAAATACAGGCTTTGGCGGTTTTATGTTTACCGAACCTGGCCAGCAGTTCATCGCGGTTTTTAAACTGAGCAGAGAGATAAAGTGCAATGGCCTCTTTACGTGGCGAGAAACCAACAAGGGGAGCGTCACCTTCTCGGCCGCTTTCATATTTGTAATGGTAACTTCCAAAACCAACAATGGCATTTCCCCACATTTTCGCTTTAAAGCCTGTGGTTTGGCTTAGCATATCCGACAGGTTAAAACAATCGGCTCTTTTATTTTCGTCAGGAATGGTATTTAAAAATGCTGGAACGCTTAAATTGTTTTCTGTAGTTTTATTCTGTGCCATATCTTTTTTATTATGAATATAAAAGTTTAATAAAATAATTTCAATTTTGGTGACAATTGTATTTAAAATGAGACGTTATTTATTGAAAAAAGTAGGGTTAAAATAGCCTGTTTTTGAGGTTGTTTACAATAATTTGTTAATGTAGCTTGACAAATGTCAAAAAAATAGCCCCTTTTACACAACCTTTTACACTTATTCTTACATTTGAATTGTCAATCGTCCCCGATAGCTGATTTAATTATTTTTTTCATTTTTTAAAAATTAATTATCTCAATGACAACACAACAACTAAAACAAGGAGAAATTCTTGAGCGCTTAGTGCGCAGAGATCGCATGGGCATCAGTGAGCTTTCGAGGAAGCTTCATGTAAGCCGCAGAACAATTTACAACTGGTTTGGTCAAGACAGAATTGGGCATGAAGTAATTTGGCAGGTAGGCAAATTATTAGGTCAGGACCTTTCTTCTGCATTTCCAGAAGCTTTCCCTAAGTACAGCCCCGAATCCGTCAATCAAACTGCAGATCCTGGTAAGCAAATCGGTTCGGATAATAATTCTGTGTATTTCTGGATGAATAAATATATTCATCTGTTAGAAAAATACAACGACCTTCTAATTACAGAAGAGCATCAAGAGCTCGATCCAATTAATAAGGAGTTTCCACTTAGAAATAAAAAATCTGAAACATTTTTATATCAATAAACCTAATTTTTAACCAAGATAAATACGATAAATCATCCCGTTAGATTTTTCTATCCCCATTAAATGGGTTATTTGTTTTAAAAATAATCGCATATAACAAAATAGCCACCTGTGCGATGGCTATTGATAAGAAGGATACTGTCCTCTCTATGGTGTGCCTGCCCTCCGCGGATCTCCCGCTCACAGGACTTTTTTATCTTTCTTTTATGCTTAACAATTTAGGCAATAGTTGGTTTTTATTCGCAAAATAATTTTGCACATAGTGTGGAAAATGTTAATATCTCAGAAAGTGGATCACTAGCTATCTACATCATCGTATGCTAAATAGTTAAATGCATTTTTTTGTATAAAACTTTTTCACTCCTATACTGTTTGAGATCTGACCGCTGATTCGTTATTTATATCGTTTTTGGCAAATTATCAAACATTAGGTTATGGTCGAATTGAATAAAGCGCTTTTTTGTAATCTTGGCGACCGTTCTGTTGATGGTTATTTTATTTTTAACTGCACGGCGCAAAATTTCTCGTACCTCAATAAATCTATCAGTAATATCTGGGAACTCGGCCTCGATGAAATTATGGCCAATCCACGACTACTGGCAGAGCAGGTACACACTGAAGATTTGACACATGTAATATCCTGTTACCAAGAATGCGTTGAAGAAGATGGTACAGAGAAAAAATATGAATTCCGTTTGCTTTTTGCTGATAGAGAGAAATATGTGCGGGTAATTGTGTTTGTAGTTGCAGATGGAGGCGTAAAGTATTTAGTAGGTACGGTAGAAGATACTACGGTAATGCGCCATAATAAAATCCATATCGAACAAATAAATGCCCGGAAAAACATAACCTTAGAGGTATTGGCGCATGATTTAAAAGAACCACTTGGCATGATGAAATTAACAGCTTCATCAATGGAAGATGGTATAGCACAAACGGGTGATGAACAAATGATGAATTCATTAGCCTTTATTAAGGAGATGTGCGAACGTAATCTGCTTCTGGTACGCAGCATGATTAACCGCGAGTTTTTAAAATCATCGATCGTAGAAATTGGCAAGGAACGGGCTGATTTGGTTTGGGAGCTTAGAGATGTGGTTCGTTTTTATAAACGATCGAAGCTAGGTAAAATGAAGAACATTAAATTTACAAGCGCTGCTGAACATATTTATCTGCGCCTTGATAGTATGAAGTTTTTGCAGGTCATAAATAACCTAATCTCGAACGCAATAAAATTTACTGCCGATTATGGAAATATTACTTTACATGCCGAAGAATATGAAAGTACCGTTTTAATTACGGTGGCTGATGATGGGATTGGAATTCCGGAAGAGCTACAAGCGGGGCTTTTTAACCATTTGCCGGAAACGTTAAGACCAGGCCTTAAGGGTGAAGAATCGGGAGGGTTTGGTATGGGCATAATCAAGGCCATTGTTGACTTACATCGGGGAAAAATCTGGTTTAAGAGCAAAATCGGTGTTGGAACCACCTTCTATATCGAGCTACCTAAGTAGCCGTTTTTAATTTTAAAATGGCGTAAGTTATATTTGAATTATGATTAACATTATTCTTGCCGATGATCACCACATTATACGGACCTCACTTAAAGTACTTATAGAAAAACACGAAGGCATCAAAGTTGTTGCGGAAGTATCAGACGGTTTAGCGGTTTTGGAGCTTCTGGAAAAGGGAGTAAAAGCTGATATCATTTTATCAGATATTGTAATGCCAAGGCTTGATGGGATAGCCTTAGCCAGTACTATTAAAGAGCGTGGATACACCACAAAGGTAGTTGCCTTGTCTATTTTAGATGATGAAAAGTATGCGTCAAATTCCTTTATATCAGGAGTTTCTGCTTACTTGTCGAAAGATATTGAAGAAGATGAATTGCTGTTTTGCCTAAAGCATGTAATGAAAGGAAAACGGTACCTTTCTTCTAATTTATGCATTTCCATTTTAGAGCGTTTTAATACGGAGTTGAATATGCTTTCGCGAAAAATGAATACCGAAATTAACTTTTCAGAGCGCGAAATTAACGTGTTAAAACTTATCGCTGATGGGTTGACGAATCAAGAAATAGCTGATAAACTGTACTTAAGCAGGCGAACTGTAGAGAGCCAAAGAGAAGCTTTAATTAGCAAAAGCGGCACAAAAAACTCTGCATCTTTAGTTCGTTTTGCCATGCGAAATGGTTATGTAAGCTAGTATTTTTGGTCGTTTTATGGTGCTTTTTAGGGTATTTTAAATAAACCGTAAAAAATCGCGTATTTCTACAAATAACATTGAGTGCTGTTACTTGTTGAATATCTACATCAGCCCTAAAACGAATTATGGATACATTAAATTTTAATTGCGACATATACCAGTACAGACAACCACTTTTCGATCGCGCATTAGCATATACGCGTGATGAAGACGATGCGGCCGATTTAGTTCAAGATACCTTTATGAAGGCTTTTAGGTTTTCTGCTAAGTTTGAAATGGGAAGCAATGTGCGTGCCTGGCTTTTTACCATCCTAAAAAATACCTTTCTTAATCACTACTATAAGGTAAAGCGCAAAAATGAAATGATCCAGCAAGAAGAGGATTTAACTTCTGTTCAACTGGTCCCAAGTGCATCTTCGAATGGTGGTGCTGCTAAGTTTATGATGGAGGACATCCAAAAATCATTAAATGCTTTACCGGAGGACTGCCGTTTTTGCTTTTGCCGTTACTTTGAAGGTTATAAATATCATGAAATTGCTGCCGAGCTCGATATCCCCCTGGGTACCGTAAAAACCAAAATACACGTAGCAAGAGGTCTTTTGAAAAAGATGCTTAAAAATTATAAATCTGGTTTGGCTGCCTAATATTCTTTTTATTTATTCGGTAAATTCAGGTATAAATACGTCATCCGAGCAAATTAACTTCAATTAGATTTGTTGCAAATGAGCAATACGCTAGTTAAGAAAATTCTTGTGGTTGATGATGATGAGAATATTCATGACATCATAAACTTAATTTTTGAGGAAGAACATTATCAAATAAAAGGTGTTTTAGATGCCTGTGATTTAGAAGCAACAATAGCTGATTTTCTGCCAGATATTATTTTATTGGATATACTTATTGGTAAGTATGATGGTCGGGATATTTGCAATAAATTGAAGCATAATCCTAAAACAGCTTACTTACCTGTTATATTGCTTTCAGCTATGAACATGGATAATTTATGCTGCTCGCCTAATGATACCATCGGAAAACCTTTCGATATTATGGACCTCCGGCAGAAGGTGAAAGCATCGCTGAATAAATCTTCTTAAAGCTTGTTCGAACGAAAAAAGGGATAGACTAACAGCCTATCCCTATATCTAAACTCAAACATGCGCTCAAACATGAATGAATCTTCAAAATTAAACATTTTAATTTGTTATTAGTTTTAAAAATAGTGTAAATGATTGCATGTTATAAGTACATTTTCACCATTTTTAATTTACTATGTGAAATACTTAGTTTCATTTTTGAGTTTTATTGCTGAGATTTATAAAATGAAACCGTTATGGTTTTCAAAAATCTTACTGCAGATTAATTATGATACCTACCCGCAGGTAGGGTTTCATTACCTAAAAACATATTGATACAGATGAAAATAGCAACATATAATGTAAACGGAATAAACGGTCGCTTACCTGTTCTGTTACGCTGGCTGGAAGAAACCCAGCCCGATGTAGTGTGTTTACAGGAATTAAAAGCACCGCAAGAAAAATTTCCTGAGCAGGCTATTAAAGATGTTGGTTATAATGCCATTTGGCATGGACAGAAAAGTTGGAATGGCGTTGCCATATTAGCCCGAAATCTGGAAATAAAGGAGTTAAAGAGAAATCTGGATGGTGATCCGGAAGATTTGCATAGCCGATACATCGAAGCAATGGTTAATAATGTAATTATTGGTTGCCTTTACCTTCCGAACGGCAATCCGGCGCCTGGCCCTAAATTTGAGTATAAGTTACGATGGTTTGAGCGTTTTACGGCCCATGCTGCAAAATTATTGGAATATAATTTACCAGTAGTTTTATGTGGCGATTATAATGTAATACCTACTGAGCTGGATGCTTATAAACCGGAACGCTGGGTTGAGGATGCTTTATTCCGTCCAGAAACCCGTCTGGCATTTCAAAATTTAATGGCGCAAGGCTGGACAGATGCGATCAGGAAATTATACCCTACCGAAACGATATATACCTTTTGGGATTATTTCAGGAATGCATATGGTAGAGATGCGGGATTAAGAATTGATCATTTTTTATTAAGTCCTCAGGTTAGTGATCGCTTAAAATCTGCGGGAGTAGATAAGCAAGTGAGGGGTTGGGAAAAAACAAGCGATCACGGTCCGGTATGGATTGAACTAAGTGAGGTATAAACTATAGCGGGTTATTCTTTTAAATCGGTTACATCTAAAATTGTTCCTATTAATTTTAAGCACTCGCCATCCTGCTGAGATAGTATTCCATCGGCTTTAATCCATCTAATTTCTCCGTCAGGCCTACAAATTCTGTATACCGAGTGGTAACTGTTTTTTTCTCTCGAAACCGTAAGTTCGATTTCATCCTGAACATGATCGAGATCTTCTGGCAAGATTAAACCTAAAACGGTTTCATAAGTTAAAACCCTATCTGGCGGGCAACCTAAGTTTTTTTTAAATGACCGGGTTGAACGGAGTATACCTGTTGATATACTCAACTCCCAAAAACCAAGACCAACATGATCGAATACCACATCCCAATGATCATCGCAAATAATGGATAGATCAATATTTTTTTTATTTGTACTCATAAATAAAGGATAAACTATTTGGGCAAATTACACAAACAATGTAAAGATATTTTGAGTATTAGTAAAAATAACCTGATGCTCAGTTATTTAAGTCGAATGGTGAACGTAATTTTCTCTTGGAGTATACTTGTTGGTTTTATAACAGAGGATAAGCAAATAGAAGGTTTCGGTTTAAATTACCTTAGCTTAAGTAATAGTGCCTGATTTTTTTGAGATCATCGTCGAGCTCGTAAATCAACGGAATACCTGTGGGAATTTCTAAAGCCGTAACTTCTTCGTTTGATAAATTATCGATATATTTTATAAGCGCTCTTAGGCTATTTCCATGTGCGGATATAATTACTTTTTCATTTCTGCTTATAGCTGGAACTATAGATTCGTTCCAATAGGGGAGCACCCTGGCGATGGTATCACTCAAGTTTTCAGTTAGCGGTAATTCTTCTGGTTTTAAAAGCTGATAGCGAAGGTCGTTTCCCGGAAACCGTTCATCATCTCTTGTAATTTGAGGTGGTTCTTCATCAGGATCCCTTCTCCACTTATAAACCTGAGCTTCACCATATCTCTCTGCTGTTTCCGCTTTATTTAAACCTTGTAAGGCTCCATAAAAGCGCTCATTCAAGTGCCAGCTCTTATGTTCGGGAATCCATAAATGATCAAGGTCTTCAAGAATAATATGAAGGGTTTTTATCGCTCTTTTTAATAAAGATGTAAAAGCGATATCAAAATTGTAATGATGCTTTTTTAAAATTTCTCCAGCCTTTCTGGCCTCCAGATAGCCATTTTCTGATAAATCTACATCAGTCCAGCCCGTAAAACGGTTTTCCTGATTCCAAACACTCTGTCCATGTCGAATGAGTACGATTTTTTTCATTTATTTATCTTTATATGGAACCTCAGCTTTAAATTAAAAAGGTTTGAAGATAAATCCTCAAACCTCTATATTGTCTCACCTCTTGCTTATTTTTTTGCCTTTTCAATCGTCTCTTTTTGAGCTGTTAAATCCTTATAGTAGAAATAACCACCAAATCCTAAGATGAGGATGATATTACTGATTTTTAAACTATGATCAAGCCAATAATTAAGTGGTGGCACATTACCACTAAAACTCTGTTTAATATTTGGCCAGGAGTTAAGAATGAAAATAACAAAGATCATCAGTAAAACCTTTAAAAAGGTGTTGATAATGATTTTTTGGTGGTTTACTTTTTCCATTATTTAAATTCTCTGAAATCCTGACCGTTGGTAATGTTCAATAGGCTTTCATAAATGAGGCTGATTACGTTGTCAACATCCTCTTTGTGTACCATTTCTACGGTAGTATGCATATAGCGTAGCGGCAGCGAAATTAATGCTGATGGTACACCACCATTCGAATAGGCAAAAGCATCGGTATCGGTTCCGGTAGAACGCGAAGATGCCTGGCGTTGAAATGGAATATGGTTTTTCTCAGCCGTTTTAATCAATAGTTTATTTAAATTGGTTTGCACAGCCGGAGCATACGAAACCACAGGACCTTTACCTGCCGATAAATCACCTTGAATGTTTTTATTAATCATTGGCGTAGTGGTATCGTGCGTTACATCGGTAATAATGGCCACATTTGGCTTAATACGCTGCGCAATCATCTCAGCACCACGTAAACCAATTTCTTCCTGTACAGAGTTTACAATGTATAAGCCAAAAGGAAGTTTTTTCTTGTTCTCTTTTAATAAACGCGCTACTTCGGCAATCATAAAGCCACCCACACGGTTATCTAAGGCACGTCCAACATAATAGCGGTCGTTCAAAACCATAAACTCATCTTCGTAAGTAATTACACAGCCAACATGGATGCCTAATTTTTCTACCTCTTCTTTTGTAGTACAACCACAGTCTAAAAAGATATTTTTTAATTCTGGTGCCTGTTCTTTTTCGCCATGGCGGGTATGGATTGCTGGCCAACCGAATACCGCTTTAACCAATCCTTTTTCGGTATGAATATTTACACGTTTTGAAGGTGCAATCTGATGATCTGAACCGCCATTACGGATTACATATATTAAACCATCTGCAGTAATGTAATTTACATACCACGAAATTTCATCGGCATGTGCTTCTATAACTACTTTAAAAGCAGCTTTAGGATTAATAACACCTACAGCGGTACCGTAGTTATCGATAAAATGTTCGTCGATATATGGTTTTAAATAGTTTAACCAAAGTTTTTGTCCTTCCCATTCGTAGCCCGTAGGCGCAGGATTATTGATGTATTCTTCAAGAAACTGTAGCGATTTTTTAGTAACCACAGCAACATGTTTTTTCTTTTCGTCGTCTTTTTTCTTAGCCATATTAATAGATATGAGATTTGAGTATTCAGATTTGAGACATCATACTCATTTTTAACTTAACTTGATAATTCTTTTTCCATTACCACAAAATCGTAACCATCTTTAAAAAAGGTTTTATCGGTTTCGTGGAAGCCAAATTTAAAATAAAATTCCTTTGCATTTACACGTGCATTGCACCATAGTTTTGTCGCTTTTTGAATTTTACAAAAATCAAGGATATAGGCCATTAGTTGAGAGCCATAACCTGCTTTTTGAGTATCGGGCAGAATGGCCAGTTTACGGAACTGATAAACATCCCCATCATGAAACAGAGAAACTACTCCGGTTAACTTATGATCGAGATATAACCCAAAATGGATGCCATCAAAATCATCAGGAAGCTTAACACGATCAAAAGGTAATTCCGGATACATGGCCTCATGCCTGATCCGCCAGGTTAAAGAAGGGAATATCTGTTCAATCTGAACCATACTTATAATAAAAAGTTAAAGCCTTGCGTTTTTAGATTTCATGAAATTTTTATCGATTAGTTATTTGTTTTTTCTTCCGTAAAACTGATAGATTAAAATATTGAGAACAATTATACCCGTCATTCCATAACAGAACAATGTCCATCCACCTTGATCCCAAAGCCATAAGCCCAAGGCAGAGCCACAGCTGGCACCAATAAAACTTACCGACATAAAAATGGTGTTCAGTCTGTTTCTGGCTTCTGGTATTAAGGTGTAAATTCGGGTCTGGTTGGTTACATGTATGGCCTGCTGACCGATGTCTATGAGTACTATGCCGATTACAAACAGATATAAATGGCTGCCCGTAAAATAAAACAAAGCGATACTAACGATTTGTAATATAAAACCAATCATTAAGTTTTTGCGTGGATTGTTACCATCGCTTAATTTTCCAACCAATGGAGCTGCTAATGCGCCTGCCGCTCCTGCAATTCCAAATAACCCGATCTGTAAAGTCTGGAAATTAAATGGTGGGTTGGCTAAAAACAATACCATGGTAGTCCAAAATGCACTAATTATAGCAAAAGCCAGGAAGTTAATAATCGAGGTCTCCCTTAAGGCAGGTTGGGTTTTAATGTAACCGAACATCGAACGCATGAGTTCTTTATAGGTACCTTTAAAAGCGGGATGGCTTTGTGGAAAACGTTTGGCCATTAAAAAGATCAGCAATCCGCATATTCCCGCTGCGATATAATAAACAGCTCTCCAGCCTAGCCAAAAGCCAATACTACCACTTACCGCCCGTGAGGCTAAAATTCCAACCAGCAAACCACTCATAATCATCCCAATATTGGCCCCTCGATTCTCGTCAGTACTTAGATTAGCCGCTAAGGGTAAAATCAATTGAGGTACAATCGAGCAGGTACCAATTAAAATTGAAGCAACTTCGAGTACAAAAAAGGTATGGGAAATCGCAGCAACCAGTAAGGCGAAAATCGCAAGTCCGGTAATTACGAGGATCTGTTTTTTACGTTCAAACATATCACCCAGTGGCACTAGCAGGAAAAGGCCTAAAGCATAACCAATCTGTGTAAGGTAGGTAATCCTTCCCGCATCGGTTTCGGTAAGATTAAAATCTTTTGCAATTAAAATTACCAAAGGTTGGCAGTAGTAAATATTTGCAACAATTAGGCCTGTGCAAAAAGCCATGAGGAGGATATCGGCGCGTGATAATTTCTGAGTAATCTGCATGTGAGTCTTGAGTCGGAAGTCCACAGTTATGAGTCTTAAGCGGAGAGTTGATTACTACCGGACTATGGACTAATGACTATGGACTGTTTTCTACAAAGGTATATTTCCATGTTTCTTTCTGGGATTATTCACCACCTTATTTTCTAACATCTTAAAAGCTTTTATCAACTTTATGCGGGTGTGGGCTGGTTCAATTACCTCATCAACAAAGCCGCGTTCTGCCGCACGATAGGGGTTGGCAAAGATGTCTGAATATAATTTTTCTTTCTCCAGCCACTTTTCTTCAGGGTTTTCTGCTGAAGTAATTTCTCTTTTAAAAATAATTTCCGCGGCACCTTTTGCACCCATTACCGCAATTTCTGCACTTGGCCAGGCATAGTTCATATCTGCACCAATATGTTTGCTGTTCATTACATCATAAGCACCACCATAAGCTTTTCGGGTAATTACAGTAATGCGTGGTACAGTAGCCTCGCTAAAAGCGTATAATAATTTTGCACCATTGGTGATAATGCCATTCCACTCTTGGTCTGTACCCGGTAAAAATCCCGGAACATCTTCAAATACCAATAATGGAATATTAAAGCAATCGCAAAAGCGCACAAAACGAGCGGCCTTGGTAGAAGAATTACTATCTAAAACACCAGCCAAGTAAGCGGGCTGATTGGCTACTATACCAATACTTCTCCCTGCAAGGCGGGCAAAACCTACCACAATATTTTCAGCATAAGCGGCATGCACTTCTAAAAAGCTATCAATATCGGCTATGGCAGCAATTACTTCACGTATATCATAAGGCTGTGAAGCATTTTCGGGCATAAAAGTGTTTAGTTCCGGTCGACTTTCATCGGCTGCCTCATAAGGTAAATGATCGGCTATTTCCTCACAATTTTGCGGCATATAACTCAGTAGTTTCTTTACATGGTTAATGGCCTCAATTTCATTGGCACAGGCGAAGTGGGTAACGCCTGATTTTGTAGCATGCGTGCTGGCACCTCCTAATTCTTCGGAGGTTACTTCTTCATGCGTTACCGTTTTAACCACATTTGGGCCGGTAACAAACATATAAGAAGTATTCTCTACCATCAAAATAAAATCGGTAATGGCTGGCGAATAAACAGCGCCACCTGCACATGGCCCCATTATGGCTGATAGCTGCGGAATTACACCCGAAGCCTGTACATTTTTATAAAAGATATCGGCATAACCGCCCAAAGAAACAACCCCTTCCTGAATACGTGCACCACCGCTATCATTTAAGCCAATTAATGGTGCCCCATTTTTCATGGCCATATCCATAAGCTTGCAAATTTTCTCTGCGTGGGTTTCAGAGAGTGAACCTCCAAACACGGTGAAATCCTGAGAGAATACATAAGTTAACCTGCCATTAATTGTTCCGTAACCCGTTACCACACCATCACCCAGATATTTTTCCCGTTCCATGCCAAAGTCGGTACTTCGATGGGTAACCATCATACCAATTTCTTCGAAGCTTCCTTCATCCATCAAAAAATGGATGCGCTCGCGGGCTGTAAGTTTACCTTTTTTATGCTGACTGTCGATTCGGGCCTGTCCACCGCCAAGGTTTGCCTGGTTGATTTTATCTTTAAGTAATGCTATTTTTTTGTCCATTGCAATGCTATGAGATTTTAAAATTAAAAATTACTAGCGGTAATACAAGATAAGCGAGGTGTTATTTTATCCGAGCCTAACACGCGATTTTGAGTAAGGCAGATGGCCGGACTATAGTATCTATAAAATGCTGTCCTTTCATTTCCTAAAAGGAAAAATGCTGTCCTTTCATTTCCTAAAAGGAGAAAATATTAAAGAATAGGAAATGGCTGGTTCTGTGCTTTTGGCAGTTTCAGCCCCGCTTTTGTAAAAAATGTAATGGTCTATTTGTTATATTACATTTTTTTTACAGCTTAAAACATTGAAAAACCAATAATCCGTTTATTTTTGTAACCATAAGAATTAAAACAACATTAGAATTTTAGATGTTTTTAAGGAAATACAAGTATTTAATCGTTGCCTCATTCATGTTCATCTTCATGGCGAAGATGGGTATATCTGGTGCGCCGGTATTTTGTACAAGTATTGACAAGGAAATCATGAATGCCGTAATCATGCAAATTGAGTTAGAGCATGAAGGCGGGAAAGATACCGCCAAAGACACTGCAAAGTTTACCGATTTCAAACTTGTTGAACTTAATCATCCAATCTTTTCTTACGAGTTCTCTTCAAGCCATTTCTTTTTGAAGAGCAGTTTTATCGAACATTTTAAAAGATATGTAGATCCATATCATCCTACTGTTCCAACACCGCCGCCTAACTTTATCTAGTTTTTTATTATTTGGGGTAATTGTTGTGCCTACTCACTTGAATGGAGCATAAATGCTGTGTTAAAATTTTTACACTGTATTGCTGCGCTTTCAGAATATGCATTAAGATTCCCCCGCGATTTATTCGTTAAAATTTACTAGATAATTATATCGTTATGCAAAAGTTTAACCCGGCCTTTTCAGGTTCGGACGTGAAGAAATATATTCTTAAAAAGAATTTAAAGAAAGATTTACCTGCAAGTATTGTAGTGTTTTTGGTGGCGTTGCCATTGTGTTTAGGTATTGCACTAGCCTCAGGTGCACCGTTATTTGCGGGTTTAATCACCGGTATTATTGGTGGGGTAGTGGTTGCCTCTTTTAGCGGCTCGCAATTAAGTGTGAGTGGCCCTGCTGCGGGTTTAACCGTTATTGTATTAGGTGCCATCACATCATTGGGCAGTTATCAAACCTTTTTACTTGCAGTTGTACTGGCAGGAGTATTCCAAATGATTTTAGGCCTGGTTAAAGCCGGAACTATTGGTAATTACTTTCCTTCGAGTGTAATTGAGGGGATGCTTGCAGCAATCGGACTGATTTTGATTTTAAAACAGCTGCCACATGCGTTGGGTGTTGATACCGATTTTAGTGGCGACGAAGGATTCTTTCAACAAGATCACGAAAATACTTTTTCTGCGATTACTGCAGCATTAAGCCATTTTAGTTTGGCCGCGGTGGTTATCAGTTTATTATCGATAGCTATTCTGATCGTTTGGCCTAAATTTCCAAAATTGGCGGTTGTACCTGCTCCATTGTTAGTTGTTGCTTTAGGCGTTCTTGGAACTATACTTTTTGCGGGTACAGACCACCCATTACGTGCTGATCAGATGGTAAAAATCCCCGTGGTAAGTGGTTTTGGCGAATTTTTGGGCCTATTTACCATGCCCGATTTCTCTCAGTTGGCTAATAAGAATGTTTATATTACAGCAGCAACTATTGCTGTTGTTGCAAGTTTAGAAACTTTATTAAGCATTGAAGCTGTTGATAAAATAGATCCGATTAAACGTGTATCGCCAACAAACAGAGAGCTAATTGCTCAGGGCTTAGGTAATGTTGCCAGCGGTATGGTGGGTGGTTTACCTATGACATCGGTAATTGTTCGTAGTTCGGCAAACGTAAATGCTGGTGCCAGAACCAAGATGTCGGCTATTTTTCATGGTGTTTGGTTGCTGTTATCGCTGTTGTTTATTCCAGGACTAATTAACATGATTCCATTATCGTGTTTAGCTGCAATTCTTTTGGTAACGGGATACAAATTAACGCGAATCAGCTTATTTAAACACATGTACCACAAAGGCTGGGATCAGTTTGTGCCATTTGTGGTTACGGTATTAGCCGTATTATTTACCGATCTGTTAAAAGGCGTAGCTGTTGGTATGTTGGTTTCGATTTTCTATTTATTGCGTACCAATATGCGTAATCCGTTCTTTTATAGGATATCGAATGATGGCGATAAAAAGCATATCAGGATTAAACTGGCAGAGGAAGTTTCTTTCTTAAATAAAGCAGCGATACAAGTAGTTTTAACGAATATTCCAAAAGAAACAGATGTAATTATTGATGGCTCGAATGCCAGGTATATCGATCCTGATGTATTGGAAACGATTTATAATTACAAACATAATGCCTATACCAAGGGTATTATCGTAACGTTGGAGAATATCCAAAAACATTATACAGTACCAAAATTAAATATTAAAGTAGAAGAAGATATTAATAAATTATAGTTATGTGCGCAAAAACAATAGAAACGAAAGATATAACATACGATAGCTTATTGCAAGGAAATAAGGACTGGGTTAAAGATACGATCGACAGCGATCCTGCTTTTTTTGATAAACTTTCTGAAGGCCAAAGTCCACCGGTATTGTGGATTGGTTGTTCTGATAGCCGCGTGCCTGCAAACCAGATCACAAACACTAAACCGGGCGATATTTTTGTACATAGAAATATTGCCAACGTGGTAGTGCATACGGATATGAATTTACTTTCCGTACTGGATTATTCCATTAATGTATTAAAGGTTAAACATGTTATTGTTTGTGGTCATTACGGCTGCGGTGGCGTAAAAGCTGCATTAGGCAATAAACAGGTTGGTATTATAGACAATTGGCTGAGAAATATCCGCGATGTATACCGTACGCACGAGCGTGAAATGGCTACAATCAAAGATCCTGATCAGCGTTTTGACCGCTTAGTTGAACTAAACGCCATTGAAGGTGCTGCAAATGTAACCAATACATCAATTGTACAGAGTGCCTGGGCCAATGGTCAGGAATTAGCTGTACATGCCTGGGTATACAGTTTAAAAACAGGAATCATTAAAGACATGAAAGTAACCTGTACTTGTCTTGATGACGTTGCTCCTGCGTTTAAAGTAGGATAAAACATCTCCATAGATGTTATTTTTTAGTTGTTAGGTAAAGCCCGGATAAATCCGGGTTTTTATTTTTCTGCGCTATCCGGCATATTCCCCGCATGTCCCTTGTTGCCTTTTTCGGCATCTGTTCTTGCTTCTTCAGATCCAAAATCGCCTCCTCCAAAATTTCGGCCAAGGTTACCAGCATCAGTTTCTACCGTGTTTTTATTTTCTTTAGCATTACTTCGGTGACGGGGAACCAATTGATCTGGCATGTTGGTTTTATCAGCAGTGTTATCTGCCTTTTTATTATCCAGATTTTCGTTGTTATCTTTTGCGTTTTCCATGATCTTCTTTTAAGCTGTTATATAAAACAGCTTAAAAGAAGATTAGTTTTACATCTTTAAACTGGTGTGTAGATCTGGCCGGTTAGAAAAATCAACCAATCGATCTGTTTTATTTAGTTTTCGCTTCTTCGGTACTTAATAAATTTTCCAATTCTTTCACCTTTTCCGGATATTTTAAAGCGAGGTTATTTTTTTCACCCAAATCATCTGTTAGGTTGTACAGCTGCGCTGCTGGTAGGTTTCCACTGTCGGTATGGGTAAGCTTATAAAAAGCTTCTCCCTTCGATGGCCTGATGTATTTCCAGTTATCTTTAACAATTGCCAATTGGTTGCTCTGTTCGATAAAGAAGTCGCGGCCTTTTTGGTCTTTTCCAGTAAAGGCATCCCATACATTTTTACTATCAATTGCATTTCTGCTTTCTAAATTGAAAAAACTGGCAAATGAGGCTAAAAAATCAATTTGTGAAACTAAGGCTCCAGAAACACCGGGTTTGATTTTTGCGGGCCATGAAATAATAAAAGGTTCGCGTGTACCACCTTCTAAAATGCTATATTTTCCTCCACGTAAACTCCCTGCAGGTGTATGACCGTTTAATTTTTCGAAACCCTGGTCTTCGTAACCATCCATAATTACCGGACCGTTATCGCTGCTAAAAATGATTATGGTATTTTTATCAAGCCCCAGGTATTTTAGTTGTTTTGTTATTTCGCCAACAGCCCAATCGAGTTGTAAAATTACGTCGCCGCGATTGCCCAATTCACTTTTGCCTTTAAACATGGTAGTGGATAAACGTGGTACATGTGGTTCGGTTAAAGCATAGTAAAGGAAAAAAGGTTCTTGTTTGTGATCCTCGATAAAATTTTTCGCCTTGGTTAAAAAGGTAAATGGAATTTCCTCGTCAGTCCAGCGGGCCAGTTTGCCTCCTTGCATGTAACCGATACGGCCAATACCGTTTACAATGGTTTGGTTGTGTCCATGGTTAGCTTCAGCAGGCATTTTTAACAGTTCTGGGTGGTCTTTTCCTGTTGGATCGGTACCGATTTGATTTTTATAATCAACTGTAATCGGATCATTAGGGTCTAAACCTACTACCAGTTGATTTTCCATAAAAACGGTCGGAACTCTATCGGCCGTAGCCGGGAAAATAAACGAATAATCAAAGCCGACTTCTTTTGGTCCAGGCTTTACTTCTTTATTCCAGTCTTTTTCTACGGCATTGCCCAAGCCCAAGTGCCACTTGCCAACAAGCCCTGTTTTATAGCCTGCCTGCTGAAAGATTGATGGAAGGGAACTATTATCTGTTGGGATAATTAGTGCGGCATCACCCGGTAAAATGCCTGTTCCTTTTTTACGCCATGCATATCTGCCAGTCATTAGAGAATAGCGCGAAGGGGTACAGGTTGATGCGGTAGCGTGACCATTGGTAAACCGCAGTCCTTGCTTCGCCAATGCGTCGATGTTTGGGGTTTTTATTTTTGTTGCGCCATAACAGCTAAGATCGCCATAACCCAAATCGTCGGCATAGATGATAATTACATTGGGTTTCTTTTGTGCGGTAGCGTAAAAGTTAAAGCTGGCGAGGCCAATAATGAGAGATAATAAAAATTTGTGGTTCATGGTTAGAAAAGGATATCCGGTTAGGCATAAAAAAGGCCAAACAATCATGCTTGGCCCTGTATGTAAATATTAATCTTCTGCTAAGAATGGGTAACGATAATCTGTTGGAGGATTAAAGGTTTCTTTAATGGTACGAGGAGAAACCCAACGCAACAAATTAATCATCGCACCAGCTTTGTCGTTTGTGCCCGATCCTCTGGCACCGCCAAATGGCTGTTGTCCAACTACTGCACCTGTACATTTATCGTTAATGTAAAAATTACCGGCTGAGTTGCGCAATGCGTAACTGGCTTTTTCTATAGCATATCTATCTTGTGATAAAATAGCCCCAGTTAATGCATAAGGTGAAGTGGTATCGATTATTTCTAAAATCTGGTCAAATTCTTGATCTTCATATACGTATACAGATAATACCGGACCAAAAAGTTCCTCACACATGGTGGTGTATTTCGGATCGTCAACAACTAATACGGTAGGTTCAATAAAATAACCTTTGCTTTTATCGTAATTGCCACCGGCAATAACTTCTACACCTTTATCTTTTTTAGCCTGATCAATATATTTAGCCAATTTATCGAAAGAACGCTCATCAATAACTGCATTAATAAAGTTGCTGAAATCTTCTGTTCCGCCCATTTTAAACGAAGCTAAATCTCTGATTATTAATTTTTTAATCTCAGGCCACAGACTTTGTGGGATATAAGTGCGGCTAGCAGCAGAACATTTTTGGCCCTGATATTCGAACGCACCTCTAACAATTGCAGTAACCGAAGCAGCAACATCTGCACTTGGATGAACCAGGATAAAATCTTTACCACCAGTTTCACCAACTATGCGTGGATATGATTTGTATTTATGGATGTTTGTTCCGATTGTTTTCCAAATTTCCTGAAAAACTTTTGTTGAGCCTGTAAAGTGGATACCAGCAAAATCAGCATGATTAAAAATCACATCGCCAACTTCCGGACCATCAGCAAAAATAAGATTAATTACACCGTTAGGTAAGCCTGCTTCGCGGAAAACCTGCATAATTACATTAGCAGCGTAAACTTGGGTATCTGCAGGTTTCCAAACAACCACATTACCCATCATAGCTACACAAGCAGGTAAATTACCAGCAATTGCGGTAAAGTTGAAAGGTGTTAAAGCAAATATAAAACCCTCTAAAGGACGTTGTTCTGTTCTGTTCCACATGCCATTTGGCGATACAGGCGGTTGTTGGCCATAAATATCATGCATGTAACTTACGTTAAAACGCAAGAAATCAACCAGTTCGCAAGCAGCATCAATTTCAGCCTGGTAGGCATTTTTACTTTGCCCAAGCATGGTTGCTGCATTAATTTGGTAGCGGTATTTTGTAGCAAACAAATCGGCAGCTTTCATAAAAATAGCAGCTCTATGTTCCCAAGCTAAAGCTTCCCAATCTGCCTTGGCGGCCAAAGCAGCGTCTATGGCTTGTTTTACATGGCTTTTATCGCCATAACTAAAGGTAGCCAGTACATGTTGGTGATCGTGTGGAGCAACTACTTTCTTTTTATTTTTAGTATGTACCTCTTGTCCGCCAATAAACATCGGAATATCCAATTGTTTAGAACGGGCATCGGCAATAGCCTCTTTTAAAAGCAAACGTTCTTTTGTGCCTGGCGCATAGCTGTTAATGGGCTCGTTAACCGGGGTAGGTACGTTAAAAAATCCTTTAAGCATATTTTATTTTTTATGATTTGGACAAAGATAATGCTTTTTGGGGTAGGCAATTCTATTATTCTGTAAAGAAAAATAGAGCAAACGTTTGACTGTGTAATTGAATGGTGGGAAGGGTTAATTAAAGGGAGATTGTAGTTAAAATTTAGCTAGTGTTAGGCCGATTGGATTTGTTAAGGATTATTATGATATTAGCTGTAACGCTTTTTATCTTGATCACTAATGAGACTTATATATCTATCGATTATCTTCCTGTTATTTACCAGCTCGTCCTTTTGTCAAATAAATGATAAAAGTATTCTGATCAGGCAACTTGATTCTATTGGGCGATTAGATCAGGTTTATAGAGGCCAGCTTAACGATATCAGGAACCGCTTTGCAGATGATAGTCTTAAATTAAAAGATACACTGCGTAAACATTTTGAGTTGATCAATAAAGTAGACTCTTTGAACCTGATTACGGTATCACAAATTATTGATCAATACGGCTGGTTGAGTGCCGATGAAATAGGGGAGGCTGCCAACTCAGCCTTATTCATAGTGATCCAACATGCAGATTTGAAAACACAGGAAAAATACTTGCCTATTATGAGAATTGCTGCAAAGAATAAAAGACTAAAAGCCACCAGTTTGGCGCTGCTCGAAGATAGGATCGCGATGTTTCAGGGGAGGAAACAGATTTATGGAAGTCAGATAGCCTGGAATATGCAGACCAATAAATATACCATTATGCCAATGATCGATCCTGATCATGTTGATAACCGAAGGGCAGATATAGGGCTTGGATCTTACACCGCTTATCTGATTGATATGGGTATTGTATGGAATGTTGAACAATATAAAAAAGATCTGCCTCAGATAGAAGAATGGCATAAAAAGATGATGAACCGAAATAAATCTAAATACTGAAACTCACTTCTGTTTAATCTGCTCTTTTTATCTTTTTTATATGTGAGAAAAAGCTTTAAACACTCTCATTTGTTTTTCCTGGACGTCGCAAATATCGCAGGTGTTTCAATCTCTACTAATGTTATGCGCTTTTCTCTATGATCAGGAAATCAGCTTTTGTTTCATCATCTCTAAAAAATCTTTCCGGTAAGTTTCTCCGATCAATATTTCTGCAGAAATCCCTTTTAAGATAATCCTGTTTCCGTCTATTGAGGTGATTTTATTTAGTGCCACTATAAACGATTTCTGCACACGGATAAATTGCGCTTTGGGCAATCTTTCCTCTACATCTTTCATGGTTAGGAGTGCAAGCGTTCTGATGCCATTGTGGTGGAAAGCAATATAATTTTTCATGCCTTCAACAAAATCGATTTCGGCAATATTAATTTTCAGCATTTTACCTTTAGCCTCTGTTTTAACCATGAAATAATCATCATCCTGCTGGTTCACGGGGGCATGAACTTTTTTAGTGTTAATAATCTTTTGAGCCTTGTTTATGGCTTGTAAAAAACGGGGCAGGGGGATAGGCTTAACTAAATAATCAACTACATCCAGATCAAAACCAGCAGTGGCAAACTCCTTATAGGCAGTGGTAAGTATCACCTGTACCTCTTTGTTATTCATCGTTTGGATGAAATCAATGCCTGATATTTCTGGCATATGAATATCTAAAAAAATGAGATCGACTGGGTTGCTGCTTAAAAAACTCAGGGCATCAATCGGATTGGTAAATGTTGCAGTAATCTGTATTGCAGCAACAGATTTTAGATAATGTTGTATTACTTCAATGGCATGGTCTTCGTCATCAACAATAATGCAGTTAATCATGAGGTGTATGGTTGAGGTTTAATTTGTGGTAACTTGAAATGTTCTAAAAAACGTAAATTATCAAGTGAACTGGGTTTTTCTTGATGATCGGTTGCTTTATTGTAAGGTAAAATTAATTCGAGACTATAATCAATCTCAGTTTCGTTAATTGTTAATGCAAAGCCCTTTTTGTAGTGATTGGCAAGACGTTTTTTTATGTTTTCCATGCCTATACCGCTTGACAGTTCTTTAGGTCCGTTTTTCTTTTTATTCCATGTACTGAGTTGGATGTTTTGGTTTATTTCATCAATGCTTAAGGCTATTTTAACTGGATGCGCTTGATCTGTACAATTGCCATGTTTTAAGATATTCTCTACAATAGTAATTAGAATTAATGGAATCAGTCTTACATTGTCGGTACTTCCATTCACACTAAAATCAATCTGTAACTTGTTATTGAAACGAAGCTGATTAATTTTAATCACGTTGTTAATATGCCCAATTTCTTCGTCGATTAAAGTCATACGGTCATCTTTGTCCATTTCGAGCGAATAGCGCATAATTTCACTCAGGGTCATAATGCCATCAGCTAATTCTTGCGATAAGGGCAACGATTTTGCAAAAAAGAAGTTGAGCGTATTGTTTAAAAAGTGTGGATTAATCTGTGCCCGGAGAAAAGCATATTCTGCTTCATGTTTTTCTTTTTCGATGAGGCGTAGTTTTTTTTGATGTTTAATTCCCTCATTCGCGAAATAGTAACCGATACCTAAAATAGAATACCTAATAAAGACCCATAATACTGAGGCACCAAAATGTATGAAATTAAATGGGGGTGGGGGTGGACCAACTGCACTTATAAGCGGCCTTATATGATGCCCCGTAATATACCAATTTCCAAAAGAGAAGGCAAAGGCTAGAATTAGCCCTAATATTAACAGCAAGGGTTTTAATGGATTGCCATATTTAGAACAGACCAAAATGCATAAATAAACTGTACAAATATTAGGGAATTGAGTGAAAAAGACATCCGCAATGCTAAAAAAATAGGTTGTTGGATCTTTTGCATATTCTAAAAGATTGCCTAGCAACATGTATGCAATCCAAAAAAGGATATGATAGATAATTATTTTTTTATGTTTATTTTTCACAGTTAATTATTTTTATAGTTTTTTACAAAACTTACCCAATCTTTTTCGCTATCAGGTATCCTAACATTTGGAGCTATTCCTATATTATCTAACGGTCGTTTTATGGTATGCAATGATTTTGCGACTGGATAAATAAGTGTAAAAATAGAACAAGGCGGGTGGGTAATAGCGATTTCACCATAGTCAACCATACCAGCAGTATTTTGACCAAATAAGGTAACCTTTTTACTCTGTTCTGCTCTCAAAATGAAATACTCTCCACTACTTGCAGTATTTCCGTTAATTAGAATAGAAATACGCTCCGGATTTTTTAACGTTTTTGATAGTTTTATAGTTTCAGGCTTGTATAAATAATAGATTTCTCCTAAATGTGCTCTTAATTTTTTGTTGTTTTCCTGTATTTTTTTCTTTGTGGCTGCACTTGATAATGAGTAATCCTTTTCATAACAATCACGGATATTATCTTCTGTAGCTAATACTACACCACCATCAATGTGAATAGGATTTGTATATAAGTATGGAATAAATTTTTCGAAACAACTTGTAGTTCCACCCGGGTTATCTCTGACGTCGACAATTAAGTGTTTGGTATGTGCCAAATTAGCTTTATTACTATCAATGAGACTATCTATCTTGTGTTTATATTTAATATCGAATGAGGCAAATGTAAGTAAAGAAGTTTGCTCATCTAAAACTTTAAAACTTGAGCTTAAATCTGGAACAAGAGTTTTAGTAGGAGAAACCGCCTTTGTTTTTTTTTCTCCCCTTTTCCACTTCCCAAAAAAACCAAAATCTAAAAGATCTTTTTGTGCAATTAATGTAGGGTAGTTAACAGAATGATCACCTCCACTAAAATAAATAGTTTTATACTGATTGTTGATTCTAGCAATTTTAAATTTTATTTGTTGTGGCATCCACCTTGCGCTATCTGCCTCTATTACAAAGCCAATAAATTCAGTAACTGTTTTTGTTTCGTCTTTAACAATCCCGATTTCGTACATCCCATAATTCCAGATTCCCTCAATGCCATCTAGAGCTTCTTTATTTTGCTTAAGGTAAGACTTAAATGCGTTTTCCGTCCAATTGGTTTTTTCTTCATTTGCAAAAAACACCCTAACGGAGTCAGGAGAAAGTTTGCTAAAATCCATCCCAAAATCGATGTGTTTATCTTTGAAAAAACTGAGCCATTCTCTAATTAAGCCTAAGCATTTGTATGAATTAGAGGATGAGGCAACAAGCTGTAAACTGTCGGTAAACTTTTTAAATTGTAATTGATTTGAAGAATTTACTTTGTCAGGATAGCCAATATAATTTTTCTTAATTTTTTCTACGATGAATCGGAAATTATCATCACAGTTACAATTCTGAGCTTTTGAAGCAAGTGTTGAAAGAAATAAACAAAGAAAACAAGCTAGATACTTCATTATAAAATGGGGACCTTAATTAAAATTTTGTAATGTAGTGAGATATGATTTATTCCGGAACAAGTTACAATATAAAAATATTATTCGCTTACTGTGTTAGCTATAGTTTTGTTAGGACAAGCTGGATCCCCTGACAAGCCGCTTCCCCCTGTTGTTGTCTCTCCTCCATAAATTTTTCTCATTTGCTCCTTAGTTAAATTGGTAAGATAGTTCTTCTTAAAAATAAACACAGTCTTTTTTTCTAATTTTTTGTTTTTCATAATTGTATTTTAATGAGTAGTTAAGTAAATGTGTTTAAAAGTGTTATTTCTGAATGCAATTGTCAAAAAATATACACCAAACGGTCATTTATCTATACCAAACCAATAAATTGTATGGTTTAAAATAATAAACCATTGTTTAGTTTTATACTTCTTTACAAAATCAATCCAATTGGTGGAAATCTTGCTGGTTTAATAATTTAGATTACAATTATAGTCGATATTTATATTTAAAGGACGAACTATTTTAAAATACATATTTGTATTATCTTATGTATAGGTTAATGTAGCATCTGGATTAATTCAATATTGACTATTTCAGCTGTTATTATCTCTTTTTGTCCTTAGAAAAAGGCTTTTAGTGTATCTTTTTTTTAAATCGAATTTTAATATCCAATACTTGTTTCATGTTAGGCCAACATGGGCGGATCTGAAAAGCCTTTAACGAGTAGGGAACAAAATTTAAATTAAACGAAATGAAAAAATTAGAATTAAAACACTTTGGTGTTCAGGAGATGAATGCTAAAAGCAGGGTAGAAATAGGCGGGGGCGATACAGGATACAGACCAGGGATAAGTTTCGGAGATTCTTATTGGTTTGGCTCATCCGGCGGTTATAGTGACAGCTCTGGCTTTCATCCAGATAGACCTGCCGATTGGGTTGATATCTATTTTGGACAAGCTGCATATTAACGTCTTTTGAACTTATTTTAAAAATAAATAAGTTCATCTTTTGAATTGTAACTTAGTATCTTAGTCAAATAAAGCAACCAGATAGCAATATGAAAATTATTTTGAAGAAAATACAAGAGGTAAAAACAGTTTTATTTATATTATGCTTGACCAGTACTTTGCTATTTTCCACTGCTTTTGTTAATCAAAGTAAGATTGACGCTGACTTGAATCACATTGCACAAATAAAAAAAGATTCAATAACATGGTCAGCAAGTAACACTGCGAAATTGAGTAAGGATAAATCTATTATAACATTGAATGGAAATGCAAAATTTAAATGTAAGAATTTTAGTATTGAAGCTGATGAAATAATCTTTAATAAAAAAAGTGAGAAAATTTTTGCTAAAAACTATACCATGAAAACTGCTGGGACAGATAGCATACGTAAGGGAAGTTATGGAGAGTTTTCGGTTAAATAGAAATATTTTTTTCGACTAATTTTAGACGCCAAGCAAGTGAAGATTTACAAATGATTTCGTTTGGAATAATTTGTATATTATTAATAATCTACTTTTTAATTCAAAAAGTAAAAGGCATTTAACTAAATAAGATAAAAATTTATGGAAAATCCATTAATAAAGAGAAATGAAAATTTAATCAATACCATTTTTATACTTTTGCTATTATTTATATTCCTTTATGATAATAGAGTAGAATTTTTTAATGGTATGCTTGCAGGCCTAAACGATTTTGTTAATTAAATCAGTTATTTAAAACAGATAGGATAGTATTATCTCCCTTCAAAAAGATCTAAATTGCATGAAAATATTTAACCTACGAAGTATTTAGATACATTGTAGGTTTTTTATTGGAAATTTCTCAACTTTTGATTCTTTAACTAAACTATTTAATTATTAACCTTCCTAGCATAAGTTTTTGTCCTTCGATTAAAAACCTTCTTCTCTTGTTCCGTTAATCTATCAATGTTTTGCTTTTTTCGTCCTTACGAAATGCCCGTTGGTGTATATTTTTTAAGTGATGAATTCTAAAATTAGATACTTGCTTTATGTTAGGCCAGCGTAGGCGGAATCTGAAAAGCCTTTAATGAGTAAGAATGGTTGAAAAAATGAATCTCAAATGAAAAGAATCGAATTAGAATCTCTTGAAGTTATTGAATTAAGTAAGCAGGAAATAATAAATATAGAGGGTGGAAAAGTTCCTTTATGGCTTTACTTTGTTGCGCCGGGAACTGCCTATTTGGTAGAGAAATTTGAAAAAGGTTGTGAGTGTAACGTTTTAAATTAAATAATAATGAAAATAGAAATTAATAAATTCGGAATAGAAGAACTTACAGCAGAAGAAGTGGAGCAAGTTAATGGTGGTTTCTGGGCAGTACTGGCCGCTGTTGCAGGTGTTGTTTACTTAGCTGGAGAAATTGCTGAGTCGGCTGGCAGAGCTTATAAAAAAAGTTTATAAAATATTCCTTTCAAAGGAAGTTGCCCCGATCTGCATTCTCGTGCTGATCGGGTTTTTTATTTAGTAAAAGAGTGCTTTCATCCCTACAATCCCCCTTTTCGTGTATCTTTTTTCTGGTATAAATTAATAATCACAAACTTGGCCTTAACCAAGCCAATTGATGATTATGCCTTTTATAGAAGATGCCAATTTCGAAGATAACTCCATCATTTTTTTACACGATACCAAGGTACGAACACAAATTATTTATTCTGCCACAATCCTATTCATTCTTGTGGCTTTAGCTGCCTTACCTTTTATTTATACAACAGTAAGCGTTAAGGGCAATGGTTCTTTGCAGAGTAATATCGAAAGAACAGAATTGCTAGCACCTGTGGCAGGGAAAATTACCTTGATTAATTTAACCGATAACAAAAAAATAAAAAAAGGGCAACTCCTTTTAAATATAGACCCTACCATACCTGAAACACAAAATGTGATTTTGAATAATCGTTCTGGTGAATTAAAAAATTTATTAAATGATGCGCTCCTCGTTTTAAAACTGGTCGACTTAAGCAATGCAGGGCAACCTGCATTGCGAACCGGCCTGTATGCGGCAAGTTGGCAACAATACGCAGAACAGATTCAAAATGCTTTAAATGCCCGCGAACAGGCCTACAAGATTTATAAAAGGTATGAAACATTATATAACAAGAAGGTTGTTACCGAAGCAGAGTATGAGCAATATAAGTTTAATTACGATCAGGCGCTTTCTGATTTTAATCTGGTGACTAAAAAGTACAAAACACAATGGCAAACAGAATCTAATCAATATAGAAAGGAATTAAAAGATCTAGATAGTCAGAAAATCCAGCTAACCGAACAGGAGAAATTATATCATTTGAACGCAGGAGTGTCCGGAACGGTGCAAAACCTATCTGGTTTACAATTGGGCTCTTTCATTACGGCCAATCAGAAAGTTGGCGAGATATCGCCTGATAGTGCTTTGCTGGCCATCTGTTATATTAAACCTGCTGATATCGGTTTAATAAAAGCTGGCCAAACGGTCAGGTTTCAGATCGACGCTTTTAACTATAACCAATGGGGCCTGCTTGCTGGTGTAGTAGCCGACATTTCTGACGATATTATATTGATTAACCAAAGTCCTTATTTTAAAGTGAAGTGTAAATTAAACCAGGATTATTTAAAGTTAAAAAACGGTTATAAAGGCCAGGTAAAAAAGGGGATGACCTTTAACGCACACTTTACTATTGCAAAACGAAACTTGTATCAATTGCTTTATGATAAAGTTGACGACTGGTTAAATCCAAATGGAGCTAAAAGCTAAAAGACCAAAGCAGAAAATTTTCAAACCTTCAACCTCGCATCTCTAGTCTCAAATCTAATATCTCCCATCTAATGTCTGCACTAATAAAACAACGCGATATTACCGATTGTGGCGCTGCTTGTTTGGCATCTATAGCTGCTTTTTATAAATTGAAAATGCCTGTTGCGCGCATCCGCCAATTGGCCAGTACCGATCAAAAAGGAACCAATGTTTTAGGTTTGATAGAAGCGGCCAGCAAACTGGGTTTTGAAGCAAAAGGGGTAAAGGGCAATTTAGGTAGCCTTTCTAAAATTCCACTACCGGCCATTGCCCATGTGGTGGTAAAGAAGCAATTACAGCATTATGTAGTGATTTATAAGGTAACTGATAAATACATTGAAGTAATGGACCCGGGTGATGGGAAAAAACACCGTAAAACTATTGACGAATTTACAAGTGAATGGACAGGCGTATTGGTTCTGTTGTTACCTGATGAGGGGTTTAAACAAGGCAATGAAAAGGTTGATACGAGAAGCCGCTTTTGGAACCTGATTAAACCGCATAAAAGTATTGTAACACAGGCACTTTTTGGTGCCTTAATTTATACCATACTTGGACTATCTACCTCGGTTTTTGTTCAAAAGATAACCGACCATATTTTGGTAGAAGGTAACCGGAACCTGCTTAATTTAATGAGCTTAATGATGGTGGCCATTTTAGCCCTGCAATTATTTATTGGTACGGCTAAAACTATTTTTACCATCCGCACGGGGCAGCAGATCGATGCCCGGTTGATATTGGGCTACTACAAACACCTCTTAAAACTGCCTCAACAGTTTTTCGATACCATGCGGGTGGGCGAAATTATCTCTAGGGTAAACGATGCGGTTAAAATAAGGGCTTTTATAAACGACGTTTCCATTAACCTGGTGGTAAACGGCTTTATTGTTGTATTCTCTTTTATTTTAATGTTCAGTTACTATTGGAAGCTGGCTTTAATGATGTTGGCGGTTATTCCCTTGTATTTATTGATTTATTTCATCAGCAATAAATTAAATAGGAAAATGCAGCGGAAGCTGATGGAGGAGTCCGCAGAGTTAGAATCGCAATTGGTAGAGGGCTTAAATAATGTAGCCACCATTAAAAGATTTGGCCTTGAAAGGTTTTCCAATGAAAAAACCGAAACTCATTTTATTGGCTTGCTCAGAACAATTTATAAATCAGGATTAAACTCCGTTTTTTCTGGCACCTCCACCGAGGTTATTGCCCGTATGCTCACTATCATTTTGCTTTGGGTAGGTGCAGGTTATGTTTTAGATGGAGAGATTACCCCTGGCGAATTATTTTCTTTCTATACGCTTATTGGTTACTTTACTGGTCCGGCAACTTCTTTAATTGGCGCAAATAAATCTATCCAGGATGCCATGATCGCCTCCGATCGTTTGTTCGAAATTATGGACCTGGAGATTGAACAAAATTCGTCGAGCGTTTTTCTTACTAAAGAATTAATGGGCGATATCAGGTTTGAACATGTAGCTTTCAGGTATGGCAGTCGTGTAAATGTATTTGATGATTTAAACCTAAAGATTAAGGCTGGAAGTTTTACGGCTATTGTAGGAGAGAGCGGATCTGGCAAGTCTACCCTAATGTCATTACTTCAAAATATTTACCCTATACAATCGGGTAATATTTTTATCGGTAATCATGCACTTAAATATTTAAACAATGCCTCGTTAAGAGGTTTACTAAGCGTTGTACCCCAAAAAATTGATCTTTTTGCAGGTAACGTAATCGAAAATATTGCCATTGGCGATTATGAACCCAATATGCAGCAGATTATCAACATCTGTACACAACTGGGTATTTTAGAATTTATAGAGGCATTGCCAGAAGGATTTCAAACCTACCTGGGCGAAAATGGTGCTTCTTTATCTGGCGGACAAAAACAACGTATCGCCATAGCAAGGGCACTTTACCGTAACCCTGAAATTTTAATTTTGGATGAGGCTACTTCTTCATTGGATTCGGCTTCGGAACAATATGTGCAGCGAACAATTGATTTGTTGAGGATGCAAAAGAAAACGATCATCATCATTGCGCATCGGTTACCTACGATTAGAAAAGCTGATCAGATTATTGTATTAGATAAAGGAAAGGTTGTAGAAGAGGGGAGCCATACTGAAATGATGATTGCAAATGGCCATTACGCCAATTTATGGAAACAGCAATTTGGCGATGATGACCTAACAAGTTTGATAACACCCGCGCTGGAGTTTGTAAAAGATAGCATTTAATCATCATCAGTTTTACTATGAAACTATTAGAATACATCGATCGCATTAAGAAAAATCTAAAAAATATAAGGTTGAAGAATTATCTTTAACAGAAATGAAATCTATTGATGGCGGAAGTTGGTTTAGCAGAGCATTCGAAGCAGTTGGTAATGCTTTAGATGATGCTTACCACTGGTTACAGGATAATCTTGGAATTACCTTAGGCTCAGATGGAGCACATGGGAAATAATTAAACCGGAAGAGCAGGTTATTTATCCTGCTCTTTCTATTTTGCTTTTACAAAAACCTTATGATTAACAATATTTGCAACGCTAAGAATATCTCTTTAGCGATTTTGTTTTTTCTGTCGATGACGAAAATAAACGCCCAATCCTTTTATCTTACGGGGCATGTTTTTGATGGCAAAGCGCCTTTAACAGGTGCTTCCATTTTAATCTCCAATAAACACGTAGGCAATAGTGATGCTTCTGGCTATTTTGAGGTCGGCGCCAAATTGGGCGATACACTGAAAATAAACTTTCCTTTTTACGAAGTCGCAACACTTATTTTAACCGATTCGCTGCATAAAAAAATAAATTTAACTGCAAAAACATTTCAATTGGACGATGTTCAGGTCAATTTTAACAAAGGAAAAACCATTGACTCTTTGTTGAATATATCCTTTTCGCAATTAAAGTCGGATCCGTTTAACGCTAAAGTGTTTTTAAGGCAATCTGTGATACAGAATGATGAAAAAGTTCGCTTATTAAATGAAGGCTTGTTAAGTGTTAACAGTCCTGATTTAAAAGAGCTTGTTGTGGTAGGCAGCAGTAAAAAAGTAAAATTAAATGTTGATTATAGCTGTAATCTGATTAATACTAAGGTTGGCCCCAGAATAACTTATGGTAGTAACCCCCAGATTAAATTACGTTTGGGATTGTTGCCGGGACATTTCTATGAGCTTGTAAAACTGAATATTACCGAAAAAAGCATTAAATCAGATAGTGTGAATACGATTATTCAGGTTAAAGGAAATCTGGCGTTAAAAGAAAAGGTTGAGGTATCGTATATATGGATTTTGGATCAAAAAACCAATGCTTTAAAGAAAAGTCAGTATTATGAGCAATATGTAAATAAAAAGTTTTTTTTCTTTTATGATTATGCGTACCGGGATTACGAACTCTATTCGGCGTTGATCAGTGCAAAACAGGTTATTGGCCGGAATTCATACTCAACCAATGATGAAATATTTATATTTAAGCAAAGCGGTAGTGACTCAGGCAAATGGAATTTTGATGCAAATAAATGTGGATTGGAAAAATATGTAGAGCAGACAGGAAATTGTGATGAGTTGAAAAATTTTAAAACTAAACATCAAATATCAGCTCGTGGTTTCTTCTAGTTTAACAGTTAATTGATATTGCGCACCTAAATGGTTTTGGCGGCAGACAATAATCGTTTAATACACTAAAGCCAAATACCGGCCATGATGGCTTACACAACCCGGTTTAGTGCTTTTGTAATCGAAAAGATGATTAGGTGCTTCGTAGATCGCAATCTTAATTTCCTCCAGTTGATGGTAATTCGGAACGGCGATAGTATGTACAAATGCTGTATGTAAGCTACTTTTAGTGAAATAGACGTTACCATCAATATTTACCTCGGCATAAGCGTTAGGATGGATCGTACAGCTTAAACTTTTGGGGGCAAAATTCCGGACACCAGTTTTACGGTTATAAATTTTATAAGCCGATTCTTTCATGCTCCAAAGTAACCACACCATCATATCGGGATTTTCTGCAGCAGAAATCAGTAACTGTTCTTCCGTAGTAAAAATCTTATCCAGATAATTTTTACGGCGCCAGTTGCTCTGGGTTTTGGCCAGGTTTAAATCAACAATATCATTGCCCAGCATGTGCTTCTAATTTAGCAGCTATAATTTCAGTTGTGGCTTTTACGTTGAGCATTTTAGCCATCGAATCGTTGTCTATTTCGATGTTGAATTTCTCTTCGATATCTAAAATAATATCAACCAGGTTAGCCGAATTTATTTTTAAATCGTTTATAAAATCGGTGTTTTCGTCAATATGTGCCAGGGCTGATGCCTCTTCGCTGTAAGGTTCAACAATTGTTTTTAAAGCTTCGATGATTTCTTCTTTATTCATGATTCATGAGTGTATTTTTTAAAAATAATGCAGGCATTAATATCGCCAAAACCAAAACTGGCTTTAGCTAAGATATTAAATGGTTGATGAATTAAGGTTTGTGGAATGCATTTCGCATTAATTAAAGCGGTAATTTCGGGATTTAAGTCTTCGCAATTAATATTGGGGAAAATAAAACCTTCTGAAAGTTCAAGTACCGAGGCCACGCATTCTATACTCCCTGATGCTGCAATACAATGGCCAATCATGCCTTTTATAGAATTGATATACGGAAACTCATTAGCTGGTAGTTGTAGCGCTGTTTTCCAGTTTTCAATTTCTAGTGCATCTTTAGTTGTTGCGGTAAGGTGGCCATTAATCACATCTATTTCCTGGGCTTCAATACCAGCATTTTTTAATGCTGTTTGGATACATCGCTGTACAGCGGTAGGATTTGGCGCAGTCATAGTACCTAGGCCCCGCTGACCACCAGAATTGATATGGCCTCCGAGCACTTCGCCGTAAATTTTAGCTTTCCTTTTTAGCGCGCTTTCGAGCGATTCTAATACCAGGGCGCCGGCGCCACTTCCAGGTACAAAACCACTTGCGCTTGCACTCATTGGGCGGCTTCCTTTTTCGGGTTCATGGTTATGTTTAAAGGTGCAAACTTTCATGGCATCAAAACCACCCCAAATGTAAGGGCCACTGTCGCTGGTACTTCCTGCTAACATTCTTGTGGCCTGACCTGTTTTAATTCTCTCGTAAGCCAGCAGTATACTTTCTGCTCCTGTAGCGCAGGCAGATGAATTGGTGCTTACCTGATTACCCAGGCCGAGTTTGCCACTGATAAAAGCACTTACGCCACTGGCCATGGTCTGTATTACTACCGAGCTTCCTAATTTTTTAATTTCAAGCGCATCTATCTTATTAATTGCCCATCTAAATTTATCTATACCAGAAGTACCCGCGCCGAAAATGGTACCGCTATCCCAGTCAGGTTCGTTATTATTTTCGATGGTTAAACCTGCATCCTTCCAGGCATCCAAACCAGCAATAATACCATATATAATTCCTGTACTGTTTAGGTTTCGCAATTCAAGCGGTGTAAAATATTGATTGATCCGCTCTTCGCTTAGTGATGGTTTACCTGCGATCTGGCAAGAGAAGTTTAAGGCTTCCAGATCGGGCTGATGACGGATGCCCGAAAGTCCTTTTTTTATGGCATCCGAAAACTCATCAATGGTTGTGCCATTGGGGGCACATACGCCTAAACCGGTAATTACGACCCTGTTACCCATTTTCTTTCGAAATTAACATGCCAGAAATATTTCCTTTGCAAACCGTTTCGCCGGCTGCATTTTCCATTTTTACCTTGCAACTCAGTTTATTAAATCTAAAATATACTTTCTCACTCGTTACCGTAACCTGCTCACCTGGGTAAACCGGTTTTAAAAAGTCAATAGTGTTTGATGTCATGGCAATGGATATATTTTGATCAATATCTTTTAACAGATAAATGCCTAAACAGACCAGTCCAATCTGCGCCATGGTTTCGGTGAGGATCACTGCCGGGGTAACCGGGTGGTTTTTAAAGTGACCTTTGTAAAAGGGGAGATCTTTAACATAAGTATAAGTGCCCTTTGCGCCATTTTCATCAATGTGTAATAACTCATCAACAAAAAGAAAAGATTTACCATATGGTAGTTTATCTAATATTTCTGGTGTTGTCATGATCAGGTTATTGAATGGGTAATATTACCATTGTAAAAGTATGCGTTGTGCCGAAAACCCCGGTCCGAAGCTTAACATTAGCCCTTTTTCTCCTGGCAGTGGCTTTTTATCCATAATCTGCTCTAAAACATAAAGTACCGTTGCGCTGCTCATGTTTCCGTAAAGCCTTAAAACTTCTTTCGTTTCGTTTATGTTTTTGCCAAGCTGTCCAAATAGTTCTTCAACAATCTGGATAATCTTTTTTCCACCCGGATGGAAGATCAAATGGTCTATATCATTAATTTCGAATCCGTTTTTTGTCAAAAATGGATGAATAATAGCAGGGAAATGATTGGCAATGGTTTCCGGAACTGCCACATCCAGTACCATTTGTAGTCCGGTATTGGTAAGTTTAAAGCCCATCATCTCTTCAGCATCATAAAAATGGTACATTTCTTCATCCAAAAGCGCTGGTCCAGTATCTGCTTGATCCGAACTTAATAATACACAGGCAGCACCATCGCCAAATATTGCTGCACTTACAATGTTGGCCATCGAAAAATCGTTTAATTGAAAGGTTGCCGTAGGCGATTCTACCGCAATAACTGCTGCGCGTTTACCTGGATTGGCTTTCAGAAAATTCTTGGCGTAAATCATACCTGATACACCAGCCGCGCAACCCATTTCGGTTACAGGTAAACGAACAATATCCTGACGCAGTTTGAGCTGATTAATCAGATAAGCATCTAAAGAAGGGATCATGATTCCTGTACAGCTTACTGTAATGATGTAGTCTAAATCCTGAGCTTGCCAATTGGCTTTTTCGAGTGCGGTTTCCAGACATTTGGCCCCCAGCTTTATCCCTTCGCTGACATAAATGTTGTTTCGCTCCTCAAAACTTAAATCACTAAAAACCTCTTCGGGTGACATGATCGAGTATCTTTTATCTACTGCGGCGCTTTCAAAAATCTTTTTTACCTTTCTGATAAAACGATCATCCTGATCTTTTAGCCAAATATCTAAAAATGGTAAAATATCAGCAGTTGATCGCCAAAATTCTGGCAAGGCTTTACTTACGGCTTTTACGGTTACGCTCATGTTGTTTTAATTATCCATTGGTAGCGGAAAGCCCATTTCCATTTTATCGAACTCGACTTTACCTTTAATTGTTCGGTATATTTAAGCAAATCTGCTCTTTTAAATCCACGTAGAATTGATATTAAACCATCTGCTCTCGACATATCGTTTAAACGGAAAACATAACATAGCGCTTTAAAAAGGTAATATGCTATTGCACTTCTTTGCAGGTCGTTTATTACCATACCCATTGTTGCCGATTTTTTAAAATTGTTTAACAGGTCAATAATTTCTTCATCTTTAAAGTGATGTAACGTTAAAGTACAGAGCATAATATCGCAAGGTTCTGTTTTACTTAAATCATCAAAAATATTGCTGCAGGCATAGGTTATATTTGGGTAGTTGGCAGACAAACTTTGCGCATGACTTATTGTAAATTGATTGGCATCTACCCCTTTTAAAATAAAATGTAAACCTTGTTTTTTTGCATAATCGGCCAAAGCGCGTAACATATCTCCATTTCCGCAACCAATATCAGTAATACGTATAACTTGATCCAATGGTTTGTTGGCGATTAAGATTTTAACCCCTGCGAGTGTAACTTTATTTCCCCCAAGAAGTTGGTTTATGCTGGCTATTTTATCAAGTGCATCGCGCAATATTTCACCTTCCATAGCAAAATCATCCATAATCTCTGGTGCGGTGCTTCTATATGTGGTATCTACTTGCATTTATGATGAAGTTGTGATGGGTTTGCCGTGTGTTTGTTTTATTATTTTATTAAGTAGAAAAGGCATTTTAATCAATGCATTTATGGCTAAACTTTCAAAGTTAGTACTCTGTAGCAGGGAAGATAACATTCTTCCCATTTTTAAGCGGCTTTTAAATTCGCTGTTCCAATGTGCGGTGTAACTTTCTTCCAGTGCTGCACGAGAGCTTATGCGACCTTCTATTCTTTGATGCAAAAGTTCCGAAACAATTTTGGCAGCGTGAATAGCCATGGCCATGCCATTTCCGCAAAGTGGATGAATTAATCCGGCAGTATCACCAATCATTAAAATATGATTATACACGGGTTCCTTACGCTCAAAAGAAATCTGACCGATGGTTAACGGAATATCGAATAAACTTGTTGCATTTTCGAAAATAGCCCTTAGATACCTGTTTTTATAGAGTACATTTTCTTGAAAGGTAAGTATGCTTTTGTACTTTTTAAAATGCTCGTAGTTGGCTAGATAACAGATGTTTAATCGGTCATTTTCGACCTTTGAAACGCCACAATAGCCACCTTTAAAATTATGCAGGCTAACCAGGTTATTTGGAAAATCTGCTCTGTAATGTGCTTTAACTGCCAGATAGGGCGATCTTTTATTGATGAAACTCCGGTTTAGCTTAACATCAATTGACGATCTTTTTCCATAAGCGCCAATAACGTAAGCTGCAGCAAAGGTATGATTTGCAGTTGCTACTGTAAATTGGTTATTGGCAAAGTTAATCTGTACAACACGATCATGAATTACGTTTATTTTTCTCCTGATCAGTTCGGTATAGAGATAATGATCGATGGTGTATCTGCTTAACCCAAAGCCGCCAAGGGGTAATTTAGTTTTTATGCTTTTACCAGAAAGGGAAGTGAAAAGTAGGTCGCTGATTAATGTGGGCGCAAGGTTTTCAATATCCAGACCGAGCCATGCAAAATAGAGGAGCACCTCATTCGAAATATATTCACCGCAAACTTTATGGTGAGGATAGGTATCTTTTTCGATCAAAGTAACATTTAAACCCACCTTATTCAGGTGAAGTGCCGCTGTTAAACCTGCCAATCCGCCACCAATAATTAAAATTTCTGTTTCGGCCTGCATATAATGAGATGGAAATCTAATATAACATTTAAAATTCGGGTTTGTTCCATTTGAGTTTCTTTAACCACAGAGATTGTAGAGAAAAACACTGAAGGCGCGGAGTTGAGTTTGCTAACGGGCTGTCAGATGTTATCATCTGGTTGGAATATTATGAGTCTGGAGTTGTTGTTCCAATAGGTTCAAAAACCTTTAATAGCAACAGCGCCAGTTTTGATTAAACGGGATTGCAGCGGTATCCTCTTGTTTCCTTCAAAACAAGAGATTTAGCAAAAAGCCCGACTAACGTTAATTATATTATTGTTACTGCTTTTCTAAAAAGAAAAAATTTAAGTGCCTAGTTTGCAATTATGCCCATTAACATAAAATCCTTACAAACCATTTCACTTGCTTAATGGTTGCGCTATTGGGCATTTGGCCTAAGCCATGCCTTTCTTTTTTAAATAATCAGTATTTTTGAAACCACGATATGCTACTGAACTATCTACGCCTTTTACTACTTCCTTTTTCGATCATTTATGGAATGGCTATTCTACTCCGTAAAAAACTTTATGATTGGGGATTGATGCGATCTGTAAAGTTCGATTTACCGGTAATCTGTGTAGGCAATTTAGCCGTTGGCGGATCGGGCAAAACGCCAACAACAGAATATTTGGTGAAGTTGCTAGCCGGTTATAAAATAGCCATACTAAGCAGGGGATATGGCCGAAAAACGAAAGGTTTTATTGTTGCCGATGGTACTGCAACGGCCGAAACGATAGGGGATGAGCCATTACAGTATCATCAAAAATTTGCAGCTGTTACCGTTGCCGTTTGCGAAGACCGCGTAAATGGCATTAAGCAATTGAAAGACAATCATGATTTAATCATCCTTGATGATGCCTTTCAGCACCGCGCAGTAAATGCAGGGTTTAATGTTTTGCTTTTCGAGTTTAGAAAATTGGGTACTTTACAGTTTTTATTACCTGCCGGTAATTTAAGAGATGTTTTCTCCTCGCGCAAAAGAGCAGATGTATTGTTGGTCACAAAATCGCCAGTTCCCCTGTTACATGTTGCCCAGCAGGCTTCGATAAATGAGCTACAGCCAAATGCAAATCAACCTGTATTACATTCTTATTTAAAGTATGGCGATCTTATACATCTATACCAAAACGAAAGCCGTACGCTCGAGTCGATTAAAGGTTTCGAAATTTTCCTGCTCACCGGAATTGCAAATCCGGCTCCGTTAATAGAAGAGCTTGAAAAATATGCCAAAACCATTAAACACGAAGAATTTCCTGATCATTATGCTTTTAAAAATGATGATATTAAGAAGTTTAAAGCGGTTTTTACAGCCAATATTAAAAAAGATAAAATCATTATCACAACAGAAAAGGATAGCAAGCGTTTAAGAGCTACCGGATTTGAAGATTTACTGGTAGATTTACCTGTATATTATTTACCCATTGAGGTTGAATTATTTGAAGAAGATAAGATTACCTTTGACGAACTCATTTTAAATTATGTTAAGAGCAATAGAAGAAACCGTTGAATATATAAAACGTAAAACAGAGAACTTTAAGCCAGAAATAGGCATTATTTTAGGTACTGGCTTGGGTGGATTGGTAAAAGAAATCGAAGTTGAGCATCAATTGATGTATTCTAATATTCCAAATTTTCCAATTTCTACTTTAGAGTTCCATAGTGGGAAACTGATTTTTGGAACATTAAACGGGAAGAGAATTATTGCCATGCAAGGGCGCTTACATTATTACGAAGGTTACAGCATGCAGCAGATTACCTTTCCGGTTAGGGTAATGAAAGGCTTGGGTATTGAAAACTTAATTGTATCTAATGCTGCGGGCTCGTTAAACCCTGAGTTTAAAAAGGGTGATTTAATGATTATCGACGATCATATTAATCTGCAGCCAGATAACCCGTTGCGGGGTTTAATTGAGAGCGAATTAGGGCCACGTTTTCCAGATATGAGCCAGCCCTATAAACGCGATATTATAGCCAAAGCGTTAGAAATAGCTAAAGATGTTGATATTAAATGCCATAAAGGGGTGTATGTTGCGGTTTCTGGCCCGAACTTAGAAACTAAAGCGGAATACAAATACCTACGTTTAATTGGTGCTGATGCAGTTGGCATGAGTACTGTACCCGAGGTTATTGTGGCCAACCACGCTGGTTTACCTGTTTTTGCCATCTCCGTATTAACAGACGAAGGTTTTCCAGAAGACCTGCAGCCTTTTAATTTAGATGAAATTTTAGCGGCAGCAGCTAAAGCCGAACCTAAAATGACAGAGATTTTAACCCGTTTAATTTCTGAACTATAAGATGCATAAAGCCGTTAAAATCTGTTTTTTTTTCTTGCTACTGTTAGGCATTAATAATGTCTTTGCTCAAGATTTAAAAACAAGTGTTGGTACCAATAAAGAACTTGATTCGGTTAGGAAAAAGCTAGATGGGGGTAAAGATTCCGTAGTTTTTACAGCCAAATATATACGGTTTACCAAATTGTCGCTAACTAAGGATAGTATTGTACTGCTGCCTTTAGATACTTCAACCACCAATATCCAGAATTATAGTCCGCTTTTACAACCCCTGCACCCAACCATTAGCAACGGTAATATGGGTTTGGCTGCCAGGCCTTTATTGTATGAACCTAGTAAAAGGATTGGCTTTGATGTAGGATTTCATTCACTCGATTATTATGCTTTAACACCTGAAGATATTATTTACTATCAGGCCAGAACCCCCTTTACCAGCTTATATTTTGTTAGTGCAGGTCAAAAAGAACAGCTTTTTAGGGCTATCCATACGCAGAATATTAAAAAAAACTGGAATGTTGGAGTTAATTTTAACCGTGGCGATTCTAGAGGTTTTTATACCAGGCAACGTGGCGATAATTTAAATGTTGCCGTGTTTTCATGGTATCAATCGCCGAGCAAACGTTATAATATGTGGGCATCGGCAATTTTTAACACCATGCGCGCCTACGAGAATGGTTCTACAGTAGCTACAGGTTTATTCGATCCTGGTTATACTAAAATTGCAAGAGAGGCAGAGCCTGTAAATTTAGCAGACTCAAGAAATATGTACCGTAAAAATACCATTTTCTTAAAGCAAACCTATTATGTAGGCAGGATAGATACCTCTGCAAATGTTAACAATTCAGTTTTACCAACCAATAAGGTTTCGTATACATTTGAGTATAATAACGACAGTTTCGATTTTTACAAAAATGGAGCGGATGTTAATAATGTATTGCCTCCGGGAATTGCAAGTACAGTATTTACGAATGATTCGACCCATGTAAAACACATTAAAAATGAATTTATTTATAGTTTCTTTTTACGGCCAAAAAATAGTTCGGTTATAAAAAATGAATTAAAGGTTGATGCGGGCATAAGGCACGATTATTACAAACATGAATATTTTGGTATAAAGCAAGATGCAACCAATTACGAACACAGTAGGTTTGCTTATCAAAACATTACCATTTTAGGCGCAGCAGGCTATCGTTTCTCCAACAATATTGATTTCAATTTAGACCTTCAACAAATTTTGCAAGGTGAAAACGCAGGAGATTATTTATACGAGGCAAAAAGTAAAATTCTTTTAAGTAAAACCATAGGAAGGATTGAATTGGGAGCCTATGTACAAAACCAAACCCCGGCGGCTATTTTTAACTACTATCATGGTAATCATTACCAATGGACAAACAGCGATTTTAAAAATACTAAAATTGCCAATTTATCATTTAATTATATCAACGATAAGTATGGTTTTAATGCAGGTGCTAAGTATTTCTTAACCAGTAACTACGTTTATTTTGCTGCAGACCATACCAATGGTACAACCGCCATTTTACCAGAGCAGGCCACTGCAGATATTAGCTTAATTAGGCTAGATGTATCAAAGAAAACCAGGTTTGGTAAGTTTGTGATGGAAAATTATATCGCTTATCAAAAAACAGATAAAAATACAGTATTAAGAACGCCAGAACTTTATACTTATAACAGTATTTATTTTGATAATACTTTTTTCAAAGTATTAAAGGCTAATGTGGGATTTGATGTGAGGTATAATTCTGAATATGCAAACTACTTATATTCGCCGGCAACAGCTCAGTTTTATATTGATGAACGCAATCCAACAAACCTGGTTTCGAGACCAGTAATTGATGTTTTTTTTAAAGCAAATTTAAAGCGGGCTAATATTTTTGTTAAATATGATTTTGTAAATCAAGGGTTGTTTCAACCAGGTTATTACACTGTAAACAGGTACCCTATGCAAGATGCCTTACTAAAATTTGGGGTAAGCTGGAACTTTTACGACTAAAACAAAGCATAAAAAAACCTTCCCGATTTTGCACCGGGAAGGTTTTTTGCTTTTAAGGCTTTTCTTAGAATGAATAACCAACTGAGAAACCTAACACACGGTTAGTTAATTTATTCGAATTGGCTTGTCTGTCTTTTGGTGTTAAATCGGTTAAACCTAAACCATAGTTAGCACCTACTAAAAATCCAGAATTTGTACGGTAGGCTAAACCAAAGTTTGCGCCAAATTCTGTGCTGTTATAGTTTTTATCACTGGCACTACCAAACGATAGGTCTCTATCATTAGAAGTTGTAACGGTAGAACTGTTGTTATTCGAATTGTTAACAGTTGTAACCACATTTTCTCCTTTATCTTTACCTGAAATGTTAAATCCTATATATGGACCAGCACTGATCTGAACCGCACCGGCATCACCAGTAGGGATTCTAAATACCGCGTTAATTGGAACCTCAATAGCCATTAAATTGGTTTTGATGGAAGATGTGGTTGTAACTGTATTGCCTATAGCGGTGGTCGTGCTTACCGATTCGAATTTATTACCTTTGTTCTGTAGTGATACACCTGGTTGGATAAAGAAATTATTTCCTACACCAAAATCACCAAATGCGGTAACATTAAAACCCACATTGTTTTTTGCATTATCATTAAAATTATTGGCTGCGGCATCATCGCCACCAGCGTGAAACTTTGATAAGTTAACACCGGCTTTAATTCCAAAACGAGCAGTTTCACTAGTCATTTTTGTTTGTGCAAATGCACCTGTTGCCAATAAAATAACTGATGCGCTTAATAGTAACTTTTTCATGATATTTTTCTTTTATAAAAATCTTGTTTAAATTTTCAGGTTTTACCCTGTTTGTTAATTACCTGTGCTAATCCAAAAGCTGTGCCAAAGTATCAAGAGTGTTACAGTTTGGTAGCTAATACATTGGCTATCAGTGTAATTTTTGGAGGATTTAAGGGTAGCTATAATCCAGATCAGAAATGGTATGAGGAGCCATTTACTGTATACATAACAGGAATATAGCGGAGAATTAACAATTTTTTAAACTCAAAAGGAATAATGCCAAAAGTTAAATTTTGATAAATTACGTTTTTTGAGGTTTCTTTTTTGCTGCGGGAAAAAGCACATTATTGAGGATCAGGCGATATCCCGGTGAATTTGGATGCAAGCTTAAATCTGTTGGCGGATCGCCAACAGCATGCTGATAATCTTCTGGATCGTGACCGCCGTAAAAAGTAAACTGACCTTTGCCAATTTCGCCATGTAAATATCTTACCTCTGCCGCGCCTTTATTTTCACCTAAAACGGTTACACTCGTTTTCACTAAGCTCTTTCTGAATGCTGTGGTTTGCCCCATAAAACCTTTAATAACCTTGTCGTGGTCTTGGGTAAGCATGGTTGGAACGAGGTCCCATTTGGCCGAAAAATCGAATAAAGTAAAATAATCGTTGGTTTGGTTAAGTGTACGGGTTTGGGTAGCATCTATATCCGAAAATTCATAGTTCATCGGGTTATTGTCTAACTTGAAATTCTGGAAGGCTAGCGTTTTATTAAAATCCAGTTTACTTTGTGCATTTGGATCCGCCGGATCGCCATCAAACATTTGCGCGCAAATATCAACACCTTCGGCGGCAAGGGCAATGTCGAAACTATCGGTACCAGAGCACATGGCAAACAAAAAACCTCCACCAGCACAGTATTCTTTAATGTGTTTAGCAACGGCTAATTTCATTTCCGAAACCTTTTTATAGCCCATACGTTTGGCCAAATTTTCCTGGTTTTTAACATCTTCCTGGTACCAGGTTGCATACCTGAAATTGGCCCAGAAACGGCCATATTGCCCGGTAAAATCTTCGTGGTGCAGGTGAAGCCAATCGTATTTGCTCAATTTATCCTGAAGGATATCGTCATCATAAATTACATCGTATGGAATTTCGGCGTAGGTTAAAACGAGTGTAACCGCATCATCCCATGGTAATTTGCTTTTTGGAGAGTAAACTGCAATTTTTGGCGTTTTCTCCAGTTTAACCATTTCCATATTCACAGCAGGATCACTGATTTCGTTTAATAAACTCACCACTTTTCCATCAGCCATTACTTCGTAAGAGACTCCACGGATTTTAAGCTCATCCTCAACGGTTTTATTGTATTTAATTAAAAAGCTTCCGCCACGATAATTTAAGAGCCAATCAACCTCCAGCTGTTTGCTGATCGTCCAATAGGCTATACCATAGGCCTTAAGGTGGTTTTTTTGATCTTCATCCATGTAAATTAACAAAGAAGAAGCCCTAAGGCCCAGGGAGCAAAGCAGGCAAATAAATAGAATATAAGATTTCTTTATCAAATTGGTATACTTAAAACACTAAAATACCGCATTTAAACTGTATAGAAAAATTTAATGATGTTATAAGTTATACAATTTTGTTATTTTTGCCCTCTACTAAAAAAATATGAAAGTTTTTTAGGCGAACGAAATTTAAAATTAGTACCGATATTGATATGAGTAAAGCAATAATAAAAACAGAAAAAGGCGATATGACCGTAGAATTCTACGAAAATGATGCGCCAAAAGCCGTTGCAAACTTTAAAAAATTAGCTAAAGAAGGCTTTTATGATGGTGTAACTTTTCACCGCGTAATTCCTAACTTTATGGTTCAGGGCGGATGTCCAAATTCAAAAGATCCGGCTAAAGCACATTTGGCAGGTACTGGTGGCCCAGGTTATAAAATTGATTGCGAATTAGACGGAGAAAATCAATATCACGATCGTGGTGTTTTATCTATGGCTCATGCTGGCCGCAATACTGGTGGTTCACAGTTTTTTATCTGTCATAGCAGAACAAATACAGCACACTTAGACCGTAACCATACCTGCTTTGGTAAAGTAGTTGAGAATGTAGACCTTGTAGATGATATTCGCCAAGGTGATAAAATTTTAAACATTGAAGTTTTAGAAGATTAATTAATACGCAATGCGTTTGGCGATAAGCGTTTAAAAGCGCTAATTGCTCATATTTAGATTTTAAAACATTAGAAATACGTTATGCGTTTGGTGGTAGGCGATTTGTTGCGCTAAACCCCAACCGCTAACCGCTAAACACACATCATATGAATTTAAGAGGAATTGTTGCCGTATCTGGCAGACCGGGTTTGTTTAAACTGGTTGGACAAAATAAAGTGGGTTACATTTTAGAGAGCTTGGATGCTCAAAAAACTAAAATTGTTGCTAACATTACCAATACAAAATTAGCTTCGTTAGAAGATATTACTGTGTATGGTGAAGATGAGGAAATTAAATTGGCAGATATTTTTGCCAAAATTTCTGCAAAAGGATCTACTCCAGATTTGAAAGGCGATTTGCGTGCTTATTTCCTTGAGGTAGCTCCAGGTCACGATCAGGAGAAAGTTTATGCTTCTGATATGAAGAAAATCATTACCTGGTATAATTTGTTAAAAGATTTGCCTTTGTTTACTGAAGAAACTCCAGAAACTCCGGGTACACCAGCAGAAGTTAAGTTATCAGAAGAAAAATCAGCTTCAGATAAGAAACCTAAAGCCAGTGGAGCAAAAGCATCAGCAAGTGCAAAAGCAACTACAAAAACTTCAGCTCCTGCTAAAAAAGCAAGTATGACTAGTAAAAAAGGCGTTTAAGCTTTATTTACTTCAATATAGAGAAACACCAGGCCAAATTTGTCTGGTGTTTTTTTATGAAATTAATCGAAAAAATACCAAAGCAGTGCTACAATCACCAATGAAGCAATAATGCTGATCCATAAGTATTTGTTATTGCGGTTCTGATCGCTTTTATACCTGTATTCCCGTTTATATTTATCTAATAGCATAATTTCTTTTATTTAATGATGATTATAACATAATTATTCCATAAGCTTTCTTTATTTGCATTTTTCCTTTGCAAATTGTTTTGCCGTCTGATCACCTAAGCTTATTGCTCTTTTTACAATTGCGCAACCTTCTTTTTTATTATTAAGAAAATATAGTGCCATTCCCTTAGTCGTTAATACCTTAACGTCTGTTGGATCGTTTTTTAAAAAAACATTGGCATCAGAAACGGCACCTTTATAATTTGCCTGTACCCCTCTAAGCAGTGCCCGATTCCTGTACGCTAAAAAATAGCTGGGATTTAAATTAATTGCTTTGGTTAGATCGTTTTCAACTTCCTTTAGGTTATTCAGTTTAACATTAGCCATCGATTTATAAAAATAAGCTTCTGCTGTAGGGTGGATAGCAATAGCTTTATTTATTGTTGTAATACAATTGCTAAATTCGCTAAGCATATAGTAAGCCTCCGCTTTGGCGAGGTATATGCTGATATCTTTTGGGTCGTGTTTATAAAATTCATCACAATCTGCGATGGCAGCAAAATAATTAGTGCTTTTAAGATTGGCAAGTGCCCTGCATTTGTAAACAAATTTTATTAAAGAGGTATCACTATCGGTTGTTAAACCTGAAATTACAATACTACAATCTTCAATACAGCCTTGGTAATAAGCTTTATTAAACCGTGCGGTAGCTCTATCATAATGATCCCAATAAAACATTGGATCATCTTTTTTGATCAGCCTAATATCATTATCATAATCTGATAACGCTGAAGTTGTATCGCGAAGTTTGAGGTGCAATTCTGCTCTGTGCCTATAAAATGGAGATTGATTGGGATCAATGAGAATGCCCTCGTTTAAATCTTGCAAAGCACCACGAAGATCATTGGCTGCTTCTTTAATCATCGCTCTTTCTATAAAATTATAAGCATCTTCCGGATCGAGTGTTATGGCTTTATCGAAATCCAACTTCGCCGAAAGGGTATCTTTTAATTTTGCGTACAACTTTGCTCTATCTCGATAATATTGACATTTCCTTGGTGAAATTTTAATGGCCTGGCTTAAATCTTGTACTGCACCATTAGTATCTGTATTCGAACCTTTTGCAGAAGCTCTGTAAGCAAAATTATCAGCATCATTGGGATTAAGCCCTATTGCTTTATCAAAATCTGCAATAGCATCAACGAATTTACCTTGTGAAGATTTTACAAAGCCTCTAAGTTGATAACTCATATATTCATCATTTTTAAGATTTATAGATGAATCAAGGTAAAGTAAAGCTTGGTTGTCTAATTTCTTTTCAAAGGCATTTAACCCTTTTTCGTAATACTCCTTTGCTTTTTGTGCGAAAGTATTAAAGTTGGTGATGAATAAGATGGAGAATGTTAATAAAATTCTATTCATGAATGATAAAGTTTGCTTTGAAGATTTTAATCTCGAAATATATAACTTATGCGTGATGATAAGGTTCGCCCTTTAAAATGCTAAATCCACGGTAAAGCTGTTCTACAAAAAACAATCTGATCATTTGGTGCGAAAAGGTCATGTCAGACAGTGAAATTAAACCGTTTGCTCGTTTATAAATCGTTTCATCAAATCCATAAGGGCCGCCAATAATAAAAATTAAATGTTGTACACTGCCCACCATCTGTTTATTTAAGTAGTTTGAAAATTCTACAGATGAATATTTTTTCCCTTTTTCATCCAACAAAATAACAACGTCGCCATTGTTAATTTGTTTATGTAGTAATTCTGCCTCCTTTGCCTTTTGCTGAGCCTCGCTTAGGTTTTTAACGTTTTTTACATCAGGTATAGCTAAAAAACTAAAATTAATATAATGTTTGAGGCGGTTGATATATTTATCAATTCCTTCAATTAGATATTTATCCTCTGTTTTGCCAATAGCGATCAGTGTAATCTTCATTTAATATTCCTTTGTCTTAACGTTTGGATTTCAAACTTAGGTAAATTGTAGGCATTCATCAGAACAAATGAAAAAACAGTTTAAACTAAAATTCAATGCTGCCCATATAATGGCTGTCGCTTGCCCTCTCGCGGTTATTCGATAAAAAGGTAGCGTAAATTTCTATTTTTTCGCCTGGTGCAGTATAATCCAATTTAAAGGCGCAGTTGCTGCTACCGCGCTCTGCTGCATTTAAGCTGGCCTGAAAGTGATTAATATCGTTAGTGTAACAGACCAATATGGCCAGTAAATCAGTACCCATGGCTGTGTTAATCAGGTTTGGTTGCCAGGTAAAATATAACATATCATTTTCGTGCTGCATTTGCAGATCAAGCACGGGTGGCAATGAACCCTTGCTAATGATTACTTTAGTATAATCGATTATAAAGTCTGGATATTCTCCGGTTATAATGTCCTTATTTAATTGATGCGCGGCATTTTGGGCCGAATGTGTATTGGTTTGATTTTTAAACGTGACGTTAAAAAAACCAGATAATGGATTTCTCCACTCGTTAAAGAATTTAAACCGGGCTCTACTGGCCAATTGTTTTAATGTAGGCGGCTTTTTAGATGGAACAGGTATACTCCTGATATAATCTTTATTCCTGTAGCTGTAACCAATTACAGATCCAACTTTTCCAGAAAAACCTCCTAATGCACCATCTTTTAATCTTGCCATAACGATAGATATTGTGTTGATCTAATTTATTTAAAAAATTAATCATAAACAAAATAAACACAGGTTTTTAACTGATCAATACCTAATTATTCCGATTGAACTCCGATGAAAGTCCGATGAAAGTCCGATGAAAGTCCGATAATTATCCATATATATTGTGCAATGAATGCCTTCCATTTAATGTGTTTTTGGCGGATGATTTTTTGTGGATGTGCATACTTTTCTTAAAAAAAGAAATTTAAAAACAATTTATTTGCTGGTTCTGATACCTTTGAGGATATTACACATTTAAGAGAGATGAGGTTAAAACAAAAAACAGAGATAATACCTGATTACGACCAAAAAATTAAGCAGGTTACTGCTGATATAGCGAAAACCAAAAAAATAATCGATCAACTTTCGCTCATTAGGATAGGCTTGTTCCTGACCGAAATTTTATTTTTTGTTTTGTTGTTGCGCTCAGCAGATGACAGCCTGCGTACATTAATCCAGATTTGTTTATTACTGCCGGTTATTGCCTTCGCCTTTGTCGTTCGCAGACAAAGCCAGCTCGATCGTGAAATCGATTATAAAAAACAACTTTTATGGATTTATCAGAACGAATGGAATATTTTAAATGGTGCAGCTAACGGATACGACCATGGTAAAGCTTTCGAATCTGAACTGCATCCTTATACTTCCGATCTTGATATTTTTGGTGCCTCATCGTTGTTTGCCTTAATTAACCGTTGTAGTACTAAAAGTGGGAATAAACTCCTGGCTAAAAATTTTGCAGAAAAATCCACTAGAGAAAAGATATTACGCCGCCAGGAAGCCATAAAAGAAATAAGAGATAAGATAGCAGAGACTTATAGCTTTAGAGCCAATTTGCACGGTTATGATCCCGATAAAATAGAGCAGATTAAAATACAGCTTAAACACCAGCTGGGTGCACAATTGGAATTTGTAAAGGGCAGTTTTTTAAGGTTTTACGTTAAAATGGTGCCTTATGTTTCTATTGTTTTAATTTTAGCAGCGCTGCTTATTAGTGGTGCTTTTTGGAAAGTATTGGCACTTTTGGTTGTTATCCATATCGGATGGAATGTATTATTGGGCTCAAAAATCAACAAGGTATTTTATAGCTTTGGTGGAAGTTCTAACCTGCTTAACGGCTATGCCAGCGCTATTTTATGGACAGAAAATCAAAACTGGAAAAGTAGCTATACGTTAGATTTGCTCGATTCGAAAATCCCGGTAAGCAAAGAAATTAAAGGTCTTACTAAGATTATCGAAAATTTTGATGCCCGATTGAATATCATTGTGGGTGGAGTATTAAATGCCCTTTTGCTTTGGGATTTAAAATGTTGTATCAACCTCGATATCTGGTATAAATCTTCATCGAAGGATGTAATTTCTGCTCTCGATCATCTGGGTGATTTTGAAGAACTGATCTCATTGGCTACAACAGCCTACAATCAACCAGATTGGGTTTTCCCGGTATTATCAGATGGGTTTTCATTGTCAGGTATACAAATTGGCCATCCACTCATAAACGAGAACTTAAGGGTAAGCAATGATTTTCATTTAGAAGCAAAACCAACTGTAGATATTGTAACGGGCTCTAACATGGCAGGTAAAAGTACCTTCCTGCGTACTTTGGGAATTAACATGGTACTGGCTTATGCTGGTGCACCTGTTTGTGCAGAAACCATGCAATTATCTGTTTTTTCGATTAATACCTATATGCGGATCAAAGATTCGCTGAACGAAAGTACCTCTACTTTTAAAGCCGAGCTAAACCGGCTAAAAATGATCTTAGATAATGTGGTTAAAGACAAAGATACTTTTGTACTGATTGACGAAATGCTGCGCGGTACAAACAGTCGGGATAAATATTTGGGCTCAAAGGTTTTTATACAAAAGCTGATTGCCGAAAAAACACCTGCACTTTTTGCTACACACGATTTACAACTGGCAGATCTGATTATCGATCACTCTGAAACCGTTCGTAATTTCCATTTCGATATCCAGATTACTGCAGGTGAGATGAAGTTTGATTATTTACTAAAATTAGGCCCATGTAAAACTTTTAATGCCGCAATCTTATTGAAGGAAATCGGTTTAACTTTGGATTAATTTGGTGTCAGATATTGCTATCTGACACGGTAAGGATGTTTTAGCAATAAATATAACACGAAAATTCTGGCAAATATTACTTCCTGCCAGCACTCCACGCCATCTAATTAAACCTATTATCGCGATATTGTTTTGGCGAAATGCCCATGATGCTTGAAAAGAGCCTGCTAAAATAATAAGGATCGTTAATGCCGATTTTTAGTGCAATTTCGTTGATCCTTAAATTGGTAAAAAGTAAATACTGGGTGGTTCTCTGAATTTTAAGCTGGTTAAAGTAATCGATAGGAGAGGTTCCGGTTTTCTTTTTAAAAATGGCCGATAAATAAGACGGAGAAAGATAAGCGGCTAAAGCCATTTCTTTTAAACTGAGTGTCTTTTCGATGTTGCTCCGCATAAAATCTATAACCTCCTCCACTTTATCAGGTTCCTTAATTTTATCATTATTGAGAAGTTTATCGGTATAAACAATTTCAGCAATATAATGGTGAAAACATAAATTGGCGTAGATTAGATTTTCTCTACTAAAGCCTCTTTCCAATCGGTTGTAAATAGTATCAAACATCATGTTTCGTTCTTCACTAAAACCTGCATAAGCCTTATAGTGCTGTAACGACGCTATAAGTTGGTCGGCACCGCTCCCTAAAAAATGGAACCAATAAATAGTCCATGGTAAACTGGAGTTTGCTTGGTAAGTATGTGGCATTTTTCTAGGGATGATGATGAAGTTTCCGGCCTCGATATGGTATACACTACCCTGAAATTCTACAGTTCCCATTCCCTCTACACAATAAATCAAAATATGCTGTTCGGCACCATTGTTTCTTTGTATATAGTGGTTCAGTGCTTTACGGTAATAGCCAATGTCGGTAATGAATATGTTGCTTATGATTCCATTCCCCATGCATTGTTTTAGAAGTACATTTTTTGGAATAATGATGGATTTTAGTAAATCAAAACTATTTTTTGGTTTAATCTGGCGTTTCTCCATGTTTAATTCATAAAAAAAAGTAATATAATCCATTTTTTGAGCAAGTTAATACATTTTTATGTTTTATATTTTTTTTGATCTTTGGTTAAGTGCAACAACAATTTAGCGATTTAGTCTAACGATCGTTCCGTTGTTTAATGTTTAGCTTAATTTAACTTTGTATATAAATACAAAACCGCTAAAAATTAGCATAAGTTTATTTTTAACCAAATGTTATTGAACAAGAAAATACTATTTGCCTCTGGCTTTGTGCTGGTGGCAATCGCCTTAATTGCCTTTTCACTTTTTTCTTCGGAGAAACAGATTGATTTTAACGCACAGGTTAAACCCATTTTAAATAAAAAATGCATTTCATGCCATGGCGGTGTTAAGCAACAAGGTGGCTTTAGTGTATTATTCAGAGAAGAAGCCTTAGCTAAAACCAAAAGTGGTAAACCAGCCATCATTCCTGGTAATCCGGAGGATAGCGAGTTTATTAAACGCCTAAAATCTAACGATCCTGAAGAAAGAATGCCTTATAAGCACCCCGCTTTAAATAATGATGAAATTGATATTCTTAGCAGTTGGATAAAACAAGGTGCAAAATGGGGTAACCACTGGGCTTATGTTAGTGTAAAACCGACTGAATTGCCAGATGTAGATAATAATTGGGTGCGCAACGATCTGGATAAATTTATTTTTGCAAAGCTTGAAGAAAATAAACTTGAGCCCTCTAAAACTGCCGATAAGGCTACCCTGTTGAGGAGAGTAAGTTTAGATTTGATCGGTACTTACCCATCAGATAAACTGGCCAAATTTTATTTGAACAATAAAGATGAACAGGCAGCCTACAATGTGTTGGTTGATAGCTTGCTGGCTTCGCCTAAATTTGGCGAGCGCTGGGCATCGATGTGGCTGGATATAGCACGTTATGCTGATACTAAAGGTTACGAAAGTGATCCTAACCGAAATATCTGGAGCTATCGCGACTGGGTGATTAAGGCCTTTAACCATGATATGCCATATGATCGATTTATTACCGATCAGATTGCCGGAGATTTATTTCCCAATCCAACCGATGCCCAATATATTGCCACCGCTTTTAGCAGGAATACGCCAACCAACGATGAGGGTGGTACCAACAATGAAGAGTTTAGAACGGCGGCGGTTTTAGATCGTGTAAATGCCACCTGGGAAGGGCTAATGAGTACAACTTTTTCTTGCGTACAGTGCCACAGTCATCCATACGATCCCTTTAAACATGATGAATATTATAAATTCATGTCGTATTTTAACAATACGAGGGATGAAGATGTTTCCGCAGAATACCCATTATTTAAAGATTTTAACGATAGCCTTACAAACGAGCTTAATCATTTAACCAGCTGGGTTAAAACTGTTGCGGGTAAAGAAAGAGCCGATCAGGTGAGCTTGTTTTTAAAAACTGGTGAGCCTACAATAAACTCTACCACGGCTGATGAGCTGGTTAATTCGGTAATTGGCAACAATAACATTGCGCTGTATTTTAAAAATAGCTCATCTGCAAGGTTAAAATCTGTAAGCCTCGAAAATGTAGATCAATTGATTATGCGTTATAACTGCAGCCAGCCAAATGGTACAATGAGTTTACATCTAGGTTCGCCAAACGGACCCATAATCAAATCATGGAAACTTGCTCAAACACAGGGTTATCAAAACCTAGAGATCGATTTCCCTAAACAAAGTGGCTTAAAAGATGTGTATTTAAAATATACCAACCCCTCGGTCAAAAATCCTGACGAATTTATGGTGTACTTCGATTGGTTTTATTTTACCAAACAGTTTCCTGGAAAAGGCAAACCAGAATATTTGGCCAATAAAAAAAGATTTACTGATTTAATGAACGCAAAGGTGCCAACAACGCCGATTATGATCGAAAACCCATTGAGCATGCAGCGCAAAAACTATGTGTTTGAGCGTGGTGCGTGGACTTCGAAGGGCAAAGAAGTTAAAGTTGGTGTACCTAATTCTTTAGCTTTTGCCATGCCTAAAAATGCACCTGATAACAGGATGGGTTTAGCCATGTGGCTTACTGATAAAAGAAACCCGCTCGTATCGAGAACAATGGTAAACAGACTATGGGAACAATTGTACGGAGCAGGATTGGTAGAAACTTTAGAAGACATGGGAACCCAGGGAATGGCGCCTACCCACCAGGAACTTTTAGATTTTATGGCTTATCAGTTTATGTACAAATATAACTGGAGCGTTAAAAAAATGTTAAAGGAACTGGTAATGATGGCTACTTACAGGCAAGACAGTAAGGTAACAGAAGAACTGAAAGAAAAAGATCTGTTTAATAAGTTTTACGCCAGGGGCTCGCGGGTTAGATTAAGCGCAGAACAAATAAGAGATCAGAGTCTTGCAGTTTGTGGTGTATTAAGTAGTAAAATGTACGGACCACCGGTAATGCCTTGGCAGCCCGAAGGGATTTGGTTCTCACCTTATAATGGAGCCAAGTGGGTGCTAAGTAGTGGAGAAGAACAATACCGTAGGGGAATTTATACCTATTGGAAAAGAACAGCGCCATATCCATCAGCTATTGCTTTCGATGGAGCATCGCGGGTGGTTTGTAGTCCGCGCCGTATCCGAACTAATACTCCTTTGCAGGCCCTGGTAACCTTAAATGATAGTGTTTATATCGATTTAGCCAGAAAACTGGCGGTACGTATGGATAAAATAGGTGGAAATAACAGCAAATCGAAAATAGCAAAGGGTTATGAATTGATCTTATACAAAACGATCCCTCAAAACAGATTAAAAGTATTCGAAGATCTGTATGTCAAGGCTTTTGATGAGTTTAGAAAAAATTCGGCAAGTGTATCAGCATTTATGGGCGATAAACAGAAGAAATATAAGCCAGAAGAGGCAGCAATGGTGTTAGTGGCCAATGCCATGCTTAATCTGGATGAAGTAGTTACTAAAAATTAATCTGATCAGGTTATGACGAGAGACGAATTAAATGCACATCGGTTGATTAAAGAGGCACACGAAGCAAATGCACGCCTGCACTCACGACGTCATTTTTTAAAAGAAAGTGCGATGGGTTTGGGTGCTTTGGCAATGGGTTCGTTACTGGGTAGCTGTAATCTTTTTTCAAGTCCACAAACCAAAATCGCTTATGATCCTGCACATCCATTACTACCAAAATCGCCACCACTTGTGGGTAAGGCCCGAAGCGTAATTTATCTGCACATGGCAGGTGCTCCATCTCAATTAGAATTGTTTGATTTTAAACCGGAGTTAATGAAAATGGACGGTCAGGATTGCCCTCCATCGTTGCTCGCTGGGAAAAAATTTGCTTTTATAACAGGAGTACCTAAAATGCTGGGTCCACAGGCCAATTTCGCTAAATATGGACAATCAGGCGCCTTGGTGAGTGATAATTTACCCCATTTTTCAACCATGGTAGATGAGGTAAGCTTTTTGAAAGCTGTAAAAACAGATCAATTTAACCATGCTCCTGCACAGTTGTTGGTGCATACAGGTTCACCGCGTTTGGGCAGACCGAGTATGGGAAGTTGGGTAACCTATGGTTTGGGATCAGAAAACCAGAATTTACCGGGATATGTAGTATTGACCAGTGGAGGTAGTTTCCCCGATGCAGGAAAAAGTGTTTGGGGGAGTGGTTTCTTACCATCTGTTTATCAAGGTGTACAATGTAGAAGTGAGGGAGACCCGGTGCTGTTTATAAAAGATCCGGATGGGATGAACAGGGATTTAAGAAAAGCGTCTATCGAAGCCATTAATAAGGCCAACGAGCAACAATATCAAGAGTATAACGATCCTGAGATTTTATCGCGGATAGCCCAATATGAAATGGCCTACCGCATGCAGATATCGGCACCAGAAGTGATGAATATTAATGATGAACCTGCCTACATTCATGAAATGTATGGCACACAACCCGGTAAAGCCTGTTTTGCCAATAACGTACTGCTTGCAAGAAAACTGGTTGAAAAAGGTGTACGTTATATTCAATTATTCGATTGGGGATGGGATGCGCACGGTGATAATCCAAACAATTCACTTAACATTGGATTGAAGAATAAATGCAGGGCCATTGACAGACCAATTACAGCTTTATTACTCGATTTAAAACAACGCGGTTTATTAGAAGAAACCCTGGTGGTTTGGGGTGGCGAATTCGGACGTACTCCCATGATGGAAAACAGAAATGGTATTCAGAATCCATTTAAAGGCAGAGATCATCATACAGAAGCATTTACCATATGGATGGCTGGTGGAGGTGTGAAAAAAGGATTCACACACGGCGAAACAGACGAAATTGGATACAGTGCTGCGAGTGGAAAAGTTGATGCTTTCGATATTCAAGCCACTATTTTAAACCAGTTGGGCTTTGATCATGAACAATTTACCTATCCTTTTCAAGGGCGGCCGTTTAGGTTAACTGATGTGGCAGGTAAGGTGATATCAGAGATTGTGGCTTAAAGCGATAACAATAGAAGAATTACCAATAGTCAAAGTTCAATAAGCAATTGGATGTGAACTATGAACCAATCAACTAATGACAAGTGAACCAATGAACCAAACAAGAAGAAAATTCTTACAAAATACAGCGGTCGTAACGGCGGCTTCCATGTTAGCTCCAATACAAAATATCAACGCTATCCCGTTAAGGATATAAAAGCTAAAGCAGGATACGAATTATTATTTATGCAAACCGATTGGGGTTTTGGAGGTGCAAGAGATGAATTTTGTGCAGCAGCAAAAAAGAAGGGTATGAAGGTATTGAAGTATGGTGGCCAGGTGAAGATAAAGCCATAAAAGAGCTTTTTGATGCGGTTAAGAAATATAAACTAGAAATTGGGTTTTTATGCGCCGGATCGCAGTCGAACATAACTGAGCACTTAGCTTCTTTCAAAAAAAGTTTAGATGCTATTTGTGCCAATACTTATCAAAAACCCATTTACATCAATTGCCATTCTGGAAAAGATTATTTCACTTACGAAGAGAATAAACAGATTATCGATTACGCAACGGCCAAGAGCAAATCGTCGGGCATACCGATTTATCACGAAACACACCGTAGCCGTATGATGTTTGCAGCGCATGTTGCCAAAAATTTTGCGGAGAAAAATCCTGAATTAAAATTTACTTTAGATATTTCACATTGGTGTAATGTGCATGAAAGTTTATTGTCTGATCAGAAGCAAACGATCGATTTTATTTTAGAGAAGGCAGAACATATTCACTCGCGCGTTGGGCACCCCGAAGGGCCACAGGTAAACGATCCACGGGCTCCAGAATGGGCGAAAGTGGTAGAAGCACACCTGGGCTGGTGGGATAAAATTATAGCACGCAAAAAGAAAAACGGCGAACGTATGACCATTCTTACCGAATTTGGTCCAGCTGATTATATGCCTACCCTGCCTTATACGCGCCAGCCCCTTGCCGATCAATGGGCAATAAATGTTTATATGATGAATTTATTAAGAAAGAGATATCAATAAGATGTTAGAATTTTTTGGCCGCTTTCACCCAGTTTTTGTCCACCTTCCTATTGGGATTTTGTTACTTGGCTGTATTTGTATTCTTTTATCATTTGCTGCAAAGTTTATCAACTTAAAGCCAGCCATTCCTATCATGCTACTTTTGGGTGCGTTGAGCGCTGTAATATCCTGCATTACTGGTTATTTATTGGCCAACGGGGGTGATTATGATGGGAAACTCGTTAGCAATCACCAATGGATGGGCATTAGTGTAGCTGTATTATCTTTTATATTGTGGATTATTTATCAAAAGGTTAAATCGAATGCATTATTGGGCACAATTGCTACAGTTCTTATCGTCCTCATTTCCATAACAGGACACCTGGGGGGCTCTTTAACCCATGGCTCTGATTATTTAACTGCGCCATTAAAATCGGGCAGTACAAAAGGTGGTGCAGCTATCCCACCAATTCCCAATGTGCAAGAAGCCTTTGTTTATCAAAATGCCATTCAACCACTCTTTCAGAATAGATGTTATAGTTGCCATGGCAGCGAAAAGCAGAAAGGTAAGCTAAGGTTAGACCAAGAAGAATATATTTTAAAAGGTGGGGAAGATGGGCGCACTGTTGTAAAGGGTAAAGCAGATGATAGTGAGCTGATGAAGCGGATTTTACTGCCACTGAATGATGAAGACCATATGGCGCCTAAAGAAAAGCCTCAACTTACTACCAATGAGATTGCCCTGTTAAAATGGTGGATAGATAATGGTGCCGATTTTAGGAAGAAATTTAAAGATATTCCTCAACCAGAAAATATAAAAGCAATTTTAGCCAGTTTACAAAAAGGCGAAAGTGAGACCGGACAAATCAAAGCCAGCGATATTCCGGCACAAGAGGTTTCGGTAGTTGATATTAAAATATTAAAAAAGTTTACCGATGCAGGAATTACCGTATTTCCTGTTGCCCAGAACACCAACTATCTTTCAGCCAATTTTGTCAATGCACAATCGATGGGGAAAGATGTTTTGGACCTGATAAAATCAATCGAAAAACAACTTCTTTGGCTAAAGCTAGAAAACAATAAAGTAAACGATCAAACTTTAACTGCAATAAAAGGTTGCAAAAACTTAACCAGGTTAAATCTAAATAATACTAACATAACGGATGCAGGTTTGGCATCGCTTAAAGATTTAGAACAGTTACAATCATTGAGTTTAGTCGGGACAAAAATTACGGTTAAAGGGATTAATCAATTAAAGAAACTGAAAAATTTAAAATTTCTGTATGTATATCAAACCGGCATAGGTAAAGCAGATTTAGCCAGTATAAAAAGAATATTGCCTAAAGTAAGTTTGGATACCGGAAATTATAAGGTGCCAATGATGGCACAGGATACTACTGTGGTTAAAGTACCGTAGGCCCATTAGGCGTACTGCTGATTAATTGTTTCCGAAAAGTCTTTTCTGTTCTTTATTAACGATTTATTAATATTAAACTCGCAACTTATGGCAATTAATTGATAACGAATGATTAATGCAAGTGATTTTGGCCAAAATTTTTTATGGGGTGTGGCTACTGCTGCTGCTCAAATAGAAGGTACAGCCACCCAATATGGTAAAGGCCCTTCTATTTGGGATACATTTACATCAAAAAATGGAAAAATAAAAAAGAATCACAAATTGGATCCTGCCTGCGATTTTTACCACCGTTATACCGAAGATATAGCTTTAGTTAAACTGCTGGGTTTTAAAGTTTTTAGATTCTCGATCGCCTGGTCGCGGATTTTACCCGCAGGTAGGGGAGACATTAATCAGGAAGGTATCCGTTTTTATCATAACCTCATTGATGAATGTTTAACCCATGGAATAACTCCCTACGTTACACTTTATCATTGGGATTTGCCACAGGCGTTAGAAGATGAGGGCGGCTGGACAAGTTTTAGCATTAACGCTGCCTTTAATGCTTTTGTAAGCATCTGTGCTTTAGAGTATGGCGATAAGGTAAAAAATTGGATTGTTTTGAATGAGCCTTTCGGTTATACTTCTTTAGGTTATATGCTTGGGGTTCATGCTCCGGGGAAAACCGGATTGAGTAATTTCTTTTCTGCAGTGCTCCATACTGCACTGGCCCAGGCAGATGGTGGAAAGATTTTACGTGCCGAAATTGGTAAGGCCAACATTGGCACTACTTTTTCCTGTTCGGAAGTGATCCCTAATACACAAAGTGATAGTGATATCCTTACTGCTAAACGTGTAGATTGCCTCATGAACCGCCTGTTTATAGAACCTACACTAGGCATGGGCTTTCCTACAGCCGATTGGGATGTACTGGAAAAATTTCAGATCGAGTATGGTGCCTGGCGATTGCAAGAAAGAATGAAATTCGACTTTGATTTTATCGGTCTTCAAAATTATTTTCCGTTGACGGTGAAATACAATGCTTTTATTCCCGTGGTCCAGGCCTGGGAAGTTAAAGCCAAAAGCAGAAAAAAGCCACATACTGCAATGGGCTGGGAGGTAAACGCAGATAGTTTTTATAATATTGTTAAACAGTTTGCCACTTATCCAAATATCAAAAATATCCTGATCACAGAGAATGGCGCTGCCTATCATGATAAACTGATCAATGGCAAAGTAGAAGACCCTGAACGTATTGAATATTTTAAGCTTTATTTAAATGCACTGCTAAAACTCAAAAAGGAAGGCATAAATATAACAGGCTACATGGTTTGGACATTAATGGATAATTTTGAATGGGCAGAGGGTTTTACGGCAAGGTTTGGACTGATTTATAACGATTTCAAAACCCAGGAACGTACCATTAAAGATTCGGGCTATTGGTGGCAAAACTTCCTGAAAAGTTAGTTGATATACCGCTGTTTTCTCTTTCAATACTAAACAAATTCTTAAGTTTGGTTGATGAATGATAGAACAGTAGTTTACAGCACCTATTACAATCCGATGGAGGCCAATATTATTAAAGCTAAATTGGAAGATAGTGGGTTTGCCTGTTTCCTGGCGGATGAAAATGTTGCAACCTTAAACCCGCTTTACAATCAGGCCATTGGAGGTGTAAAACTCATTGTTTTTGAAAGAGATGTAGAAGCCATTAATGCTTTATTGGTTGAAGACAATAGTTTGAACTTTGATCCATCAGAGGAAATTATCGACGAAGAAGAATCAGGAGATGATAAAACGGTTTGTGCACAATGTGGATCTACAAATGTAGGTTATGGAATGGCTACTGATAAAAAATATAGTATTTGGGCAACTATGCTTGCCTTTTTAACACTAAGTACTCCAATTAAGGCCAATAAGTGTCATCATTGTTATGATTGTGGTTATGAGTTTGAATAATTTTTGAACAGACTTATTGCTCTAAACCCGATATACGCAAGTGCTGTTTTTTCTAATCAGCAGCGGCATTAGTGGGCTAATCCAAACCTAAGAACTATTGCAATTGCTTTCCAAGAAAATAGGACAATTATTCATTGTTTCATTTTGAAGCGCAGGGCCAGAGGCAGCTATTAAAATTTGTTCCCGTGCTTCGCTGTATCCTTACGCTGCGCTTCAGGGATGCCGCTGCGCCCGGGGCTAGAAAGCTCATTTCCTGCAAGGAAGGCAAACTTCCCCTCATGGCATCCAGGGAATCTTTGTGTGAAAAGCACCTCTGTCTCTGCCATCTAAACCCGATATACGCGAATGCTGGTTTTTTCAACCAGCAGCAGCATTAGCGGGGCTAGCCCAAACCTAAGAACTATTGCAATTGCTTTCCAAGAAAATAGGACAATTATTCATTGTTTCATTTTGAAGCGCAGTGACAGGGGCAACTATTAAGGCTCGTTCCCGTGCTTCGCTGTATCCTTTCGCTACGCTCCAGGGATGCCGCTGCGCCCGGGGCTAGAAGGTTCTTTTACTACAAGTAAGGCGAAATCTTCCCTCATAGTGTTCCTGTCTCTGCCATCTAAACCCGATATACGCGAATGCTGGTTTTTTCAACCAGCAGCAGCATTAGCGGGGCTAACCCAAACCTAAGAACTATTGCAGCTGCTTTCCAAGAAAATAGGACAATTATTCATTGTTTCATTTTGAAGCGCAGTGACAGGGGCAACTATTAAGGCTCGTTCCCGTGCTTCGCTGTATCCTTTCGCTACGCTCTAGGGATGCCGCTGCGCCCGGGGCTAGAAGGTTCTTTTACTACAAGTAAGGCGAAATCTTCCCTTATAGTGTTCGTGTCTCTGCCATCTAAACCCGATATACGCGAATGCTGGTTTTTTCAACCAGCAGCAGCATTAGCGGGACTAGCCTCTTCCTAAGCACTACTGCAATTGCTTTCCAAAAGAATGAAGTGGTTGATCTTAAATTATAGTATGGATCCCCCTTGAGGAATTGTCATTGCAATGACGGTTTTTTGCTATAAAAAAAATCCCGTTCTGATTTAACAAAACGGGATTGATATTTTAAACTCTAGACTTAGGACTAGAGACTCATGACTATTTAAAGAGCTGCCTTGGCTGCTGCCTCAGCCCGAATAATATTTAGTGCACCACCAGCTTTAAACCAGTCTATTTGTTGTGCATTATAACTATGATTAACAGGAAATGATTCTTGTGAGCCATTAGCATGGTGTAATACTAAAGTTAATGGTTTATCTGGAGCAAATTCTGTTAAGCCTAAGATATCGATAGTGTCATCTTCCAAAATTTTATCGTAATCATCTTTATCCGTGAAAGTTAAGGCCAGCATACCTTGTTTTTTAAGGTTGGTTTCGTGTATACGGGCAAAAGATTTTACCAATACAGCACGTACACCTAAATGGCGGGGCTCCATAGCAGCGTGTTCACGTGATGAACCTTCACCATAGTTTTCGTCGCCAACAACAATAGATCCTAAGCCAGCCGCTTTATAATCGCGTTGAGTTGCAGGAACAGGTCCGTATTCGCCGGTTAATTCATTTTTAACGTTATCTGTTTTATCGTTAAAGTAGTTAACCGCACCAATAAGCATGTTGTTAGAAATGTTATCTAAGTGGCCACGGAACTTTAACCATGGACCGGCCATAGAAATATGATCGGTTGTACATTTACCTTTGGCTTTGATTAAAAGTTTTAAACCTTTTAAGTCGGTACCTTCCCAAGGGGTAAATGGATCTAGTAATTGTAAACGGTGCGAAGTTGGAGAAACTAAAACCTGAACGGATGAGCCATCAACAGCCGGTGCCTGATAACCCGCATCGTCTACAGCGAAACCTTTTGTTGGTAATTCAAAACCAGTAGGCGGGTCTAATTTAACCTGTTCTCCCTTATCGTTTGTTAATGTATCGGTTAATGGATTAAAACCTAAATTACCAGAAATGGCAATTGCAGCAACCATTTCTGGCGACGCTACGAATGCAAAAGTATTGGGATTGCCATCTGCACGTTTAGCAAAATTTCTATTAAACGAGTGTACGATAGTGTTTTTTTCTGCTTTTTCTGCACCAGTACGATCCCACATACCAATACATGGCCCGCAAGCATTTGTAAAAATGGTTGCATCTAAATCTTCGAAAGTTTTTAAGAAACCATCGCGGTCTGCAGTATAGCGCACCTGCTCAGACCCTGGGTTGATACCGAAAGCCGATTTGGTTACTAAACCTTTTGCAATAGCCTGGTTGGCAATAGAAGCTGCTCTTGATAAATCCTCGTAAGAAGAGTTGGTACAAGAACCAATTAAGCCCCATTCTACTTTTAAAGGCCATCCATTTTTCTCCGCCTCAACTTTCATCTGAGAAACAGGAGTAGCTAAATCTGGTGTAAATGGACCGTTTAAATATGGTTCTAAAGTATCTAAATCGATCTCAATAACCTGATCGAAATAGTTTTCCGGATCAGCATAAACTTCATCATCACCAGTTAAATATGCTGCAATTTTGTTTGCTTCATCGGCAACTTCATTTCTACCGGTAGCACGTAAATAACGTTCCATACTTTCATCGTAACCGAAAGTAGATGTAGTTGCACCAATTTCGGCACCCATATTGCAAATGGTACCTTTACCCGTACAGCTTAAGTTAACAGCACCATCACCAAAATATTCTACAATTGCACCGGTACCACCTTTTACAGTAAGGATACCTGCAACTTTAAGAATTACATCCTTAGCAGCAGTCCAGCCGTTTAATTTACCTGTTAATTTAACGCCGATTAACTTAGGGAATTTAAGCTCCCAGGGTAAACCAGCCATTACATCGCAGGCATCAGCACCACCAACCCCAATAGCAACCATTCCCAAACCACCTGCATTTACGGTATGCGAGTCCGTTCCGATCATCATTCCACCCGGGAAAGCATAATTCTCTAAAACCACCTGGTGAATAATACCAGCACCTGGTTTCCAAAAACCGATACCATATTTGTTCGAAACAGATGATAAGAAATCAAAAACTTCGGCACTTTCTGTTTTAGCATGAGGTAAATCGATTGCAGCACCTTCTTTAGCTGTAATTAAGTGATCGCAATGCACAGTAGAAGGCACAGCTACTTTTGGACGGCCAGCTTGCATAAACTGCAATAAGGCCATCTGAGCCGTTGCGTCTTGCATCGCAACACGATCTGGTGCAAAGTCTACATAGTCAGAGCCACGTTTAAACGCCGTTTTAGGATCTCCATCCCAAAGGTGTGCATACAATATTTTCTCAGATAATGTTAAAGGCCTGCCAACTATTTTGCGTGCAGCTTCAACGCGGCTGCTAAAGTTTGCATAAACCTTTTTAATCATGTCTATATCAAAAGCCATACTTTATTTTTTTTAAATTATTGTCAATAACAATGCTAACTAAATTAAACAATTTTTAATAGACTTATTTTTAAGATTTGTCAAATTATGTTATTTAAAACCATTCTATTCAATTGTTAATGTAAATAAAAAGGCTACCCGATTATCGGATAGCCTCCTGCCTTATTAACAAAAAATATGTTTATTTGTTTCTTATTGTTTTGTAGAAATAGGTGTAAACTTGGTTAAGTTGATGCCTTCTACTGCTACTTTGTATTCCTCAATGCTCGGTATACGACCTAAGATAGCAGAAAGAACCACTACTGGTGTAGATGCCAATAAAGACTCCCCTTTTTTACCATCTCTATCTTCCACTACACGGCCCTGGAATAAACGTGTTGATGTAGCCATTACAGTATCTCCTTTAGCCGCTTTCTCTTGGTTACCCATGCACAGGTTACAACCAGGACGTTCTAAGTACATGATGTTTTCGTACTCAGTACGTGCTGTGCTTTTAGGTAGTGCGTCGCTAAACTCAAATCCGGAGTATTTTTGTAAATACTCCCAGTCGCCTTCTGCTTTCAACTCATCAATAATATTGTAAGTTGGGGCTGCAACTACCAATGGTGCTTTAAATTCTACTTTACCGGTTTGGCTCTCTACGTTTTTCAATAATTGAGAAACGATTTTTAAATCGTCTTTATGCACCATACAAGAACCTACGAAACCAAGGTCTACTTTTTTATCGCCACCATAGAAGGTTAAGTCTCTGATAGTATCATGCGTATAACGTTTAGAAACATCGGCATTGTTCACATCCGGATCGGCAATCATTGGTTCTTGAATAAGATCAAGATCAATTACTACTTCTGCATAGTATTTGGCATTGTCATCAGGCATTAAAGCTGGCTTAATACCAGTTTTAATTTCTTCAATGCGTTTGTTTGCTTTGTTGATCAAACCTTGTAAAACCTGGTTATGGTTGTCCATACCCTTGTCTATCATGATTTGAATACGGTTTTTAGCAATTTCTAGCGATTGAATTAAAGTATCGTCCTGCGAAATACAGATCGATGCTTTTGCTTTCATCTCAGCAGTCCAGTCGGTAAAAGTAAAGGCCTGGTCGGCTAATAAAGTGCCGATATGCACCTCGATAATACGGCCTTGGAATACGTTTTCACCATCAAATTGTTGCAGCATTTGCAATTGCGTAGCATGAACCACATCACGGAAATCCATGTGTTGTTTCATTTCACCTTTGAAAGTAACTTTTACTGACTCGGGAATTGGCATAGAAGCCTCACCGGTTGCCAATGCTAATGCTACGGTACCAGAATCGGCACCGAAAGCTACTCCTTTTGACATGCGTGTGTGCGAGTCACCACCTATGATAATTGCCCACTCATCAATAGTAATGTCATTCAATACCTTGTGGATAACATCGGTCATTGAATGGTATTCGCCTTTAGGGTCGCGGGCAGTAATCACACCGAAATCATTCATAAACTTCATTAGTTTAGGGATGTTTGCCTGTGCTTTTTTATCCCAAACAGATGCCGTGTGGCAGCCTGACTGGTAAGCGCCATCAACAATCGGAGAAATAACTGTAGCAGCCATTGCCTCTAACTCCTGAGCGGTCATTAAACCGGTGGTATCTTGCGAACCTACAATGTTTACTTCTACGCGCACATCAGAACCTGCATGAAGCACCTTACCTGGCGTTAAACCTACTGCATTTCTGTTAAATATTTTTTCTACAGCAGTTAAACCCTGGCCTTCAACAGATACTTCTTTAGCTGGTGCAAATACTACAGGAGCTTCAATACCTAACGTTTTGGCTGCAAATGTTTGGATTTTTTTACCAAAAACAATGGCGTATGAACCACCCGCTTTGATAAATTCCATTTTTTGAGGAGTTAATGCTTTCGCAATATCAATCAGCTCCTGATTTCCGTTATATAATTTTTTAGTTCTGGTATTGATCGTAAGCACGGTTCCGGTTTCAACAGAAAATACCTGCTCTAAAATTGGCTCGTCGTTTTCATTGCGCACAACATTACCGTTCTCGTCAGTTTTCTTTACCCAGTTTTTAAGGTCGATACCAATACCACCTGTTACATCAACTGTGGTTAAAAAAATTGGCGAAATCCCATTGGTACCACCAACAATTGGTGCAATATTTACAAACGGAACATACGGACTCGATTGTTTACCTGTCCAAAGGGCCACATTGTTAACGCCCGACATGCGTGAAGAACCTACACCCATGGTGCCTTTTTCAGCCACTAACATTACACTTTTATCAGGATGTTGTGCTTGCAACGCTTTGATTTCCTCCTGTGCCTCTGGCGTAATCATACATTTACCATGCAATTCGCGATCCGAACGGGAGTGAGCCTGGTTTCCTGGAGATAATAAGTCAGTAGAAATATCACCAATACCAGCAATAAAAGTTACTACTTTAATTTCTTCTGCTACTTCAGGAAGTTTGGTAAAGAATTCGGCCTTGGCGTAGCTTTCTAATATTTCTTTAGCAATAGCATTGCCATTGTTGTAAGCATCTTTCAAACGATCGGTATCGGCATCATACAAGTAAACCTGTGTTTTAAGAACGTCTGCTGCTTTTTTAGCTTTATCGCCATTATCTGCCAAAGCGATATCTAACAAAACTTTGATAGAAGGACCACCCTTCATGTGCGATAATAGTTCGAAAGCAAAATCAGGTGTGATTTCTGCAACGATAGTTCCGCCTAAAATAATTTCTTTTAAAAACTCTGCCTTTACACCTGCAGCTCCGGTAGTACCCGGCAAGGTGTTGTATATGAAAAAATTAACAGCATCTGCCCTGTTAAAATTATTTACATTTTTGATTTGATCGATGATTTCACTCAGTAATTCTGCTCCATCAATAGGTTTGGGATGAAGACCTTGAGCTTTTCTGTCTTCAATCTCCTGGATATAATCGTTATAAATACTCATCTTAGCTATTTTATTCTTTTTGTTATAAGATTGTGCAACAAAATGTACACCCGCTTTTTACAAAAAAGAATAAGTTTTTGTATATTAATTTGCGTTTACTGAGCCAATAGGGCCCAGTTTTTTGGTTAAAACAAAAATAGCAAAAAACAACCCTTAAATTTAATTTAGGCAGGCAATTAAGTAATTTGGAATTATTCTAAACAATAAAAAAAGAGAGGGGTTAAAGGTCATAAAATTCCATAAATCAAGGCTGGATTTATAACCATAGCGTTAAGAAAAGGCACTAAAAACTGGTCTCTACAAAATCGTGTTAATCGGTCTGCTGTTAGTTAAAAAGTAGTTATCAGTGATAGGATCTTAATAGCTAGGTTAACCGTTCGATTCCGTACAGTTTTGTCCGTTTTTGAACAACTGAAAATTTGTTATCTAACTTAAAGCTTGTTTTAGCTTGCTAAAGTAAGCACAGGCTGTTCTGGCATAACAATGGCTAAAGTGTAGCGAAAGTGAAACCCCTTTCGGTAAAATAGGCTAAAACCTTAGGAAGTGCGTATGCTAAACGATCAAATGCTTTTAAACTATCGTGAAATACAATTATAGAGCCATTTTCGGTATGTTTAATCACGTTTTGATAACATTTTTCGGGAGAGAGCTTAATGTCGAAATCGCCGCTGAGTACATCCCACATTATGATTTTCAGTCCTGAGTCTGTAGTCTTAAGTCTTGAGTCGGACTTCGGACTTTGGACTTTGGACTTCAGACTTTTAATCTGACTTTTTCTAATCCTTCCGTAAGGGGGGCGGAAAAGATTGGTTTGTGTAAGCTCCTGGCATTTTAGTGTATTTTGAAGGTAGGTTTCATTATCGGTTTTCCAGCCTTTTAAATGATTAAAAGTATGGTTGCCTATAGCATGTCCGTCGTTTTTTACACGTTCAAAAACTTCGGGGTGTTTTACAATATTATCGCCAATGCAAAAAAATGTAGCTTTAGCATTAAAGACTTTTAAAGTTTTTAATACAAAATCTGTAACATTGGGTATAGGTCCATCGTCAAAGGTCAAATAAATAACTTTTTCGGTGCGGGATTTATTCCATAATAGTGATGGATAATACCATTTTAGCAGAAGCGGTGATTTGATCAGGTACATTTTAGCTACAAAGTTACTAAATGCCTGTACAGATTGAAATTATTAAAGTTGTTTATATAGATTTGAAACAAATTATGAAGATGTTTACCAAGAAGAAGTTAATTACCGGATCTGCGTTATTAGTGACATTAAGTTTTAGTCAGCAAATTAGGGCTCAAGAAGTGATCAGCATTCAACAGGCTGTCGAAAATACCTTAAAAAACAACCTGAATATTAAACAGGCTGCTTTTAGTGCTTCTTTGAGTGAAGAAAATGTTCGCCAATCTAAAAATGCATTGTTGCCAACCGTAAACGGAACCATTAATCAATCTATGCAATGGGGTAGGAGTCAGCAGGTGTCCGGTTTATTCGAAAACACGCAGAACTATAATTTGAGTCCGAATGTAAGTGCCAATGTTTCCCTGTTTGGAGGCGGAACAAAGTTAAATCAGATCAGACAGAATAAAATTTTATTGGCTGCTAACCAAACCAATGTAGAGAAGGTAAAAAATGATCTTATTCTGCAGGTAGTAACCGCTTATTTGCAGGTGTTAAACAACCAGGATCAGGTTAAAGCTACCCAACAGCAATTAGATGTTGCCAATTCTACTTTAAAAAGGGAACAGGCATTGTTAGATGTTGGTAACAAAACTCTAGCCGATATTTCGCAGGCCAAATCACAGGCCGCAACTGCCGAACTTAATTTAACAAATGCCCAAAACCAGTTAACTATATCTTATTTAACTTTAGGGCAGTTGATGGAAATACAGCCACCAATGACGTTTAAAGTTCAACCTCCATTGGTTAACGAATTGAACAATATCCAGAGCAATTACGTACCTACCGATATTTATAAACAGGCTTTAAGTACGTTTCCTGATATTAAGTTGGCAGAACTGAACAGTAAAGCAGCTGAAAAAGCAATCGATGTTGCAAAAGGAGGCTTTTTTCCACAGATTAGTTTAGGAGGAGGTTTAGGATCAGCCTATTATTACCAGTTTAACTCAAACTTCCCGATTTCAAAATTTACCAGCCAGTTATCTGATAACTTCGGTCAATATGTGAGCATGGGTATTTCCATTCCGATCTTTAATGGTTTTACCACACGTTCGTCGGTTAGGAAAGCGAAAATTAACTGGATGCAGCGCAAAACCGATGAGCAGATTTCAAAAAATAATTTGGTAAAAGTAATCAACCAGGCTGTTGCCGACTTAAACGCCGCACAGAGCAGGTATACTTCTACTCAAAACGCTTTTCAGGCACAAAAAGACGCTTTTTATGTAATCGAGCAGCGTTACGCTGTTGGTTTGGTAAACTCTTTAGATTACAGTACAGCACAAACCAATAGAAATAAAGCCGAGATAGATTTTATCTTAGCGAAATACGATTTACTGTTCCGTGCTAAAGTAATCGACTATTATTTGGGCAAACAGATTGTTTTTTAGGTTAAAGCTGAAAGCTAGTTACATGTAACACTACGTCTTTCAACTTTATAGCATTTTAACCTTAAAATATTACAACTTTAAACAAACGAAATACAATAAATTATGAAACTGAAGCATATTATTATTACCGTAGTTGCTATTGTAGCCCTTCTAGTGATATTAAAACTGGCCGGAGTTATTGGTGGTGATAAGACCGAAAAAGTAACTACAGAAAAAGCGTCAGATAAAACTGTTGTAGAAACAGTAACAGCAAGTGGTAAAATACAGCCAGAAACAGAAGTTAAATTAAGCTCTGAGGTATCGGGAGAGGTAGTAGAGTTAAAAGTAAAAGAGGGCGATATTGTTAAAGCCGGTCAATTACTTTGTAAAGTACGTCCTGATGTTTTACAATCGGGATATGAAAGAACGGTAGCTAGCTTTAATGCACAAAAAGCGAGTGTGGCTTCTGCCCAACAACAATTGGTACAAAACCAGGCAAACTTTGTAAACGCAGAGGCAACTTATAAACGTAATGTTGAACTGTTTAATAAAAAAGTAATCTCTGCATCCGAGTTCGATGCAGCTAAAGCGGCCTATTTAACAGCTAAAGCAAATTTAGCCAGTGCGAAAGAGAGTGTAGTAGGTGCTAAATTTACTTTAGAACAAACTGGGGCAAACGTTAAAGAAGCTGGTGCAAACCTGGCTAAAACTACTATTTATGCACCAGTTGATGGTGTGGTTTCGAAACTGTCAATCGAACTGGGAGATCGTATTTTAGGAACTTCGCAAATGGCAGGTACAGAAATTATGCGTATTTCTAACCTATCATCAATGGAGGTTAATGTTGATGTTAACGAAAATGATATAACCCGCGTTAAAGTTGGAGATAAAGCTTCTATCGAGGTTGATGCCTTTTCTGATAAAAAATTTCGAGGAGAGGTAACCGAAATCGCAAGTTCATCAACTGCGGTGGGTACTGCCGTATCTACCTCTGTAGATCAGGTAACCAATTTTTCTGTAAAAATTAGAATTACAGAAGAATTAGCGGGCAAACAACAGTCTATTTTCCGACCAGGAATGTCGGCTACTGTTGATATAGAAAGTGAATCGTTAACTGGTTTGGCTATTCCTATCCAAGCGGTATTTACTGATAATGCAAAAACTGCCGATGCTAGCCAGAACCAGGGTAACCAGGCAAATGCCGATAAGCAAAAAACTAAATTAACCGATAAAAAGGTGAAACAATACGTTTATGCCTACGATGCTAAAACCAAAAAGGTTAAAAAAACAGAGGTAACTACCGGCATCCAAAATGATCAGTTCATTATTGTGAAATCTGGTGTTAAAGCTGGCGAAGAAATTGTAACAGGTCCTTACTCTGCTATCCAAAACAAATTAAAAGATGGAATGGTTGTAGAAAAAACATCTAAAGACCAGTTGTTTAACAAAGACGCTAAAAAGTAGTTTATAATTAATCGCAAGAAATAGTAACTTGCGCTGTTTAAGGTGTATTCCTAAGGTTTAGGGTGTAAGGTTTAAGGTATTGGGCATTAGTCTTTACCTTAAGCCTTACACCTTTTGCCTTATACCTTTAAAATAAGGTCTTACACCTTTACCTTAAACCTTTTTTATAAACATGGTACCTAAAATAGCAATGATAGGGGGCGGGAGCTGGGCGACTGCCATTGTAAAAATGCTTGCAGACAATTTAGCTGAAAAGGAAATTTTTTGGTGGATGCGCAATGAAGCTGCTATCGAGCATATCAAGAAATTTAGGCATAATCCTAATTATATCAGTTCGGTTGAAATTAAACTGGATGAAGACGATCATATTTCATCTGATATCAATTCTATTATAAAATCTGCCGATTTTGTGATTTTAAACGTTCCGGCGGCATTTTTAAAAACTACGCTATCTTCTATTACTCCAGAAGATTTAAAAGGGAAAAAAATTGTTTCGGCGATAAAAGGTATTGTACCCGAAGATAATCTGATTATCGGTGAATTTATGCACGAAAAATACGACATTCCCTATCACGATATTTTGGTGGTTAGCGGGCCTTGCCATGCCGAAGAGGTGGCATTAGAAAAATTATCTTATCTCACCATTGCCTGTACCAATGTGGAGCAGGCATCAACATTTGCTTCATTTTTAAATACCCGTTACATTAAAACTAATGTTTCGGATGATATTTTCGGGACAGAATATGCAGCAGTCTTAAAAAATATTTATGCCGTTGCCAGTGGCATTTGCCATGGCATAGGTTATGGCGATAATTTCCAGGCGGTATTGATCAGTAATGCCATCCGCGAGATTAAACGTTTCGTTGATATTGTTCATCCTATTACTAGAGATATTATGGAGTCGGCATATCTTGGCGATTTGTTGGTTACCGCGTATTCGCAGTTCAGCCGCAACCGTACGTTTGGTAATATGGTAGGGAAAGGTTACACCGTAAAATCTGCCCAGTTGGAAATGAATATGATTGCCGAGGGATATTATGCTGTGAAATGTATGCATATTAAAAACCAGGCATACAATGTAGATATGCCAATTTGTAAAGCGGTGCATAGCATTATCTACGAAAACCGTTCGCCGCATATCGAAATGAAATTATTAGCCGAGAAGTTAAATTAAGGCCATACTCTTAAAGTATTGGCTATCCATTTCAAAAAAATAATTTAAATTTATTGTAAAGCAGGTTTCTTGCTTTTCGGTTGGGGTAGTCCTTCTTTTCGCTATTATCTTTTTGTGAGGGTTGGTGAGTATTTTTAGGTAGCGCACCAAAAAGTATAGCCGCTGCAATAAGGTTTATTTAAGGTGGGCAGTGGAAGGAAAGAAGCCGCATTTTGCCAAATATTATACGTTTCGCTCTACCTGCACTACCGAATGTCTTAGCCCCGGGCGCAGCGGCATCCCTGAAGCGCAGCGAAAGGATATAGTGGAGCACGAGAACTAGCTTAAATAGCTGCTCTGGCCCTGCACTTCAAAAAAATAATTTAAATTTATTGTAAGCAGGTTTCTTGCTTTTCAGTTGGGGTAGTCCTTCTTTTCGCTATTATCTTTTTGTGAAGGTTAGTGAGTATTTTTAGGTAGCGCACCAAAAAGTATAGCCGCTGCAATAAGGTTTATTTAACGTGGGGCAGTGGAAGAAAAGAAGCCGCATTTTGCCAAATATTATACGTTTCGCTCTACCTGCACTACCGAATGTCTTAGCCCCGGGCACAGCGGCATCCCTGAAGCGCAGCGAAAGGATATAGTGGAGCACGGGAACTGGCTTAAATGGCTGCTCTGGCCCTGCGCTTCAAAAAAATAATTTAAGTTTATTGTAAAGCAGGTCTCTTGCTTTTCGGTTGGGGTAGTCCTTCTTTTCGCTATTATCTTTTTGTGAAGGTTAGTGAGTATTTTTAGGTAGCGCACCAAAAAGTATAGCCGCTGCAATAAGGTTTATTTAACGTGGGGCAGTGGAAGAAAAGAAGCCGCATTTTGCCAGATATTATACGTTTCGCTCTACCTGCACTACCGAGTGTCTTAGCCCCGGGTGCAGCGGCATCCCTGAAGCGCAGCGAAAGGATATAGTGGAGCACGGGAACAGGCTTAAATAGCTGCTCTGGCCCTGCGCTGCAAAAAAAAATAATTTAAATTTATTGTAGTAGGTTTCTTGCTTTTTGGTTGGGGTAGCCCTTCTTTTCGCTATTATCTTTTTGTGAAGGTTAGTGAGTATTTTGATCCTGCAGCAAAAAGTTTAACCACCGAAAAAATAATTGTACTCCTGCAAAACAAAACTACCAGTTAACTCGTTGTAATTTAACATTTAAATAAAAATTAGCGGTTATGAAAAAGAAATTTGTAATGGGTTTATTAGCGCTGACCTTAGTTGGCGGCGTTGCTCTTAGTGTAAATGCACAAGAAAAGAAAAAAAGCGAAGTTGGTAAGGCACTAGACCATACCGGAAAGGCAATTAGTAAAGGTGCCAAATCGGTTGGTAATAAAACTGCTGAAGTAGCGGTAAAGGGTAGTTCGAAAATTGCAGATAAAACCTGGAAAGGTAAAATGGCACCAGATGGTTCTGATGTTTATATCAATGCAAAAAATGAAAAATATTATGTAAACTCGAAAGGTGCTAAAATTTGGCTAAAACCTAGTCAGATTAAAAACAGACCTGCATCTAAAAAATAAGTCTAAAAAATCCCGATGAACTTTACTCACCGGGATTTTTTATATAAATCAGTTATACCTGAAGTACCACATTTTAAATTTTTAAGGTATAGATGCTATTGAGATACTGACTGTTCGCATTCGGGAGCTCTTTAGGTGCATCGTTTTTATCGATCAGTAATTTTTCTACTGCCTGGTTATTTACCTTTAGATTAAGCTCATAAAGCTTATCGCCAAGTTTAAGATAAAAGGTATTATCAATACTTTTCGCTTGTTGGCCTATTTCAGAAGAAACAAGCTGATAATAATCCATTTTCAAATTATTTGTATAGGTAAAGGGCTGGCGAATGTCAAAATTGATTTGTTTAATTACATTGTTGGCATCTTTAGAATAAAGTTGTATCTGGGTTTTGTCTAAAAAACCTGTAGTTTTAGGATTAAGAAGATCCGCATCTGTACTGTTTTTAATCACCAGCCCCAAGCTTGTGTCATAATTTATAGGGGAGCAGGCACATAGTCCACCGCCGTTAGTTATTTTTTTGCAACCTAAATTGGTGATGAAAATTAGTACGAGAACAAATAGAATTTTTTTCATTTGGTTTAAATTATTGAATAGTTATACTTTTAAGGAAGGTATATTCTGTTTAATTGCAATTAACCGCAATCGTTTGGTTAATCCGGTTTAGTACTTCCATATCTGGTTCTATTCTTTAAACGATGATGCGGCGGTATTTGCTACAGCTAAAAGCGAATATTTTAATGTTTATAAAAACAAAAACCCCAGAAGCACTGCTTTTGGGGTTTCTTATTTTTTATATTTTTTAAACTATAGTTCCGTATAAATCGAAATCTTCAGCCCTGTCTATCTTCACATTAACAAAACTTCCATTGGCGGCATAACCTGTTGCAGCGTCGATTAAAACTTCGTTATCAACTTCAGGCGAATCAAACTCGGTTCTGCCTACAAAGAAATCGCCTTCTTTTTTATCAACCAGTACTTTGAAGGTTTTGCCTACTTTTTCCTGGTTAATATCAAATGATATGCCTTGTTGTATTTCCATAATATCATCCACACGTTGTTGCTTAACTTCTTCGGGGATATCATCAACTAAAGTATGTGCGTGCGTTTTTTCTTCGTGCGAATAGGTAAAGCAGCCTAAACGATCGAATTTGGTTTCGGCAACCCATTCCTTCATTTCTTCAAAATCGCGTTCTGTTTCGCCTGGATATCCGCATATTAGGGTGGTGCGCATGGCAATGTTGGGTACCTTATCCCTAATCTGGTTAACTAAATCGATGGTTTTTTGTTTGGTTGTGCCACGGCGCATCGATTTTAGCATGTTATCGGTAATGTGCTGTAATGGCATATCCAGATATTTGCAGATGTTGTCGCGTTCGTTCATAGCGTCCAAAATTTCCATCGGGAAACCAGAAGGGTAGGCATACTGCAGACGGATCCATTCAATTCCCGGAACATCTGACAGGCGACGCATCAACTCATCGAGTTTACGCACACCATAAAGGTCTAAACCATAATAGGTAAGGTCCTGTGCAATTAAAATCAACTCCTTAGTGCCGTTTTTGGCCAATATTTTAGCTTCGTTAACCAATTCTTCCATTGGTTTGCTCAAGTGTTTGCCACGCATTAAAGGGATGGCACAGAAAGAGCAGGGACGGTTACAGCCTTCAGCAATTTTGAAATAGGCAAAATGAGAAGGAGTGGTTAGCAAGCGCTCGCCGATAAGCTCGTGCTTGTAATTGGCACCCAGCTCATGTAATATATTCTGCAGATCGTTGGTGCCAAAAAAGGCATCTACATTGGTAATTTCTGATTCCAGTTCTGGTTTATAGCGTTCAGAAAGGCAGCCTGTAACCACCACTTTACCAATTTTACCAGCTTCTTTCAGCTCGCTGAACTGTAGAATGGTATCAATTGATTCTTGTTTAGCATTATCAATAAAACCGCAGGTATTGATTACCACGATATCATCTTTGCCCATCTTGTCTGATTCGTGCACAACATTCAAATTGTTGCCACGCAACTGCCCCATCAACACTTCCGAATCGTAAATGTTTTTTGAACAACCTAATGTAATTACATTAATTTTTGGTTGTTTAACTGCGCTTTTACTTCTTACTATTTTGGTATTCATATTGTGTATGATTCCACCGATTACTAATGATTTCGGTGATTAATCTTATGATTGGATTAATAGATTAAGGCTTTTATGCCTATTATACTGTTAAATAGATAAGCGTTTTACCTCACAGCTTGTGTTTCCAAAGTTAATCAATAATCCGGTTTTAATTTTGCTTGCTTTTAAGTATGATATAAGTTGACTTTGAAATAACTTAGGTTGATATCCTGTCACTGATTTTAATTCTACAATTACTTTATCTTCAACAAAAAGATCACACCTAAATTTTCCTACAATAATGCTCTCAAATACAACACTGAACTCTTTTTCTGCTGTGTAATTTAAGCCTGCTTGTTGAAGTTTGATTTTTAGCGCATTCACGTATATTTTTTCCAGAAATCCTGGACCTAACTGATTATGAACTTCATAACAACAGCCTATAATGGTTTGTGTTAAGGTGTCTTTTTCATATTCGATCATATATATAAGTCTATATAAAATCTGTGAAATCCACTAATCGGTGTAATCACCCACGAAGTGAACCTGAAGCTAAATCTCCAGTATATTCACACAAGAAGTGTTACTTAAACAAACTATTCACAAACTCTTTCTTGTCAAAAAGCTGTAAATCGCCTATTTTTTCGCCCACGCCAATGTATTTAACGGGAATCCTGAACTGATCTGAAATTCCGATTACTACACCACCTTTCGCTGTTCCATCTAATTTTGTAATGGCCAATGCATTAACATCAGTAGCCTCGGTAAACTGTTTGCACTGCTCAAAAGCGTTTTGTCCGGTTGAGGCATCTAATACCAGTAAAATTTCGTGTGGTGCACCTGGTACTACCTTTTGCATCACCTGCTTAATTTTACCCAACTCGTTCATCAAGCCGATTTTGTTGTGTAAACGTCCGGCAGTATCGATAATTACTACATCTTCATTATTGGCCACGGCAGACTGTAAGGTATCAAAAGCAACTGAAGCAGGATCAGAGCCCATGGCCTGTGCTACAACCCGCACGCCAACACGTTCGCCCCAAAGTTTAATCTGATCAACAGCTGCGGCTCTAAAGGTATCGGCAGCGCCTAATACTACTTTAAGTCCTGATTCTTTAAGTTTATGTGCCAGCTTTCCGATGGTAGTTGTTTTACCAACACCATTTACGCCAACCACCATGATAACATATGGTTTATGATCGCCATATTCGAACTGACGGAAATCGTTACTATTGTTTTCAGATAACAGCAACTGGATTTCATCCCGCAGGATAAAATTTAACTCTGAGGTATTGAGGTATTTGTCTTTAGCAACACGTTCTTCAATACGTTTGATGATTTTTAATGTAGTGCTTACGCCTACATCAGAAGTAACCAAAACTTCTTCCAGATTATCGAGAACTTCATCATCAACAGAAGATTTTCCTGCTACGGCTTTGGTAATTTTATTAAAGAAACCGTCTTTGGTTTTCTCTAAACCTTTATCCAGCGCTTCCTGAGCTTCAGGTGCAGTTTCTTTCTTTTTGAAAAAATCGAATAAACCCATATCTAAAATTTGCTATAACAAAAAAAGCCCTTCCGGTTAAAACGGAACGGCCTTTAATATTTTTATATTAAAAAATATTAACCTTATTTAGATGCGATAGCATCTTTTACGTGGTCGTTGTGTACGATAAGTTCTTTGAATGAGTAAGCACCGGTTTTTGGTGATTTTACCATTGTAATTACTTTCGAATATTCTTTACCTGTACCTGTTTTAAGGGTTGCAACTACTTTCTTTGCCATGTTCTTATAATTTTAATTATTAGATTTGAGATATCAGACATTAGATTTGAGACTTGCAAATGCTTTAGTCTTTAAGCTTTGGTCTTTTATTCTAAACCTATTTAATTTCTTTATGTACGGTTACTTTTCTCAATACTGGATTGAATTTTTTCAATTCTAATCTTTCAGTAGTGTTTTTACGGTTCTTGGTAGAAATATATCTAGACATACCTGGCATGCCACTTTCTTTATGTTCAGTACATTCTAAAATAACCTGAACTCTGTTACCTTTTTTTGCCATTTTAATATAAATTGAAAACTGTTAATCTCAACAGTTAATGTTTTTTACAAAAATCCTTTTTTTACGAAACGGTTAATTGCTTCGCTAATGCCCACTTTATTGATGGTTTTAATCGCTGAAGTAGAAACTTTCAACGTAATCCAACGGTTTTCTTCAGGAATATAAAATTTCTGAAGTTGTAGGTTTGGGTAAAATTTGCGTTTGGTTTTAACGTTTGAGTGAGAAACGTTGTTACCTACCATTGCTTTTTTTCCTGTTAAATCACAAACTCTTGACATGACTTGTAAATATAGTTGTTAATATCGTCCGCTTAATTTTTTTAAGAGTGTGCAAATATCTGAATAATAATTGTAAAAGACAATAGCCTAGCTAATTATTTTTATAATTAACCTGGCTTAGATCGTTAATTTTGATTTTAAGCATTTAATAGCGGTTCTGGATTAAAGTGGTCGTTGATTTTTTAAGGAAAGCCGCGCCTTTGCTTCTTCGGTTACAGCAGCCTCGGCCTTTGCTTAATCAGGTTTTCAATTGGCAGGAAGCACGGGCTTTATAACATGGTGCTTATCATACAAGGTTTCGAGAATAATTATCGAATTTAGGTTAATTAATATCCGTAGGCGATAAAAGGTTTGTTATGCCGACTATAAATTCTTAATATATTGGATATGTTAAGAAATAATTATTCCCTGGCAAACGTTTGATATTCATTTTGATACGATTAGACTGTTTTTCCTTATTATTATTTATTTAAATTAGCCGTCACTAATCCAAAATATAAAAACAAGCAATGCAAATTACATCTTTTAAGCAATACGAAGAAGATTATAAGAAAAGCGTAGAAAACCCAGAGCAGTTTTGGGGCGAAGTAGCGCAAAACTTTCAATGGCGCAAGCCTTGGTTCAAGGTATTATCCTGGAACTTTAACGAACCCAATATCAAATGGTTTGAAGGTGCAAAACTTAATATCACCGAAAATTGTTTAGATCGTCACCTAGCTACCAATGGAAATAAACCAGCCATTGTTTGGGAACCGAATAACCCAGAAGAAGAAAGTGTTACCTATACTTATAAAATGTTGCACGAACGCGTTTGTCGTTTTGCCAATGTTTTAAAACGTAATGGAGCTAAAAAAGGCGATCGTATTTGTATTTATATGCCGATGGTGCCAGAACTGGCTATTGCTGTTTTAGCCTGTGCAAGAATTGGCGCCGTTCACTCGGTTATTTTTGGTGGATTTTCTGCTAAATCTATCGCCGATAGGATTAACGACTCGCAATGTAAAGTAGTGATTACTGCAGATGGCTCATACCGTGGAAACAAACAAATTCCTTTAAAAGATGTAATTGATGATGCCTTGATTGGTTGCCCAACTGTGGAGAAATGTATCGTGCTAACCCATATCCGTACGCCTGTTTCGATGTTGAAAGGTAGAGATGTATGGTGGGAAGATGAAGTTAAACACGTTAATGATATCTGCGAAGCGGAAGAAATGGATGCAGAAGATATGCTGTTCATTCTCTACACATCTGGCTCTACAGGAAAACCCAAAGGTGTGGTGCATACCTGTGGTGGTTATATGGTTTATGCGGGTTATACCTTTTCAAATGTGTTTAATTACCAGCCGGGTGAGGTTTATTTCTGTACAGCAGATATTGGCTGGATTACAGGCCACTCTTATATTGTTTATGGGCCGCTTTCGCAAGGAGCAACATCTGTATTGTTCGAAGGAATTCCAACTTACCCAAGCCCATCTCGTTTTTGGGATATTGTAGAAAAACATAAAGTAAATACCTTATACACCGCACCTACAGCCATCCGTTCTTTAATGAGTTATGGCGACGACCCACTTAATGGAAAAGATTTGAGTTCGATCCGCGTTTTGGGGTCAGTGGGCGAGCCAATTAACGAAGAGGCATGGCATTGGTTTGATGAAAAAATCGGTCAAGGCAAAGCACCTATTGTTGATACCTGGTGGCAAACAGAAACCGGGGGATTATGATTTCGCCTATTGCTACGGTAACCCCAACTAAACCAAGTTTTGCTACATTACCTTTACCAGGAATTCAGCCAATTTTAGTTGATGAAAATGGGAATGAAATTGAAGGAAATGGAGTAATGGGTAATCTTTGCATTAAATTTCCTTGGCCAGGCATGTTGCGTACTACTTATGGCGACCATGAGCGTTGCAAACAGACTTATTTCTCTACCTACGATAATTTATATTTCACCGGCGATGGCTGTTTACGTGATGAAGATGGATATTATAGAATTACCGGACGTGTAGATGATGTATTAAATGTTTCAGGACATCGAATTGGAACTGCAGAAGTAGAAAATGCCATTAATATGCATGCGGGTGTGGTAGAAAGTGCTGTTGTGGGTTATCCACATGATGTAAAAGGGCAGGGGATTTATGCTTTTGTTATTTATCCAGACATGCATGGCGAAGCAGATTTATCTAAAAAAGATATATTGCAGACCGTTACCCGTGTAATTGGAGCCATTGCAAAGCCAGATAAAATATTATTTGTTTCTGGTTTGCCGAAAACACGTTCGGGCAAAATTATGCGCAGAATTCTGCGCAAGATTGCCGAAGGTGATACCAGTAATTTAGGTGATACTTCTACACTGCTTGATCCGGGAGTTGTAGAAGAAATTATAGCGGCTGCCGAAAAGCTTTAACCATAATTTTAAGAAAAAGAAATGGCCCCGATTTTTCGGGGCCATTTCTTTTTTATGCTTATTTTAAGTATCTCGGATTTTGAATCGGTTCTAACATGAAAAACGTTTTTAGATACCTTGTCATTGTCATATTTCTTTTCAAAAAAACGCGTCTTTATGAAGGAAACTTTGATAACTTCAAAAAAGTATACTTAATGGGATAGTAGTGATTGTTTTACTTAAAATACGCCTTTCGATTTTTGAAAGGCATATTTTAATATTTAGTAAATCAGTACCCAGTATTTTGAACCAATGCTTTATTAGCAGTTAATTCGCGATCAGGGATAGGAAAAACCAATTTTGGATCATTGTACGCGAAAGTGCCAAGAGAACGTTTTGTACGTTTGTAATCATGCAGTCTGAAACCTTCAAAATCTAGTTCTTTTTCACGTTCATTCAAAATTATGGCTAGCGTTGGCACCACTGTTCCCAAACCTGCTCTCGCTCTTAAAGTATTGATATCATTAGCTGGTGTAGCCCCGATAGCGGTACCTAATCTGAAATTACACTCAGCCCTAATTAAATATTGCTCAGTAATACGTGCTACGGGTATATTTCCAAAATAGTCATACCATTTTTTTGTAAATAAGCCTGTTTTTGCTCCAGTACCGGTATAAATTAAATCAGTTTGCCTTTTATCACCGGCTTCAAAAGAATCATAAAAAGTTGTGTTAACATTTGCATCTCCGCGACCAACATTACCTCCGGTTGAGTTTTCGTAACTAGCATAAAAAGTTGCCAATCCATCATTTGAAGATCCGGCGTTACTTTGCTCGTTCTGTTGAATTTCAAAAATGCCCTCACTTGAGTTTTTGGTTCTGAATGGAGCTTCCAAAGAATTGGTTATTAAAGTGTATGGACTATTTGTAATAATGTCGTTTGCAAGGTCTCTGGCCAAAGCATACTTCCCTTCCTGGAGATACACACGGGCTAAAAAGGCCATTGAGGCATATTTTTCATTAACAGCACTGAGTTTGGTAATTGATGATTTAAGATCATTTTCTACAGCGGTATAAACTTCTGCAATTGTATTTCTTGGAACACTCGTTACAATATCACTGGTTGATTGTACGGCTTTTGTGATGATTGGAACACCTAAACCAGTGTTAGTTCCGGTTGCATCAAAGGGCTGGGCATAAAGCCTCACCAGTTCAAAATGCATAATCCCCCGGATGAATAAAGCTTTGCCTTCAATGATGTCTTTAGTAGCGGCGTTGCTTACAACTCCGGTTGCAGAGAGTACAGTATTGGCTACGTTTATCGCTTTGTAAGCAGAAACCCAAGTTCGTAATACATCTCCATTCGTAGAAATGATTGCCTTATTAGAAATATCCCTATAAGTGCTGAATGAACCTGTCCAGTTTAAATAGTTATTACTCGCATAGATATCCGGAAGAAAAACAAGATTTGTTCCATATAAATCTCCTGTGGCTAATACAGTATAAGCGCCTATAAGAGCATTTTGAACATCAGCGGTGGTAGATAAAGCTACATCTGAAGAAATCGATTGTTTTGGCTCGATTTCTAGCTGTTTTTTACACGAGGATGCACTTAAAATAATAAGAGCTGCAGCCAATATATTTTTATAATAATTTTTCATAATTCTAATGTTTATATCCATTAAAGCCCAATATTTACTCCAAAAGTTATCGTTCTGGCCTGTGGCGGCGTATAGAAATCGTGTCCAATCTGGATATTGTTTGTTTGAAGAGAAGTTCCCGCAGGTGTATTTACTTCAGGATCATATCCTTTATAGCCTGTAATGGTAAACAGGTTTTGTGCTGAAGCATAGATTCTTACATTCTGTAGTTTATACTTTGTGATAAACTCTTTAGGTAAATTGTACCCAAAAACAACACTTTTTACCCTTAAATAAGAACCATCTTGAATATATCTTGATGAAGGTCTTGTTCCGTTTGCAGAATCAAATCTTGGTTGAGGGATCGTTGTAATTCTATTTGTAGGCGTCCAGTAATTTAACTGATCGATTGTTTGATTGTCGAAATAATCACCATTTGCAGATTGAAAACCACCGGCCATATTATAAATATCATTTCCTTTAACAAATTGAGTTTGAATATCTAAATCAAAATTTTTGAATGAGAAATGATTTCCAAATCCACCATAGTATTTTGAGTTTGGATCACCCAGTTTTTGGTTTTGCGCGGCGTTATAATTATTTGTAGTTGTTGTACGGCTTGCATCAACATAGTAAAGTGCATCGCCATTGTTTGCATCTACCCCTGCATAAGCTTTACCGTAAAAATATCCGAACGGTTCGCCTTCTGCAATCCTTCCTAAGAATCTACCGCCAGTAAAAATTGGCTGGCCATCTACTAAACGAAGAATTTTATTTCTATTAAAGGCAATATTGAATGATGTACTCCATTTAAATGCTCCAATAAAGTTTCTGGTGTTTAATGAGAATTCCAAACCTTTATTTTGCATATCTCCAATATTTTGAGTAATGGAAGTAAACCCATTAGTTGCTGCAATTGGAACATTAAGCAATAAATCTGTAGTTTTTTTCTTGTAGGCTTCAATTGTACCTGTAATTCTATCTGATAAGAATCCAAAATCTAAACCTATATTAAAGTTGGATGTATTCTCCCATGTTAAATTAGGATCTCCTAACTGATTTGGAAGTGTACCTGCCGTACCTGCATAATTAACCCCGCCATACAATGTTCTGGATGCAAAATTTCCAATTTCTGCGTTTCCAGTTAATCCGTAACTTGCTCTAACTTTTAATAAACTTAACCAAGAGCTTTCTTTTAAAAAATCTTCATTAGTAGCAATCCAGCCTAAAGAGGCCGCTGGGAAAGTTCCGTATCTGTTATTAGCACCAAATCTAGATGAACCATCCGTTCTAACAGATGCGCTTACCAAATATTTGTCATCATATTTATAATTTACCCTAGCTAAATATGATACAAATGAGTATTCAGTTTCGAATGAACTTCCCGCTGAAATTGTTGCTGCGCTTGCAATTTTAACAAATCTATCGGACGGGAAGCCTGTTCCTGTAACTGTTCCATATCTAAATTTAGTATCTTGGAAAGTAAAACCGCCTAATACATTTAAACTGTGTTTCTGATTAAATACTTTGGTGTAATTTAAGGTGTTGTTAGTATTAAAATTAATTGACTTTGCATTGTAATCATTTCCGTATCCGCTTGTACTACCACCATCTTGTGTTTTCGAACCCAGATATTGTTCTTCTTCCAGATTATTAAAGTCAAAACCATATTCGCTTCTAAAAACTAGTTCGGGTGTAATTTTTAAACTTGCATAGGCATTAGCAAAAGTTCTGTAGGTAGTAGATAAGTTGCTCCCATTGGAGATATCAATTAATGAGTTATAATAAACCGTCTTATTGTTCAGCTCACCAGATGCATCATATATGGGTTGAATTGGAGGCAGTGCATTTAACTGGAGAGGATTTGAAAATGCATTATCCGTAGGGATACGATAATTGTCAACCTTAGAGATATTTATTGCTCCACCAATATCTAAAATTTTAGAAACAGTATGATCTAAGCTCATTCTACCACCTGTACGCACATAACGGTTACTTACTATAATTCCGTCATTGTTGCTATAATTACCAGATATTAAAAAGCGAGTTTTAGCATCGCCACCATTTATATTTAAGTTATATTGTTGTACATGACCTCTTCTAAAAGATGCGTTTACCCAATTTGCATCAGCTGTACCATCCCAGTCATTTGTTCCGGTATAATCTTTCCATAACTCAGAAGAATTATTATATCCGTTGTAATCAACGTTTTTGAAAGATTCCTCCATTAACTGTTTGTATTGTGCAGCATTTAAGAACTCTCCTTTTTTTGTTGGATCACTAAAGCCAGCGTAGTAGCCAAAATCTATATTGGTTCTGCCTTGCTTACCTTTTTTAGTGGTGATTAATACAACTCCATTTGAACCTCTGGCGCCATAAATTGCTGCAGAGGCCGCATCTTTTAAAACCTCCATTGATTCAATATCATCTGGACTAATTGCAGCTAATGGATTATCTGCCTCCGTGTAAGTTCCCAATGCATCGCTCACAATAGGGACTCCGTCTATTACAAATAATGGCTGGTTACTTGCCGAAATAGAAGAAATACCCCTAACCCGAATTTGAAGTGCCTGCCCCAGTTTACCACTACCCGAGTTGATAAATACACCAGGTGCTTTACCTTGTAAAGCACTTTCGATGGTTGTTAAAGGTCTGTCCTTTAAATCGGCTGCTGTAACCTTCGCAATTGATCCTGTTACATCACGTTTGTTCTGCGTACCGTAACCCACCACAACTACATCAGATAAGGTATTATTTTCCTCATCGAGGCTTACATTAATGGTTTGCCCTGTAATAGGCACTTCTTTGGTTTTGTAACCGATAAAGCTAAAAACAAGTGTTTTAGCGTCATCCGAAACAGTCAATTTAAAAGCTCCCGAGGCATCGCTCTGTGTGCCATTAGCTGGTGAGCCTTTTACAAATACGCTAACGCCAGGAATTGGTCCTGAGGTTGACGTCACTTTTCCGGTAATTACTTTGCCTTGTGCGAAAGCAAACGAAATTACACTAAGTGATAAAATCATACTTAAGAGTAGTTTTTTCATCAAATTGGTAGTTTAATTAGTAATGTTTAATTATGAATAGAAATGATACGGTTAATATAATTAAAATATACATAAAACCTTCGGGAATAAAGTAGAATAAGCTAAGTTTTTTAGGTAAAGGGCTAAAAAAACGAAACAAAAAGGAGATAAGAATGTTAATTAATGGATAAAATACATTATAGCCCACGAAAAACACGAGCATGGATAAGTTAGAATTAAAAGGAAAGTGGAATGAAATAAAAGGAAAGCTTAAACAAGCTTATGCTGATTTAACTGATGATGATTTAAAACATGTAGAAGGTCAAGACGATGAATTGTTGGGGAAACTGCAACAAAAAACAGGAAAAGGAAGAAATGAGCTTGTTAAATGGATAAACTCATTATAATATCAATTCAATAGCAAAACAGGCGGTCAAAATTTTGGTCGTCTGTTTGTTTTAAAATCATTTTATGGCCGATATTGCCCAGCGGTTTCGTCAAAATCCGATATTATCTCCAAAAGATCTCGTACCCAGTAGGGAAGGACTGGAGATTGTTTGTCTGCTAAACCCCGGCGTTTTTAAGTTTGAAGGGAAAATTTGGCTATTGATCCGTGTAGCCGAAAGACCAAAGCAAAAGGAAGGCATCATTTCGTTTCCGGTATTAAACGAAGCTGGGATAGAAATTATAGCCATCGAAGAAAACGATCCGGGTCTCAATGCCAGCGACCCGAGAGTGATCACTTACAAAGGAACTGATTACCTAACCACACTATCTCATTTAAGATTGGTTTGTAGCGCTGATGGTATTCATTTTGATGAACCCGAAGGCTTTCCTTTGCTACAGGGAGAGGGCAAAGATGAAATGTTTGGAATTGAAGACTGCCGAGTAGCTTTAATAGGAGATAAGTATTATTTAACCTATACCGCTGTTTCAGAGCATGGCGTTGGTGTGGGGATGCGGACTACAGAAGATTGGAAAAACTTTCAGCGTTATGGTATGATTATCCCTCCCCACAATAAAGACTGCGCCATATTTGAAGAATGTGTTAATGGTAAATTTTACGCTTTGCACCGCCCCAGCAGTGTAGCTTTGGGTGGTAATTATATCTGGCTGGCCGAATCTCCGGATGGGATTCATTGGGGCAAACACAGGTGTATTATTAAAACCAGACCTAACCTCTGGGATAGTGCCCGTGTGGGCGCCGGTGCAGCACCTATAAAAACCGCAGAAGGATGGCTCGAAATATATCACGGAGCAAATGAAAAACATCAGTATTGTTTAGGTGCATTTCTAATGGATTTAAATGATCCATCGAAAGTGCTGGCTAGAACCGAAAATCCGATTATGGTACCAAAAGAGGATTACGAACTGCATGGTTTCTTTGGTGAAGTAGTATTTACAAATGGCCACATCGTTAACGGAGATGAATTAACGATTTATTATGGTGCAGCCGATGAGTTTGTTTGCGGGGCTAAATTTTCGATAAATGAGATCTTGAGCACATTGAAATATGCTTAGCTGTTGACCGTTAAGATGCGGGATCATCTAACTGCAATATATTGATCAAATATCGACCAACTTTAATGATTGTACATTGTTATATTACGATGGCAGACGTACACAACAAAGAAACCCGCTCATATAACATGAGCCGCATCAAGGGCAAAAATACCAAACCCGAAATGCTCGTGCGCCGGTTTCTGCATGCCAATGGTTTCAGATATCGCCTCCATGTTAAAGATTTACCAGGCAAGCCCGATATTGCGTTGCCAAAATACAAAACTGTTATATTTATACAGGGCTGCTTCTGGCATGGTCATGATCAATGCAGATATTATGTAATCCCAAAAACTAAAACTGAATGGTGGCTAAACAAAATTAATGGTAATAAAACTAAAGATAGCTCTAATATCGAATCATTAAAAAATGCAGGTTGGCAGGTTATAGAGATATGGGAATGTGAATTGAAGCCTAAACAAAAATCTACAACACTTACTAATCTTCTGGCCTACCTGACTCAACCTGTTATTGTCAACATTATCTAAAATGGCACTCAGGACATAAATTCTACTAATTTAGTTAGTAATACGCTATATTTGCAGCTAGGTGTTGAAAATTTTAGCCCGGCCAAACCAAAAAAAATATCTAGTTTGTGTTAATTGAAGGAGATAGTATGGAAGATAAAGTAGTTTATAAATCAAAAAGTAAAAAATCGACTAAAGTAATCCTTCCGCAGGATAATGATTTGGCTTTGTTAACACACTATCATTCAACAAATGAACCCATATATGGCAACGCGCTGGATGTTGTTGAGCAATTTACGCATTTGGTGGAAGAACCAAATCTGGATAATCTTTATCGGGCAATTCAGCAAAAGCTGTTCGGAAATACCAGTGTTCCCTTTCCCGGCCCAAAAGAAGGAAAAGAGTTATTCACATTTATAGATTTGTTTGCAGGTATAGGTGGATTTAGGATGGCCCTTCAAAATCTGGGCGGTCGTTGTGTATTTACTTCCGAGTGGGACAAATACTCTAAGCAAACCTATTTTGCAAACTATGGCGAGTATCCTTTTGGCGATATCACAAAAGATTCTACCAAACAATATATTCCTCAGGAATTTGATGTTATTTGTGGCGGCTTCCCTTGCCAGCCTTTTTCAATTGCAGGAGTCTCGAAAAAAATTAGTTTAGGCCGGTTGCATGGCTTTGCAGACGAAAAACAAGGCAATCTGTTTTTTCATATTGCAGACATTATTGAAAAGCACCGCCCAAAAGCATTCTTCCTAGAAAATGTAAAGAACCTAGTGTCACACGATAAGAAGCAAACATTCAAGGTTATCAAAGAAACACTGGAAGAACTCGGTTATTCCTTTGATCATAAAGTAATCGATGGGAAACATTTTGTTCCCCAACACCGTGAAAGAACTTTAATGGTTGGATTCGATAAACGTGTTTATGGCGATAATGTTAAATTCGATTTTAGTCAGGTAGAATTGCCGGAGGAAAAACAACAGCTCAAAACCATTCTCCAGGAAAATGTTGAATCAAAGTTTACCTTAAGTGACAAACTCTGGAATTATTTGCAGGAATATGCTAAAAAGCATAAAGAGAAGGGTAATGGATTTGGATTTGGTTTAGCTAATCCAGATGGCATTAGCCGTACGATAAGCGCAAGGTATTATAAAGATGGGGCAGAAATATTGATTGCTCAGGAAGGAAAAAATCCACGTAGATTAACGCCACACGAGGCAGGAGCTTTACAAGGTTATCCCATCTATCCGATTAATACATATGACGAAACGAAAAGTCTCGTAATTCCGGTGTCTGACAATCAGGCTTACAGGCAGTTCGGGAATTCCGTAGTAATGCCACTTATTCAGGCTGTAGGAAACCAAATATTACAGAGGTTAAAATCAGAATAATAACAAGAATGCTCTCAAAATACTTCAAGGCAATAGGTGCGAAAAGACTGTCTATCGTAGAGGTGTCATCAATAATCTCTCACCAACACGAACTTAACGGAATCGGCGATTTTAAGCGTATCTTCGGGCCTGATAAAACTACATTCGCCACCACCTTTATCTCCCTGTTTGATGATGAAGAAAAAGTAAAAAGTGTAAGTGGCCAAATGACCTGGTATGATGCACGGGAAAGTCACCCAACACGATCAGAATATCGCTTATATTATTCCGAAGATGAAATTTTTGCTACTGCGAACGCAGGCGATTTGCTTATTGTTGCGAAAATCGATGATCATAACCTGGCTACTATTGTGGCTCCTCAAGGCTCAACCTCTGAAAAACAACTTCTCTGGTTGTTCGGCTTGGCTGATTTAGACACACGTCTCGTTGTTAAGGATTTATCAGCGAGCAACACGGATATCGGCTTTGCAGGGAGATACATTTTATCAACCCTGGGTTTCGAGCTTGAAGAAACTTTACCTGACTACCTTGAGCTCATTCTCGAAAAATTCGGTAGGTCGTTTCCTTCTACTAAGATATTTTCTGAATTTTCGAGATCAACAGTAAAGGATGTTTCACCAATTGAAGAGCCTGATCAAACGTTATTAAAATGGATGATACGCGAAGAACTGCTTTTTAAAACACTCGAAAAAGCTTTGGTAAAAGAAAAACTAAAGAAAGGTTTTGGGGAAGATGTAGACGATTTTATAAGTTTTTCATTGAGTATACAAAACCGGAGAAAGGCAAGGGCGGGGTTTTCTTTCGAGCATAATCTGGCATTGATTTTCGAACTTAATAATTTGGCTTATACCCATGGCGGAATCACGGAAAGAAATAATAAGCCTGATTTTGTTTTTCCAGGCACTAAACAATATCATGATAATGAATTTGATTTTAACCTGCTTTCTATGCTTGGCGTCAAAACAACAGCTAAAGACAGGTGGCGACAGGTATTATCAGAAGCAGCAAGAATTCCTCAAAAGCATTTAATTACGCTGGAACCTGCAATTAGCTGGAATCAAACAGAAGATATGAGGGCAAATAATTTACAATTAGTTATACCTTCTCCTCTATTGGTTACTTATACTGAAGCACAAAAAGTTAATTTAATTTCATTGAAGGATTTTATAAATCTGGTTGCAAATAAACAGCTGGATGTGTTATAAATCGGCTTTGTTTTATATATTTAATTTAAATGGAATCTAATCAAGACATGACAGATGAGTTATCAAGTGCGATTGCTGCGGTAAAAGCCCATCAATATAGTTTTTGCAAATTTGTAAGTCCTAATGATGCCGGTGCTACCGGTGCCCATCAGGCAGGGTTATATATTCCAAAAAATTCTATCAAATTAATGTTTGATGAGCCCGGCAAAAAAGGCGAAAATAAAGAAAAGTTTGCTTCTATTCAATGGTATGACGGTGCAACTTCCGAATGCCGCTTCATCTATTATGGTCAAGGTACAAGAAACGAATATAGGATTACAAGGATGGGCAGGTCTTTTAAAGAGGGACAGCTCATAATATTAACCAAGATTTCTGAAGACTCCTACCTTGGATTTTTGTTGTCTGACGAATCCGAAAAAAATCGATTTTTAGCAGAGTTAGAACTTTCTGAAGAAGATACAAATAGCCTGATAATGAATAATATAATCTCTACAGGCGATTACAGTTTCAGACCCCGTGCAAGGATTATAAAGGTAATTGGTCAGGAGCTGATTTCGAATGACGTTATTGCGCTTGTAGAGCTCATAAAAAATTCTTACGATGCCGATGCCCGAAATATTGATATTGAACTAAATGACATTTTTTCTGAATCAGGAGAGATAATTGTAAGGGATGATGGATTGGGAATGACCCATGAAAAAATTGTGGATGTATGGCTCGAACCGGCAACCCCCGATAAAAAAGATTCCATCAACAAAAAATTCAGCATCTGTTCCAAAAGGAGGCTTTTGGGTGAAAAAGGCATCGGCCGTTTTGCTGCACACCGCCTTGGCAATAATATTGAGCTTTCCAGTAGAGCAAAGCTTGACTGCGATCTGCAGCCTCTGGATTATGAAACTAAAGTAAAAATAGACTGGAACGTATTCACGGAAGATAAATATTTGGAGGAAATTCCTATTACAGTATCAAAAGTAGCTCCAAAAGAGTTCCTTAGATCCTCAGGGACAATAATTAAGATCTCGAACATTCATCCTTGGAAAAACTCTAAGGCGGTCATGGATGCTGTACTTAAGATCAAAGGGTTAGAAAGCCCTGTGGCCGCAAAAAATACTTCCCATCATGAGGCCGGAAATTACAATGACCCAGGTATTTCTATAAATATTACTTCGAATGATATAAAATTAAACAACGAAATTTCCGACCTTAAATCTTTTAATGAACTACTGGAAACAGCATTTTATAAGTTCAAAGGCATCATAGACACCAACGGAAATATTACATACGACTATGATTTCAGGCGGGCGGGCTATAAGGACATTCAAAGAACCGTAACAGCTAAGGAAGAAAACCTTAATGAATATGATCTTGAATGGTCTGAAGAACACCCTTTGAATGACAGAAACACTCCGGGAAACTTTGAGGTAAGTTTTTATGCTTGGGATCTTGATTCTGCCTCTTTAAAAGTTGCCGGACTAGCAGACTATTACAAAAATATAATTAAGCCGAATACCGGTGTCCGGATCTATCGAGACAATTTCCGGGTATGGCCATACGGCGAACCGGATAACGACTGGCTTGAACTGGATCTGACTAGGCTAAACGCTCCCAAACAGAGAACAGTATCTAGAAATCAGATTTTCGGGATTGTGCATATCTCTTCAATATGGAATGAGATGCTTGCTGATCAGTCTAACAGGGAAGGCTTGATAAGAAATGAAAACTATGAGCAGTTTTATCATCTTGTAAGTTCATCATTGGCCATATTTGCCAAGGAAAGAAAAACGGATAAAATAAAAATTGACAGCGTTTCCACAAATAACAATTCAATGGACGTTGTTACACAGAACATCGATAAGTTAAGATCCGAAATAGAACACAACAATCACAACGGGTTATATAAACAGACCGTCGATGTCATTGAGAAGAAATATCATGAAAAAATCAATGATGTTCTTGAAAGATACATGATGGCTGCAGCAATAGGAATTTCTTATAGCCTTCCGATTCATGAAATGAAAATCAGACTTTCGTCAATAAAACACGTTATAGAGGACATTGAACGTAATGCTGTAATCGAAGATAAATACCTGAGAGAGCTCGCAAGGCAGCTCCGCGATACTGAAGATATTGTGAAAGCTGTATCCTCAATTATGTCACGTCAAAAAAGGCAAAAGGTAAACCTCACTACCGTTGTAAGCAACGTAAAAATCTTAAAAGAAGGTGATCTGGAAAAATATAATATCAACCTGATTTACCACGGGGAAAAAGAAATAAATGTTGAAGCACTCCCTGGGCTTCTTAATACTGCAGTGCTGAATATCGTGGATAATGCCGTGTATTGGCTGAGAGCCAAAAAAATTGCAATGCGCAACAACAATGTAGATTTTCAGCCTCAAATAATAATTACATCAGGAATCAACAATGAAAACCGGCCTTTTTTGATTATCAAAGATAATGGTGATGGATTTAAAGACCCTTTTGAACTGCTTACTGAGCCATATTATAGCAGAAAAACAGATGGCCTCGGCCTTGGGTTATATCTTGTCAAGGAAATTCTAACAAGAATCGATGCAAGCCTACACGGTTATAACGATAGTGGTGCTGTATTAGAAATCATATTTTAAAACAATAAATTTATGTCTCTCTTTCCAGGTAATATTTTAGTAATTGACGATCAGTTCAACCTTTGTTATAAAGATGAGCCGCAGGATGTGGCGCAGAAAGTTCAGCGTTCCAACTTCCTAAGGCTTAAATCATTGTTTGACAACCACGGATATTTTTTCTCAGCCATAACTGATACATCTGATCTTGGATCATTGCTTCAAAAGATGAAGCACTACCAAAACGTGCGACTACTAGTTTTGGATCTTGATCTTGATGAATCAGGTGAAGTAGAGGAAGGGGATATTGCGATGGTTAAAGCGATTATACTAAATGCCATTAAATGTTTTGGGTATTTTTTTCTTGCAATCAACTCATCATATGCTGAAAAATGGGATGATATTAAAAAAGAGTGGATAGCCGAGCTTGAAGAGGATAGGGTAAAAAATCATAAAGAACTGAATTTTCTCAACAATTATGCAGTTTCATTTAACAAGGAAATTGAAACCATTCAAGAGGATCTGCTTAAAATATTATCAGATAAATTTTCGCATGAATTGATCACTCAGTTTGAATGTAGCCTGAATAAAGCAAGAGATATTGCTCTAAGCCCGTTTATGGATGTCAGAACTAAAACATGGGATAAATTTTACAATATTTTGAAAGAGGATCTTGATTCGAAAGAGCATATCAACCTGACTTTAAACAGTCTTTTACTAGGGCTATTAAGGCAGCACGTTATTTCTTCAAATTATACACCTCCTCCACCGCCCGTTGAAGGAGAAGAGGTCAATCATGACCTCAATAAAAGCATTATCAAGGGCTTCAACTTTTTGTATAATACATCAGGCATATTGGAAAGCCATCCGATTTGGACCGGAAATATTTATGAAATTCCAAATGAAGAAAAAATTAAATATTTACTTGTAATTACTCCGGAGTGTGATATCGCCCAGGTAAAAGGTGAGGGATTTACGGTATTGGAATGTATTGAGTTTAATGAGAAAACATATCCGTCAAATTACGTCCCTAAAGATTATAAAGACAAAGAGGCACCGTACCTCATCAATAAAGCAGGCTTAAACGGCAGCAAAGAATGGAAATCAATGAGGGATATAAAGGATTTTTATGCCAAAAATCCGGGATTCTATATGTTATATTATGCAGGCTTGGCGGATGAGCATGTTGTTGTAAATTTAAGATCTGTCAAAACACTGCAGCAGATCCAGTTTGCTAAAATGAAATTGATTCTAAGAGTAAATGAGCCTATAATAACTGATATCATGGATAGGTTTTCAGGGATTTATAACAGGAAAGGTTTACCAAGACTAACAGACAAAAAATTCAATTTCCTTGAACGCCTTGGCTTTGGCTCTGCCGAATCTGTCGCAGAAGCTGTGAAGAAAAAATAAAAGTATGATCAGAACAAATTACCGGTCCTGATTCTGTTTCGGTAAGGTGAAGCTTTTCAAGTGAGAAACTATGTTTACGAGATCATAGGACATTTTTCGCCATGTTAGTATCATTTACTTTTCTTAATGGCCTTAATCCTGCTATTACTACAATCGCTCGGATTTAATAACTCTCTGATATCCATACTCAGGGATTCTGCAATTTTATTAAGGCCTTCCAATGTTGGTTGTTGTTGTTGTTGTTTGTTTTTGCGCCATCTCGAGTCTTATCTTCTGTATTATTAAGGTGCATTTTTAATTCTATAATATGAAGACCTGCCCCGAAAAATCTTTTTGAGCCTAGAGTATAGAGATTAGCGCCTAGTGTATAGTTACCGATTTAAATAATTAAACCTGTTGTTAGTGAACTAATTACCCGAACAAAAAAAGCGATCCCCGTTTCCGGGAATCGCTGGTAATTTTGATATTAAAGCATCAGGTTCTACCTTAAACCTTCCGCCTTCCTACCCTCTACCTTTTTAGTATCCAAAAATCTGCTCCAGGTTTAATTTAGTTACCGGACCAAATTTTGCTAAATCGGCCATGTTGATTTTCTTTTCTGAAGCCACGATACAATAGTTGTAAGGTTTACCAGAAAGATTAGCTTGATGGAATGATTTTACATCATTAAAAGTTAATGGTTTTAAGTTTGCATATTCATCAATTCTAGAGTCATGATCGAAACCTAATTTTTTATCTGCCAAATAGGTATAAATAATCCCGTCTTTGGTAATACGGCTGGTTTCTAAGCCATTTAACGAATTGGTTTTTGATAATGCAAATGACTTATCCGACTCAGGTAAAGTGGTTAATAACTCGTTCATACCAGCAACTGCTTCATTCATTTTATCTGCCTGTGTACCTACATAAGCGATAACGGTATTCTCTTTCTCTTTAGTGTTTGGAGAAGAATACACTGCAAAGGTAGAATAAGCCAAAGCTTTAGATTCGCGGATGGTTTGGAATACTACTGAACCCATACCGCCCCCAAAATAATTGTTGAATAAGGCAATCTTGGCTGCATTGGCCGGATCGTACAAACCGCTGTTGCGTACCCAACGGATTTCTGCCTGAACCATATCATAATCAGCAAAGTAAACTTTGTTCGAATCGGTTTTAGTGTACACAAATTTCTTAATCGGTGCAGCATCAGTAAATTCTTTAGCCAACGGATGTGCTTTTACAATATCAGCAGAAAATGCTGCCAAAGTTTTAGGACCGTAATAAGTAATGGTGTGTTTGTAATTGGTAAGGTTATGTAAGATGTAGATCAAATCTGCCGATTTCATATTTTTGATCTCATCATTGCTTAATCCATAATTAAAAGGGTTATCAGAACCATATTGTGCATAACTCATTAAACCACTCAATATCGAACTTTTGTTCAATTTTGCGTTATCTCTTGATTTTAACAAACGTCCTTTTAAATCTTCTAAGGCTTTTTCGTTTGGTTTGCAATGTGCCAGTACATCTTCTACCAAGGCAACAGCTTTATCAAAGTTTTCTTGTAAACCGCTGATCGAAACTGTAGTTACATCGGTACCTACATTGATGCTATAGGTACAGGCGATGTTGTAAAAAGCCTTGCTGATATCTTCTGCCGAATATTTATCAGTACTTAAGAATGCTAAATATTGGGCAGCATAAGGCAATAATTTATAATTGTAAGAGCCCATATCAAAACGGTAGCCTAAACGGAAAATTCCGTTTTCGGTGTTTTGAACTGCAATTACATCAGCAATGCCTGCTTTACCGAAATTAAGATCTTTGGTATAATCTAAAAACTTAGGCGCAATCGGTTTTACCGGAGCAGCAATAATATCTTTTGTAAATGGAGAAACCTCATTAGCATTTGTTTTTACCGCCGTAATGGCTGGTTTTTCTACTTTAACAATGCTCTTATCTTCGCCTTTATGTTTTAAGATGGAAACATAGTTGTTGATGAAAAATTTATTGGCAAAATCTACAATTTCTTTTTTGGTTACTTTAGCCATTGCGTCAGTTGATGCCAGGGTTTTATCCCATTCTGTACCGCGGTTTTGGATAAAAGCATTCATCGCGAAATCTGCTCGCACATCGTTATTATCGAAGCTTTGTAATTCAGCTAATTTGATGTTCGCAACAGTTGCTTTAATCAAACTTTCATCGAATTCGCCTTTTTTAAGCAATTCTACCTGCTCTAACAATAATTTTTGCGCTTCTTCTAAACTTTGTCCGGCTTTAGGTGAGCCAGATAAAATGAAGATTCCATAATCTTTCATCGAGTTATAACCGGCACCTGCCCTCAACATTTTTTGCTGTTTATTGATGTTGATATCCATTAAACCCGCTTTACCGTTGGATAAAATGCTGCCGATTAAATCTAACAATAAACTTTGGTGCGTATTTTGGGCAAAACCCCTGTAAGCAACATATAAGTTTTCTGCACTTGGACCGTAAATATCAACCGTTTGAACCTGCGTTAATGGTTTTTCTGGTGCAGGATTATAAAGCGACAAAGGTTTTGGGACCATGTAGGCAAAATCTTTGTCGATTTTTTTGATTAAATCATCATAATTAATATCACCGCTCATAATTAGGGCCATATTATTAGGCACATAATATTTATCGTAATATTTTCTGATTTCGACTAAAGATGGGTTTTTTAAATGCTC